>NZ_CP129119.1:910833-1601666 GCF_030406775.1 Sporosarcina trichiuri | reverse complement strand
TTCAGCAGCAAAGTGAACGGCTCGATTCGTTCCTGCCATGGTCACCAGAAATTCAAGAATCGTGTAAATTGAGATAGCCCTGTCTCTTCAAATCGGTGAAGAGAAGGGCTATTTGTGCGGCGCGCCGATAGGTAGCGCTTTTTTATATTACGGGCTTACGGTGAATCCGTTTCGAACGCGGCTATCTATCGTTTTGCGGGGGAATGGTAAGGCCAGGGGGATATAAGCCTTTAGCTGCTCGTAACAGTGGAGTGCCCACTGTTCGTCCTGCCGTCTGTGGATGAATTGAAATCTCGGTTTCCTGCCGGCCTGCTGGACAATGCAGCCATCCCCTAACAGCTTGCCGCACATACGCTGATGGAATACAGAAGACATGGCGATTGCTCCTATCTCAATTATGATAAGATAAGTATACCACGAGTTAGAACGTATGTTCTTTTTCAACAAGGCGTCTCAAAAATGAGAAAGGTAGTGATCACCATGAGTAAACAAGTACAGCCAGATATTCAAGCTATCGAAATTGAATTGCAGAAAGTGAAGGAGCAGGATGCGGTGCTGGCGCAAATCGAAGAGCGGTTGTACCGGATGAAGGACATTGCCCAGTTTGCTGCGGCAAATGACTTGGACAAGGAGAAAGCTGCAGAGCTGAATGGAGAAATCCAAGATCAGCTGGCAGCTATTGAGAGATTGAAGGAAGACTTTGAAGGATTATCAGAATTGAAATTACATGGTGTGTCAGACGGGTTTTCAACTCTACAATAGTTGGTTGTTCATGCCCCCATCAAGCAGCCGGTATGTCATTTGTCGACTGTGAAAATGATGTACTGTCCAATCCCTCCTCCAATATCCTACTCCTCCACCAGCTATGCCGGCGGCTGGATCTGTTTGCAGATTGAAGTCACATTAGCTGCTGAGCACCACAAACCCCAAGCATGCTGCGGATAATCCATCCGCCTATACTCCAGCCAACCAGTCCAACCATCGCGGCTTCACGTGAAATGACGGCCTGGCTGGTTGCAATTTCTCTCTCATTTCATGGTAGTAACTGTTACACAACTTCCGGCTTCGAATACTTGCTGTATTCCTCCTGGATCATCTGAAGCAAGTGATCGTCTTCGTACAGTTTCAGCAGCGCGACTGCCTTGTCATAGTGGTAAGCAGCATGGTCGAGATCTATGTGGGAGCAGCAGATCGCCAGCCGGCTGCAACAGACCGCCAAGGAGGGGTAGGGCAGTTGGCGGAGCTGCTTTTTTAGCAGGCGATCCAACCGTGTGCGGGCGGCTGTGTAGGCGCCGTTTTGGATCAGGATCATGGAAGAGTTGATTTGAATCGTGATGCTTAGTTTGATGGCATCCGCGAATCCGTTGTACTCACTGAGTCTTTCGAGAAGTTTGTCGGCCAGGGGGATAACGGTATCGCTGTCGAAAAAATAGAGCATGGCATTGAGCAGTTTGATGTCCATCAGATACCATTGGTCATAATTCGAAATGCGTTCCCATACGTGCTGCACTTTCTCCCGTGCATCGTTCAGGCTTCCGGATGTCTCAAGGATGAGCAGCGCTTCGCAGACCTGCCTGATTTCCATCAGATAGTTGTTCGGTACGGCTTCCAAGGACATATCAATCGAGCGGATCAGGTCTTGAATTTCAGTTTTGTTGTTGTATGGGAGACGGAAAAAGCGCTGGATCAGATGGTCTGACTCTCCAAATTGACAGCCGTTCTGGAGATAGTCGAGTTCTTCGAATGTGAGCTGCAGCTGATTGAGCAGATGTACGAAGGCTGCCGATCCAATATCCGATTTGCCGGCTTCGAAGTTGGAATAGGCCGCTTGGGAGAGTGCGGTTGTTGCGACTTTCTGCTGGGAGAGATGCTTGTTTTTTCGGACCTTCTTTAGTGACTGTCCATAGTGTGCCAATCGATTCCACCCCTTTTATCAGTTTTCTGATAATTTGTCTGATACTTGTAAGTATAACTTATACTGAAAGAAAAAGGGGGGCGTGTACCGATGATCGACTTCGTCATGACATTGCTGGATATTTGGCTTATTTCCGGAGGATGAATCAGTCACAGTAAATAAGTTTCCTGTACCAGCCGACTCGGGTGAAAGGTAATACGAAATGATATTTCCACTAAGGGAGGAAGAAGACGTGCTCAAAAACGTAAAACGGATCTTGCTCGTACTAGCTGCACTAATCTTGCTGAGTACCGCAGCCACCCCTGTGACGGTCTTTGCATCGGCAAGTGACGGAAGTCCCGTAGTCTTAAAGGATACGGGAATTGAACGAGTTGTTCAGACAGTCACGGATGGTGTAGTGACGAAAGCGGTATACAACAAGAAGTTGAATCTGCTGACAATCGAAGAAACCGGTCACAAGCCAGTCACTTACAATATGACCGAGCTGACACGCCAAGCGGTAGCCGATGAGTTGATCACCGTGTCCCCGGAGGAACCGCAATTGGGCATGCTGGCTGCGACGACAAAGCAAAAGACGTTCATGAATTATGAATACATCATCACTCACGGATCAACGGAGAAGTGGGAACTCCGCAGGCCGAAAGAAGACTCCCTCTTCAAGTACTATTATAAGAAAGTGAACAGGACAGCTTCGAATAAAGGCAACTTAGCGTCTTTCCAGACAGCAGTGGAGAACATCAACTATTACGAATTCAAAGCAATCGGAAGTTCGCTGACTTCTCTGGGACTCAGTTGGCTTTCCTTCATTCTATCAGTGCCGACAGCAGGTGCAGGTACACTGACTGCAGGTCTCGCAGCGTTAGGAGCATATGGAACGGCGCTGGATTCACTTGTCAAACTGCACCGGCATGCAAATCTCGCGAATACGTACTACCACCGCGTCAAGTGATGAAAGGAGCTTGTCCATGATGAACTTGATCATTCTTGTGCTGCTTCTGATGACTGTGTTCATTTTCAGCATCGGGCTCTATTACTTGTTTCTCAGAAAGAATAAGAACAATGTGACCCGTATCCTCGGCTATACGTATTTATTGATGGCGATGATATCGGTGGTGGTCACTTGGTATGTCTGGTGATCTGATTGTATGAGTCTCCGCGTCAGCCACTGAGGAACGAACCAGACTTGAATGATCGGTGCCTGTGCGAGAAACCGAATGATCGGTGCCTGTGCGAGAAACAATCGTGTTTGTTTACACATTTATGAATGTTTCGCGCACAGGCACCATTTTTGATAAACACTTTAATTGTATCATCAAAATACAGCAAGGGGAGATGTTGAGATGAAGAAATTAGTATTTTTACTTTGTTTGGTATTGGCGTTTAGTAGTACCTCAATAAGTGAGGTATTTGCAATTGGTTTCGATAAAAGTCCTGGAAGTAATATGGATTTGAAAAATGAATTGATAACAAAAGAATTTGAAGGTACTTATAATTTAATTAACTCGGACATGCCTGAATTAAGTTTGAATATCCTTGTAGACAATTCAACTGAAAGAGTAGTAGAATCAGTTCAAGATGGCGTGAAAAGTATTGCTATTTTCAATAAACTAACTAATGTTCTCACTACTAAAGTAGAAGGACAAGAGGAGGTTGTTTTAGATTTAAATGCAATAGCAAAAGAACAGTTAAAGATAGAATCTGAAAATGAAATGAATGCTTTAGCAGGTAAATTAGAAGAAAACACATGGACTAACTTTGAATATACAATCAATTATGGATCTCCAAACAAATGGCAAATGAGAAGACCTAACGGAAACTCTCTTACTTCGATCTTATATTACAATGTAAACGAAACAAATAAAAATAAATCTAATTTAAAAGGATTTAAAGATTCCGTTGATTCATTAAATGATTACGAAAGAAGATTTATTGGAGCAGTTACAGGTGTTGGTATTTTAACAATCGCTTCTTTAGTTGTGGCTGCAATAAATGGAGCGGCAGGTGTAGCTGTTGGAATAACGGCGATAGGAATATCCGGTGCTGCATATAATTATTGTATATCGATGGAGAGAGCCGCTAAAAGGGCTTATCACTATTATTGGCAGGTATGAGGTGTTAATTAGTAATGGCGATATTTAATTATGTAAATCTATTGTTAGGAATTTTGGTTTTTTTCTTAGGCTTATATGCACTTAAAATCAAGAAGAAGAAAAACCAGTATACTAATACATTAGGCTATTTGTTTGTTTTACTCGGATTGTTATATTTTTTGATAAATTTAGTTTATATTATTTGGGATTAAAGTTGAATATTAGCTATATTAATTGAACAACAGGAGGTCGTCATTGTAGTGAGGGGTGCCTGTGTGAGAAACAATCGTGTTTGTTTAAACATTCATGAATGTTTCGCGCACAGGCACCTCTTTTTCAGTTGTGGCTGCAATAAATGGAGCGGCAGGTGTAGCTGTTGGAATAACGGCGATAGGAATATCCGGTGCTGCATATAATTATTGTATATCGATGGAGAGAGCCGCTAAAAGGGCTTATCACTATTATTGGCAGGTATGAGGTGTTAATTAGTAATGGCGATATTTAATTATGTAAATCTATTGTTAGGAATTTTGGTTTTTTTCTTAGGCTTATATGCACTTAAAATCAAGAAGAAGAAAAACCAGTATACTAATACATTAGGCTATTTGTTTGTTTTACTCGGATTGTTATATTTTTTGATAAATTTAGTTTATATTATTTGGGATTAAAGTTGAATATTAGCTATATTAATTGAACAACAGGAGGTCGTCATTGTAGTGAGGGGTGCCTGTAGTGAGGGGTGCCTGTGTGAGAAACAATCGTGTTTGTTTAAACATTCAGAATATTTCGCGCACAGGCACCTCTTTTAAAAAAGGTAGTTCCAATGTTTTACGGGCAAACGCTTACGGACATTACGATCACATCACAATCCAGCTTTCTGCTTCTCCGAGTATCGGAATCAAAACAGGTTCTATTTCTGTTGGTGGAGTCACAAAAGTAACTAAAGCGACTTCACCTATGATACTATTCAATTACTAATCCTTTACCAAAAGATAGGGAGCTAAATTATGCGGATTACATTTCAATTAGTATTGGGTATAGTTATTTGTTTGACCTTATTTTTATTAACAGTTAATCTTTTCAAAGAAGATTTAGGGCCATTTTTCAGCTTGGTTGTCCCAATAGGTTTGGTATTTGGTTTCCAACTCATCATCTTGGATAAACTTAGCAAAAAATCTTAATAATATTTAATGCGGCAAAATGGTAGGTACTTCTCTGGAAGTACCGCCTTTTTGGTTTTTAAGTTAGTTCATTGTGATTGTGTGGTGACCTGTGCGTCGCATAGATCAATTAGAACGTATGTTCATCCCGGCGAGACGATTCCAAGCATAAGAAAGGTAGTGATCACTATCAATAAAAAAGTTCAGTCAGACATTCAAGCTATAGAAAATGAATTGCAGAAAGTGAAGCAGCAAGACGCCATACTTGAACAGATTGAAGCACGGTTGTACCAAATGAAAGATATTGCCCAATATGCGGCGGCAACTGACTTGTACAAGAAAGAAGCTGCAGAGCTGAATGAGGAAATCCAAGAGCAGCTCGCAGCTATTCAGAAATAGAAGGAAGACTACGCCAATTTGTGATTGCGAGACTTGCATTTTTGGGGAGCTGGAAAAGATACTAGCTAGTTGTTGCATCGTAAATCATCCAGCGTACAGATCCGCAAAGAAACTCTTCTGGAATATGCATTAGCCAACTTCTCAGCCAATATTTCTCTCCCGATACCCAAACACTCCACCCACTCCAATAATCACCCCAACCACCACCAGCTCTACAATCGCCACCCAATCCATTTCCTCCACCGGCCATTCCGGTACCGAGCCGAACGGCGAGATGTCAGCCATCCAGGCCGGCAGCTGGAACAAGCTCCCCGAATACAGGACGGCAAACGAATAGACGAGGAGGAGCCAGATCAGCGGGCTGGCTTTTGGTAATACACCTATCAGCAAAGCCGTTAACGCCACCATCACAAGGAGCGCCGGAATCTGTATGGTGCTCGCACCTATGATCATCGACAGTGGAAGCGGAGTGGCCATCGCACTGCGGCCGGCGAGCCATAGACCAGCGGCGGCCAGAGAGTTCATCAGGATGCCAGTCATCCCAGCGACGGTCAGATACGTTCCAATCAGCCGCACCCGCGAGACCGGGCGGCCGAGAATGCTGTCGATGCGGCCGTTCTTTTCTTCGCTGAGCAGCTGCTGCATGGACAATATCGCTGGAATGGTGGCGATCAGGGCCATGACGAGCATGAGCATCGGCAGAAACTGTTCGGGGATGGGCCGGGTGCTGCCAACGGTAAGCATGTTCTGCAGCAACTCATTCCCTTCGAAGAAGCTCTCCAAGTCGCCGAGAACGGATCCGTAGGCGAGGCCGAGGACGACCATACCGATGCCCCAGATGATGAGTGAAGTGCGCTGGAGGCGCAAGACGAGGCCGAGCGGTGTCCGCAGCGAGCTGGAAGCACTGGTACGTCCTTGTCTAGCCTGCAGGAGGCCGGCACCGAGGTCGCGGCTGCCTTGCAGCGTCCATGCGATCACGGCCAGCAGCAGGGCACCCGCTGCGAGCAGGACGAGCGGCAAGACTTGGTTGCCGGCGAACGGCTGGACGGCGGTGACCCAGCCGAGTGGCGTCAGCCAGGAAAGCCGGGACTCGGCGGCGTCACCGGCTGCGCGGAGCAGGAAAGCGAGGATCAGCGCGATCATTGCGAGACCTGTCGCGCCGCGTGCGCTTTCGGACAGTTGCGCCGCAATCAGGGCAGCGGCAGCGAAGAATAGCCCGGCACCACCGAGTGTCAGTCCGTACAGCAGCGAACCGCTGACGGTCAGGCTGTCCAAGCCTAGAGTGGCAAGCCCAATCGAGATAGCTGCGGCCAACACCAGGTTGACCAGCGCCAGCACGCCAGCCGCTGCGAGAAGCGGTGCACGCCGGCCGACGGGAAGGGCGAGGAGCATTTCCGAGATGCCCGCCTCCTCTTCTGCCCGCGTAAGCCGGACGGCGAGCAGGATATTCATAATCGCGACGGCGACCGCCGTCAGCAGGAGCATCTGGTGGGTGGTCATGGCGCCGAGTGTGTAGTGGGCAAGATTGCCGGGTCCGACCATGGCGGTCATCGCCGGGTTCTTCATCGTTTCGGCCATCGTGTCGCGTGCTGCCGGTGTCGGATAGAGGTCCTGGAAGGCCGGCGGGACCGCGACGGTGATGGCGGTGATGGCTGCAATCCAGATGAAGAGCCGCAGCCAGTCGCGCCTTATGATGAAGCGGAAGAGCCGCATGCTGCCGGTTGCTTGTGCGCTCATCGCGATGCCTCCCGGTGGTCGTAATGCTGCATGAACAGGTCTTCGAGCGTCGGCGGCGCACTTTCGAGACGCTCGATGCCATACGGCGCGAGAATCGCCATGATGTCGCCAAGTTTGTTGCTGTCCGCCTGGAACGTCAGGGTGCCGTTTTCATTGATCAAATTATGAATGCCGTCCAGCTCTGCAAGTCTGGAGGCAGGGGAGGCAAGTGCCACTGTCAGATTGGTGCGGGTCAGGTGGCGCAGTTCCGCAAGCGTGCCGGTTTCGACAATCGTCCCTTGCCGAATGATGCCGACCCGGTCGCACAGCCGCTCGACTTCGGACAGGATGTGGCTCGACAGCAGGACGCTCTTGCCGGCCTCTTTCACCTCGGCGACGCATTGCTGGAAGACACGCTCCATGAGCGGGTCGAGCCCGGACGTCGGTTCATCCAGGATAAACAGGTCGGCGTTTGAGGCGAAGGCGGCAATCAGCGCGACTTTCTGCCGGTTGCCTTTCGAGTACGTCCGGCATTTCTTCGACGGATTGAGGTCGAACCGCTCGATCAGTTCATTGCGCCTTTTTCCATCCGAATGTCCATGCAGGCCAGCGAACACATCGATCACTTCGCCGCCCGTCAAGTTCGGCCAGAGCGTGACATCGCCAGGCACATACGCAATCCGCTTGTGGATGTTTACGGAGTCCGTCCAGACATCCTTTCCGAATATCTTCGCTGTCCCGCCATCCCGCTTCAGCAGCCCGAGCAGCACCCGGATCGTCGTCGACTTCCCGGCGCCATTCGGTCCGATGAAGCCGAACACTTCGCCGGGCTCCACCCGGAACGTCACATCATCGAGCGCTTTGAATTTCCCGAATGTCTTCGTCAGTCCTTCCACTTCCAATACCGCCATACCGATCCGCCCCCTTATTTGTAATAGACCCGTTTCAATACGTCGAGGAACTCATAGAACTGCTGCCAATGCGGCTCCAGGTCGATCTCTGTGAATGCCGCGCCATTTAGCTTCGCGAGCAGTTCCTGACTGTAGCCGTCGATGGACCAGCTGATCAGCTTCAGTACGTCCTCGCCAGGTACTTCGTCGCGGAACAGCGTCGTATCGAGTCCGCTGAACAGCCGCCGCATACCATCCTGCTGCATAGTATCGAGCCGGTCCGCGAGCGGCTTCGGCAGCTTCGATTCCTTTTCCAACACCGTCTGGGCGATGAAGTTGAACAGGTCCGGATAGCGCTGGTACACCTCCATCTTCAATTTTGCAGACCCTTTCATGCGCTCTATGAAATCAGATTCGTCCATGTCAATGTACTGCGTGTACAGCTCCTCGAGAACAGTGATCGCCCGCTTGGCCAAATAGGCATACAGAGCTTCCTTCGAGCCGAAGTAGTGGAACAGCATCCCCTTGCCGATGCCCGCTTCCTGGACGATCCGGTTTGTCGACGCTTGGTCATATGCATACTGTGCGAACTCCCGCATTGCGGCGTCGGTGATCCGTTTCTGTTTGGTTTTGTCGAGTGTCGTGAATTTAGTAGTCATCATGAACTCCTTCGTAGACCGAAGTGGTCGATTTTCGTGAAAAAGAATAGACCTGACTGGTCGACTATAGAATATCACAGTCGACCAGATGGGTCTACAGTTTTTCTTGAACTTACAGATAACTTTCAAGATGGCCGTCCCTCAAGCCCCCGACAATACGAAACTGTTCAGCGAGGGGATGGCGTCATCCGGTTCATTCAACAATTCGTAATAGCTGGTGAGCAGGGAACCCATGGCTGGCGCTGCTTCCTCGAGTTCCGTCCGTATGCTGTTGGCATATCCGCGCTCCCAGCCGCCGTCGGGCAGGTGGGTGGCATCGACGGTTGCCGGGGCGTCCGTTGTAAAGCCGGCCTGTTCCAGGAGGCGCCGGATTTCTGTCTTATGGAACAGGGTTTGGACGTTGCTGTCGTTTTCGATGAACTGTGAATACAGCGCGAGTATGGACACCGCACAGAAGTGGCTCCGCTGGCCGAGATCGGTGAACGCCAGATCCCATTCGGCGAAACAGATCTGTTTCGCGGCGGGCCGAACTTTCTTCAGAAGTGCCAGCAGTTCTGTGGCGCTTTTGAAATACCAGGAACAATGGGACAGCACCGCGACGTCGAACGGTTCGGAAACTTCATAGTCCAGGAAATCGGTCTCTAGATGGAACATGATCCGGTCGCCGAGTGTGGACTGCAGAATCCGATCAGTGGCCTGACCTAACGTGAACGGCGCGCCGTACTCGCGGCTGGCCGGATCGATGGCGGTGACCGATCCGTCTTCGCCGATGGCATGCGCGATTGCCATTGTCGTGTCGCCCTGTCCGCAGCCGATCTCGAGGATCCGTCCGCCTTTTGGCAAAGCGAACGCGTCGACAAGCGCAAGCCGATGCTGCAGCTGGATCTGCTGGATGTCGTCGTCTTCGTATAAGTGATGTTCATCCAGAAAGTCCCGGGTTTGCTGGTTGATGGTGTATTGGGTCAAGAGGATCCCTCATTTCAATGGGTGTCTTTCAGGTTTCCTCTATGATAACCGGTTTGAAAGGCGGACGCATATATAATTAATTGAATCGATGGAATTAAAAAATATCTCATTGACTTACTAGTGATAGTTCCGTATGATGTAGATAACTTTCAGAGAGGGCAGGTGATCACTATGGCAAACTTCAATTTGACAATTGCAGATTGGATCGGACCCATACTTTCACCTGCCCTGAGGTAAATCAGGACAGTTTCCTTCTGGTGTATGCGTGAAAGCATGGTGTCCGATCCTTGGACCCATGCTTTTTTGTATGCACATAACTAGGAGGAATTTATTTGGAGAAAATGATGAAGTACGGATGGAATGACCACCAACAGGAGCAATGGCTCGAACTGCAGCACGATGGAACGTTGACCGATTCCATGGTGGCTGGGCGTGTCACATTGGAACATAAGCATATGTATCGAGTCGTGACGGAAAAAGGCGAATGGCTGTCCGTCTGTTCGGGAGCATTGCTGCACCGGGCGCACGACCGGCAGGATTACCCGGCGGTCGGGGACTGGGTGGCTGTTGAGCGGATGCCGGGGGAAGAGCGGGGGATCATTCACGCGATTTTGCCGCGTACATCCGTGTTTTCGCGGAAGACAGCTGGCACGAGTATCACGGAACAGCTCATCGCCGTGAATGTCGATCTCGTATTTTTGGTGACGTCCATGAACGACGATTTCAATATTCGGAGGCTGGAGCGATATCTGGTGGCAGCGTATGATTCGGGTGCCGTGCCGGTGATCGTGCTGACGAAAGCGGATTTATGCGACACACCTGAGTTGTATGTGGATCAAGTGCAGGCAATTGCGTTTGGTACAGACATCCTCACAGTCAGCAGTAAGACGGGCGAAGGGATCGAAGCAGTCGTCGATCTGCTCAAAGAGGGGAAGACCGCTGCGTTGCTGGGCTCCTCAGGCGTCGGCAAGTCATCGCTCGTCAATGCCATCTGTGGCGGGGACACGATGACTGTTCAGACAATCCGGGAAGATGACGCGAAAGGCCGCCATACGACAACCCACCGTGAACTGATTCCGCTGCCTGCCGGCGGAGTGCTGATCGATACGCCGGGGATGCGGGAATTTCAATTATGGAACGATCAGGAGAGCATGGACGGCAGCTTTGCGGACATCGACGCGCTGTCTGCATCGTGCAAGTTCAACGACTGCCGGCACCATGCCGAGCCAGGCTGCGCCATCCAGGAGGCACTTGCGGATGGGGCGCTTGAGGAAGACCGTTTTGCGAGCTATTTGAAACTGCAGCGGGAAATCGCCTTTTTGGAACGGAAGACAAACGTGCAGGCGCAGGCGGCGGAGCGGAAGAAGTGGAAGGCACAGACGAAATCGGGACGGAACGCATGATGGAAATCGGAAGCGGTGTAGGGACCGCTTCCGATTTTTTGATGATAAGGTCTTGCATGGGCAGGGGCTGTATAAGAACATGGGGTTCTTTACTCCGTCTTCTTCGCTTTTTCCGGCTTCGGCCAGATGAAATAGGAGGCGGAAATCAGGAGATCGATTCCCAGGATGAGGGTCCATAATTTCAGCATTTGTTGAAGGGCTTCTGTTCTCGCGTTATCACCGATATAGTAAATTAGTCCAGCAAGGAAACTACCGCCGATCAAGTAGGCGAGGACATGCTGCAGGGAGCCTTTCATCGAATGGCGTGCATGGGCGTAGCCTGTTTTCCTCTGCGGTTTCGATCCTTGTCGTTTAACATAATACAGAAACCGTTCATCTGCCCAGTGGATCATGCTTTTGCCGAATGCAACCGATACGCCGAGGTAAATCGCCGCGATGGCATGTGCCTGCGTGGCGACTGCACCATTGATCAGATCGGAAGCGGTGACAATCAGCAGGGCAGCGTCGATGACCGGCGTGAGTGCCAGGAAAAAGAGGCCGAGCCGTTTCTTGTTGAATACATACCGTGCGGTCATCCCGGCAAGAATGGCAACCCAGAAGCCGATTTCACAGGCAACGATCATCCAGGCGATCAAATTCATTACCATCCCTCCTTTGTTTATATGATACAGTTGTATTTATTAAGAGAATCGTATCACTTGTTCTTTCACAATACAAGTGTGTTGTTAAAAAACAGGATGTATTCTACACTAGGTATATGCCGAAATTAGTGAATCATGAAGCACGGAAGCAGTTGATTGCAGAGGCGATGTGGCGGGTCATTCTGGATAAAGGGATGGAAGGAGCGACAGTGCGGAACATTGCGGAAGAAGCGGGGCTCTCACTCGGGGCGCTCCGCCATTATTTCAAGACCCAGGATGATCTGCTTGTCTATGCGATGACGCTCGTGCAAGAGCGGGCGACCGCCCGGATTGAAAAAGTTGCGGCACAGGAACTTCCGCCTAAAGAAATGGTGCTGGCCGTATTATATGAAATCGTACCGCATAGCCCGGAGACGCGTGCGGAAATGGAAGTATGGTTTGCTTTCACCGTCTATGTGAACCACCGGAAAGACGACCTGCCGATACCGGATGACGGCGTGCTGGCAGGTGTCCGGAAAGCATTGGCGTATTTGGAGGCGACTGGACTTTTACCGGAAACTATCGATATGGAGCTGGAGAGTGAACGGCTGTACGGCTTGATAGATGGGATTGCGATTCATGCGCTGCTGGAGCCGGACCGTCTCGACGCCGACAGGATCAGACGGACGCTTCGTTATCATATTGAATCGATTTGCGTATTGCACTAGGAGAGGGATGAGTTCTTTTGTATGGCCTGAGCACACCGTGAATTCAGGCAGCCCGGAAACCGGTGAGGCCGTTTGGTATGCGAAGCCGGGGATCTCTCCGGAGCAGTCTTGCGCTGTTTCCGGTTTCTTGATGAAGGAGAAGAATGGAACAGTGCCGTGTGGAAGAGAATTGTACACGCAATATCCAATATACTGATTGACAATTCCCACTCCTCCCTCTATCATTGTGTAAAATGTGACGAACTGTCCGGAGTAGCGGTGCAATCCTTGGAATCAGAGACTTGGTGGGTGGTGCGAACCAAGCGGGAGGCATGGGTGAATTACAGGCAGGGAGCAGACGTGTGTCCGGCGGCCGGCCGTTATCCGGGTTGAGTGAGCAGGGGGAGTCCTGCTAAGTTGGGTGGTACCGCGGAGCTTCCGTCCCTTTCTTTCGAGAGGGATGGGGGCTTTTTTTGCGTTTTATATTACAGCAGGGGAGATGGGAGAATGGAGAAGGAAATGTCCGGGTGGCTTGCGGCGCTGCCGATACTTGTGTTGGTCGCAGCGGCATCAATGTCGGTGTTCGTATGGGACGCGGGAATGCTTCTGCCGCTGGTGATCGGGGTGCTCGCGGCCGCTGTCGTGGCGGCGGTGGCCGGTTTTAGGTGGGCGGATGTGCAGGAGATGATGGTGCGGGGTGTCGGCCGGGCGCTGCCGGCGGTGTTCATTCTCCTGCTGATCGGGCTGATTGTTGGGTCGTGGATGGCGAGCGGGGTCATCCCGACGATCATCCATTACGGCCTGTCGCTCATCCATCCGTCGGTTTTTGTACCAATCGTGGCACTCGTGACCGGTATCGTGTCGATCACGCTCGGTAGTTCCTTCACGTCGATCGCGACGGTAGGACTGGCATTCATGGCGATCGGGGAGGGGCTCGGATTCCCGGCGGGGCTTGTCGGCGGTGCGGTCATTTCCGGGGCGTTCTTCGGGGATAAGCTGTCACCGCTGTCCGATACGACGAATATCGCACCGGCGATGGCGGAGACCGACCTGTTTTCGCACATCCGTCACATGCTCTGGGATACGCTGCCGGCGTTCGGTCTGTCGATCGTCCTGTATGCGGTCGTCGGCCGGATGTTTGCCGGTGCCGGAACGTCTGACGCCGCGTCGATCGGTGCGATTCAGACCGGTCTGACGGAGCAGTTCACAATCCATCCGCTGCTGTTGTTGCTGCCGGTGCTGACCGTGGTCCTGATGATCAAGAAAGTGCCCGCCATCCCGGCGCTCGCCGGCGTTGGTCTGCTCGGTGCGGTGATCGCCGTGATTGTACAAGGCATGCCGGTCGGCGCTGTCATCCAGGCGATGACGAGCGGATTCACGGCGGAAACCGGTGTGCCGGCGGTCGATTCGCTGCTGAATCGCGGCGGGATGACATCGATGCTGAACACGGTCGCGCTGCTCATCATTGCGACGGCACTCGGCGGCATCCTCGAGGAGTCGGGATCGTTCGGTGTGCTGACGCGCAAGATGATGTCGCGTGTCCAGTCCGCGGGCAGCCTGATCGCGGCGACGATCCTATCGACATTCGTCGTGGCGTTCGCAAGCGGAGCACAGTTCCTGGCGATTGTGCTGCCGTCCCGGACGTTTGTGCCGAAATATAAGGAGATGGGCATCGATACCGTCAACTTGTCGCGCTGCGTGGAATCGGCCGGCACGGTCGGCATCAACCTCGTGCCGTGGAGTGTGCCCGCCGTGTTTGCGGCCGGCATGTTCGGCATCAGTCCGGGGCAGTTCATCCCGTATGCGTTCTTCGCATTTCTAGTGCCGCTCATCAACCTGATCTTCGGCTTCACGGGATTCACGATCAAGCGGAAAACGTACACCGCCGAACCGGCTGTGATAGAAGTGGATGAAAAAGAGGAGGTGGCGGCTTGGGCGAAGTGAGGCTGCAAGTGCTCGGCACGGCGCAGGACGCGGGTGTGCCGCAGCCGAATTGTTATTGCGGAAACTGCACCCGTGCGATTGAAAATCCGGCGTGGAAACGGCGGGCGGCGTCGCTCGCGGTCGTCCTGCCGGAGGAGGGGCAGTGGCATCTGTTCGACGCGTCCCCCGATTTCAAGGAGCAGCTCGTCATGCTGCAGCGGACATTCGGCTTGGAAGGGCAGGTCATGGACAGCATCTGGCTGACACATGCGCACATCGGCCATTATCCCGGCCTGATGTATCTCGGCAAAGAGGCGATGAGCACGGCCGGTGTCCCGGTCTTCGCCGGGCGGAAGATGAAGGAGATGCTCGAGACAAACGTACCATGGCGGCAGCTGACGGATCTTGGCAATATTACAGTTCAGGAGATCACGGACGGAAAGCCGGGGCAGCTGGCGGACGGTGTTACGGTGACGCCGTTCGATGTGCCGCACCGTAACGAATACTCGGAGACGTTCGGGTTCCGGATCGAAGGGCCGAACAAGTCGGTGCTGTACATTCCGGACATCGACAGCTGGGACGAGTGGACAGTGGATGTGCTCGATGCCTGCCGCGAGGCGGACATCTGCCTGCTGGATGCGACGTTCTTCAGTGCCGGCGATCTCGCGGACAGCGGGCGGAGCGACCGGGACCTGCGTGACATTCCGCATCCGTTCATCACGGAGACGATCCGTCGGCTGCAGGCGATCGCCGGGGAGACGGACATCTATTTCACGCATTTCAACCACAGCAATCCGGTTCTCGATCCGGACAGCGAGGCGCGGAAGTTCGTTGAAGCGAATGGGTTCCGGGTGGCGGAAGAGGGCATGGTGCTGGTGATTTGATTGTCATTCACAATTCGCAACTAGTAAATCGGAAAGAGGGCAGATAACCATGGAACTGACTATCCAACCAGTTGATGCGACCAATCGGGAAGATGTCCTCGGGTTGACCGTCCATCCGGGCCAGCAGGGCTTCATCGAGACACCAGCCGCCTGCCTGCAGGATGCCGCCGATTATCCCGAGTTCCGGCCGGTTGGTCTGTATGCGGACGAAGTGCTCGTCGGATTTGCGATGTACGGAGCACTGCGGGACAGTGCCGGCGGGCGCAACGTCTGGATGGACCGTCTGCTGATCGATGCACAGTATCAAGGGGAGGGTCTCGGTCGTTCATTCACAAGGCTGCTGTTAGAGCGTCTGGACCAGGAATACGGCAGGCAGCCGATCTACTTGAGTGTGTTCGAGGAAAATTTGGGCGCCCGGCGTCTGTATGAATCGTTCGGATTCGAGTTCATCCATGAATATGATGCAGACGGGGAATGGATCTACCGGAAAACATAGAAATGAAAAGCGGCTGCCCGCTCGACGGGACAGCCGCTTTCACATGTCTTCCTAATATTTCTCCGTCAGCGTGTAATTCACCCGCACGACGAGATTGTTCGTCTCCGCGCGCACTTTCCCATACAATGCCCCGAATTCCTCAGGGTGTGCACCTGGATCCTCGAAAGCACCCAGCTCGCCCCACATGCCCTGCATCTGCATCATGAGGTCGTAGAGTTCGATGTCGGTACTGGTCTGCGGGCCGGGGAACAGTGTCATCGGAGAACCGACTTTTGTGAACTCCTCCTGGAAGACGGCGGTGACGGGATGCCCGAGCTTCCCGTATTCAATCACTGTCCCGAGGTCGTTGAGGGGCGGGGCGATCAGCAGCACGAGCTGGATGACGCTCCGTTCCAGGTTGGTCGCTTCCTCCCATGTCCGGTATTCGGAGTCCGGCGTCCCCGCGAATTCATCGGCTCGGTTCTGCAGGAACAGTTGGTAAGCGGCGGGAATCTCCTCGTCCGGCAGCTGGTAGGCTGTACTGTTTTCCGTGTCGATCAGCGCATCCCCGAAGTTGGTGATGTCGGTGATCTTGTTGTCATCACTTGAGATACGGCGGATCGGGTGGTCGTCGAGAGCGAAACGGATGGTGCGCTGCGTCTTCGCGATCTGCTCGAATTCTTCCTCCGTCATCGCTGCACCCAGTTTGCCGTCTTCATCGAAAACCGAAGGGATCTCGACAGTCTGCGCTCTCGCCAGATCTAAGTCGGTCCCATCCCCGTCCGCCGTCCCGCTGTCTTCCTCTTCTCCTTCTTCCGTCTCTGCAGTCACAGGGACGGCTTGCTCCTTGGCCGTCTCATCCGTGTCCGGCTTGTCCGCTGCCGGTTCCGTCTTTTTCGCCGTGCTGCAAGCGGCTAACATGCATACCGTCAGCAGCAGAAGTCCGATCTTTTTCATGGTGTCAGATCTCTCCTCTCCGAGTAGGTTGCTTGTGATACGGCTATCGGCGGGAAGGGTTCCGGAATGCAGAAAAGTTCCGGCTTTCTATCCATTGCAGGGCGAGAGGGCTTAGGGCCTGAAAGGTACTGAAAAAGGATGGGGTGGACAGCGGCTGTACCTGACTCCGCAGCCGGCGGATCCGGCTGCGGAGTCAGGAACGTTTCAGACGTTTCGGGACGAGGCCTGCAACCAGGAAGAACAGAGCCGCTGACCCGATCAGATACAGCACGCTGAAAAGCGGATTTAGTGCCGTGTCTCCCAGATGGAACGTGATGCCCAACGCTTCATGGAACTGTTCGGACTTGGCGGCAGGTGCGCCTGCAAATGCATCCGTCAGATAAGGCGCCATCAGCACCTGCCGGAACAGGAGGGCGGCGTGGGAGACGGGGACGAGCTGGATGACCGACTGGAGATACCCCGGCAGGCTGCCGATCGGGATGTAGATGCCGGCGAGGAACCCGATCGTCGTCCCGATGAGGGTGCTTGCGGCCGCGCACGCGTTCGAAGTCCGGAAGAACCGGACGAGCAGCAGGAACAGGGAGCCGGCGGACAGGACGGACAGCGCGATGATGCCGGCCGACTGGAGAAGCTGGACCGCAGTCAGCAGCGGCTGTCCCGCGGCGAGCAGCATGATATCCGCTGCGACGAGTGCTGTAAAGGTCATGATCAGGCCGATAGCGAGGGAACTGAGCAAGTATCCTCCGGTGAGCACTGACCGTTTCAGCGGCGTGACGAGGAAATCGTCGAGTGTCCGTCGCTGCCGGTCTTCGACGTATGTGCCGAATGCGGCAAGTGTCGTGGTGATGCTGGTGACTGCGAAAATCCCCGCGATGACCCACGTCAGCAGGAGACCTTTCCTGCCCGGGAATTCCGGCATGCCGTCCGCGATCAGGTCGCCGAGGAAGAAGACGTAGACGGCAATCAGGATCGCGACGGACAGCAGGGAGAAGAAGACGGCGGACCGGTCGCGGAAGTAGAGCAGCATGTTACGCTTCGCAAGTGTCAGCATGCAGATCCTCCTCCTTCCGTTCCTGCACCCGCAGGAACACGTCCTCGAGGCTCGATTTCCTCACTTCGAACGACGTCAGCAGCGGCTCGTATTTTGCGGTGAGCGGGATAGCGTGCAAGGTCGAGTCCAGCTCGATTTCGAACCGGCCGAGGTGCTCGCTGTAGGGAAGCTGATCCCGCGAGAGCGCCGCCCGCAGCGCTTCGGAATCGGCCGTTCTCAAAAACAGCCGGTCCGCGGAGTGGGCGGTGCGGAGCGTTTCAGGCGTGCCGCTTGCGATGATGCGCCCGCTGTTCAGGATGACAGCGTAATCCGAGCGGTCCGCCTCTGCATCAGGATGTCGTTGATCCGCCGTTCATCCGCCTTCGTGGTCAGGTAGATGAGTACGAAGACCGACAGATAGGCGAGCAGGCCGGACAGCACGACAGACGACCAGATCCAGATGTTGAAAGGGAACATCTCGAAGAACAGGCCGCCTGCGGTCAGGACGGCGACGACACAGAGGATCTCCAAGACGAAGACGGCGGCCGGGTGCTCCACCGGCAGCTGATGCGTCAGCCAGATGAGGCATGTGATGATAGCAGAGACGAGGAACAGCGTGATGCTCATCGATTCGGTGAGCGGCGGGAACAGGCCGAGCAGACGGAACACGTAGTAGAGCAGGGAACTGAACGTGAACGCGGCGCACGCGGCCCCGATGTAGATCAAAGTCCGTTTCATATGAATCCTCCTATCCTAGAAAGTGGTTGCGGAACGCTTTGGCGTAATGCCGGTTGACGATCGTCTTCTCGCCGTTCGCAAGCTTCGCTTCGAACCGGCCGTTCAAAAGCGCGCGCACACTCATGGTCTTGGCGGTGTTGACGATCTGGTTCTTGCTGATGCGCAGGAACGCCGTATGCGCGAGCTGTTCCTCGTACTCATACAGCTTCCGGCCGCTCTCGTAGACATCTTCCGCCGTGTAGAGGAACACGGTGTTGTCGACCGCTTCGATGTACAGGACGGATTCCGCCTCGAGCGTATGCACGATGCCGTCTTTCCGGCCGGTGAACGACACGAGCAGCTGCTCGATCTTCCGGATGATGTCCTGCAGCCGGTCGTCGACTTCCCGGCACGTGACCGTGATTTCCGTGCCGCCGGCTTCCGGCGACTCATGGATTTTCAGTCGGATCAGAGTCACTCCATTTGTGTGAATGTTTGAACAGATCGTATCATGCAGACAGCAGCCGTACAATAGGCGGAACTGTAAGCTGCGTCTGCAGGCCGCTGAGTTGCACGGGTGAGGGGAGAGGAAGGCCAAATAAGCGTCCGGTACCGCTTCCGCCGTTGGTTTTGCCTCCTGGATGATTAAGAATGCTGCAGACCGGGAATAGAACAGCACCTCTGAAAACCGGCCTTCACCCCGGCCGGTTTTCTCATGGATCTTTTTACATAAGGGAGTGCTGACATCATGAAACCGATCATCGGAATTACATCAGACATCGACGAAAACGGGGAAACGTGGGTTAAGGCGGATTACAGCCGGGCGATCCTGAAAGCGGGGGGACTGCCGGTCGTGCTGCCGGCGGGTCTCGAGGATATCGACGCCATCTGCAGCCGGATCGACGGGCTGCTGCTGACAGGCGGGGAGGACGTCGGCCCGCTCGTCTACGGCGAGGAGCCGGAGGCGAACCTCGGCAAGACGGCGCCGGAACGGGACGATATGGAGCTCGCGCTGGCACGCTGCGCGATCGGGAAGGACATGCCTGTGCTCGGCATATGCCGCGGCCAGCAAGTGCTGAACGTCGCGCTCGGCGGAACGATTCATCAGCACATCTATTCGGATCTTGACGGGCCGCTATTGCAGCATAAGCAGCAGGCGGACCGGAATTATCCGACGCATACGGTGGACGTGAAGGAGGGCAGCCGGCTGGCGGAGTACGCGCAAGGATCTGAACTGCGCGTGAACTCCCTTCATCATCAGGCGGTCCATGACGTCCCCGAGCCGCTGATCGTGACAGCGACTGCGAAGGACGGCATCATCGAAGCGCTCGAAAGCACGGAACACCGCTATGTCATGAGCGTCCAGTGGCACCCGGAAGCGCTGTCGAACCGGGATGACCCCGCCGCACTGCGGCTGTTCGAAGGGTTCATCGAAGCATGTACATCCAAATGAAGACCAAGTAAAAAGGAACGGTCCCCTAGTATCGGGGCCGTTCCTTTTTGTCTGTTTCCTTTACCGTACAGGATGCCGTCAGATTGTCTCGTCAACATCCTCTTCGTCTGCACTCTCCTCAGCAAGAGGGGATTCCTCATCCGACACCTTGAACCGGTCGATCGCCTGGCTCAGCTGTTCGCTCAGCTCCGTCAGCGTCTCAGCCGCTTCGGTGACCGACTGGATGGCGCGCAGCTGTTCCTCGGTGGAGGCGCTCACTTCCTCGCAGGCGGCTGCGGTTTCCTGAGACGTCGCCGCCATGAGCTGGATCGTTTCCGCCACGTCGTCCTTATGACGGCCGACGTGCTGGATTTCATCGGAAATGGCGTCGATCGACGACTGCATTTCCGTCATGAGGGCGGACAGTTCGCCGAACGTCGTCTCGGTTTCGCTCACGACCAATCCTTGCTCGCGGAACGTCGCAATCGTCTCTTCCATCTGTTCGGTTACGGTGCGCGATTCGTCCTGCAGCTGGCGGACGGTCGTCTGGACGTCTTCCGTCGCACGCGCGGACTGCTCCGCGAGTTTCCGGACTTCCTCCGCAACGACAGCAAACCCTTTGCCGTGCTCGCCGGCACGCGCCGCTTCGATGCTTGCGTTCAGCGCGAGCAGGTTCGTCTGGGAGGAGATGTCGGTGATCGTTTCCATGACGCCGCCGATCTCCTTGACCTTCTGGCCGAGTCCTGAAATCGCTTCGTTCATCGACTGCAAGTTGCCGGCGGATGACTGGAACGTCTCCTGCAGGTTCGCCATCTGCGCCTGGCCGCTTTCATTCATGGCACCGGTGCGCTCGGCGATATCCGTCATCGACACAGCACGTTCGGTGACGCCGTTGATCTGCCGGCCGAGTTCGTCGGAGCGCTCGGTGACCGTCTCCGCATCCTGTGCCGATTTCGAGGCACCTTCCGCGATTTCATTGACCGCATGCGCCACTCCGGAGCTCGACGCGTTCGTCTCTTCCGCCACCGCACTCAGCGATTCGGAATTGGACCGTACGTTATCAGCGGACTGGCTGACGACAGAGATGATGCTGTTCATGCTGGCGATCATCTCATTGAAGTTGTCGCTCAGCTGTCCGATTTCATCCTTCGTATGGATATCGGAACGGACGGTAAGATCTCCTGCCGCCACCGCATCCATACTGCCGCGCAGGCGGCCGATCGGTTTCAAGAGCTTGGCGATGATGAAGTACAGCGCCGTGCCGACAACAGCGAGAGTGATCAGCGAAATGACGATGATCGAGAATCGCAGTTCCTTCGCCATGCCGAGCAGGTTCTTCTCGTCGTAGATGGTGCCGACTTTCCAGCCGAAACGTTCCATCGTCGAGAAGATGACAATCGATTTATCTCCCTTAGCGTTCTTGAAATCCGTATTCCCTTCGTTGTACATGAACATCTCATCAACGAATGTCTCGTCGCGCATCTCCTCGCCGTCTTTCTCCGGATACGAGATCGCCACGCCGTTGTTGTCGATCATGAATGGAAAGCCGTCATTAGGAATGCTCGTCTCATTGAGGGAATCCTTCAAGTAGCTGAGCTGGATATCGACGCCCGTCACACCGACAACGTCGATACCGTTCATGACAGCGCGGGACGCCGTGATGACCGGGTTTCCTGTCGCTTCATCGACGTAGGGAGCGGACCAGTACACCTTACCCGGACCATCCAGTGCCCGCTGGTACCAGTCGCGTCCGGTCGGGTCGAAGCCGGTCAGATCGACATGCGGCGAAATGAGCACCTTCTTGGAAGGAAGTGCGTAATAGACGGAAGAAGCATTCGGATACGCATCCATGAACTCCTGCAGTTTGACTTTCACCTCGTCATCACTGACGCCTTCTTTGCCATCCGTATATTCCTTGACCGTCTTCGCATTCGACAGCAGTTTCAGTCCCATTTCATACTGGTCGAGGAAATTCTCGGACGAGACGGCCATCTGGTCCGAAAGCGGTCCTCCTGCATCGGTGACATTCTCGATCGACCGCTTCTTCACCTGGCCATTCAGCATGTACGCCATCAGCAGCATGCCGAGCATGAACAAGACAACGGCTGCCGCGATGATCTTTGTCTTTAGTGATTTTGCCATGTGAATCCTCCATGTTAGATAGTTATGTATACCTATCTAATGTCGGCTTGAATTGCGTGATGTTTAGCGACAATTCACCGGAAGACGGATTTCTGAGACAACGAACAGGAAAAGGCTCCCGCATACAGCGGGAGCCAGTTGCTCATTATACGGTGAACCGGTCGATCGCCTGGCTCAGTTCCTCGCTCAGCTTCGTCAGCGTCTCCGCGGAATCGGTGACGGACTGGATAGCGCGGAGCTGTTCTTCCGTCGACGCGCTCACTTCCTCGCACGCGGCGGCAGTCTCCTCGGACGTCGCGGCCATCGTCTGGATCGTTTCGGCAACGTCATCCTTATGGCTGGACACCGTCTGGATATCCGCCGAGATCGCATCGATCGACGACCGCATGTCTTCCATCAGAGCGGACAGCTCAGCGAACGTCGTTTCCGTCTCCTGGACGACGAGACCCTGGTCCCGGAACGTTGAGATCGTTTCGTTCATCTGCTCGGTCACGAGCCGTGATTCGTCCTGCAGCTGCTGGACGGTGTGGCGGACGTCTTCCGTTGCGCTGGCAGACTGTTCCGCGAGTTTGCGGACTTCTTCTGCGACGACGGCGAACCCTTTGCCGTGTTCGCCGGCACGCGCCGCCTCGATGCTCGCGTTCAGCGCCAGCAGGTTCGTCTGTGAGGAGATATCGGTGATCGTATCCATGACGCCGCCGATCGCCTTCACTTTTTCCGAGAGGATGGTGATCGCGTCGTTCATCGACTTGAGATTGACGCCTGACGACTGGAATGTCTGGGACAGGTTCGCCATCTGCGTCCGGCCGTTCGTATTCATGATGCCGGTGCGCTCGGCGATTTCGGACATCGACACGGCACGTTCCGTAATGCCATTGATCTGCCGGCCGAGTTCGTCGGACCGTTCCGAGACGGTCTCTGCATCTTCCGCAGATCGGGAGGCGCCTTCCGCGATCTCATTGACCGCATGGGCGACTTCGGAGCTGGAAGCGTTCGTCTCTTCTGCGACAGCGCTCAAGGATTCCGAATTCGACCGCACATTGTCGGCGGACTGGCTGACGACCGAGATGATGCCGTGCATATTGCCGATCATGTCATTGAAGTTGTCGCTCAGCTGGCCGATTTCGTCCTTCGATTGGATATCCGACTGGACGGTCAGATCGCCTGCGGACACCTGGTCCATGAGCGACCGCAAACGGCCGATCGGTTTCAGCAGGCGGGTGATGAAGATATACAGCGCAATCGCCACGATCACGAGAACAATGAGCGCGATGACGAGGACAGCGCCCCTCAGTTCATCGGCCATGCCGGTGAGATGGCTCTTTTCATAGACCGTACCGACTTTCCAGCCGAATCCGGGAACCGTGGAATAGGCCCGGACTTTGTTACGTCCTTTTTCGTCCGTGAATTCGATATCACCGCTGTCAGCTTTGTACATATCGGCAACATGGCTTTCATCCATCTGGTTTTTACCGGCGAACGTCGGGTGGACGATCGCGTTGCCTTCCGCGTCATACATGACCGGATAGCCGCCGTATGGAATGTCGAGCTCTGTCAGCAGATCGCTGAGTGCGCCGAGCTCCAGGTCGAAGCCGAGCACGCCATTCACACGGCCGCCCGATTCAGTGGCGATGGAACCGGTGATCATGTAGTTTCCGGTTGTATCATCCTGATAAGGGGCCGACCACTGCACTGTGCCGGGTTCCGCTACAGCATCTGCATACCAGTCGCGGGTCGTTGGATCGAAATCCGACCAGTCCGCTTCTGGATACGAAAGAGAATATTTCGAAGGTAGCGAGTAATAGATGGACACCGCATCATCATAAACGCCGGCAGCAGTTTTGAGCGCTGCCTGGAGCTCGGCTTCCGTCACGTCTTTGCCATCCGGACCGGTGAACCGAAGGAATGTTTCTGTATTAGCGGTTGCCTTGATACCTTTCGTATATTGATCAATAAAATTGAATACGGTGGACGATGTCTGATCCGCGAGAGTTTCGCTGGAATCGACGACACTCTCGAGCGTAAGCTTTTTCGCGCGGTCGTTGATCATGAAAGCCAAGATCAGGAGACCGACGGCAAAGAGGATCAGCGTCAGTGCAATGATTTTAGTTTTAAGGGAGCGGGTCATGTGGTAGTTCCTTTCTGAATATATATTGTTTACTCCGCTTATTTCGGCAGGCGGCCCGGGATGTTGAGCGGGAAATATGAAAAAGCGGTTAACAACCTTTCCGGCAGGCCGATATAATAGGTAATACATGGGACACTGAGGGGGACGGAAACGATGGTCAGTCAACTAGGGGGCAGTCTGGACGGCAAACCGACAGCCGGCACTGCGGAATTCAGTCCGGCGGGGAAAGTCGCACGGACGGAAGGCATGGGGAGCCAGACGCAGGAACAGCCGAACGAACATCGCGAGCTGACAGCGAAAGAAGCGAAAGACCTGACAGGCAACATGAACAAATTCCTGGAAAGCGTGGACACACAGCTCCGTTTCAAGATGCACGACGAGCTCCACGAATACTATGTGACGATCGTCGACTCCAAAACCGACGAAGTGATACGTGAAATCCCATCCAAGAAACTGATGGACATGCACGCGGAAATGAAGAAATTCCTCGGCCTGCTCATCGACCGAAAAATCTGAAGGAGTGACGCACTATGAGAATCGGCGGACTCGCCAGCGGCATCGACACCGAGTCGATCATCAAAGACCTCATGAAAGCGGAGCGGATCCCGCTCGACAAGATCACGCAGAAGAAACAGTACTTCGAATGGCAGCTGAACGACTACCGTTCCGCAAACCGTGACCTGAAGGACTTCAGCACGAAATTGTTCGACAACATGATCCTCTCAAAAAACTTCAATGCGAAGAATGTAACCGTCTCCGCGCCGGATGATGTCTCGATTCGGGCGAAGGGAAATACGGAGAATTTTTCGGGGACTATTAAAGTAGAGCGCTTGGCAACAAGTGCAACTTTACAAAGCGCTGAAATTGCAGATGATTATAAAGTGCCAAATGGGGGCGCTTCATTAAATGTAACTTTTCCTGTTTCGACTGATGAAAAGCTTAAAACGGTAGAGCTTACTTTTTCTGAAGGCGCTGATATTAACGAAATTGTGAAGAGCATAACAGAAAAGACAGGCGTAAGAGCTTTTTACGATCCAGGTTCTAAGAAAATTGGAATGTCTTCTAAAGAAAGCGGTCTTGGTGAGATAGCACTTTCTGGTTCTTTAGCCGAGTCGTTAAATCTGACAGTTGAAAAAGGCGCAACTTCTAAAGCTGGAGTAGATTCCGAAGTTCTCTATAACGGAATGAAAATAAACCGGTCTTCCAACACCTTCGAACTCGACGGCATGGAAATCACTCTAAAAGCCGCAAGCCAAAAAGACATCACCTTCAACGCAACAACAGACACCGACAAGGTCTTTGACAACATCAAAGGCTTCGTCGATGACTATAACAAAATGATCGAGGATCTGAACAAAAAAATCCGTGAACCAAAATATCGGAACTACCAGCCTTTATCCACCGAACAAAAAGCCGATATGAAAGAAAAAGAGATTGAACTGTGGGAAGAGAAGGCAAAAAGCGGAACACTGCGCAATAACCCGGAACTGTCCAACCTGCTGTCATCGATGCGTTCCGTCTTAAACAAGTCGGTTCAAGTAGGACCAGAGCCTACCGACAAGCTGAGTCTCAGTGAAATCGGCATTAAGACATCCAACAACTATCTCGATCACGGGAAACTCGTCATCGATGAAAAGAAACTGAAAGAAGCAATCTCGAAAAGCCCTGAAGACATTCAAAAATTGTTCGGCCAGGACGATAAAGAGAGTACAGGGACATCTTCCAAGACAGGACTTGCCCGCTTGCTGCGGGACGAAGTCGACAACGTCCAGAAAGTCATCCAGAAGAAAGCCGGGAAGGTCGGCGACACGAACAAAGCGTTCACTCTCGGCCGTACCCTCGATGACATGAACAAACAGATCGACCGGTTCCAGGACAAGCTCCAGATGGTCGAAACCCGCTACTGGAAACAGTTCACCGCCATGGAAAACGCGATTCAGCGTGCCAATATGCAGTCCGCCAACCTGATGAACGCGCTTGGCGGCGGTGCATAAGTGAACCACGCAACACAAAAGGAGAGTCTTTCAAATGGTCATGCATAATCCATACGCAACGTACCAGAACAATACCGTCACCACTTCTTCGCCCGGGGAGCTGACGCTCATGCTGTACAACGGCTGCCTGAAGTTCATCCAGCAGGCGAAACAGGCCGTCATCTCCGGTAATATCGAAGAGAAGAACACGGCAGTCCAGAAAGCGCAGGCCATCATTTCGGAATTGATGATCACCCTTGACGTGAAAGCCTTCCCGGCGGGGAAAGAGATGCTCGTGCTGTATGAGTTTGCGAACAGCCGGCTGATCGACGGCAACATCAAAAACGACGTTGCACTGTTCGAGGAAGCCTCGGAGATCATCACGGAATTCCGCGACACGTGGAAGCAAGTGATCCAGCTGAACCGTCAGAAGCAATACGGCAACGTGAGCGAGATATGATCCGGCCGGCGCTGACGGAGTGGAAGGCAGCGGCGGATCGGCTGCTGTCCCTGTCCCTGACAGCGGATGCTGATGAGCGGGACGCCGTTGTCGCCGAGATCGAGGTCATCCTCGATACGCGCGATCGGCTGCTGCCGGACATCCAGCCGCCATTCACACCGGAAGAAGAAACGTTTGGCCGGGACCTGCTGGCTGCGGAGCCTGCCGTTGCGGCAAAACTGGAACAATGCATGGCGCTCATCCGGAAAGACCTGTCCGCCTCCCAGACGAAGAAGGACGGGGTGCGCAGTTACGTGAACCCGTACAGCAAAGTCGCGCGGGATGGCACCTTCTATGATACAAAACAATGAACGGCTGCCGGCGATCGGAAACGTTCGCCGGATTTTTTTGTATATTTACTAGGTACATTTGCCGGTGCTGAAAGTTTTATGTCCATTGGATTCAGCATTGCCCTACATAACTTTAGAGGAAGTGGCCTAATGACAATCGAACAAATGAAGTACCAAGACTGGCAGAGCAAAAACAATATCCTGTTCTTCGGATTCCTCGCTGCCGGCGGCCTGGGGCTCATTGCCCAGCTGTTCCTGAAGACCAACCTGAACATCATCCTGTCCGTCGCGATCCCGCTAGCGGCGGCCTGTCTTTATTACACTGCTTTCCGGATCACGAAGAACCGGATCCTTTCCGTCAGTCTGCCATATGTGCTACTCGCAGCGACGTTCGCTGTGGCGGCGGGCGTCATCCTATTTTCCGGTGCGAATCTCGGTTCGCTCGGCATCGTGTTCTTCCTGCTTGTCCTCGGCGGGATCCATGGCCGGCTGGTGATCATGGGAGTGGCGTATGTCCTGAGTCTGATTGCGCTATTGATGAACAACACGTTGTTCACGGAACCTGCCGTCGTGGAGTCAAGCGGGTCCAACCTGATCCTCCTGCATTTCCTGAGCGGCATGGTGCTGCTGCTCGTCGTCCGGCAGAACGCATCGGTCTCGAAACGGATCGAACAGGCGACAGCAGAGAGTGAAGCGAACCACCGGCAGGAAGAAGAGCGGGCTGCGCATCTGCAGGCGGCAGTCGAAACCATCACCCGGAACCTGGATACGCTCAGTTCCTCTTCGAAGACATCACTCGCTGCCCAGAAGGAAATGCTCACAGCTGTCAATGAAGTGAGTGCGGCAGGGCAGCAGCAGGCGGATTATATCGGGGATATCGCCGAGCGGTCCGAACGGAATTTCAACTCGGTGTCAGCGGTCTCGGAAGGGCTGGCACAGCTGGCGCAGGCCGTGTCAGGTGCCGGCACCAGTGCTGCAGAGGGCAGTACAAGGATCTCTGCACTGACGAAAGGGATCGAGGAATTCGCCGTATTCTTCGAAGAGGTCAACCGTACATTCGAGACACTGACCGAGAAAATCTCCGAGACGAATGCCTTCGCCTCTTCCATCAAGGAGATCACAGACCAGACCAACCTGCTGGCCCTGAACGCTTCCATCGAGGCGGCGCGTGCCGGTGAACAGGGCAAAGGCTTTGCCGTCGTAGCCGATGAAATCCGGAAACTGGCCGGACTCACGGATGAGACGTTGGCGAAGATCGACCGCAACCTGACCGAAGTCAATTCGTACAACGAACTGGCCGTGTCCAAACTGGCGGCCGGCAAGCAGCAGATTGCAGAACAGTCAGTCAGCGCCAATCACTCCAACACGACGTTCACCGGTCTCCACATGGCGATGGACGGTCTGCAGAGTGAGATGGAAAAATTCAGCCGTTCCTTGGCGGAGATCACAGAGGACACAGGGGTCGTGCGTGAACGGACGCTGGAGTTCGCTTCCGTGATCGAAGAGAATTCAGCGGCCGTCGAAGAACTGGATGCGACATTGACGAATCTGACGGGCGAGCAGGGCGAGATCGATACGTATCTCCAGGAAACCTATAACGAGGCCGTCCGTCTTCGGGACTGATCCAAGCGCCTGTCCGGCATCTGCCGGGCGGGCGTTTCCTTCGTATGGCGTGCCGTCTGCCTGCATACGATAAGCGTCGGCTGCGCTCCATGTTTCGGAACGGGGGCAACCGGCAATAGATAAGGACAGAACTATCGCCGGGGAAGTTGGAATTTTGGGAGCCGTGCTGGCAGGATTTTGGTATACTGGAGTCACCAGCAAAGCGGATGGAGCGTGGTTAGTATGCATTACAAACGCGATGAAGCGTTCAGGTTCCCATTTTCAGAACCGGTACCTGCGGAGTTCAGCCTGTATCTTAAAAAAGGCAGCCAAACCGGCACCGGCACGGGCGACGCGGTCCTGCTCGACATCAGTCCCGGCGGCACCAGGATGCGGACAGCGTTCGACATCCCGGTCAACCGCGAAGAAGTGGCGATCCGACTCCGGTTCAACGTGTACCAGGAGCCGATTGCGACAGACGGCGTCATCGTCTGGAAGGAAGCGGCCGGCGACGACTGGACGTACGGCATCGATTTCGATGAAGACGCATTGACCGCCGCCCGGATTGTGAGCGACCTGAAGCTGCGGCGACAGTCGGAACGGACGTGACGGCCTGAATTGCCGGGCCGCACAAACCGCCAAAATTCTTTTTTATTTTCCATTGGAAAAGAAGGGTTTTGCGGAAGGTATGCCGAAGTATAAGGCAGGGTCAAATCAAAGGAGGAGTTTAATATGTTAGACTTCAACATTCGTGGCGAAAACGTCGAGGTGACTCCGGCAATCCGGGAGTATGTCGAGAAGAAAGTGAATAAGCTGGAACGCTATTTCACTGAAGGGGCGAACGCCACTGCCCATGTGAACCTGAAAGTTTACAATGACAAGCAGACGAAAGTGGAAATCACGATTCCCATGAAAAATTTGACACTCCGTGCAGAAGAACGGCATAACGATCTGTATGCAGCGGTCGATCTGATCGTCGACAAGCTCGAGCGGCAGATCCGTAAATATAAAACACGCGTCAACCGCAAGTTCCGCGAGCGGGAAGGCGTTGCGGCATTCATGCAGCAGTCCGTCGAGAACGAATCGAAGGAGCAGGATGCCGAAGATGAGAACGAATTCAATGTCGTGCGTACGAAGCAGCTCGACCTGAAGCCGATGGACCAGGAAGAGGCCATCCTCCAGATGAACATGCTCGGACACGATTTCTTCATCTTCACGGATGGGGAATCCGACGCGACGAACATCGTCTACAAGCGCCGTGACGGCAAATACGGCCTGATCGAAGCAACTTGATAACTGATAAACCCCAACCGCCCGGCCATGCGCCGGGTGGTTTTCGTATGCCTGCTGGCGAACCTATCAATTCCACAGGCGAAGTGATCAATAACGCCGGCGAACCGCTCAATACCACAGGCGAACCGATCAATAACAACGGCGAACCGCTCAATACCACTGCCGAACCGCTCCATTCCACCAGCGAAGCGATCAAAACCACAGGCAAAGCGATCAATTCCATCGGTGAGCCGCTCAATACCGCTGACCGATCAATACCACAGGCGAACCGCTCCATTCCGCCCGCCTACCGCTCCATTCCTCCGCCGAACCGCACACCCTTCCCAAAAGTCGGAAAGTTCCTTGCATGGCATTTGCGCCCTCTGTTTCACAATGTTAAAATGAAGGGTGAACTTTATGAGGATGTGACCAAATTATGCTAAGCGTATTGAATAAAATGTTTGATCCGAATAAACGTGATTTGAAACGGCTTGAAAAAATTGCAGATCAGACCGAAGCGCTCGCCGGCGATATGGAAAAGCTCTCCGATGAAGAGCTGACAGCCAAAACGGCGGAATTCCAGCAGCGTGTCGCGAACGGGGAGACGCTGGACGACATCCAGCCGGAAGCGTTCGCGGTCGTCCGCGAAGCGGCGCGCCGTGTGCTCGGCCTGTATCCGTTCCGCGTTCAGATCATCGGGGCAGCCGCCCTTCACGAAGGCAACATCGCGGAGATGAAAACCGGGGAAGGGAAGACGCTGACGTCGACACTCGCCGTGTATTTGAATGCCCTCGACGGCAAAGGCGTGCACGTCGTCACGGTCAACGAATACCTCGCCTCCCGGGATGCTCAGGAAATGGGGCAGCTGTACGAGTTCCTCGGCCTCACGGTCGGCCTGAACATGAACAGCCTCGGCAAGGACGAGAAACGGGAAGCCTACGCAGCGGACGTCACGTATACGACGAACAACGAACTCGGCTTCGACTATCTGCGGGACAACATGGTGCTGTACAGCGAGCACAAGGTCCAGCGGCCGCTCCATTATGCCGTCATTGACGAAGTCGACTCCATCCTGATCGACGAAGCGCGGACACCGCTCATCATCTCGGGACAGGCTGCGAAGTCGGCTGAACTGTACCGGCTTGCGAACCAGTTCGTCGCGACGCTGAAAAAAGAGGACGATTACACGTTCGAGGAAACGACCAAAGGGGTTACGCTGACCGAATCGGGAATTGAGAAGGCGGAGAAAGCGTTCGGCATTGACAACCTGTTCGATCTGCAGCACGTCACACTCAACCATACGATCAATCAGTCGCTGAAAGCGCATGTCAGCATGCATATCGACGTAGACTATGTCGTGCAGGAAGGCGAAGTCATCATCGTCGACTCGTTCACCGGCCGTCTCATGAAAGGCCGCCGTTACAGTGATGGACTTCACCAGGCGATCGAAGCGAAGGAAGGCCTCGAAGTCCAGAACGAATCGATGACACTCGCGACGATCACATTCCAGAACTACTTCCGGATGTACGACAAGCTCGCGGGCATGACCGGTACGGCGAAGACGGAGGAAGAGGAATTCCGCAATATCTACAACATGAACGTCGTGGCCATCCCGACGAACCGTCCGATTGCGCGGGATGACCGTGCCGATCTGATCTACGCATCGATGGAAGGGAAGTACAAAGCGGTCGCGGATGATATCAAAGAGCGTCACCAGGAAGGCCAGCCGGTGCTGGTCGGGACGGTTGCGATCGAGACGTCCGAAATCATTTCGAATTTCCTGAAGAAATACGGCGTGCCGCATAATGTCCTCAACGCAAAGAACCACGGGCGTGAAGCGGAAATCATCGAGCAGGCCGGCCAGCCGGGAGCGGTCACGATCGCGACCAACATGGCAGGCCGCGGTACCGACATCAAGCTCGGCGAGGGTGTGGCGGAACTCGGCGGTCTCGCCGTCGTCGGCACCGAGCGCCATGAGTCACGCCGGATCGATAACCAGCTGCGCGGACGTTCCGGCCGTCAGGGAGACGCCGGTGTCACACAGTTCTATCTGTCACTCGAGGACGAATTGATGCGCCGCTTCGGTTCCGAGCAGATGAAAGGCATGATGACCAAACTCGGCATGGACGACGAAACGCCGATCCAGTCGAAGATGGTGTCACGCTCCGTCGAATCCGCACAGAAACGGGTCGAGGGGAATAACTTCGACTCGCGGAAACGTCTCCTGCAGTATGATGACGTGCTTCGCCAGCAGCGGGAAATCATCTACAAGGAACGGAATGATGTACTTGAATCTGAGAACGTCCGTCCGGTCCTGGAGGCGATGATCGACCGTGTCATCGAAAATGCTGTTGCCGTGCACACGGCGGAGGAGAACCAGGATAACTGGAGCCTCAAGGCACTCGTCGATTACCTGGGTGCGAACCTGCTTCCGGAAGACCGCCTGGAGGAATCCGATCTTAAAGGGAAATCCGCCGAGGAATTGACGGAGTTCATCAAACAGGCAGTGCATGCCCGGTATGATGAAAAAGAAGAGGAAATGTCCGCAGAGAAGATGCGTGAGTTCGAGAAGGTCGTCCTTCTCCGCGCGATCGACACGAAGTGGATGGACCATATCGATGCGATGGATCAGCTGCGTCACGGAATCCACCTGCGTGCATACGGCCAGAACGACCCGCTCCGCGAGTATCAGTCCGAAGGGTTCAGCATGTTCGAAGAGATGGTCGCATCCATCGAACAGGATGCGGCGAAATACGTCATGAAAGCGGAAATCCGCAACAACCTGGAGCGCGAGGAAGTCGCAAAAGGCCAGGCGGTCAATCCGAAGGAAGACGGCGAAAAGCAAGTGAAGAAACCGGTCCGCCGCCGGGTCAACATCGGCCGGAACGATCCGTGCCCATGCGGCAGCGGCAAGAAATATAAGAACTGCCACGGCAAAGAGTAACACGCCGTGAACTTGAATTTTTGGAGGAACAAATTATGATGGAATTATCCGAAGTACGCAACGAGCTCGACAAAACAGCTAAGAAATTAGCGGGTTTCAGGGGGTCTCTTTGACTTAGAAAACAAAGAGGCACGAATGCAGGAACTCGAAGAAATGATGCTTGATCCGGAATTTTGGAATGACCAGGATGCGGCGCAGAAAGTCATCTCGGAATCGAACGCACTGAAGGACACGGTCGGCGAATTCCATGAGATGAACGACGAGCAGGAGAATCTCGAGATGACACTCGAGCTGCTGAAGGAAGAACCCGATGCGGAATTGCAGGAAGAACTCGGCGACGAGCTGAAAGCGTTCCTGAAACGGATGGAGGAATTCGATCTGCAGATGCTGCTGAGCGATGAATACGACAGCAGCAACGCGGTCCTTGAAATCCATTCCGGCGCAGGCGGCACCGAGTCCCAGGACTGGGCATCGATGCTGCTGCGCATGTACACACGATGGGCGGAACAGCACGGCTACAAAGTCGAGACGCTCGACTATCAGGCGGGTGATGAGGCCGGCGTGAAATCCGTGACGCTGTCCATCAAAGGGCACAACGCCTACGGCTATCTGAAAGCGGAGAAAGGCGTCCACCGGCTCGTCCGGATTTCGCCGTTCGACTCATCAGGCCGCCGTCATACGTCGTTCTCCTCCGTCGAAGTCATGCCGGAATTCACGGGTGAAGTCGACATCGATCTGAAGATGGAAGACGTCAAGATCGATACGTACCGCTCAAGCGGCGCGGGCGGTCAGCACGTCAATACGACGGACTCCGCTGTCCGGATGACACACATCCCGACAGGTGCGATTGTCACGTGCCAGACCGAACGTTCGCAGATCAAAAACCGGGAGCGTGCACTCAACTTGCTGAAGGCGAAGATCTACCAGATCCGGCTCGAGGAAGAGGAAGCACGGCTGCTTGAAATCCGGGGGGACCAGAAAGAGATCGGCTGGGGAAGCCAGATCCGTTCCTACGTCTTCCACCCGTATTCCATGGTAAAAGACCACCGGACGAACGAAGAGACCGGGAACACAGGAGCCGTCATGGATGGGGAGATCGATCCGTTCATCAACGCCTACTTGCGTTCGCGTATTTCATAAGAAGCACCGGAAGACCGTTCAGCCGCATATCGTGCTGCTGAACGGTTTTTCAATACATAGGCACAGGGGGGATGGGGATGTTTTTCCGGAAAAAGAAGAAGGCGGAACGCGAGCTGTTCGATGTCAGCATCTTCGCTTCCGGCACTGCCGGCGAAGACACGTTCATGAGGTGGACGGATGAACTGATGGACACGGCCGGCAATGTCCTGTCCGCCGACTGGATACACAGTGAGGAAGCGGATCGCGACGAAATCGACGGCATCTGCTCGCAATTCCCTTCCGTGGATCCGGCACAGCCGTTCTTCGTCATCAGTCCTGCGGAAAGCGGCGGGGATGACGTACTGCTCGCCACGAACGATATGCGTGACGCGCAGGCGTTCTTCCGCGCTGCAGAAGACCGGGAGGCAGGGCGCCGCCCGTTTGACGTATAACAAAAAACCGCACGGCATCCGGAGCAGAGGTTCCGGTGCCGTGCGGTTTTTGTTGGCCTGAAAGACTGTTCAGCCGGCATCCTGTCCTGCATGCAGTTCCAGGATGCGCACCATGACATCGATGCCATTCATCATCGATTCATGGTCGAATGTCATATCGGGATGATGGAGCCCGGGGGACAGACCGCAGCCGAGACCGATCATCGTCGCCTTCAGATGCGGCCGCTTGATGGTATAGAAGTGGAAGTCATCCCCGCCGGGCGTGATGACCGGGGGAACCGTGTTCTCCTCGCCGAGCACGTCGGTGATCGCCTGCCGTGCAGTCTCCTGTGCTTCGGGGTGCACACGTGCGGCGGCCACATAGGTGTCTTCCGTGATAGTGATTTCGCTGCCGAACAGGTTTCTCGCGCTGTCCAGGACATCGCGGACCCGTTCCATCAGTTCATCCATCACTTCGTTGTCCTGTGCGCGGACGTCGATCGCAAGCGATGCGCTGCCCGGGATGATGTTCGTGCTCCGTCCGCCCGCTTGGAACCGTGTCACTTTCACGGAGTGGGCGACATTCGGGTTCACATGGATGGAATGCAGCGCATTGACGATGAACGTGCCGATCTCGATGGAATTCCGGTTCAGGTGCGGCCGGGCGCCGTGTGCATCATCGCCGCGGATCTCCAGTTCGATCGTTCCGTTCGCACCATGCACGATGGCTGGAGCCGCTTTGCCGTTATCCGTCTCCTGGAAGGGGCGCAGGTGGATGCCGTAGTAAAAATCGACATCTTCGATCGCTCCTTTCTCCACCATCTTGAGCGCACCTGTCCCGACTTCCTCCGCCGGCTGGAAGATGAAACGGATGCCGAGGTGCTTGAGCAGTTCGTCCCGGTCTTTCACGCGCTCCAGCACGCCGAGCACCATCGTCATGTGTGCATCATGCCCGCACGAATGGTTCGCCTGCAGGCTGCCGTCGACTTCCTGCCATAATGCATCCATGTCGGCGCGCAGTGCAATTACCGGCACATCGCCGGAGAAATTGCCGATATCACCGAAGACACCTGTGCAGTCATCGAACGACGTCACGCGGCAGCCGGCGTCTTCCAGCCGCTTTTTCACATAAGCGGTCGTCTGCTCTTCCTCCCAGCTCAATTCAGGGTTGTTATGCAGATGCTCGAATGTCTCCATCACTTGCTTTTTCGTCAATTGTGCCATATCGGTTGCCTCCTATGCGTCCGTAAATGATGGGACTGCTGTAAATTGTAAAGACTCCATAAGATTCCGTCAAATCATGGCGTATGGATTGACTGCCCGGTACGTCTGGCGGGCAGGCTGTGTGCGTACATCAGGCACCAACAGAAAAGCCGGACCGCTGCGATGCGGTCCGGCTTGCGTGTTCAGGCGGTTGCTTTGCAGTTCAAGTCATCGAGGACATTTGCGAGCGACTGCTGCTGCCTGTCCGTCAGCGGCACCATCGGGAGACGGACCGTGCCGGCGGGCAGTCCCTGCAGATTCAAAGCCGCTTTGACGGGTGAAGGGTTCGGTGCTTTGAACAGTTCCTTCATGAGAGGCAGGAGGCTGCGGTGGAGCGAAGCGGCCTCCTCGAAACGCCCGCTTTCAGCCGTATGCATCATCGCTTTCATCTCCGGTCCGATGAGGTGAGCCGCGACGGAGACGACGCCTGCGCCGCCGATCGTCAATGCCGGCAGTGTCAGCGCATCATCCCCGCTGTAGACAGCGAAACCGGCAGGCGTCTGTTCGATGATCGATGCCATTGTCTCCAGGCTGCCGCCCGCTTCCTTGATGGCTGTGATATTCGGGATTTCCGCAAGTTTCACGATCGTTTCGATTTCCAGATTGACGGTGCTCCGGCCAGGGATGTTGTACAGCATGACAGGCAGCGAAGTCGACTCCGCAATCGCCTTGAAATGGGCATACATCCCTTCCTGGCAAGGTTTGTTGTAATAGGGGACGACGAGCATGACGCCGTCAGCGCCCGCTTCCTCAGCTGCGCGGGTCAGTTCGATCGACTCCCGGGTGCTGTTCGTGCCGGTGCCTGCAATGACAGGGATCCGTCCGCCTGCACACCGGACCGTATGGCGGAAGAGAGCTGCTTTCTCCGAAGCGGTCAATGTCGGGGATTCGCCGGTCGTCCCGGCGACAACGAGGGCGTCCGTCCCTGTTGCGATCAAGTGCTCGATCAGTTCCTCCGCGGCTGTGAAATCGATGTCTTCCTGTGCATTGAATGGGGTCACCATCGCGGTGATCAGCTGTCCAAAATTCATCTGTTCTCCATCTCCTTTTGGTTGGTTTCCAAAAAATAGAGGTGGAAGGCAGTGTCTCCTGAAACGCAAAAAGCAGCAGCGAAGGATGCGCTGCTGCTGAAGAATCGACGATCTATTCCTCTGCATCAGATAGCCCTCCATATAGTCGCCTATATGACAGTCCTGCACTTGTTCAGTCCAGAACCAGCGTGGGGACGTTTGAGCATCCTCCCGCTTCGGCAAATTCCCCTTTCCGCGGCCGTCTCCGGAGCTCAATCTCCTCGGACTGCGTACTGATGGTTTTTGCGCCTCTATCCTTACTTCGAACGTTGCGAAATAAGTTTTTGTTCAATTACACGTTAGCTTACCGTGTTTCCCGCGGCATTGCAAGCGAAAATTGAAAATATTCCGAGCTTTGCTGTGCTGCTCTTAATCGGCTGTTTACCCGTCCTGCATAGTTTGAAACCTTGAAATCCACCAGAACTGCAGCTGGACAGCCCTCCATAAAATTCTTCCTGGCAAGAGGTTTGATTTCCGGAGAAAAGAGAATAGTACATAGAAGGAGTACGGCAGGTCAGGCCCAAACGTCATGAGTTTGTCACACGGCGGCGTGAAGGACATGCGGATTTTGGTATACTGAGGGAGCACGTACTTATTTTATCTGAAGGAGGAAATCAGTATGAAAACGAAAAGCAAATTCGCAGCGGCAATCTTTGGTGCTGCACTCGTACTCGGCGCATGCGGAGGCGGGGATGACAGCGCGTCCGGCGACAAGGAAGCAGGCGGCAGCGACGTAGATCCGGACAAGGTGTACCAGGCCAACTGTGCGACTTGCCACGGCGGCAACCTGGAAGGCATGAACGGACCGGAACTGGCACACATCGGCGGCGAGCTTTCTGAAGACGAAATCCACGATATCATCGAGAACGGTAAATCCGGCGGCATGCCTGGAGGCCTCATCAAAGGGGAAGAGCTCGATGCAGTCGCAAAATGGCTTTCCGAGAAGAAATAAGACATCCTGAATAAGGAATCATCCGGCAGAGGCACTTCGGTGTCTCTGCTTTTTTGCTGTTCGGCAGTCCCAGCCAGACACCCATAAACAGGATGCCAGATTACAAGATTGTTGAAAAGGTGTGAACAGTCCTGTCGAATTGAAATACTACTGTAATACTATGGAGGTTTATATCTGCTATAATGAAAAAGCTGGCGAAAAAGTAATTGAATCAGGTGGTTACAGAATGATCAAAATGAAAAACGTGTACAAAAAGTACTCGAACGGCGTCGTAGCCGCAAATGGCATCACGATCGACATCGACCGCGGTGAATTCGTCTACGTAGTCGGCCCGAGCGGTGCAGGGAAATCGACGTTCATCAAAATGATGTATCGCGAGGAAGCCCCGACCAGCGGGCAGATTTTCATCGATGGAACAGACCTTGGTTCGTTGAAAAGCAAACAGATCCCTTTTTTGCGCAGACAGATCGGGGTTGTCTTCCAGGATTTCAAGCTCCTGCCGAAATTGAATGTCTATGAAAATGTGGCATTCGCCCTGGAAGTCATCGAAGAGACACCGACGGAAATCCGTAAGAAAGTGACAGATGTTTTAGCGCTTGTCGGCCTGTCGCAAAAAGCGAGAATGTTTCCTAACGAGCTATCCGGCGGAGAACAGCAGCGTGTTTCGATCGCGCGTTCCATTGTCAATGAACCGAAGCTGGTCATTGCGGATGAGCCAACAGGAAATTTGGATCCGGATACGTCGTTAGGGATCATGAACATCTTCGAGAAAATCAACAACAGAGGAACTACCATTGTCATGGCAACCCATAACAAAGATATCGTCAATTCGATCCGGCACCGTGTCCTGCTCGTCGAGGGCGGCATGATCACACGGGATGAATATGAAGGAGAATACAGTTATGAAGGGTAGAACGCTTGCCCGTCACTTCCGCGAGAGTTTCAAGAGTCTCGGCCGGAATGGCTGGATGACATTCGCCTCCATCAGCGCCGTGGCTGTCACGCTTCTTCTTGTCGGCAGTTTCATCGCTATGATGATGAACCTGAACAAGATGGCGGACAACATTGAAAACGACGTGGAAATCAAAGTGGTTGCGGATGCAGCGGCAAGTGACGAGGCAATACAAGAGTTACAGAAGAAAGTGGAATCGCTCGGCGGCGTGGCGAGTGTGGAATATGCGTCGAGAGAGCAGGAACTGGACAAGGTCATCAAGCAGTACGGGAAAGAACTCGCTCTCTACAAGCAAAGCAACCCGCTCGGCGATGCATTGTACGTGAAAGCTGCGGATCCGCACAACACCGCAAAAATCGCCAAAGAGATCGATACATACGAATACACTGCCGAAGTGGTCTACGGAGCCGGGAAAGTCGAAAAACTGTTCAATGTCGTCAAAGTCAGCCGCAATGTCGGCCTGATCCTCATTGTCGCATTGCTGTTCACGGCGATGTTCCTCATCTCCAACACGATCCGCCTGACAATCATTGCACGCGGACGTGAGATCGAAATCATGAAGCTGGTCGGTGCGACGAACAGCTTCGTCCGCATTCCGTTCATCTTGGAAGGGGTCTGGCTCGGTATCCTCGGGTCCATCATCCCGATCACGGCGATCTCGATCGCCTATCAGCAAATATACGCCTACTGGCAGCCGAAGCTGGTCAACGAAATGTTCCAGGTGCTCGATCCTGTGCCGTTCATCATCCAGGTCGACGGACTGCTGCTGTTCATGGGCGTCTTCATCGGCGTATGGGGCAGCCTCATGTCCGTACGCAAATTCCTGAAAGCCTGACTAGCCGAATCGTTTGAAAGGGGAACTGGGACTTTGAAAAAGAATAAAAGTTTACTGCTGTCGACCATGGGGGTCCTGCTCTTATCGTCCACTGTCGGTGCAACAGCAGTATCAGCAGATTCACTCAAAGATATGCAGAACGAACAGAAACTGCTGCAGCAGAAACAGAACGAACTGAACAAAGGCATCAAGGACAAGTCTGATAAAATCAACGAAAAGAAAACAAAGAAACAGACGATCCTCGACCAGATCTCGAAACTCAACGGTGAAATCGATACTAATAATGAGAAGATCCGCGACGTGAAAGAAAAGATCGCGGATACAACCAAAGAGATTGCGCAGCTGCGCATCTCCATCAAGACACTTGAGCAGCGCATCAAAGAGCGTGATGAAGTGCTGCGCGAACGTGTGAAAACGATGCAGGTGAAAGGCGGGGACGTCAGCTACCTGGACGTGCTCCTCGGGGCGACCAGCTTTTCAGACTTCATCGACCGTTTCTCAGCAGTCTCTACACTGATGGACGCAGACCGGAAGATCATGAAGCAGCAGGAAGACGACATGAACCAGCTTGAAGAAGAAAAAGCGCTTGTCGAAAAGAAGCTTGCTGAACAGGAAGACCGGAAAGCGAAACTGACTGACTTGAAGAAGAAACTGGAAGGCCAGAAAGTCGAAAAGGACAAGCTCGTCGATCAGCTGGAAGCGGAAGAAGCAAAGCTGTCGAACGAAAAAGCCCACTTGGAAAGTGAAGCTGACGAAGCACATGATATGTCAGCGGACCTTGAAAAGAAGATTGTTGCAGAACAAGAGCGCCTTGCTGAAGTCGCCCGCCAGGCTGAGCTGAAGCGTAAACGCGAAGCGGAACTCCGCCGCCAGCAGGAGGCTGCCGCGGCGAAACGGCGTGCGGAACAGGCTGCCAGCTCGTCACATTCGTCAGCTTCATCCAGCAGCAGTTCTTCGAATGCATCATCAAGCTATGAGCCGTCGGTTGCGGCACCGCCAGTTTCAAGCGGAGCATGGACTGCACCAGCACACGGCCGTCTGACGTCGTCATTCGGATGGCGCGTGCACCCGATTTTCCATACGAAGAAGCAGCACCGCGGCCAGGACATTTCAGTACCGGTCGGAACAACAGTCAGCGCAGCTGCTGAAGGTGTCGTTTCCCATGCAGGACCGATGGGCGGTTTCGGTAATCTCGTCATGATCACCCACTCCATTGACGGTCAGATCTATACGTCCGTCTATGCCCACCTGTCCAGTATCGGTGTCAGCACCGGTCAGCATGTCGGCAAAGGCGAACCGATCGCAAAGTCCGGAAACACCGGCAATTCGACAGGGCCTCACCTGCACTTCGAAATCCACGTCGGAAACTTCTCGGCGACAGGTCCAAGTGCTGTGAACCCGCTCCGTTATGTATCGTTCTGATACCCGGTTCATTACTCTATAACAGTAGTATTTCCGGCTCAGCTCCATCCTAAACATTGCGGCGCAAGTCGGTATGATAAAAAGGTTCGCTCTCGGGCGGGCCTTTTTCTTTGCACCGAAGCCCCCTCGTTGGTGTTGACGAAGGAAATAAGATACCATATGAGGTATCAATGACTGAGGGGATTGCCATGCCAGTTACGGAATACTATCTACTATGGAAGGTGACCGTTCCGTCCTCATGGGTGGCGGCGGTCTTCGGGCTGGCTGCCGGCTGGCTGATGGTGCGCCGCCGATTCGGGAAGCAGGCAGCAGACATGGTGGGTGATGCGATCTTCACCGTGCTGCTCACCTGGAAGCTGTCCGTCATCGTCACGGATTTTGGGGTCGTCCGGCAGTCGCCCACTGCTATACTGTACTTCAACGGCGGAACAATTGGATTCCTCGCCGGCATCGTGCTTGCCGCCTTGCTCTTTCTGCTTTCGAAGAAGCCGGTCCCTGTCTCTGCAGGGCGTGCCTTCCTGCTGCTGACGGCTGTCGCCCAGGCCGGCTATCAGATCCTGATGGCCCTGCTGAATAGGGGTACGCTGTACGCGGAGGCCGTCACGATTCTCCTGTTCGGTATCCTGATGCTGCTCACTGTCCGGTATGCAGGGGACACACGGGTGACCGTCTTCCAGGGAGCCCTGCTGCTGACGGCCGCCCATGGGTTCATCGCCGCCCTGCAGCCGGCAGGCTTCGCCGGGATCCCGTTCGCCGCGTCAGCCGCGGTAAGCGCGTTTATCGTACTGATCGACCATTTGATAAGACAAAGAACTGCTGGAGGGATTGGATGAATAAAAAATGGGTCGGGTATGCGGTTGCCATTCTCGTCATCGGCACGATGGTTGCCCTGATGGTGAAATCCAATATGCAGAAGCCCGAGAAGATCGACACAGCCACGACCAAAGCCCAGTCGGAAACATTGCCGGGCATGGAAGAACTGCCTGGACTGAAACCGGGCGACACGCCTCCGGATTTCGAACTGAAGACACTTGACGGTGATTCAGTGAAATTGAGCGATTTGCGGGGCAAGAAGGTCATGCTCAACTTCTGGGCGACGTGGTGTCCGCCGTGCAAGGCGGAGATGCCGCATATGGAAAACTATTATAAGGACCTCGAGGAAGAGGACAACGTCGAACTGGTCTCCGTCAACTTGACGACAGCGGAGAAACGCGGAGAAAAAGCGGTGGAGGAATTCGCGGACGCCTACGGTCTGACGTTCCCCATCCTGCTCGACACGGAGGATATCGGGATGACCGATTACCAGGTGTTCTCGATTCCGACGACCTACATCCTGAAGACCGACGGGACCGTGGATAACAAGATCATCGGCCCGATGGACGAAAAGATGATGGAGCAGCTGATGGACGACGTCGACTGAATTTCATCAGCCGAATAATGCTGGATCCGGTTTCCGGTGTCGTAACATCCCTGTCCTTTTCATATGTATGGAAAGAGGAGGGGATGGTGACGATGCGCAGGAGCCGGTTTTTTTTAGTTGGCCTATTTGCTGCGGTTGCAGTTTGTCTTGTACTGCTTAACGGATGCGGGAAAAAAGAGAAGGAACGGGCGGCGCCTTCGGATGAATTCGGCGTCATCGACGAAGCCTATGATGTCATTACAGGCAATGCTGTGTATCCGCTTGAAAAGAACGATCTGATCGAAGGGGCGCTCCGCGGGATGGCGGATGTGATCGGCGATCCGTACTCGACGTATCTGACAAAGGAGGAAGCCGCCTCCCACAAGGAATCGCTTGCAGGTGAGCGGGTGGGCATTGGTGCGGAGATCACCCGGACCAGCGGGAAGTTCGTCATCGTATCGCCGGTGAAAGGATCGCCGTCGGACAAAGCAGGTCTGCTTCCATACGATGAAATCGTGCAGATCGATAAGGAAGGCGTCGACGGGCTGACGCTGCAGGAAGTCGTCAAACGGATCCGCGGGAAGAAAGGGACGACAGTGGAACTGACCGTCTACAGGCCGGAAGCCGGAAAGCACGTCGAACTGACGATTGAACGGGATGTCATTCCTGTCCATACGGTGTCTTCTGAAATCATTGAAGAGCGCGGCAAGAAAATCGGCTACATAGGGCTCACGATGTTCGGGGAGGAAAGTGCGAAAGAATGGCAGGCGGCAACGGACCTGCTTGTCAAAGAAGGGGCGGAAGCGCTGCTGATCGATGTGCGCGGCAATCCCGGCGGATATCTCCATGCGGTCGGTGCGATTGCAGGAAGTATGCTGCCGGAAGATACGGTGTTCGCCTACATGGAAAACATCAAAGGGCAGCTGACTCCGCTTGTCACGGAGAAGCCTGAGGGCGTTCTGTTCGATGAAAAACTGAAGACCCTGCCGATCGCACTCATGCAGGATCAGGGAAGTGCTTCGGCAAGTGAAGTGCTGAGCGGCGCCCTGCAGGACCTCGGCCGCGGGTTCATCGTCGGGACGACGAGTTTCGGCAAAGGGACTGTCCAGGAGACGATGGAGCTCTCGAATGGCGGCGAAGTAAAATTGTCGACGCACAAATGGCTGACCCCGAAAGAACGATGGATTCACGGCGAAGGTATTGAATCGGATCTTGTAGTCAAGCAGAACAGCCTGTTCGCCGAACATCTGCGGGTGCTTGCGGACGTGTATAGGGAAGAACAGTTCCATGATGATATCGCGTACGCTCAGCGTGTCCTCAAGGCGCTCAAGTTCAATCCGGGCCGCACGGACGGCTATTTCGACGATGCGACCAAGAAGGCGGTTGCGGAATTCCAGAAAGATGCAGAACTTGAAGTCAGCGGGGAGATGGACAGTGCGTTCTATCAAGGTCTGAAAGCCGCGGCCGAAGAAGTGAAAAGCGACCGCGCGAACGATGAGCAGCTCGCAATGGCGATCGGTTATCTGCACCACACGCTGTCTTCGAAAAAGTGAGCGGTCCGGCCTGTTTGCAAAGAACGGTCCGTCCTCACTATCCAATCCATCCGGTTGTTTGATACAATAGTAGAAAACAGCCGGACTGGGATGGGAGTGTGACGGAACGTGACAGATAGTTGGATCGAAGACGTGCTGCAGGCAGCCGGGATGTTTTTCCTGAATCCGCTGCTGTGGCTCATCCTGCTGGCGGCAGTGGCTCTCGGCTACATGCGTGTCAAACGGGAACGGCGGGATTTCAATATCCGGAAACTGCCGGGCAAGACGGAATTCAGGCGGGTGCTCGCGGATTCGTGGCTCCCTGCACTGATTGTTTCCATCGTGCTGAGCGGCATCGGACTGGCAGCGGACGCCGGCTGGATTGTGCTGTTCTGTGCATTCATGCTTATCATGGCAGTCAGCTTCTACTACCAGTGGGGGTCCCCAGTCTATACAGCAGGATTTGCGTTTTTCACACTGCTCATCTGGCAGCGGACCGAACCGGGCGTCTCGTACCGGGGTTGGTCCCTGGACGGCGTCGCGGATGAACTTGCGGTGACCGCTGCAGTCGCAGCAGGCGTGCTGATGATCGCGGAAGGTTTCCTTATCAGGAAGTCAGCAGTCCGGTATCCGTCCCCGCGGCTGGAGAAGACGAGCCGGGGCCTGCGGGCGGCTGTGTTCAAGGTGAAGAGCCTGTGGCTGTTGCCTGTCCTGCTGATTGTGCCGGGCGATATGATCAGCGCCCATCTGCCGTACTGGCCGCAGTTCACGCTGGGCTCGGATTCGTTCAGTTTGGTGCCTGTGCCGGTTGCGATCGGTTTCAGCCAGATTGCGCGCAGGCAGTTCCCGGATGTCCTGCTTCCGAAAATCGGACGCTCTGTCATATGGACGGGGATTGCAGTTACGGCCATCGGGCTTGGCGGTCTGTATGAACCGGTCATTGCCTGGGCGGCACTCGCTGCCGGGATCATCATCCGGACGGTCATCACCGTCACGGCAGCTGCAGGCGAACGGCGAGGCGGCTATGCCGCTTCTCCGAGTGCGGCAGGCGTAGTCGTGGCAGGTGTGCTGCCGGGATCGCCCGCCGAGAAACTCGGCCTGCTGCCGGGTGAGGTGATCCGTGCTGTCAATGGCATGCAGGTCGCCAACGAAAAGGAACTGTATGATGCCATCCAGGTGAACGCCGCCCACTGCCGCCTGCAGGTTGCAGACCGGAACGGGGAAGTGCGGCTCATGCAGCAGGTGCTGTACAGGCATGATCACTATCAGCTCGGCCTGCTGCTCGTCAGATGAATGAGGAAGGAGGCGGCGCACGATGGAAAGTCTGGCTACCAAGTTCGTGCTGGCACTGCTGCTGCCGGGACTGCTCGTCGTGTTCTTCACGCGGGTGACATTCCATCACGTCGTCGGCCTCCTGCTGACGATCGCCCTGATCGCCGCTTCCGTCTATGCGGGCTACACCCACAACTGGATCCTGTATGCAGCGGATGCACTGTCGCTCACTGCGGGATTCTGGTTTGCGTCCCGCATGGTTGCAAATTCGCACAGGCGGACGGAAGACGGACAGGACGAATGACGGGATGTCAGATTCAGCTATGAAAATACCGCACGGCTTCAAGTATTCGAAACTTGAAGCCGTGCGGTTTTTTGTTGTCCGGTCACTGTACAAAGTAACAGCGATACCGGTCTCCTTCTTCTTCAGCGATTACTTTGAAACTCGCAGTATGCTTTTACAGATTTCAGGGTATGATAAAGAGAGGGTTCCTCATAAGAACAGGCTGTACACGGCGAGAATACCGATCGTGCCGAGAACGACAGGCATGAGGCCGAAGCCGAGAAGAGCGATGCCGAATGCCGACACGGCGCCGATCACTCCGAACAGGATGTTGCCTTCCTGGACGTAGAAGATGGCCGGAAAGATGAGGGCGCCGAGCACCGCATACGGGATGTTGCCGAGCACGCCGGTGACGAACGGAGGCAGTTTTCTGCCATCCAGGAATGTCAGCGGGATCATGCGCGGCAAGTAGGTGACGAGTGCCATGCCGAACAGCATCCACCAGTATGTTGCGCCCATCAGATCCCCTCCTTTTCAAGCGGCGGCACGGGGGAGCGTCCGGTTTTTACATAGAGCAGTTCTATGACGATTGCTGCAATCAGGGTGGACACGAGAATCGACCAGCCGGTTGACAGCAGCTCCGTGTAATAGAAGATGCAGCTGAGGATCGCTGATGCTGCAGCGAGCAGGACGATCTTCCGGCTGCCTTTCATGGAGGGCACGAGCAGGGCGACGAACAGCGCATAGAGGGCGATCGACATGGCGGCCTGCAGGAACGGCGGCAGGATGTCCCCGATGAGGTGGCCGGCAGCTGTGAAGCCGACCCAGCTGCCATACGCGACGGCGATGACACCGAATGCACGGGCGCTCGTGACTTTGTCCTCTTTGCTGGTCGCGATGACCGAGAACGTTTCGTCCGTGACACCGAATGCGACCGCAGCTTTCACCGGTTTCGGAGCCGTGTGCATCTTTTCATTGAGCGACGCGGACATCAGGAAATGGCGGATGTTGACGATGAACGTGTTGACGACGATCATGAATGGATCGACGGCATGGGCGAGCAGGCTGAGCGATATGTATTGGGCAGCGCCGGCGAACACGAAGATGCTCATCGCAGTCGCTTCGAGCAGCGAGAGGCCGCCTGTCTTCGCAAGCAGGCCGAATGTGAGCGCAACGGGGAAGTAGCCGATGCCGATGCTGAGACCGGCCCGCAGGCCTTTGCTGAATTCCGATTGGTGCATCTTGCAACCCCGCTTTCTGTTCAGTGGTCAATACTAGTGATTATACTATATTCTATACATAGGACAAGACGGAATCTTTGCACGTTTTCCGAATAGTGACGTACTCAGGGGGAATCACGGATGCAGGAATGGTTCACGGTAGACAAAATCATCGAACTGACAGAGCAGTATCGGGCATTCGGTCCGGCGATCGGCTTTCTTTTGCCGTTCATCGAATCGTTCCTGCCGTTCCTGCCGCTGTTCGTTTTCGTATTCGCAAACATTGCCGCCTACCACGTCATCCTGGGCTTTCTGCTGTCGTGGAGCGGGACGGTCGTCGGCTCCTATATGGTGTTCCTGATCATCCGGAAGTACGGCCGCAGCCGCCTGCTGAATTTCATCACCCGGCACAAGCGGGTGAAAAAGCTGATCGTCTGGGTGGAGAGCAATGGGTTCGGCCCGCTCTTCCTGTTCATCTGCTTCCCGTTCACTCCGTCCGCACTCGTAAACCTCGTCGCCGGGCTGTCGAACATGAAGAAGACCTACTACCTCGCCATCCTCATGGCAGGGAAGTTCGTCATGGTGTTCATGATCAGTTTCGTCGGCTACGACATCCGGGCACTCTTCACCCAGCCGATCCGGACAGCCATTGTCGGGGTAGTAATCCTCATCCTCTGGCTCGCCGGCAAATGGTGGGAGAAACGGGTCAACAAGCGGGTGGAAAACCACGCGCGCGAATGGGACGGCCATAAGCATTGGGAAGACGACTGAAGTTGCAGCGCTCCGCGTCGGCGGGGCGTTTTTGTATGGCCGGATGTAGAGAGGGATTGTGTCCGGCTGCCGATAAATTCGGCGGAGTGTCCGATACTTGCGGCCAACTGTCCGATACCGAGCGCACGGCGGGCCTGACAGGAAACGAGCGAAGCGAGCCCAAGCCAGTCCTTTGAATTATATCCGGATGCCGATAAATTCGGTGATGTGTCCGATAACTCAAGTGAAGTGTCCGATAGTTCAGGCCATCTGTCCGATAAATTGCGCGAGGTGACCGATACCCCGCGCGAACTGTCCGATACCCGCCTGCTCTCTGTAAAATAATACGAACATTCATTCGTAAAATCACACACTCCGCTTTGATTCTTCCAGGCAAAACGATTACAATTGAACTATCAGACTGACAAGGGGGCGGGCTCATGACGCTGCGCATGATAACAGGACGTTCAGGAACAGGCAAGACGTATACGATCGAGCAGGAGATCGCCGGAGCGCTGCGGGAAGACCCGCTCGGCGCGCCGATCATCCTCATCGTGCCCGATCAGATGTCGTTCTCGATGGAGCACAGTCTCTCCTCACGGTTCGGTCTCCATGGGATGGTGCGTGCACAGGTACTGACGTTCAAGCGGCTCGCCTGGCGCATTCTGCAGGAGACCGGCGGCATCACACGCCGGGAAGTGGACGCGTTCGGCTACCGGATGCTGATCCGGAGCGTGCTGGAAGAGAATAAGGATGAGTTCACGCTGTTCCGGCAGGCGGCGGACAAGCGCGGCTTCACCGAGCAGGTCGAGGGCGTTCTGAAGGAATTCAGCCGCTACTGTCTCGATCACACAGCACTGACACAGCTCAACAGCGAATTGACGGCAGCCGATGCGCCCCGGTCCCTGATCGACAAAGCGGGGGATCTGTCCCTGCTGCTCGGAAAAGTCGAAGAGCGGCTCGGCGCGGGCTATGTCGACAGCGAAGGGCATTTGGCGATGCTGACGGAGCAGATCCGGTTCTCGGAGTATATCCGGGAGGCGGATATCTACATAGACGGCTTCGAATTGCTGACGAACCGGGAACACGAAATCATCCGGGAGCTGCTGAAATACGCCAAACGGGTCAACATCGCCCTGCCGACGGACGAAGCGGCAGGCACCGCGGAAGACCACGAGCTGTTCTACAGCCCGATGCGCACGAAGCAGATCATCACGGAGATCGCGAAAGGCGAGGCCATCGAAATCGAACCGGAACTCCGCCTGACGGACGCCCGGCGTTTCCGGAATCCGGACGTCCGCCACCTCGAGGCGCAGTTCGACCGCTATCCAGCCGACCGGCAGACCAGCGCGGGGGACGTACGCATCGTGGAAGCAGCGGACCGGCGTGCGGAACTCCATGCCGTTGCCCGGTCGATCCGGGAGCTCGTCCGGAACGGCAGACGGTACCAGGACATCGCCGTGCTGTACCGCCAGCCTGATGTCTACGACGAATTGATCGAAACGATCTTTCCGCTCTATGAGATTCCGGTGTTCATCAGCCGCAAGAAACCGATGCTCCACCATCCGCTCATCGAGTTCACGCGGTCCGTGCTCGAAGCGGTGACCGGCAACTGGTCGTACGAGGCGATGTTCCGCGCCGTCAAGACGGATCTGTTCTTTCCGTACGGCGAAGATCGGAAACTGTGGCGGGAACGGGCGGACCGTCTGGAGAACTATGTGCTCGCCCACGGCATCCATGGCCGCCGCTGGTTCGACGAAGACCGGTGGCGTGTGAAGAAATACCGGGGCCTTGAGCTGCATACGGACGTCCAGACGGATGAAGAACTTGCCATGCAGGCGGAACTGCACAGCGTCCGCGATCTGATCCGCGGCCCGCTGGAGACGTTCGGCAGCCGGCTGAAACGCGCCAAGGACGGACGCCAGGCGGCCGAAGCCCTGTTCACCTTCATGGAGGACTTGCGGGGCTACGACAAGATCATCGGCCTCCGGGCGGAAGAGGAAACGGCCGGCCGGCTTCTCGGCGCTTCGGAACACGAACAGGCCTGGAGCGGGTGGATCAACGTGCTCGACCAGTTCGTGCTCATGTTCGGAGACGCCGATATGCCTGCAAAAGAAGCGATCCGTGTGCTCGACGAAGGATTCGATACGCTCGAATTCGCCCGCATTCCGCCGTCACTCGACCAAGTGACGGTCATGACGGTCGACCTGGCGACGTTCCTGAATATCGACGAAGTGTTCGTAATCGGCGTGAACGACGGCGTCCTGCCGCAGCGGATCGATAACGAAGGGCTTCTGTCCGATGCGGATCGTGAATGGATCGGGACGATTGGTTTCGAACTGGCGCCTTCCGCGAAAACACGCCTGATGGATGAAACCTATAAAGCATACCGGGCATTCACAGCGGCCGCAGAAGGGCTGACGGTTACGTATCCGCTCGCGGACGAAGCTGGCAAAGCGCTCATCCCGTCGCTGTACGTGCCGCGTCTCGGCCAGATTTTCGAAGGGCTAACGATCGAACCGGCTGCGGCCGACCCGCTCGATCTGCCCGACGGATCGGATGATTGGCCGTACATCAGCCATCCGCGCCCGACACTGCCGTATGCTTCCGCACAACTGCGCAGTTTCGGGACGGATGGCACCATGAGCCCGCTGTGGCGCGCTGTCATCGCCTACTATGAAGACGATCCGCTCTGGTCTTCGATCCTCGCGGGCATTCACGGCCAGAAGAAGACAGGTACCGAGACGGAACGGCTTGCACCCGGTATCACGGCGGGCCTCTATGGCGAGTCGCTGAATTCCAGTGTGTCGCGCGTGGAATCGTATTACAGCTGCCCGTTCCAGCATTTTGCGTCGTACGGCCTCGGCCTGCGGGAGCGGACGGAATTCACTCTGGAAGCGCCGGCGATCGGCGATCTGTTCCATGCAGCACTGAAATGGGTGTCGGATGAAATGATGAGGACAGGGGCGAACTGGGCCGGCCTGACGAAGCAGGACACATTCCGTCTCGCCCATGACGCCGTCGAAAGCATCGCACCGTTCTTCTTCCATCGGATCCTGCTGACGACCAACCGGCATATGTACATCAAACGGAAGCTGACGCATATCATCCAGAGGACGATCGCTGCACTCAGCAGCCAGGCGACGGCCTCCTCGTTCCAGCCGATCGCTGTGGAAGTCGGGTTCGGACCGGGCGAACAGATGCCGCCGCTGTCAATTCCGCTGAAGCGCGGCGGGCAGATGAACCTCCGGGGGCGGATTGACCGGGTCGATGCCGCAAAAGTCGACGGCAAGACGTATATCCGGATCGTCGACTATAAATCATCATCCAAGGCGCTCAACCTGACGGAAATCTACTATGGCCTCTCCCTGCAGATGCTGACGTACCTCGACGTCGCGCTGGAGCATGCCGATGAATGGATCCAGCTGCAGGCGGATCCTGCCGGGATGCTGTACGTCCATGTGCACAACCCGATGATCCGCAGCATCCAGGAATTGTCGGAAGACGCGATCGAGCAGGAAATGATGAAATCCTTCACGATGAAAGGCTACGTTCTCGAAGACCTGTCCGTCGCAAAGGAGATGGACAGCGGCATCGAACAGTCCTCCTCGATCATTCCGGCCCGGGTCAAGAAGGACGGTACATTCTACTCGAATTCCAAAGTGCTGCCGCCTGATGACATGCAGATGCTGCGGTCCGCCGTACGGAAACGGCACGGCCAGGCAGGGGACGCGATGCTCGCGGGGGACACCCGCGTCTATCCATACCGCCTGAAGGAGCATATGCCGTGCACGTATTGTCCGTATCAGGGCGTCTGCCAGTTCGATAAGACGGACCCTGAGGCGGCGTTCCGGCAGTACGAAGATTTGTCGGCATCGGAATCACTCGAAAAAATGAGGAAGGAGGCGGAAGGCGATGCACATACCACCGAAACCCGCTGACGTCACATTCACGGATGCCCAGTGGCAGGCGATCTATGCGTCCGGCCGGGACATTCTCGTCTCCGCAGCGGCCGGCTCGGGGAAGACGAAAGTATTGATCACCCGGCTTATCGAGAAAGTGCTCGACGAAACCAACCCGGTCAATGTCGATGATCTGCTCGTCGTCACGTTCACGAATGCGGCGGCTGCAGAAATGCGGCACCGGATGGGGGCGGCGCTGGAGGAGGAGATCGCCCGCAATCCGGAATCCGCTCATCTGCGCAAGCAGCTGAGTCTGCTGAACAAAGCCCAGATCTCCTCGCTGCACTCCTTCTGTCTGACGATTGTCCGGCAGTATGCCTATCTGCTAGATATCGATCCGGGATTCCGGATCGCGGACCCGACGGAAGCGGCGCTGCTCCGGGACGATACGATCGAGGACGTGCTCGAAGAAGCCTACAGTGCCGATAACCCGGAAGCGATCTACCGTCTTGCGGACAGTTTTACATCCGATCGGAACGACCAGTCGCTCGAACTCCTCATTGACCGGCTCTACGACTACTCGCGGGTCCATCCGGAACCGGAGCAGTGGCTGCGCCAGATCCCTCTTGAATACGAACTGACGGAGGATGCCGACATCGACAGCCTGTCGTTCATCGGCCCGCTGAAATCGGCGATCCGCCAGAAACTCGAGGAAGCGGAGGCGCTCACGCTCGACATGCAGCGCATCGCGGAACAGCCCGACGGTCCGGCGCCGCTCGTGCCGACCGCGGAGGCGGACTTGGCTTGGATCCGCGGGGCGCTCGGAACTATCGAAGAAGGTACCTGGGAAGAAACGTATGCGTATTTCGGACAGCTGAAATGGGTGAAGGCCGGCAGTGTCAAGAAAGATTCCTGTGATGAAGAACTGGCAAAACGCGCGAAAGCGCTGCGGGAGTCCGTCAAAAAGCTCGTCGGCGGCGTTAGGGAATCGTTCTTTGAGCGGACGCCTGCACGCCTGCTTGACGAAATCCGGCTCATGGCGCCGATGATGCATACACTGATCGGTCTTGTGATCGATTTCGGTGAGCGGTACCGTGCCGTCAAGACCGAGCGGGGGCTCGTCGATTTTTCGGATCTCGAGCATTATGCGCTTGGGATTCTGTCGAAGCAGGAAGGGGATGTCCTCGTGCCATCCGATATTGCCGCCGATTACCAGGCGAAGTTCAAGGAAGTGCTCGTCGACGAATATCAGGATACGAACCTGCTTCAGGAAGCAATCATCCAGTTCGTCAAATCCGGTGCGGAAGCGGACGGCAACCTGTTCATGGTCGGTGATGTCAAGCAGTCGATCTACCGGTTCCGACTGGCGGAGCCGGGCTTGTTCCTCAGCAAATACGGCCGATTCACCGAGCAGGCCGCAGGCGAGGGTCTCAAAATCGACCTGAACGCGAACTTCCGGAGCCGGAAAGAAGTGCTCGATGCGACGAACTTCATCTTCACCCAGATCATGGGCAGACGTGTCGGAGAGATCGAGTACGATGAAGCGGCGGAACTGAAGTATGGTGCACGCTATCCGGAGTCCGACACGGCCGCCCATCTGACGGTTCTCTATTCGGAAGAAGAGGAATACGGGGACGAAACCGGGGAAGATCTCGAAAACCTGAAGAATTCCCAGGCAGAAGCCCGTTACATGGCGAAGACGATCAACCGGTGGATGACGGAGAAACACGAAGTGAGCGACGCCTTCAGCGGAGAAAAACGGCCGATCCGCTACAGCGATATCGTCGTGCTCATGCGGTCGATGACGTGGTCTTCGGAGATCGCCGATGAGTTCAAAAGGGCCGGCATCCCGGTCTACGTCGAATTATCGAGCGGCTATTTCGATGCGCTCGAGGTGACGATCATGCTGAACACGCTGCGGACGATCGACAACCCGTACCAGGATATCCCGCTTGCATCCGTGCTGCGCGCGCCATTCGTCGGCATGACGGAGAACGAACTGGCACAGGTCCGTCTCGCGGATAAGAACGCTTCCTACTATGATGCGCTGAAGACGTTCATCGTCACGCAGGGGACCGGCATGGCGCCTGAGACCCAGCAGAAGCTGCAGCGGTTCCTGCTCATGTTCGAGCAATGGCGGAACCTGGCGCGGCGCGGATCGCTGTCGGAACTGATCTGGCAAGTCTACAGTGATACGAACTACTATGAGATGGTCGGCAGCATGCCGAACGGCAAACAGCGCCAGGCGAATCTGCGGGCGCTCCACGACCGGGCGATCGATTACGAAAAGACGTCGTTCCGCGGTCTGTTCCGGTTCCTGCGGTTCGTCGACCGGATGAGACGGCGCGGCGATGATCTCGGTGCTGCCCGCTTCCTGAGCGAGAAGGAGGATGTCGTGCGCATCATGACGATCCACTCATCGAAAGGGCTGGAATTCCCGAATGTGTTCGTTGCAGGTCTCGGCCGCCAGTTCAACAAGATGGACTTCAACGAGCCCTATCTGTTCGATCAGCATTTCGGGCTGGCCGTCAAAGCGATCGATCCCGACAAACGGATCATGTATACGTCGCTGCCGTTCCTCGCGATGAAAGAGCAGAAAGAGCTTGAAATGCGCGCGGAAGAGATGCGCGTCCTCTATGTCGCGATGACCCGTGCGAAAGAGCAGCTCGAACTTGTCGCCACTGTGAAAGACATCGAGAAATCGGTGACGAAGTGGCAGGATGCGCAGCTCATCCAGCCGGAAGAGCGCCTGCCGGATTATATGAGATCCCGTGCGAACGGCTATCTCGACTGGATCGGCCCGGCTGTCGCCCGCCATCAGGATTTCGTGAAATTCGGCACCGCGCCGGGCGCCATGGTGAAAGATCATCCGTCCAGATGGGACATCACGATGCTGCCGGTCTCCTATTTCAGTGAGCCGGCTGCAGAGCGGGCTGGTGATGAAGAAGCCGGCCGGACACCTGCCGAGCTGCCGCCTGCAGACGAGGCACTGGTCGCCGAAGTGACTGCCCGCTTCGACTTCAGGTATTCCCATGAGGCGTCGGTCCGAAAACGGTCGAAGATTTCCGTGTCGGAACTGAAACGGGTCGCACTGCTTGAGGCCGAGCCGGATTATAATGACCCGTTCGCGACAAGAGATACGGAAACGAATCCCATGTTTCTCCACGAACGGCCGGCATTCCTTCAGAAACGCTCGATCAGTGCAGCGGAGGTCGGGACGGCGATGCACACCGTCATGCAGCATATCGATCTGGACCGGACCTATACGGCTGATGATGTCGGGGAGTTGCTCTCCGATCTGCTGGACCGTCAGCTGCTGACATCGGAAGAGGCCGGTGCGATCAACCGGGAACGGATCGTGCAGGTGATGCGGTCGCCGCTCGCTGAACGGATGCGGCATGCGAAACGGGTGCTGAAAGAACTGCCATTCACGTATGCGTATGACGGCGCTGACGGGGATTCACAAATACTCCAGGGGATCGCCGACTGCCTGTTCGAAGAAGAGGACGGCTGGGTGCTGCTCGATTACAAGACCGACCGGCTCCGCGGACGCTATTCGTCGGAGACGGAAGCGGACGAGGCGATGCGGGAACGGTACGCCATCCAGCTCAGCCTGTACAAGAAGGCGGTCGAGGCGATCACCCATATTGAGATAAAAGAGATGCTATTGTATCTGTTCGACGAAGGGCGGACAGTACCAGTTCAGGAGGTTACGGTTTGAGATCACTCCCCACCGGCGGTACCGGACGGATCGAATCGCTGGATATGCTCCGCGGCTTCGCTCTGCTCGGCATTTTCATCGCCAATATGATCCATTTCAATGCACCAGTCATGTACATGGATCCGTACAGCTGGTTCGAAGGAAATGGCGAAGGTGCATCCTACATGTGGATCGATATTTTTGTAGAAGCGAGTTTCTACCCGATATTCGCAATGCTTTTCGGGTATGGACTGAGTATGCAGTATGAAAAGACGAGACTGCATAAGACGCCGTTCAGCCCGATCACGGCAAGACGCATGGGCATCCTGCTGCTGTTCGGTGCCCTGCATGCAATCTTCATCTGGTCGGGCGACATTCTCTTCACCTATGCCATCATGGGGTTCGTCATGATCGCAGCAGTCCGCCTGCCTGCAAAATGGCTTCTCGGCGGTGCGCTCGCACTCTATATCGTACCAGTCGGTCTTCTGACAGGATTGGTCTACGCAGGTGAGTCACTGATGGAAGGAAGTTCGCTGTCCGAGTTCGCCGATATCCAGAAGGTCCAGGACACGATCGAGGTGCTCGGTCACGGCAGCTACACAGAGGTGCTCGCATTCCGGACGAAGGAGTGGCTGCTGTTCACCGCGACGAATTTCTTCGCCAATCCGTTCACCATCCTGCCGCTCATCATGATTGGCGCAGCACTCGCCAAATGGCGGCTGTTCGAACGGGCGAAGGAATGGAAAGGAAGGATCGCAGTGATTGGTGTCCTCGCATTTTCAGCAGGGATCCTGCTGAAGTCTGTGCCATTCCTGGTCAGTACTGAGATGTCGATGCAGATGATCCAGACGTATTTCGGCGGACCGCTCGCAGCAGCAGGGTATACAGCGTTCGTACTTCTGCTGTGCACGCTGCCGTGGTTTACGAAAGTGTTCCGCCCGCTCGCAAAAGCGGGCCGCATGTCACTGACCACGTATATCGGGCAGTCCGTCATCGCAACGCTGCTGTTCTACCATTACGGATTCGGCCTGTACGGCAAGATCGATCTTGCAACAGGCACACTGATGGCTGTCGGCATCTTCGCCGTCCAGGCGCTTCTCGCGGACTTATGGCTGAGCCGCTTCAGGATGGGACCGCTCGAATGGGTCTGGCGGATCGGCACATACGGGACCTTCTTCCCGATTAAAAAGGAAAAACAGCAGGATATGTCGTAACAGTATGGAAGACAGACCAATCATGGAAGGGATGGATGTATGCTATGAAACTGCTCTCATTCAAGTATGACGGGAAAGAACTGTTCGGTCCGAAAGTCAAGAAAGAGGAAGCGGTCTGGGATGTCCGCAAGATTGCGGAAACCGCCGGAACAGAAAACTTCCCTTCTTCGATTGCGGAAGGCGTGGCTGATGGATTGGACTTCATCGAGGAAATCCGCAGTCTCTGCGAGCAGGTCCGTGAATGGGAGGACGCAGACAGCTACAAGTATCCGTTCGATTCGATCGAGTGGCTGGCGCCGATTCCGCGGACCCCGAAGAACGTCCTCTGCGTCGGCAAGAATTATGCCGACCATGCATCCGAGATGGGGGGCGAAGGAGCGCCGGAGAAACTCATGATCTTCACGAAGGCCCATACGGCGATCGCTGCGGATGAACAGACCCTTTCCGTCCATGCGGATGTAACGGAGCAGCTCGACTACGAAGGTGAGCTCGCGGTCATCATCGGCAAAGGCGGCCGCAATATCCCGAAACAGCTTGCATACGATTCGGTATTCGGCTATACGATCGGCAATGACCTGACGGCGCGCGACCTGCAGGCGGAACGGAAACAGTTCTTCCTCGGCAAGACACTCGACGGCAGCTGCCCGCTCGGTCCTTATGTCGTCACGAAAGATGAGATCCCGAATCCGCAGGACCTTTCCATTGTCACGAAAGTGAACGATGAGGTGCGCCAGAACGGGAACACGAAATCGATGTCCATTCCGATCGACGGCATCATTGCTGAATTGTCCCGGTTCGTCACTCTGGAGCCGGGTGATGTGATTCTGACCGGCACCCCGGCAGGTGTCGGGAAAGGCATGAACCCGCCTGCCTATTTGAAAGCGGGAGATACAGTGAAGATTTCCGTAGAGGGCATCGGAACGCTCGTCAATTATTTCAAGTAAGCTCCCTCACTTTGGCGTGTCTGCTGAATTATGGTATATTGTTCTGTGGAACTGACTTTGAATGAGGTGACTAACTTGGATTTCTTATCGAACTCGACGCACATCCATATCTTTTCATGGGTCGTCGGCATCATCCTGTTCATCGTGGCAGCCACGATGCCGCTCGAATCGAAAGGCCGTAAAATCACGAAGATGGTCTTGCGGGTGTTCTACATCCTGATCATCATTTCCGGTCTTGCGCTCTTCATCCGCTATATGGATATGAATGCAGCTTTGTATGGCGTGAAATTCCTCTTCGGTATTCTGACAATCGGTCTCATGGAGATGGTATTCGCCCGCCAGAACAAGAACAAGCCGGCGCAGATGTTCTGGATCCTGTTCTTCGTGTCCTTGCTGATCACGATCTTCCTTGGACTCAAACTGCCGATCGGTCTGCACTTGTTCTGATACTGAATTACGGAAGGAGGAGAAGGCGGTATGATCGGATGGACGATACTGCTCGCCGTATTCGCCGTCATGCTCCTCTTCGCCGTCTCGGTCGTCGTCACGGCCCGGCGGAAGGACTTGCCGGGTGACCATGACAATCAGGAATGACAAACAGCCCCGCAGTGTCCAGTCCAACTGGCACTGCGGGGTTTTTGCTGTTCTGCAGCCGACCGGACATGCCCGCTCTGCGATTTCACAGGATCGACTTATTTACTTGAGGGGCATTTCATTTTTGCGTGGAATGCATAGCGGCATGCTGGCGGGTTTGATACTATTAAGGGTGGAATGATTACAGAGGGGGCTTTTTTGTGAAGGCGAAACGACTGATCAGCGTACTCATGCTGATACCTTTGCTCTTTGCCGCAGCCTGGCCGGCGTCGGCTTCAGCAAAAAACGAACGGACAATAACGGACGAAAGTATATATGATCTGCTTGTGGACCGTTTCAATAATGGGGACGGCCGCAATGACGGGAATGCGGATGCGCAGGACCCCGAAGCGTTCAATGGGGGCGACTTCGTCGGAATCTCCCTGCGACTCCAGCATATTCTGGACATGGGCTTCACTGCTGTATCGATCGGGCCGGTCTTCAAGACGGCATCCTATGACGGCAGCGAAGTGCTCGATTATACGAAACTGGAAGACCATTTCGGGACAGAGGAAGACTTCAAGGACATGCTGGATGAACTTCACGATAAGGACATCCGCGTCATTGCAGACTTCCCGCTGGCCGGTGTCAGCAAAGACCACGTCTGGAAGGACAAGCTGCCGTGGACGGCAGGGGACGGTGCGACAATCGACTGGAACGCCGATGATGCTGATGTCCAGCGTGTTCTGAGAGAAGCGATGACCGACTTTGTCAAAAAGTACGATCTGGACGGCATCCGGCTGACGAAGACGGACCAGTACGATCCGGCAGTGCTGGATGGGTTCATCGAGGCTCTGAAGAAGGCATCGCCGGACTTGTATGTGCTGTCCGGGGAGGAGACGGAAGCTGCCGTCGATGCGCAGCCGAACGATTCCGAAATGGAAGCATTACGACAGACCTTCGTCAAAGTGTCACCGGATTCCAAGCCGATGGACCAATTCAGCGCGGATGGACGGGGAGACCTGATTCAATTCGATAAGCTGACCGGTCCGCGTTTCACTCACGCCATCGTGGAAGAGCGGATGTTCCCGCCGACCCGCTGGAAAGTCGCCGTTACGGCCCTGTTCACGCTGCCGGGAATCCCGGTCATGCCGTACGGGACGGAAATTGCAGTGAATGGGCAGAAGGCACCCGAAAGTCATCCGCTGTTCAACTTCAAGACGGACATGGAGCTGAAGGATCTCATCGGCAATCTGAACCAGCTGCGCAATGAGTCGAAAACACTCCGCACAGGGGATTTCAAAATGCTTCATAACAAAGACGGTTATCTCGTCTATAAGATCTGGGATGATGAGGAAACATGGATTGCCGCGGTGAACAATACAGATAAGACACAGACGTATGAACTTGACCCATCGGAAATCGGCAGCAAGAAACGGCTCCGCGGTCTGCTGGACTCAGATCAGATCGTCGAGACGGAAGACGGGAAATATCACGTCGTCATGGACCGGGAACTCGCTGAACTGTACTTGGTCAAAGAGGACAAAGGATTCAATATCCCGTATCTGATCGCTTCGATCATGGTCTATGTGCTGTTCCTCGGCTTCCTGTGGGCTGTCTGGAGAAAAGGGCGCGCTGCCCGTAAAGCCCGGAGCGTAAAATAAGTAAAAAAAGAGCCGTCATGGCTCTTTTTTTCATGGCTGGGCGGATCGGTCAGCGCTTGTTCAGGAAGAACACGGACAATGTGTCCGGACCGGCATGGGAGCCGATGACGGAGCCGATCATATGGATCTGGATATCCTGCGGATGGAATTTCTCGTCGATCAGGTCACGGAGCTCCTCGGCACCTGCCAGATCGTCCCCGTGACTGATTGCGACTGTCTGGCTGCCGATATCCTCCCCGCGCTCTTCCATCAGTTCGATGATGCGGCGGAACACTTTCTTCCGTCCCCGGTGCTTTTCAATAGGCACGAGCCGTCCGCTTTCCACATGCAGCAGCGGTTTGATGTTGAGCAGGCCGCCGAAGAAAGCACTCGCTTTTGACACTCGGCCGCCTTTGGCCAAGTAGTCCAGATCCTCGACGGTGAACAAGTGCTCCATATGTCCTGCCAGTTTACGGATCTTGCGTTCGATCGTACGAACGTCTTCTCCGGCGTCACGCATTTCAACAGCTTTCTCGACGAGCAGGCCGCAGCCGAGCGACGCGCAGCGGGTGTCGATGATGATTAGATTCATGCCGGGATTTCCTTCTTTCACCTGGTCCCGCATCATCACTGACGTCTGATATGTACCCGACAGCTCGGAGGAGAAAGCGATGTAGATGCCGTCTTCCCCGGAGGCGGCAAACTCTTTCCACATAGCAAGCACCCTGTCGGGAGATACTTGGGATGTCTTCGGCTGTTTCCCGGCACGGATCGCCTGGAACACTTCTTTCGAGTCGATATCGACGATGTCCTGATATTCCTTGCCGTCAAGCAGGACGGTCAGCGGAAGCAGTGTCACATCATGTTCATCCAAATAGGACTTCGGCAGATCACAGCCGCTGTCTGCAAAAATTTTCATGCGGATCCTCCTCCGTTCGTATTAGTCCAACTGCAGCCGGTCTTTTAACAATACGGCGATGCCGTCTTCGTTATTCGTCCGGGTCACTTCATTTGCAATCGATTTCAGCTGGTCGATCCCATTGCCCATGGCAACGCCGATCCCCGCGTAATCGATCATCTCGAGATCGTTGTCCTCGTCTCCGAAGGCGATGATCCGCTCCTGCGGCACACCGATCCACTTTGCGACCTTCGACAGGCCGACCGCTTTGTTCAGACCGTGCCGGATGATTTCGACGACATCCCACGGAGCGCCCCAGCGGCGGTGTTCGATCACTTGGGCATGCACTTCCTCGAGGTGCTCGCGGATCTGGTCCGCAGTCCCTTCAGCCCCCTGGATCAGGAGACTTGTCGGATCCACTTTCAGCGATTCGCGGAGATCCCCTTCCGTCACCGACGGACTGCCCATGCTGAAAATGTCGAGCAGTTTTTCATCGTGGTACTGCAAGTAGACATCATCCATCACTTCGGCGATGAGGTTTTTCAGCTTGAAGTCCTGCATAGCTTCTATGACATCACGGGCGACGGATAAGTCGATCGTTTCGTGGATCGTCTTCCAGGTGCGGTCGGTCGGATGGTGTACGAATGCACCATTGAAGTTGACAATCGGCGTTTTCAGTCCGAGCTGACGGTAATAGGCAGCGCTTGAGCGATACGGCCGGCCGGTTGCAATCATGATATGGTGACCGGCATCTTCCGCCTTTTTCAGTGTGGCGAATGTTTCGTCGGAAATGACTTTCTGGTCGTTTAGTAAGGTCCCGTCCAAATCGAGGGCAATTAAATGAGGTTTCAAGGCAAAAACGCCTCCTTCCTTCATTCAGTTTAGCCTTATATGCGGCGGCAAGTCAAAAAAGTGGCAATCCATGCGCATCTTTTGTTTTTGTAAAAAAGTATTGGTATGCTCTAAGCAAACAACTAAAGAGGTGACGGCTATGAAAATCAGGGAAGAACAATGGGGGACAGTCCCTCTCCTGCATATTGTCGATGAACAGACTGAATCACCGGAAATGCCCGTCGTCATCTTTTTCCATGGATTCACGAGTGCGAAAGAGCATAATCTGCACTATGCCTTCAACCTGGCGAAGAAAGGGATTCGGGTGCTGCTGCCGGAAGCGGCACTGCACGGCGTCCGTTCGGAAGATCTGGATGAAGTCCAGCTGAGCCTGCGTTTCTGGGAAATCATCCTGACCTCCATCGAAGAGGCAGGATTCCTGCACAGCGAACTGGAGCGGAAAGGCCTGCTGGCGTCCGGCCGCATTGCGTTCGCCGGAACGTCGATGGGCGGCATCACCACACTTGGCTGCCTGACCGCCTATCCATGGATCCGGACAGCTGCCGTCATGATGGGAACGCCGGGCTATGTCAAGCTGGCACAAGGCCAGATGCAGCAGTTCGAAGACCAGGGCTACAAACTCCCGATGAACGACAGAGAGATCCGCAGCCTGCTCGATACGCTCCGTACGTTCGATATGACGGAGCATCCGGAAAAGCTGGGGGAACGGCCGGTATTCTTCTGGCACGGCAAAAAAGATATGACCGTTCCGTTCGCACCGACACAGCAGTTCTACGAAGCCGCCAAAGGGGCCTATAGCAACCATCCGGAAGACTTCGTGTTCATGGCGGACAACCATGCAGGACATGCCGTTTCAAGGCCGGGCATGCTTGCGGCAGTCGATTTCCTGGCAGACCATTTGAACGGATGAAGCGGTTTTGCTATGATGGAGACAGAAAAACCGGAAGAGAGGGGAATCCCGATGGCTGACGAAATGAAAGAAAGCATGATGGGCGCTCTGGAGAACGTAATCGACCCTGAACTCGGTGTCGATATCGTCAACTTGGGTCTCGTCTACGATGCCGAACTGCTCGAAGGCGGCGTGGCGAAGATCACCATGACACTGACGTCGATCGGCTGTCCGATGGGTCCGCAGATCGTGGCGAACGTCAAACAGGAACTGATGGAGCTGCCGGAAGTGAAAGACGTGGAAGTCGATATCGTCTGGAATCCGCCATGGTCGCGTGATAACATGTCACGCTATGCCAAAATGGCGCTCGGCGTACGATAATAGGGAAGGGGCGGTGAATGCATACATGCATTTGCCGTCCTTTTTTGTTGTGTTTAACGGGATGCGGCTATGGATAGAGTACTAGGACAGGGAAGTGCTTCTCCCTTTACAGCACGTCCCGGCAGTTGTATACTAGTATTAGTCAAAGATAGTCAAAGTCAAACAAGGAATGAAAGTATACTACCATAGAATGAGGTGAAGGTTCATGAGAATGGACGGCGTACAGGAAGATCAGCGTTCCCCATTGGAGCAATATGGACGGAACCTGGTCGAAGATGTGAAGAACGGCAAGATGGACCCTGTCATCGGACGGGATGAGGAGATCCGCAATGTCATCCGGATCCTATCGAGGAAGACGAAGAACAATCCTGTGCTGATCGGCGAACCGGGCGTCGGGAAGACGGCCATCGTCGAAGGTCTCGCCCAGCGTATCGTGAAAGGTGATGTGCCGGAAGGGCTGAAAGACCGGCAGATCCATGAGCTCGATATGAGTTCGCTCATCGCCGGTGCCAAGTTCCGCGGGGAATTCGAGGAACGGCTGAAAGCGGTACTGAAGCAGGTGAAGGACAGCAATGGCGAAATCATCTTGTTCATCGATGAAATCCATACGATCGTCGGTGCCGGCAAGACGGAAGGCGCAATGGATGCAGGCAACATGCTGAAACCGATGCTCGCCCGCGGAGAGCTGTACTGCATCGGCGCTACGACACTCGATGAATACCGGATGTACATCGAAAAGGACCCGGCACTCGAACGGCGTTTCCAGCAGGTAATGGTGCGGGAGCCGTCCGTCGAGGACACGATTTCAATCCTGCGCGGCTTGAAGGAACGGTTCGAACTCCATCACGGTGTGCGGATCCACGACCGGGCGCTCGTCGCATCGGCAGCGCTGTCCGACCGGTATCTGACGGAACGCTATATGCCGGACAAGGCGATCGATCTGATGGACGAAGCGAGCGCGATGATCCGGACGGAAATCGACTCGATGCCGCAGGAGCTCGACCAAGTGACGCGGCGCATCCTTCAGCTGGAGATCGAAGAGCAGGCACTGACGAAAGAGAAGGATGCCGTGAGCCAGACCCGGCTTGCCGCCCTGCGGGAAGAGCTGGAAGAGCTGAAGGAATCCTCATCAGGCATGCGGGAGCAGTGGAATGAAGAGAAGAAGAAATTGCAGGAGGTCCAGGACGTCCGTGAACAGCTGGACCTGTACCGCCGGGAACTCGAGGACGCGGAGAACAAATTCGATCTCAACAAAGCGGCGGAACTCCGGCACGGCAGGATTCCGGCGCTCGAGCATCAGCTCCGTGAGCTGGAAGAGTCCTTCAAGGGCGGCCAGGAGAACAGCCTGATCCGCGAAGAAGTGACCGAAGATGAAATCGCGATGATCGTCGCCCGCTGGACCGGCATCCCTGTGACCAAACTGATGGAAGGCGAGCGGGACAAACTGCTGCGGCTCGGCGATACGCTGAAAGAGCGGGTCATCGGCCAGGACAATGCCGTCCAGCTCGTCACGGAAGCCGTATGGCGGGCCCGTTCCGGCATCAAGGATCCGAACAAGCCGATCGGGTCGTTCCTGTTCCTCGGACCGACCGGTGTCGGCAAGACGGAACTTGCAAAAACACTTGCCGGCACACTGTTCGACTCGGAGGATCACTTCATCCGCATCGATATGTCCGAATACATGGAGAAGCACAGTGTCTCCCGCTTGGTCGGGGCGCCTCCGGGATATATCGGCTATGAAGAGGGGGGCCAGCTGACGGAAGCGGTGCGCCGCAACCCATACTCGGTCGTCCTGCTGGATGAAATCGAAAAAGCGCATCCTGACGTCTCGAACATCCTGCTGCAGATACTGGACGACGGACGGATCACCGACAGCCAGGGCCGGCTCGTGAGCTTCACGAACACGGTCGTCATCATGACGTCCAACATCGGTTCGCAATACTTGGTGAGCGGCCAGTTCGACTCCGAAGAGCACGCAGCGGAGGATCTCGTCATGGCCGAGCTGCGCGGTCACTTCAAGCCGGAACTGCTGAACCGGATGGACGATATCATCATCTTCCATTCACTGACCGGTGATGCATTCGGCCTGATCGCCCGCAAAATGCTGCATGACCTCGTGGCGCGCCTCGCTGAACAGGAAATCCGCCTGACGTACGGCGAAGACGTCATCGACTGGATCGTCGACCAGGGGACCGATGCCGACTTCGGCGCCCGGCCCCTCAAGCGGTTCATCCAGCGCTACGTCGAGACGGCCGTCGCCAAAGAAGTCATCAAAGGCGAACTGCAGGAAGGCGAAACGCTGCACCTCCGCATGGAAGACGGCTCCCTCGTCATCGACAAGGAACCCGCAGCTGCATAATGTAGAAAAACCGCCCGGACCGGGCGGTTTTTTAACTGGATGAGCGGGGGAGTGATCATAAAACCGGAAAAGTGATCATAAACCAAGGAATACCGCTCATAAATCTGGAAAAGTGATCATAAATCTGGGTTTTCGCTCATAAACCAGCGAAAGTGATCATAAAAACCAAAATGTGCTCATAAACTTGCACGCAGCGCTCATAACTTCACAATTGAAGAGACCGACGACCGCCAAACGCGCGCGGAGAAAAAACAGAGCGCATCGCACACCACAATGCCGCGCAAAAAAGGGGCAAGTCAAGGGCTGGCTTGTCAGCTCCGCTGCGCTCCGCGTTTTCTGTGGTGTCGGTGGGCAAACTGGGATCTTCTGCTGGCAGCTGTGCTGCGGAAAACCGGAAAAGTGATCATAAAAGTGGGAAAGCGATCCATCAACCAGGAAAAGTGATCATATAAACGGGATACCGCTCATAAAACTTGGAAAGTGAACATAAACCCGGGATTCCGCTCATAACTTCACATGTTACCTGCTCCCGTGGCACCGCCACTGCGCCTGACATGCGGGTGAGCCGCGAAACATGCACTGCCAGCAAGTCAAAAGACTGGCTTGTCTGCTCCGCTGCGCTCCGCTTTTTTTGTGGTGCCGTCGCGGCAGGGGGAATCGCCTGCAAGCAGAGTTGATCACAAATCCGGGATTCCGCTCATAATTCTCCTGAAATGGTCACTGCCGCCCCGGTCAAACCTCTTATAAACCGAGCGGCCCGGCCCCGCACAGACCTGTTTCCAGGCATAAAAAAACAGCAGAAAGGCAAATCGCCTTTCCGCTGCCGTCTCACATCAAAGATCTGCCACTGGCTCGTCCGGAATGAGCGCTGTAATGATGAACACCATAACGGACAGAACAAGGGAGACAATGATGCCGGTTGTGAATTCGAAAGTCGGTACGTTCGCAATGGCGCCTGCCACGTAATTGAGCATGGACACCAAAAGAAAGGACCAGACAAATGTCATGATGAATCTCACTCTGCATCACCTCTAGCCTGTGTTTTCAACTTCCATCATAGCACAGCTGCTGGGTCCCGCCTACACTTTCCCCGTAAACTGCAAAAGAGTTTGACGGAATCGTGTCACTGAAGTTGAAATTCCGGTGAAATCCATTTATAATTAACACCAGGTACTAATAATAGATAATAAGGAACGGGGTATGAGCTATGGGTGTTGGACTTCTCAGTATTGGCAAGTATGTCCCTGAACATGTGCTGACAAACGGAGAGCTTGAAAAGAGAATGGATACATCCGACGAATGGATCCGTACGCGCACCGGCATCGAAGAACGCCGGATCGCCGACAACTTTACAGATACCTCAGACATGGCCTATGCAGCTGCAAAACAAGCGATGGAGAAGGCAGGCATCACGGCAGACCAGATCGGCATGATCCTGGTCGCAACCGTGACACCGGACCAGCCGTTCCCATCCGTGTCGACGATGCTTCAGGCGAAACTTGGTGCATCCAAAGCAAGTGCGATGGATATCTCGGCAGCATGTGCAGGGTTCATGTACGGTGTCGTCACTGCCAAGCATTTCGTCGAAGCGGGTACGTGTGACTATGTACTCGTCGTAGGCGTGGAGAAACTTTCGAAAATCACCGATTACAAAGACCGCAATACCGCTGTTCTGTTCGGTGACGGTGCAGGCGCCGGGATTGTCGGAAAGACGTCCGGGGACCGCGGCATCCTGTCCTTCGAACTCGGTGCGGACGGAACAGGCGGCGAACACTTATATCAGGACCGCTATCTGCGCATGAACGGACGTGAAGTATTCAAGTTCGCTGTCCGGCAGATGGGCCAGACTGCCGTCAATGTCATCGAAAAGGCGGGGCTCGGCAAAGAGGATATCGACTTCCTGATCCCGCACCAGGCGAACATCCGTATCATGGAAGCCTCCCGTGAACGGCTCGGGCTGCCGCCGGAGAAGATGTCGAAAACCGTCCACAAATACGGCAACACGTCAGCCGCCTCCATCCCGATCTCACTGTTTGACGATCTGGAGGAAGGGCGCATCAAAGAAGACGATGTCGTCGTCCTCGTTGGCTTTGGCGGCGGACTGACATGGGGCGGCATCTGCATGCGCTGGGGAAAATGATCTGCCATCTTGACTAATTCGAACCGGCCGATAATCTTTCGGCCAGACACGAAACGAAGGAGAGTTCAACCAATGGAAAAACGACGCGTAGTCATTACCGGAGTCGGGGCCGTTTCCCCGGTAGGCAACACAGCGGAGGAATCCTGGAAATCCGTACTGGAAGGCAAATCCGGTATCGGACCGCTCACCCGTCTCGATCAAGAACAGTTCCCGGTGAAAGTGGCGGCAGAAGTGAAAGATTTCGACATCGAGGAATATATTTCACGGAAAGACGCACGCAAGATGGACCGGTTCACGCATTATGCGATGGCCGCTTCCATCATGGCGATGAAAGACGCAGGACTCGAAAAGCTCGATGAAGACACAGCGCTGCGGACAGGTGTCTGGATCGGTTCCGGTATCGGCGGCATGGAAACCCATGAAAAGCAGTTCCTGACGTTCCAGGAAAAAGGCTACCGCCGTGTCAGCCCGTTCTTCGTCCCAATGATGATTCCCGACATGGCGTCTGGACAGGTCTCCATTTATTTTGGCGCGAAAGGTATCAATTCGTGCACAGTGACGGCCTGTGCCTCAGGTACGAACTCGATCGGCGATGCATTCGAGGTGATTCGCCGCGGCTCGGCGGATGTCATGATCACAGGGGGAGCCGAGGCTCCGATCACAACCATGTCCGTCGCCGGTTTCTGTGCGAACACGGCGCTTTCACTCAACCCGGATCCGGCCACAGCTTCACGGCCGTTCGATAAGGAACGCGATGGCTTTGTCATTGGCGAAGGTGCCGGTATTCTCATTCTGGAAGAGTACGAGCATGCGAAAGCACGCGGCGCGGAAATTTACGCGGAGATCGTCGGATACGGATCGACAGGGGATGCCCACCATATTACTGCCCCGGCACCGGAAGGCGAAGGGGCCGTCCGAGCGATGCAGCAGGCGATTGAAGAAGCCGGGATTTCACCGGACGATATCGGCTACATCAACGCACACGGCACCAGTACTGCTTACAATGACGCTTTTGAAACAATGGCGGCAAAGACCGTGTTCGGCCAGCATGCATATGAACTGGCCATGAGCTCGACCAAATCCATGACCGGCCACCTGCTTGGCGCAGCGGGCGGTCTCGAGGCGATCTTCACGGTCAAGGCGTTGAAAGAAGGCGTACTGCCGCCGACAACGAATTACGAACACGAAGATCCGGAATGCGATCTCGATTACATTACCGAAGGTGCACGGAAAGCGGATGTCGGCTACGCGATGAGCAACTCGCTCGGGTTCGGCGGCCACAATGCGTCACTCATCTTCAAGAAAATCTGATAGCAGCACAAAAAGAGCTGTCCCGGCTAAAGGGGACAGCTCTTTTTTTTGGACAGACCCTGTTGTAATCCGCGGCGGCGGGTCATATGTTAGAACACCATCAAGCAAGAAAGGGACGGAGCCGATGACACGTTTATTCCTATTCCTGTTGAGCTACGGGCTGATCGTGACGACCTGTACAACGATGATCACCTATCTGAACTATACATCGATGGGCTTTGACATGCGCGCCGTCATGCTGTTCATCGTCCGCTCTGCGGATTTCGCGCTCTTCCTGGGGGCGGTCGTCCTGCTGCTGCTTACCGTTTACGTCCGAGTCCCATCGCGGCCTCCATCTTCGTAAGGGTCGCCGAGGCAGCTGCATTCGCTTTTGCAGCACCTGCATCGAGGATGGCATCCAGCTTATCGGATTCCATCAGCTGATGATACTTTTCCTGGATCGGCGCAAGGTGCTCGATCACACTCTCCGCCACGCCCGCTTTGAACGCGCCATATCCGAGCCCGTCGTATTTCCGGACAAGTTCATCGATTGGAACGCCCGTCAATGCGGATTCGATGATCAGAAGATTCGAAACGCCTGGCTTATTCTCAAGGTCGAAACGTACAACACCCTCCGAATCGGTCACTGCGCTTTTGATCTTCTTTTCAATCTGCTTCGGCGTATCCATCAGGAAGATTGTCGCCTTCTTGTTCGGATCGGACTTGCTCATCTTCTTCAGCGGATCCTGCAGCGACTTGATGCGTGCGCCGACCTTCGGGATCCTCACTTCGGGGATTGTCAGCACGTTATCATAACGGCGGTTGAACCGTTCCGCCAGATCGCGTGTCAGTTCGAGATGCTGCTTCTGATCTTCCCCGACCGGCACGATGTCCGTGTTGTACAGCAGGATGTCCGCAGCCATCAGCGGCGGGTATGTCAGCAGTCCGGCCGATATCCCCTCCTGGCCTTCCGACTTGTCTTTGAACTGCGTCATCCGTTCGAGCTCACCGATCGATGCGGTACATTGCATAATCCAGCCTGCCTGCGCATGGGCGGGCACTTCGGACTGGATGAAAAGAACGGACTTCTCCGGATCGATACCGCTCGCAATGTAAGTGGCCGCCAGTGAACGGATCGCCTGCTTCAGCTCATCCGGATCCTGCTGGACAGTGATCGCATGCTGGTCCACGATGCAGAAGATGCAGTCGGCCTCCTCCTGCAGCTCGATGAACTGGCGGAACGCACCGATATAGTTCCCGAGTGTGATGATGCCTGTCGGCTGGACCCCTGAAAAAATTGTTGTCATCCCGAATTCCTCCTTAAAAATGAATGCAAAAAAACACCGGCACATCCCTATCTGTGTAGGGACGGTCGATGTGCAGGAACCGCGGTGCCACCCGAATTGCCCGAAGGCCGCTCAAACCCTTAACGCGGGGGAGACGCAGTCACCAGCAGCCTGATTGCTGCCGGACACCGAGCTCGGGAGTCCATTCCTCGGGATCGCTCTGCCTGTTCACACCAGCCACAGGCTCTCTGGGAGAGCGGTTTCCGGAGTACTTGTTCCGTCAATGCCGTTTCATAATTGGAGTCATTATAATATGATTCCCGGCAAAAAGCAAGACGGTTTGCCGTTTCAAAAGCTGCACGATGGGAATAATAAAACTAAGCAAGAAGAAAACCATCTCTTCCGAAACCTTTTAGACGTTGAAACGTACTATATGCTGAACGGTGATTTTCAATCATATCTGCTAAATGATAATCACAGTTCATATGCAAACAGGTTTATGTGCGCTGCCGAGTGGGTATATTCCTACAGATGTAGTGCAGACGAAGAGTAATTATATTGCGGAATTGTTACAGTCAGCGGAATTACTGGAAAAACTTTTTAAAAAGTGTATTCATTAAGAACAAATGTGTGTATAATAGGTATTGTCTACAATAATTTAAAATAATTCTAATGTAAATCAGAGATCCACCACTATACGGAGCCGATTGAAAGGGAGTGTCAGCAAATGGGCGTTACATTGTTCACATCACCAAGCTGTACATCATGCCGGAAAGCGAAAGCATGGCTGGAGGAACATGAGATTCCATACGAAGAGCGCAATATTTTCTCCGAACCGCTCAACATCGATGAAATCAAGCAGATTCTGCGGATGACCGAAGATGGAACGGATGAAATCATCTCGACGCGTTCGAAGATTTTCCAGAAGCTTAACGTGGATGTGGAAAGCCTTCCGCTGCAGCGTTTGTATGAACTGATCCAGGAGCATCCCGGATTGTTGAGAAGACCGATCATCTTAGATGAAAAGCGTCTTCAAGTAGGGTATAATGAAGATGAAATACGCCGCTTCCTGCCTCGGAAAGTGAGAGCCTATCAGTTGCTCGAAGCACGCCGGATGGTTAACTAATCAAACTCATATAATCAAGCTGATAGGGGATGACATGGTGAATGCCGGCTGCCTATCAGCTTTTTCGATTCTCCGGGTTCCTGGAACCGGGATGGGCCTGTACCTCCAACCGTGTCAGAACCGGCCTGTTTCAAAAAATATCTATCGCCTATAAGGCAAAACCCTTTCGTTACGGATGGATTGAACATATAGTATAAGAAGCATCGCGGGAACTAGAATAGGAAGCAGGATTGTTTGCCTGCTTCGGGGGGAAAGGAGAGGAAATCATGGAAATCGAGCGCATTAACGAAAATACGGTCAAGTTCTATTTGTCGTATGTGGACATCGAAGAGCGGGGCTTCACTCGTGAGGAAGTGTGGTATAACCGCGACAAGAGTGAAGAATTGTTCTGGGATATGATGGAGGAAATCGATTCAGAGTCCGATATCGAATTTGAGATTGAGGGGCCTTTATGGATCCAGGTACATGCGATGAGCGGCGGTATTGAAGTGCTGGTGACTCGTGCCCAGCTGCCGGAGGATGGGGAATCCACCGAGTATCCATATGGCATCGACGATCCGCGTAAGCTGTTCCAGCCGGAATTGGAAGCTGCGATGGAGGCTGACGATCAGGCAGGCGGACAGATGGCCGAGAAACGTTCAATACCTGCGCGGGAAACGTTCGTCTTCAGGGAATTCGATGATCTGATCCCGCTGGCCTCACAATTGGAAGGGCTTGAAGAAGCGACATCCCTGTATGCGTTTGAAAACAGCTACTATCTGCATCTCGATTATGCGGGTACCGATAAAGAACTGTCCGAGCAGATCGATACGGAAAGCGTTATTCTGGAATATGGCGCTCCGACCAATATGACGATCCATCGTCTGCAGGAATATGGAACCGAAGTGATCGGCAGCGATGTGTTCGGTACGATTAATTCTTATTTCTAACAGTGGAGCCACCTTGCCGGGTGGCTTTTTTGATTGGGCAGAAATTTGCTTTTCAGTCCCGGAATTCGTACACTATTCAGTGAAAGGAGTGATTCACATACTGACAGCCACCACAGAAGATGGCACACCAGTAGTTCTCGATACATCGTTGTCCCGCGACATGTTGACCGCCTGGAAGACAAGCGGCCGATTTCAATGTCCCCAGTGTAAGGAGCCGGTCCTCCTGAAGGCAGGGACGGTCCGGATTCCCCATTTCGCACATCGTCCCGGCTCCGACTGTCAATCCCGCTTCTCGGAAGGGGAGTCGGCAGCCCACCTGTCCGGCAAACAGCTGCTGTATGGACTGTTCCGGAGACTCGGCAAACAGCCGGTGCTGGAACCGCTTCTGACTGAACTTGCCCAGCGACCGGATCTTCTCATCATCCATGGAAATGACACCATACCGATTGAGTTCCAGTGCAGCCGGATTCCGCCGGACCTGAAAGACAGCAGAAGTGCAGGATACCGGTCGGTCGGAATGACGCCGATCTGGCTGCTCCGGACGCCTGAAACTTCCGAAGGGCGTGCCGAAGGAGTGGATCTGTACAGCTTTTCCTCGTTTCATCAGCAATTCATCACTACGAGCTTATCCCCCGGTGCCTCACTGCTCACGCTCTCCCCGAATACAAGCGCTTTCCATTACTTCACCCATTTCCTGCATATCGAAGGCAACCGCTACCTTTGCAGCCATCGTAAGCTGCCGGTCCATCTGCAGACGTTTCCGTTCGCGCGTCCTAAGCCGCCGTCTGCTGAGACGGCAGCCCGTTATTCATATTTGTACCGCAAACACCGCAAAGCATTTTTACAGCGCTCTCTGTTCATCAGCCGGAAAGGCGTGCAGGATCCGTTTCTCCGGAACTGCTATCGGATGAAGACCGCTCCGTCTGCCATGCCCTGGCATATCGGTGTGCCGGTGACCGGGAACTCGTCATTTGCGGTGCATGACTGCGTCTGGCAGCTCGATCTCACTGTCTCCATGAAGAACTGGCGGCTGCCGCCGGCGAGCATTCCTCTCCGATACTTGCGCCAATTCACCGCCCGGTATTCAGGAAGTCAGGAGGCGCAGCTGGATGCCTGCCGAAACTACCTGAAATTCCTGCGGCGTATCCGGCAGCCGGATAAGACGCTGCTTCCGGAAAAAGAGGCGGAGAAAGAAATAATTCAGCTGATTGCGGATGGATTTCTTGCAAACCAAATAGAAAATTGAGAAAATGGAAAAAGATTCGTATCCCGAAAAACCGGGATGAAGGGGGATAACAGAAGTGGCAGAGAAACTATTAACGCGTGATGAAGTGAAGACAGAAGAAACATGGAACTTGGAGAATATCTTCCCGAGTGACGAAGCATGGAATGAGGAGTACGAAGCGATCGAAGAACTCTCCAAGAAGGCGGACTCCTATAAAGGGACCCTGGATAACGGACCCGAAGCGCTCCTTGAAGGTCTTGCGTATCGTGACGAGATTTCACAGCGTCTCGGCAGGCTCTATACCTATTCCCACCTGAAGACGGACCAGGATACCACAAACAGCAAATACCAGGCCATGGACAGCCGTGCGAAGACTCTCGCAGTGAAAGTTTCCACAAAGCTCTCGTTCTTCCTGCCTGAGCTGCTGTCGATCAATGAAGACAAGCTGAACAGGATGGTGGAGGACAGCAAAGGGCTGTCCCTGTACAAACATGAAATGGAAGAACTGAACAAAATGCGTCCGCACGTTCTGCCTGCCGATCAGGAAGCACTGCTTGCAGAGCTTTCGGAAGTGGCCGGCGGCTCGTCGAAAACGTTCAGCATGCTGAATAATGCGGATTTGACCTTCCCGACTGTGAAGAACGAGAACGGGGAAGAAGTGGAACTGTCCCATGGCCGTTTCATCAACTTCCTGGAAAGTCCTGACCGTTCCGTCCGGGAAGAGGCGTTCAAGGCAATGTACAAAACATACGGGTCCTTCAAGAACACGTTCGCATCCACGCTTTCAGGCAATGTGAAGGCGAATAACGTGAACGCATCCGTCCGCAAGTACAGTTCGGCACGGGAAGCGGCACTTTCGAACAACCACATTCCGGAGCAGGTGTATGACAACCTGGTCAACACGATTTCCGATAATGTCGGTCTGCTGCACCGCTATATCGAGCTGCGGAAGAAAGTATTCGAACTCGATGATCTCCACATGTGGGACCTGTATGCGCCGCTTGTAAAAGATCTGGACATGAAAGTCACCTACGAAGAAGCAGCTGACACGATGCTGGAAAGCTTCAAGCCGATGGGTGAGGAGTACCGTGACATTATCCGCAAGGGACTGTCCGAGCGGTGGGTCGATGTGCGGGAGAACAAAGGCAAGCGTTCAGGTGCGTACTCATCCGGTTCGTACGGCACAAACCCGTATATCCTCATGAACTGGCAGGATAACGTCAACAACATGTTCACCCTGGCCCACGAATTCGGCCACAGTGCGCACAGCTACTATTCACGCGCGAACCAGCCGTACATCTACAGCGGCTATTCGATCTTCGGTGCGGAAGTTGCTTCAACGGTGAACGAAGCATTGCTCAATGACTATCTGCTCAAGACGACAGACGATGAACAGAAACGCATCTATCTGCTGAACCACTGGCTAGACGGTTTCCGCGGCACCGTCTTCCGTCAGACGATGTTCGCGGAATTCGAGCATAAGATCCATCAGCTCGATCAGCAGGGCGAGGCGCTCACCGCCGACAAGCTGACGGAAGTCTACTACGACCTGAACAAGAAGTACTTCGGCGGCAGCATGACAGTCGACGAGGAAATCGGACTTGAGTGGTCCCGGATTCCGCACTTCTATATGAATTATTATGTGTACCAGTATGCAACAGGCTACAGTGCAGCAGTGGCCCTCAGCCATCAGATCCTTACGGAAGGGGAGCCGGCAGTCGACCGGTACGTCAGCAATTTCCTGAAAGCCGGTTCGTCGGATTATCCGATCGAAGTCCTGAAGAAAGCGGGCGTCGACATGACGACTACTGCGCCGATCGAAGAAGCATGCCGCGTCTTCGAAGAGCGTCTGAATGAGCTGGAACAATTATTGGCAAATCAGTAAGCATCCGCTTAGAGATATATCAATATAATAAAAAGGATGCATCCGGGACAGACAACTCCACGGATGCTTCTTTTTTTATTTGAATCAGAAAACACTACAAGTAAGCGTTTTCAATGAAAATAAATGTGACAGATCTATGAAATTGTTTGTGAAATGTTGATGGAACAATTATTCTGTGATAAATTTAACTTGTGAATGAAACTCACAAACCAAACATACACCCCTTTTGTTTGAACGTGAACATTTTTCCCATTCCCTTTATGATGAGCACCGCTTCCCCCCAGGAGCGGTGCTTTTTTCGTGGTTGCGAAGAGGTCGGGGCGGGGACGCACTTGCTGTTTGCAAGTATCGGACACTTGGCCGGGAGTATCAGACATTCTGGCGGCCATATCGGACAGTTCAGCGGAGTTCTCGGACAGTTGACGAGAAATATCGGACAGTTTGCCATGGATATCGGCCACATCACCGAATTTATCGGCGTCCCGGTTAAATTCAAACAGCCTGGACGACTGCATGCATCCGGCGCGCGGCCGGCTGTCGGAATTCAGGGCAAATTAAAACAGGCAGGGAAAAATCCGCGATTTTTCTCTGCCTGTCAGATTTCCACTATCATCTTTTCCTCCATAGCACTGTGTCATTGATGACGACGCGTTCCACTTCCTGCTTCAACAGGAGTTTCTTCAGTTCCCGTTCACTTTCCTTTTCCGTCATCCCGTAAATGTCGGCGATTTCCGAGGTGGCAAGCATTTCAAACCGGGTGAACAATGCTTCCAATGAAGGGGCGCATTCCCGCTCGATCGCTGTACCTGACAGCTCCTCAAGGATCTGTTCATAGATGTCATAGCTGTAGGAGCCGTCCACCATCAATCCCTCGTCCTCGATATTTTCGTTGAAGAAGACGAATGTCGGGGATTTTTCCACTTCCATCTCTTTCGCCAAGTGCAGATCGACCTGCAGCGACTGGAGCACATTGCGAGAGAAGAAATCACTGATGAATTCTTCTTTGTCCAGCTGGAGCTTCTCGGCGATCTCGACGAGGACTGGGAATGATTTCACATTGCGCGACTTCAGGAAAGAGTATTCGAACAGCTTGGTCAAAAAACGGAATCCGGCGCGTTTCCCCTGGAATTCCGCGGCTTTGATGGCGATGCTCGGGAATGCGGGATGGGACTTCGCCAGCGGATCGCGGCCATCGGTCCCCTCATCCTCCTCGATTGCGGTAACATTGTAATTCATCTTCGGGAGGGAGGTGAGCAGGCCGATCCTCAATGTGAAATACCGATCATACTCGACCTGGAGCCTGCGCAGGATCGGCTGGAGCGCCCAGCAGTCGTGGCAGAGCGGGTCCAGGAATACATACAGTTCGATCGGGCGGGGGCTTGTCAGCTGTCCGTGTTCCGCTTCTGCAAGTGTGCGATGATTCACTGATCTCCCTCCCCGCTCCGGTTCACCATATGATTGGCAGTGAGGACGAGACGCTGGTAATAGATCTCGCGAAGGGGTCCTTCGAGTCCGACATCATCCATCGCTTCCTTCATGCACGCGAGCCAGGCCTGTGCGCGTTCAGGTGTGATGGGGAACGGCATGTGCCTGGCTTTCATCATCGGGTGTCCGTGTTCTTCGGTATATAAATTCGGTCCGCCCAAGTACTGGGTCTGGAACTGTTTCTGCTTGCGGGCTGTTTCAGTTAGGTCGTCCGGGAATATAGGCGCCAAGTCCGGATGAACCGCGACTTTTGCGTAGAACCGGTCGATGAGTTCCGACAAACGTGCTTCACCGATCTCCTCGTAAGGTATCAAAGGTTTTCGTGTCATGAATGTCATTCTCCTTTGTTGTCACTCTGTACGTCCATTTTAGCAACGACCCAGAGCATTCACAAATAAATCGCTTCCGCCCGGCCTCGGCTGTCAGGCTTTGTAGGTCTCATAGTTGTGCATCACTTTCGTGACATAGTTCTGCGTTTCGCGGAACGGCGGGACTCCTCCGTACTTCCGCACATTGCCGGGTCCGGCATTATAGGCAGCGAGAGATAAGGTGAGATCGCCGTCGAATTGATCGAGCATCTGACGGAGGTATTTCGCGCCGCCCATGATGTTCTGCTCAGGATCCGACGCATCCTGCACGCCGAGGAATCTGGCTGTGCCCGGCATGAGCTGCATGAGACCGCGTGCGCCTGCATAGCTGACGACATCCTTATTAAAACCCGATTCCTGCTTGATGACTGCTGCAATCAGAGCAGAAGGCACATTATGCCGCTTGGCCGCCTTGTCGATCAGCGGCGAATAGGCCGTATCCAGCCGACTGCTGCCGCCCGGGTAGGCAAGGGGCGGGCGGCTGGCAGACGCGCGGTCGATCAGCTGGACAGCATCTGCAGGTGATTGCACGGACGGCGCCGGGCTGAATGAAAACGGAAGAGTGCCAGTAGGTGATTGCAGGCTTCCGAGGGCTGTCGCGGAGAAACTTGAGAGGGCATCCGTGACGGACGGCTCTCCTCCCATCTCTGTCAGCAGCGTCTGGAAGAAATCCGTATTCGCCGCTCCGGGTTCCGCGGCTGAACGGACGGCCCCCAGCGTCTGCAGGGAATTCAGTTCAAAAAGTGTACGAATCATCTGCGTATCCATACGTATCGATCCTTTCAGGGTGCGTGTTCTTCCGTGGCCGAACTGTTGTGATTTCAGTATATCAATTTCAAGATGGAAAGCACAATCCCGACTGCATCCGCCGGGACTCTATGGTAAACTAGCAGTACTGAACATTAGGGAAGGGAAGATAAGCTTGTGCGTATACAATATCGGGTGACAGAAGGATATATGAAGGATGGTACCGTCATTTTCAATTTTGACGGGCCGGCAGCACGGCTCGGCACGAAGCCTTCCGGCAAAATGATAACCGACACGGACGAAGGGACATTCGTCTACTTGTTCGAAGACGGGGAAGACTACGTCTATCTCCACTTGGCACAGACTGTCTGGCCGCTCATGCAAAAACTGGCAGACAGCGGGAAGGACCCGGTGCTGGATTGCGCTGATTCAACCATCCGCCTGGCTGGTTTCACAGAAGAACTGACGATGCTGATTTTCAATATCGAAGGCAACGGGAATTATGGAGAAGCCTTTGTCCTTGCGGTTGAGCAGGAGTTTGCGAACACCTTGCAGGCGATGGGCTGAAGAGGGAAAGGGAGGCGTCTCTGATGAGGATGTGGAATGATTTTCTGGCTCCCTATAAGCAGGCTGTCGTGGAGCTGAAAGTGAAGTTGAAAGGGCTGCGGCATCAGTACAAACTCGAAGATCAGCATGCGCCAGTCGAATTTGTGACCGGACGTCTGAAACCGCTCGCAAGCATCTATGACAAGACGCTTGAAAAAGGGATTCCTTTCGAGCCTTCCAAAGAACTGGCCGAAGAAGTCCCGGACATTGCAGGTCTGCGTATCATGTGCCAGTTCGTCGATGACATCGGTGCCGTTGTCAATATGCTCCGTGAGCGGAAAGACATGAAGATTGTCGAAGAACGTGATTACATATCGCATAAGAAGAAGAGCGGGTACCGTTCCTATCATATGATCATCTCCTATCCCGTGCAGACGATCCATGGTGAGAAATCGGTGCTCGCGGAAATCCAGATCAGGACGCTTGCCATGAATTTCTGGGCATCGATCGAGCACTCCCTGAATTACAAGTATCAGGGGGAGCTCCCGGACGTCATCCGCCAGCGGCTTGAAGGGGCTGCAGAAGCGGCGTTCCGGCTGGATGAGGAAATGTCACTGATCCGCGACGAAATCCACGAAGCCCAATCCTACTTCAGTTCGTTCAAGGAGACGGAGCGGCGGGATATTCAAGATACCTCATGGAAAGGGGATGCAGACACATGAAATTCGCTATTGAATCACGCGGCGACGAACTGTCGAACCGGCTGATGTCGGATGCGAAAGACTATTTGACGGAATTCGGGCTGACCTATGATGACGTCGAGCCGGAAATCGTCCTGTCCATCGGCGGGGACGGCACCCTGCTCCATGGGTTCCATAAATACGTCCATCGCGTCAAGGAGACCGCATTTGTAGGAATCCATACCGGCCACCTCGGTTTCTATGCGGACTGGAAACCGGAAGAGATCGAGAAGCTGGTCATCATGATCGCGCGGAAAGATTTCCATGTCGTTCAATATCCGCTGCTCGAAGTGGAGATCACCTATACCCATTCGGAGGAGACGGCGACCTACCTTGCGCTGAACGAGTCGACCATCAAATCACCGGAAGTGACACTCGTCATGGATGTGGAACTGAACGGCGCCCACTTCGAACGGTTCCGGGGAGACGGACTCTGCATGTCGACGCCGTCAGGTTCGACTGCCTACAGCAAATCGCTGAACGGAGCGATCCTCCACCCGTCATTGTCATGCATGCAGCTGACCGAAATGGCCTCCATCAATAATCGGGTATTCCGGACTGTCGGTTCGCCGCTCGTTCTGCCGGCACACCATTCGTGCCTGCTGAAACCTGTCAAAGGACCTGACTTCATGGTGACTGTCGATCATCTGCAGCTGCTGCAGAAAGACGTGAAATCGATCGAATACAAAGTATCGAAGGAAAAGATCTCCTTTGCACGGTTCCGCCCATTCCCGTTCTGGAAACGTGTGTCCGAGTCATTTGTCGCGAGTGATGAAGAGAACTGAGCAATCTCCGCTCACATTGGCATTCACTGCAGAGCAGCCGATGCAGCTGAGGGAATTCCTCGGCATGCAGGCGCTGTCGAAACGCGCGGTGACAGCTGTCAAATACAGCGGCGGTGCAATAACGGTCAACGGTGAAGAACGGACGGTCCGTCACATGCTTTCGGCAGGGGACAGAGTCGTCATCGAATTCCCGCCGGAAGATATGGCCGCGGGACTGACGCCTGAAGATGGCATACTCGAAATCCTGCATGAGGACGATTCTCTGCTGATCCTCGACAAACCGGCCGGCCAGGGCACGATCCCTTCTCGCAACCAGCCTTCAGGGACATTGGCGAATCTAGTGGCAGGCAAGTATGTACGGGAAGGCCACCATGCAACCGTGCATGTCGTCACGAGGCTGGATACCGATACATCGGGGCTCGTCTGCATCGCAAAAAACCGCCATGTCCATCACCTGATGAGCTGCCAGATGCAGCAGACAGGGATGGACCGGTGGTATACTGCGTTTGTGAGCGGATTTTTAAACGGTGATGAATTTCGGATCGAAAAACCGATCGGCAGGAAAGACGGCAGCATCATCGAACGAGATGTCCGTCCTGACGGCCAATACGCGAGGACGGATGTCCGTGTGACGGGCCGGTTCCTCGTTGACGGAGAACCGTTCACGGCAGCGGAACTGCGGCTGTACACAGGAAGGACCCATCAGATCAGGGTGCATATGGCGCATATCGGCCATCCGCTGATAGGCGATGACCTGTATGGCGGTCCGTGCAGCCTGCTGCCCCGCCAGGCGCTCCATTGCGCGGCGGTATCATTCGTCCATCCGACGGAACACCGGTCAGTCACCTATACGAGTGCGCTGCCGGAAGACATGGAATCCCTGTTGGCGAAGGCTGTCCGGGTTCAAGAAGGGAACTCCGAGAATTTCTCCGGCTGAAACGGCTGCCGGGATGGAATGGCTGCGATTTCCAGTTCCGGCCAGCGCAGTGCTGTCAGCATGCCGCCGAACACACAGCCCGTGTCGATATTCACGGAGTGTCCGGCAAAGCGCGGGCTCCGGACCGGCGTATGACCATATACAATCCATGGGCCGCCTGAATAATGGGCGGCCCAGTCACGTCTGATCGGGCGCCCGTCTGGCAAGGTGCCGCCTGTGATATCCCCGTACAGAACGAACGTTTTCATCGCACCGGATGGCTTCGCGCCGATCATCCTTTCCGGGAGGCCGGCATGGGCGATGATCAGCTTGCCTTCATCCAGTTCCTGGTAAAGGGGAAGAGCTTCATAGAACCTGCGGTATCTTGTGAGGACGCGGCGCCGTTCGTTTGGTGGAAGATTGTCGAGTTCGGCAACTGTCGTCTCAAGACCGTGCGTCTGCTGCACATTGTTGCCTTTGGCATATCGGTACAGTTTGTTGCAATGATTTCCCGGGGAATAATGGAGCTGTCCGCTGTCCTGCAGTGCAAACAGCAGATTCATGACACTGAGCGAGTCGGGGCCGCGGTCCATGCCGTCTCCGACGAAGGCAAGTGAACGGCCATCCGGATGGTTCGGTACGCCATCATGGAACGAATAGCCGAGCGTGCTCAGCAGCTCCTCCAATTCTGCATAGCATCCATGGATATCTCCGATAATATCGTACATGAGAAACACTCCTTTTCAGTTAGTATCCGCCCTATACTGCTGAGTATACAGGAGACAGGGTATACAGCGAAGAAGAAGGAAGGTGCAGCCATGGAAACAACAGAAGACCGCAGAGAAGAAGTGGATTTCGATGAAACCAAGCTGAGGGAGGATCTGGAACAGCAGGACATCAAAGCATTCCGCGATGAGTACTTACTGCTGCACCCATATGATCGGGCAGTTTTCTATGAAAAAGCCGGTCCGGAACTGCGTAAAGTCATGTACTATTTCCTGTCGCCGAAAGAAATGGCGGAGATCTTCGAGACAAGTGAAATTGAGGAAGATGAATACGAAGAGTTCCTTCAGGAGATGGAGGCGACGTATGCCGCAGAGATGATTTCCTACATGTTTGTGGATAACGCGGTCGATGTCCTGAAAGAACTCGATAAGGCGCAGAGCGTCAGTTATCTGACATTGATGAACAATGAGGCGGCTTCGCAGATCAAAGAGCTCCTCCATTACGAGGAGTATACTGCCGGTTCCATCATGACGACGGAGTATGTAACGATTCCGCAGAACTCCACGGTCCGGTCCGCCATGAATATTTTGCGCATCCAGGCGCCGAGTGCGGAAACAATCTATTATGTGTTCGTCGTGGATGATGATAATGTGCTGACAGGTGTCGTCTCACTCCGGGACCTGATCACTTCCGAAGAGGACGTACTGATCAGCTCGATCATGAACGAGCGGGTCGTCAGTGTACTCGTTTCCGACGATCAGGAAGACGTCGCAAGGACGACACAGGACTATAACCTACTGGCCGTGCCTGTCGTCGATTTCCAGCAGCATATCCTCGGAATCGTCACAGTCGATGACGTACTTGACGTCCTGGAAGAAGAAGCATCGGATGACTATTCGAAACTGGCCGGGGTATCCAATATGGATACGTTCGACAAAAATTCGTTTTCTGCTGCCAAAAAAAGGGTTCCGTGGCTGATTGTCCTGCTGGTGCTCGGGATGATCACAGCGAACTTGATCGACATGTTCACGGATACGATTTCACAAGTTGCACTGCTGGCCGCCTTCATCCCGCTAATTGCCGGCACTGCCGGAAACAGTGGAACACAGGCGCTGGCGGTGGCTGTCCGCGGAATCGCCACCCGGGATATCGAAGAGGAGAGCAAATTCAAGCTTCTGATCCGGGAAGCGGGGACCGGAATCATCACCGGGCTTATCTGCGGACTGTTCGTCATCGGCCTGATCTTTTTCTGGAAAGGCGAACTGGTCATCGGAATGCTCGTCGGGGCTGCAATCTTCGTCTCGATCTTTGCCGCGACCATTTCAGGGTCGTTCATCCCGCTCTTCATGCACAAGATGAATATAGACCCGGCGGTAGCATCGGGCCCGTTCATCACAACGCTGAATGACCTGATCAGTATTCTGATCTACCTGGGACTTGCAACGGCCTTCATCAGCCAGCTTTAAGTTTTTTTCACCTCTTTCCGCCCATTGCATACTATACGGGTAAAGGAGGTGGCGGCAATTTCACTCCGTGCCCCGCTGCTGTTCATAGACGGACCGCCGTTGACGACGGTTGTGCAGATCGAGAAAGAGGAGAGCACAACAATTTACTGGAAACCTGAACCAGAACCGGAAACGGACAAAAAACTGGAAGATGAATCGGAAGCGTCCGCCGTAAAAAGCCAGACGGCGGATTTCTATGAGGACAGTGAAGTCGTCCGCAAGATCCGGTACTTGGCTGAACCGTTTCCCCGGACCGCATACAGGCCGCTTCAGTTCCTCGTGAACGGACAGCTGCTGACAGGAGGGATCGTAGGCCTGTCGGGTTCCGAGATCGCTGTCGAAGTGACGGAAGAGAGCCAGTCACTCGAAGAGATCCGCACGCTCGATCTGCGGACGATCGAAGAGGTGTTCTGGAAAGGCCAGCCATTCAGGTGAAGACTGATGCATATTGCGAACTTCGGACATCCCCGTCCGGAGTTTTTTTGTATGCAAAAAAAAGACTGCCGCGTGGGCAGTCTTCTTTCAGCATCCGCGGGAAGCGGCTGTTACGTTGTTGCAGGCGGGCACTGCGTCACGTACGTATCCGTGATGCACTGGATTGCACAGAAGCAGTTCAGGTCGACGGTGATGCAGGACTTTGTCGCACGGAATTCCGTGACCGGACACAAACGGTCCAAGCAGAGTTTGCCGCAGTCAAACAGATTGACGGGACCGTTGGCATCCCTCGGCTCAAGCACCATCAATGTTGCACAGCAGTCGTCGAAGATGTTCTGCACCCGGAAGAATACCGAGAAGCATGTGTTTGGCGGTGTGACTGTACCTGAACGGCTTCCGGCCGGTGTCACAGTTGCAGGACGGTACATAGCCTTGAAGAAGTCACCATCTTCCGTCAGCAATGAAAACACCCGTGTGTTGAAGCGCTCGTTGGCAGGGCTCACCAAACTGCCGAGCGGCCGCATGAAACAGTCCGTGTCGCAGTCGAAGCAGTCGTCGTCCTGGTGGGTATCCTGCAGCCGTTTGATGAAACGAACTGCCTCGCATACACAATGACCGTGCGTCGGTGACACCTTATCCCCTTGGTTTTCGTTCTTTCCACATCCACAACTCATGAATCATTTCCTCCTTTCGATTGTTCCTTATACCTTATGGCGGACTGGCGCCTTCTGACAGGGCACCTGTACATATGTGAATAGATTCGCAACGAACCAGACATACTGGAGGAAAAAGGAGGGGATGGGCATGCGAAAATGGCTGCCGCTGGTGTTTGTTCTATGTCTCCTGGCAGGCTGCTCGACGGATATCGGCTACAAGACCGTCAATACGACATCCGAGGATGGGCAGCAGGCAGAAAACGTGTTGAAAGACGATCCGCGCATTAAAAATGCTGTTCTGCTGATCCACGATGACCGTCTGATTGCAGGACTGCGGGTCAACACGTTCGACCGGTTCAATAAGAGGGAGATCGCCAAGGAAGTGGAAAAGAAGTTCCGCAAGATGTACCCCGGCATGAAGGTCACTGTGTCCGCCGACAGCAAAGTGCTGCTGGAAACGAACAAACTGATCGATAAGAAAGACACGGAGCACTATACAAAAAAGATGAAAAAAATCAGCTCGTTAGTAAAGGAAGAGACTTGATGGATGAAAAAAAGTACCAGCAGCTGGAACAGCAGATCACACCGAAGACCCCTTATCTGAAAAACTGTCTGAAAGCATTCATCACAGGCGGTTTTATCTGTCTGGTCGCTCAATTTATTGCATTGTTCTATATAACCTTCTTCAATTTCACGGAACGGACCGCCAGCAATCCGACAGTCGCGACGATGATTTTCCTTTCCATGCTGCTGACCGGTTTCGGTATCTATAAGAAATTTGCTCAATTCGCCGGCGCTGGAAGCGCGGTCCCGATCACTGGATTCGGGAACGCGGTTGTCTCCGCCGCAATTGAGCACCGGACAGAAGGCTATGTCCTCGGCGTGGGCGGCAATATGTTCAAACTGGCGGGCTCGGTCATCCTGTTCGGAGTCTTCTCGGCATTTGCCGTCGCTCTCATCAAATCGATTTTAGTCGCGTTAGGAGTGGTGTCATGGTGAACAAACGAGGATTGCTCAGCTTCCCCTCCAAACCGGTCATTGCATCGACCGGCGTGACGGTAGGACCGCTGGAGACGAAAAAGAGCCCGTTTGCGCAATTCGCGGATAAGCAGTACGAGGATGAGCGCTGCGATTTGAAGACGAATGAGCAGGGGCACGCCAAAATGATGGAGGAATCGATCAAAATCACTTTATCCAAAGTGGATAAAACGCCATCGGACGCGGAGTTTCTGCTGATCGGCGACTTGGTCAACGAAATGACACCATCCAACTTTGCGGCCGGATCTGTCGGTATCCCTTACATCGGTATGTTTTCCGCCTGCGCGACATCGGTATCCACATTACTGATGGCCGCACTGCTGACCGAGGCCGGTATATCGGAACTGGCAGTTGCGGGATCTGCAAGCCAGCATAATGCGATCGAACGCCAATTCCGCTATCCGCTCCAGTACGGCAGCCAAAAAGGACCGACCGCACAATGGACGGCGACTGCCGCCGGGACAGCAGCTGTCGTTCCCTACATTTCGGGAGCCCCTGTCATCACTTGTGGCACGATAGGCACCGTCGTCGATCTGGGACTGACCGATCCGCTCAATATGGGTGCCGCCATGGCACCGGCAGCGGCAGATACGTTCAAACGCCATTTGGAAGGGCACAGCCGTAAATTGGAAGATTTCGATCTCGTCATGACCGGAGACCTGGGGAAGATCGGTTTTGAATTGTTCAAGACACTGCTCGATCGCTGGGAATATGATGTGTCCCACACGTTCCGGGATGCCGGTGCCGAATTTTACGGCAAACATCCCGAGTTTCTCGCCGGTGCGAGCGGTTCCGGCTGCTCGGCGTCCGTCTATTTCTCGGAAGTCTACGACAAACTGCTCGCCGGCCAATACAAACGGGTGCTCCTGATTGCAACAGGATCGCTGATGTCACCGCTTTCATATCAGCAGGGCGAAACGATCCCCTGCATCGCACACGCAGTGGAAATTGAAATGAAATGAGGGATTGCGCATGCTGTCCATCTATATAACAAGCTTTATTGTCGGCGGCCTGATCTGTGTGATCGGGCAGCTGCTCATGGATGTAGGGAAGCTGACGCCGGGCCATACGCTCTGTACGCTGGTGGTCGCAGGATCCATACTGGATGGGTTCGGCTTATACGAACCGCTGATCGACTTCGCAGGCACCGGGGCAACAATCCCGATCACGTCATTCGGCAATGCCCTCACACACGGCGCGCTCGCCGAGGCGGAAAAGCACGGCATCATCGGGGTCCTGACCGGAATGTTCGAAGTGACAAGCTCCGGAATCAGCGCAGCGATCGTATTCGGCTTCATCGCATCCCTGCTGTTCAAAGCGAAAGGCAATATTTGATACAAAGGGAAATTAAAAAATATGCAAAAGTCCCGCCCTCTTTGCTCATCCGCTGCATAGGATACAGTGAAGAGAGGGGGGACTTTCCTATGTTCGGAAATTATTGCTATGGCGGCCCGCGTTATGATGCGTACCAGGACCGCGGATGCGGCCAGGGAGGCGGCTCGACGTTCGTGCTGCTTGTCGTTCTGTTCATCCTGCTGATCATTGTCGGCAGTACGTTCTGCTAATCGAGAGGGGGAACCGGGAGTATGAATGACTCCTTCTTCAAAAAAATCGAGTCTAAAACCGGCGTGCCGATGGAAGAAGTGTTCGCACTTGCGAATGCCATCCAATACGCGGATTTCAAAGACGAACGCCAGGTCAGGAAGATTATCCAGAATGTCGGAGCGCTCGCAAACAAGCAGGTGCCGCCTCATCTGGAAGACGAACTGGTCAATTCGCTCGTATCAAGCGGTCAGCCGGTGAATATCGCTGACATACAGCGGATGCTGGGGAAATAATATAACTAGGTTTAGAGATTCGGGAGAACGGGTATAGTATCTTAACCTATTTATAGACTTGAACGAAAGAAGGTGCGGGCAATGGGGTACCAACTGCCGATCCAGCCGATCCAATCACAAATCTACGCGAACCGCATGGAGAATGCCTCTCCGAACTTCGCTTATATCGACAGAGTGCAAGCCGTCAAATTGAAGACGGAATTTGACGAGTGGCAAAAAATCCACAGACGTGAAGAGCGTATGACGGAAGAGCTGGAACGCGAGTCTGATGAGCCGGCAGTACCCCGACAGCCATTGCCGCCCGTGAAGAACGGATTCATCCGGCCGAATCCTGCTGCGCTTTCAAAGGAAGTAGCGATTGTTGTCGGAAAAGGGATCGCTGTGAATGAATACGCCTGACTGAATGAGCTCAATAAAAAGCCCCGTTCTTCGGAACGGGGCCTTTTACGTCGTTTATTCTGCTGTGTCGATCGTCTTCTCCATCGCACGGTGCGGAATGTCCGCATCCATGAATTCCGGTGACGTCACGGTATAGCCGAGTTTCTCGTAGAAGGGAACTGCGTAGGACTGGGCGTTCAGCAGGATTTTGCTCATGCCTGTCTCTTTCGCGTGTTCTTCCAGTGCGTGCATCATCAGATTGCCGAGGTGTTTTCCCCGGTATTCCTTCAGTACACAGACGCGCTCCACTTTTCCGACCGCATCGGACGTACTGCGGATCCGGCCGGCAGCAATCGCCTTGCTGCCGTCCCGGACTACGAAATGTGAGGCGGTTTCATCGAAGTCATCAAGTTCCAGGGACAGCGGTACGCCCTGTTCTTCGACAAACACTTTCTTCCGCACAGTGAACGCGGCTTCCCGTTCCTGTTCCGACGCAGCAATCATGATCTCGTACAAATCAGTTTCCCTCTTGCAGATGGAATGTTTCATAGACAGTCCATGAGCCGTCATCCAGCTGATACAGGAGGTGGAAGCGGTCAATTGTTTCAGAATGATCTGCTCCGATCATCTTGAGCTGGCCGATAATATCATCATGCTCGCCGGATGTCAGATCCTGAGCGATTGTGATGTGGGGAACAAACGAGTATTTTGGCGCGCCGCCGAAAAAGTCTTCCCCGTTCAGTGCGTCATGCAATGAGGTGAGCTCCTCGTTCGGATCCACTTTAAAGTATATCGTATTGGTGATTGGGGCGAAGGTGCTCACTTTCCCGACATTGAGTTCAAACGGCTTATGTGTTTTCGCCACTTTGCGGATCGCTTCGGCGACTTGGCGGATTTCCCGCTCGTCCGCCTCGAACACCTCTTTCAGTGTCAAGTGAGGAGTGATCTTTGAATAGCGGGGATCATAGCGTTTTCGGTAACCATTCGCCAAATCCTGCAATTGTTTTGAAGGAAATGCAACAACTCCATACTTCATGTGAAAAACCTCCTTAGGAAAGTAACTGCACTACTGTTTTCCAGTATAGCAGAATTGTTGCCAATTGTCCGATTGGTTATTGGCCAAATACCATTTTGACAGCTCTCTGTACGTCAGGCTGCCAGTATTTCCATGTATGCTCCCCTTTGAATTCTTCGTAGAAGTAAGGAAATCCTCTATTCTCGAATAATTTTTTTGCCTCGCGGTTCGGTGTCAGGAAATCCTGGGTGCCATCCGCTGTCGTCGCAACTTCGGTCTCTCCTTCACCGACGATGTGATAGACCGACAAAGTCTGCGGAGATTTCGCGTTTTCGATGGCATCCAGTACTTTACCGTCAATATAGGGCGATTGCAGAATGACGCGGCTGAAACAATTCGGATACTGCAGTGCTGTCTGCAGGGAGACCGTCGCGGCAAGTGAATCACCGATCAGCGCCCGGCCCCCTCCGATTTGATAGGTCGGATAGTGCTCGTCGATATAGGGCACAAGTTCGTGCGCCAGGAAACGGATATAATCTTTCTGCCGGTCCCCGTCCGGGTGATACATCCGGCGCCGTTCGGAAACGGACTTATAAGGAATGCCGACAACAATCACATTCTCGATTTCCTCACTGCTCAAATACGTATCGATGACCTTGCCGATCCGCCCGTACTGGAAATAGTCCTTGCCGTCGGAAGCGAACAAGACGGAATATTTAAGAAGGGGTGTATAATTATACGGAAGGTAGACGAGCAGTTCCATTTCCTCCTGAAGTGCCTCGCTGAAAAATTGTATGTCATGGATTTTGCCGTGATTCATCAAACTTCCTCCTGTCTTGTACTGTTACAAAGAATTGTATCATACGTTTGGAAGAGGGTATAATGTGCAGAACCACATTGAAATGGTGAATCGACAGACAGGAAGGGATGGATGGACATGTTCGAAGGGGAAAGCAAAGTACGCTCGGAAGTGATCGCCAAAGCGACGCTGGAAGCATTGGAGCGGCGCGGTGTGCAGATCGGGGATATCGCTAAGATCGTCTATGAAATGCAGGTGCCGTACCATAAGGAACTGAAACTTGAACAATGCATCGATTCGGTCGTCAATGTACTGCGGAAGAGGGAACTGCAGCATGCGATTCTTGTCGGCGTCGAATTGGACGAACTGTGTGAACAGAAAAAACTGTCCTCACCGCTCCAGGAGATTGTCGAATCGGACGAAGGACTGTTCGGCGTGGATGAAACGATCGCACTCGGCGCGGTATTCACATACGGTTCGATCGCTGTCACGACATTCGGCCATCTGGATAAGAACAAAATCGGCATCATCAATGAACTGGATACGGAAAAAGGGGACCACTGCAACACGTTCCTCGATGATCTTGTCGCAAGTGTCGCTTCGTGTGCCGCTGCGCGCATTGCCCACCGATCGCGTGATCTCGAGGAGGCCGGCCTGACATTCGATGATGTCAAGGATGCCGCGAAGTGAAAAGGGATTATATTTAATGAAGAGATAGAAGAAATAGTATAAGCACCATACAGCGAAAGATCATTGTTTCCGTCAATCGGGCAATGATTTTTTCTGTATTCAGAATGAAAACGGTTTCAACTATTATTATGTTCTGAAAAATATTGACAATTGAACCCGCTTACATGCTATTATAGAGTTTACCGAACTACTAGAGAAATAGGGGGTCATTGAATGAAAAAGAAATTATTTGGTCTCATCGCATTGATGCTGGTCGCTGTCATGGCGCTGGCTGCATGCGGGTCCGACAAAGAGGATGCGAAAGATGGAGACGCTAAAGGCGGAGACTCGGACAGCGGCAAGGACTACAAGTTCCTCAGCCTGCTGACAGGCGGCACGCAGGGGACGTATTATGCACTCGGCGGCGCGATTGCGGAGAACATTGAAAAAGATACAGGCGTCAAAACGTCTGCTGAAGTCTCACAGGCATCGGCAGCCAACATGACGGCACTGAAAGATGGAGATGCGGAAATCGCATTCGTCCAGACCGATATCGCGTACTATGCGACTGAAGGCAAAATGATGTTCGAAGGCGACAAAGTCGATAACGTCTCTGCACTCGGCGCACTCTATCCGGAAACTGTTCAGCTGATCACTCTGGATAAGACAGGTATCAAAACATTCGACGATCTGAAAGGCAAGAAAGTGTCCGTCGGCGCACCGGGATCCGGTACGTATGCGAACGCAGAACAACTCCTGGAAATCCACGGGTTGTCAATGGATGATATCAAGCCGCAGAACCTCGACTTCGGGGAGTCCCAGGAAAGCCTGCAGGCAGGCCAGATTGATGCAGCGTTCATCACTGCCGGTACACCGACAGGAGCTGTTGAAGGACTGAATGCAGTAGCGAAAGTGTTTGTCGTGCCGGTAGAAGACGACAAAGCGGATGAACTGATCAGCAAATACCAGTATTATGCAAAAGAAGTGATTCCGGCCGGAACATACGGCCTTGAGAAAGACACACCGACAGTATCTGTAGGGGCGATGCTTGCGATCAAGAACGACGTGCCGGAAGACCTGGCATATGAAATCACGAAAGCGGTCTACGATAACGCTTCGAAGCTGCAGCATGCAAAAGGAAAGCTGATCAAGGCTGAAACCGGGCTCGATGGAATCGGCATACCGGTTCACCCGGGTGCACAGAAGTATTTCGATGAAGTGAAAAAATAATCGGATGTCGTGACGGGACGGTGAGGCGAAAGCTGCTTCTGCCGTCCCATTCGTCATTCCGGAAACGGATTCCAAAGAGGTGAGCGGATGAAAAAATGGATGATCCCGCTCGGTCTGACCGTATTACTGCTGGCAGGACTCGCTGTCTGGAACCTGCCTGTCAAACAGGCATTCACCTTCACGGAAACGAGGACAGAGCATCCGGAGATCGTGTATGCGCCGGTTGGCGATGAAACGGAATTCCAGATCCGCTACGTCCACTCGATCTTCCTGACGAATGTGTTTGAAACATACAATTTGCAGTCTGATGGGTCCATCCGTTTCCTGACGATGCAGTACGAAGACGTCGGAATCGGTCTTCCTGCATATGCAGAAGAAGGCGAGTCACTGTCTGTAACAGAAGATGGCATATACACACTTACATATGAAGACAAAGTGATCGATTCGTTCATATTATATGTCGGAGACGTGGATGCCCAATTGGCGTTCCGCTATCAGGGGAAAGAGACGGATTTGAAATCCGTGCTGGCACGCGGCCATTCGTACGAATTCCGTGTGGAAAAATTAACGTTATATGAACTATGGAAAGGAGCCAGGCTGAATGGCAAAGCGTACTAAACAGAAAAAAGCAGATCCGATCACCGATCCGAACGACGAGCGGTTCGACACGCTGACGGAAGAAGAACAGCTCGAACTGCTGCAGAAATTTGACCCGGAGTCGAATACGAGAAATTTGGCCGGCCTGCTCGGCAAAGTCGTATTCTTCGGTCTGCTCGCATTTTCGTTATTCCAGCTCTATACATCTATCGGAACACCGTTCACGGCTTATATCCAGCGCTCCATCCACTTAGGGTTCGCGCTGTCCCTGATCTTCCTGCTGTTCCCTGCTACGAAGAAAGGTGGCGTACGGCGTAACAAAGTGCCGTTCTATGATGTGATACTGTCACTTCTGGCAATCGGCGTCGGACTCTATTGGCCGCTCAACATGGACGAACTTGTCCTGCGCGTAGGCCGTGTGTCCGATCTCGACCTGATCGTCGGCACACTGGCCGTATTGCTGACAATGGAAGCGGCACGGCGGGCAGTCGGCCTGCCGATCACAATCATTTCGGCAGTCTTCCTCGTCTATGCGTTTTTCGGACCGTACTTCCCGGGCTTCCTCGCCCACCGCGGGCAGAACCTGGATAATCTCGTCCAGCTCATGTTCTTCACGACGGACGGGATCCTCGGAACTCCGATCAGCGTGTCGGCGACATTCATCTTCGTGTTCCTGCTGTTCGGGGCATTCCTCGTCAAGACAGGGGTCGGGAACTACTTCAATGACCTGGCAGTCGTCCTCGCAGGAAAACTGACAGGCGGACCGGCGAAGGTTGCAATCTTCTCGAGTGCCCTGCAGGGGACGATTTCCGGAAGTTCTGTTGCGAACGTCGTCGGGTCCGGTTCCTATACGATCCCGATGATGAAAAAGCTCGGCTACCGCAAGGAATTCGCAGGCGGCGTCGAAGCAGCCGCATCGACAGGCGGACAGATCATGCCGCCGATCATGGGAGCTGCCGCCTTCCTGATGGTTGAATTCATCGGCGGGGTCACCTATTGGGAAATTGCAAAAGCAGCCGCCATCCCGGCACTGCTGTATTTCACAGGGATCTGGATCATGACCCACTTCGAAGCGAAGCGTGTCGGCCTGCAGGGCATGCGTCCTGAAGAGATTCCGAACCGGAAAGAGACGCTGAAAAAAATCTACCTGCTGCTGCCGATCATCGGTATCATCGTGTTCCTGCTGCTCGGGATCCCCACGATGAAAGCGGCATTGCTCGGTATCGTGCTGACATTGATCGTCAGTGCCTTCAATAAAGAGACGCGCCTCGGTTTCAAGGATATCATCCAGGCGCTTGTCGACGGTGCACGTACAGCGCTGGCCGTCGCTGCGGCTACCGCATGTGCCGGTATCATCGTCGGTGTCGTTGTGAAAACCGGACTTGGGCTCAGCCTCGCGAACGGCCTCGTCAGCGCAGCCGGAGGAAATATCCTGCTGACGCTCATCTTCACGATGTTCGCGGCAATCGTTCTCGGCATGGGATCGCCGACGACAGCGAACTATGTCATCACGTCGACAATCGCTGCACCGGCGATCATCACCCTGCTGATGCTGGATACTCCGAACGCACCCGTACCGGTCGTCGTGGCGATTTCAGCGCACTTGTTCGTGTTCTACTTCGGCATCATCGCGGACATCACGCCGCCTGTTGCGCTCGCGGCCTTCGCTGCTTCCGGTATCTCGGGCGGGGACCCGATCAAGACCGGGGTCACGTCAGCAAAACTCGCCATTGCGGCATTCATCATCCCGTATATGTTCGTCTTCAATCCGGCGATGCTGATGATCGATGCGAGTGTGTGGGAGATCATATGGGTGACCGCCACCGCCATCGTCGGCATGATCGCGATCGGAGCGGCGCTGATCGGATACTGGTACCGCAAACTCAATTGGATTGAACGGATCATCACGGCGGCGACCGGCATGATGCTCATCTATCCGGAGACGAACACCGACTTCATCGGTCTAGCGCTGTTCATCATCCTGTTCGCGATCCAGCTGATCTCGAAGAACAAACAGAAAGCACTGACCGTATGACTAACACCCGTCTGATACTCGTATCGGGCGGGTGTTTTGAAACTAATCAGTACGGTACACGTCTGGTTATACAAGAAGAAGAAGGAGGAACAAACCCGTGAAATGGATCAGAAGGTTATTCACTGTCCTCGTCCTATTTGCTATTGTCATCGCCGCAGCCTATTACTTCGGCACCAATTGGCTGGCCGACAAAGCGATGAATGAAGTGACCAGCCAGCTGGAAACATCTGGACAGCTCGATTCCGTGAAAGCGGAGCTGAACAGCAATCCGGACGTCCAGTCCTATCTGCAGGACGCAAAAACCGCAGACCGGAGCAAACTGCCTATCAAGACAAAGGAACAGGCCACCCGCACAGTACTGAAGAAATTCAGCGTCAGTGAGCTGGCGGAGATGCAGAAACAAGCGCAGTCCGGCATGACCGCTGCAGAACAACAGGAACTTCTTCAAAAAGTGGAAAGCCGGCTGACACCGGAGGAACTTCTGTCACTGAAAGTACTGGCGCTTGACGAGCTGTCCAAATAATTGAAAACGGGGACCGTTCAGAGGCGCCTATTGCTGCCTGCCGAACGGTCCCTGTCCGCTGCTCCCCTCGAGTGCCTCATCTCCTCGCTCATTGCGGTGAGCTGCTGCTTCAGCTCCCGCATCTCCTGCAGCAATTCGCTGTTATCAGGGGACTGCTTCTGTTCTTCGATTGCGAGAGCGGCTGCGTATGTCGTTATCGCATCACCGATCAGGGAGACGACACTTCCGAACACGGCGAGCTTGGCGGCCTGCCCGGATTCACCGGCTGCCAGGAAATCAAAATCATCAATACTGACGATCGCTATCACCTCTATATGGATATATGTACTGTCAGTGTATGCTCCGGTCTGCCTGGAGGAGCGGAAAAACGACCGACGGAAAATTATTTTGCAAAAAGGCATTGCGTCATTCGAAATCTCGTGGTATTATCATAAATGTGCTTAGCGACAGGCAGTTTACCTCAAACACCTGCCGGTTGAGCCAACTGCATAATCCCGATTCCGTAGCTCAGCTGGGAGAGCGCTACCTTGACAGGGTAGAGGTCGCTGGTTCGAGCCCAGTCGGAATCATTGGGTGCCAAACCCTCGGAAGTATTGTCGGAACAACGATACTTCTCCAAAACAGACCTATTAGGCCGGATGCCTAGGGTCTGTTTTTTTGTGTTCGTAAACGTATTGCTGACCGGAGCCTGCAATCTGTAAATTTCTTTCGGCATAGCTGACCTTCCTCTCTTTACATACGAACGTACATTCGGTATACTCGTAAGAAAGAGGAGGCGAACGAATGTGCGGGTTCAACTTGAGAAAGCGATGCTGAACGGGGAGCGCATGGTGATGATCTACCGGGCGAAAGACGGGCAGTGCACGAAACGGACAGTCACGGTGCTGCAGACAGGGGAGGTCTCTTTCCGTGCATATTGTCATATGCGCCAGGCGAAGCGCACCTTCCTGATGGACCGGGTGCTCGCATTGTTCCCTGTTATCGAAGGGGAAAGAGTGGTATTGTAGCGTCATAGAAGCTTTTTGGGAGTGAGTGGCGATGGCAGTGGAAATCGATTTGAAGTTCCCCTACGACTTCGACAGTGCGCTGGCAAGGCTCGCAGGCAACCCGGTGCATGCTGTCGATTTGGAGGGGCGTCTTGTCAGGGTTCCGATGGAAGAGGGGAATCTCGTCACTGTACAGGGGACGGGTACTGTCCGGGAGCCTTCTTTCCGGATCAGCGGTCTGCTGAATGGAGAACAGCTGGCACATATCCGATGGGTTTTTCATTTTGATGAACCGCTCGACGGCATCGCAGCCCATTTCGCAAATACCGACTTGGTTCCGGTATTTGCGGTACATGCAGGAACGCCGCTCATCCGGAGTTTTTCGCTGTACGGGGAACTTGTGAAAAGTATCATCCACCAGCAGCTCAATCTTTCGTTCGCCAATGTGCTGCTGATGCGATTCATGGAAACATACGGGTTGCAGCAGGACGGCGTCTGGCGTTTTCCGCCGCCGGAGCAGACCGCGTTGCTGACAGTCGCAGATCTCCGGGAGCTGCAGTTCAGCACACGGAAGGCTGAGTATGTCATCGGCCTATCGCAAGCGATTGCCGACGGAACGATCGATCTGGAATCGATGCGGCACAAGACGGATGCTGAGGTGACCTCTGCGCTGACCGCTCTCAGGGGGATCGGTCCCTGGACGGCCCAGGGGTTCCTCATGTTCGGTCTCGGACGCCCGAATCTCTTCCCGGCGGCGGATGTCGGATTGCAGAATGCGCTGAAAACCCTTTGGGCCCTGGATCGAAAACCGACCCAGCAGGAAATCCTCGCCCGGTTTCCGGATTGGTCGCCTTATCTCAGTTATGCGGCATTGTACTTATGGAGGAGCATCGAGGCGCCTGCCGGCTGACCGGTACACCATGCCATCCAAATTAAAAACAGCTTTTCTTTTTCCGTGATGCGAAAAGAAAAGCTGTTTTATGTACCTGGATCTTTTACATAGGTCCCCTGCATGAAGGTCGCTGTCAAAATCAGTTCATTGCCTCGTGGTCGATTTCTTCGTCTCTGAAATAGAGGAAATGCTCTTCTTCCAATTCGTCCATCCGTGCTTTATCCAGTCCGATTTCCAAGTTTCCTGCGAAGATCGTTTCCCACCAAGTGTCTGTAGCTGTCATGTGTAGTTCCTCCTTTTAGTTGTGGCTGCTTGTATGCTGTCTTTACCCCAACGGCGGAATGCTTAAAACGTGTTCGCTAAAATCATGTCATTAGTCCCGCTGCCGTCTGTCCGGCTGCCGGCCTGCTGATATTGTCAGTATATGATTCGGCACCGCCTGATAACCTGCGTATTTTGTCGGAACTTATGCGGACCGAAAGGGTACCTTTCGAGTCATTGACAGCTGAATCGATTTTTGATATTAGTGTCGGGACAGTACGGAATTTTTGCGCAGGCGCTCCGTTCCCGGTAAGATGGAGGAAACATTCTGGAAAAGGGGTGGCAGTCATGAATTTCACAGACGCGGATGTCAGCCGGATGATCGAGCGGCAGCACGAGTTCTATTTTACAGGGGCAACCCGTCCTGCCGGATTCCGGAAAGCGATGCTGAACCGGCTGAAAGAAGCCATTGAAGCGCGGGAGAAGGCTATCGAGGAGGCGCTTTACCAGGACCTGCGGAAGAGTCCGTTCGAAGCGTACGTCACGGAAATCGGATTCGTCCTGTCGAGCATCAAACACGTCCTGAAGAACTTGGATGAGTGGATGGAACCGGAGGCCGCCAAGACCCCGATCCATCTGCAGCCGGGCAAAAGCTGGGTCGAGCGGGAGCCGTATGGTTCTGTCCTGATCATCGGACCGTTCAATTACCCGTTCCAGCTCATCATGGAACCGATCGTCGGGGCGATCGCAGGCGGCAACTGCATTGTCGCGAAACCTTCCGAGTCATCCCCCCGAACGGCAGCGGTCGTCCGCGAAATCCTGGAGTCCTCCTTCCCGCCTGACTATATCCGGGTCGCAGAAGGAGCGAAAGAGGAGACATCCGCACTGATTCACGCGCCGTTCGATTCCATCTTCTTCACGGGAAGTGTCGCAGTCGGAAAAGTCGTCATGAAAGCGGCAGCGGAACGCCTGACGCCGGTTACGCTGGAGCTTGGCGGCAAGAGCCCGGCAGTCGTGGACCAGACCGCCGACCTGAAAACCGCGGCTGAGCGGATCGCCTGGGGGAAGTTCTCCAATGCCGGCCAGACGTGCGTCGCCCCTGATTATGTCGCTGTCCATCAGTCCGTCCGGGAACCGTTTTTGCGTGAGTTGGAGAAAGCGATCGTCCGGTTTTACGGAAAAGACGCGTCGGCGAGCGATGATTATGGCCGGATTGTCAATGAAAAGCAGTTCGACCGGCTGCACGGCATCCTGGGGAAGGAACGGCAGTCCGTCAGCTATGGCGGCCGCACGGACCGGTCCGATCTGTATATCGAGCCGACCGTTCTGGCCGATACGGATTTCGACAGCCCTTCCATGGAAGATGAGCTGTTCGGTCCCATCCTTCCTGTGCTGATGTATGACAATCTGGGTGACCTGATCCGCCGTATGCGGAAACTCCCCAAACCGCTCGCGGGCTATATCTTCACGGAGAACGAACAGGCTGCCCGCTACTTCACGGAACAGCTGCCATTCGGAGGCGGGTGCATCAACGATACGATTTCGCACGTCGGTAATATCCATCTCCCGTTCGGCGGCATCGGTTCGTCAGGGATGGGAAATTATCACGGAAAAGCGAGCTTCGACGTGTTCACCCATGAAAAGGCGATGCTGGATCGCAGTACAGCCATCCCGATGCGCGCTGCGTTTCCGCCGTACGGCAGCAAATTGAAATACATCAAACCGCTGATCAAGTGATCTCAGCGGTTTTTTCTTTCGGTTTCTGTCATTCATCCATGACGCCGTGCCTAAAAAAACGTATAATGGGTGTATTGCCTGCAGTGGCAGCAGAGATACCGTCCGATTGGATACTCGCTGCCGGGTATGACGGAACGGAGGAGTCTTATGAATACGAACGAGTTACTGGCCGTGCTGCCGGTGAAACAGATCATCGGGGAACTGCCCGAAGACGTCAGCGATCTCACGACGGATTCAAGGGGCGTCCAAGCAGGCGGGGTATTCGTCTGCATCGAAGGCTATACAGTGGATGGACACAAGTATGCCAAGCAGGCTGCGGACGCCGGTGCACGTGTCATCATCGCCTCGAAACCCATCGAGGCGGATACCGGGAAAACGGCTGTCGTCTGCGTGGACAATACATCAAGGGCGATCGGTCTCCTGGCTGCACGCTGGTGCGGCTACCCCTCGAAACGGATGACGATGATCGGTGTGACCGGCACGAACGGGAAGACCAGCGTCAGCAACATCATCCACGGCATCCTCATGGGTGCTGGCGAACGGTCTGCTGTTTCGGGAACCATCGGCTTTAACCTGGACGGTGTCCTCTATGAAACGGAGAATACGACTGCGGACGTCCTGACGACGCAGCGGATGATCGCACAGGCGGCAGAAGAGGACTGCGACACGATGACGATGGAAGTCTCCAGCCATGGTCTCATCGAAGGCAGGCTGGCCGGAACTGAATTCGATATTGCCGTCTTCATGAACCTCACACACGACCATCTCGATTTCCACGGCACGATGGAGAACTACGGCAATGCAAAAGGTCTGCTGTTCGCGCAGCTCGGACAAGACCTCACGCAGCGGAAATTCGCAGTCGTCAATGCGGACGATCCGTGGCATTTGAAGATGCAGGAGATGACCGCATTCCCGGTATTGACATTCGGGATCCATGCGGATGCCATGTTCAAGGCGAAAGATATCGATCTGCGGACGGACGGCACATCCTTCACTCTCCAATGTCCGGAAGGGGAGTTCCCTGTCAATATGCGGATGATCGGTGAGTTCAGTGTTTCCAACGCATTGGCTGCCATCACGGCATTGTACGCGAAAGGGCTCGCCATCCCGGATATCCTCGGGCCGCTCGAATTCCTGTCGCCTGTCAAAGGGCGGATGGAACGTGTCGAGACGAAATTGCCGCTCACAATCTACGTAGACTATGCCCATTCGGCGGATGCGATCGAAAAGGCGATCGATGCCGTGCTGCCGTACAAAACCGCGGAGCAGAAACTGATCTTCATCATCGGCACAGGAGGGAACCGTGACCGGAAGAAACGACCGATCATGGCCGAGAAAGCATCCAGGGCGGACTATGTCATCCTGACGACGGACGATCCGCGCGATGAAGCCTATGACTCGATCACAGGCGAACTTGCCGCAGGAATGACCCACGACCGATATGCCTGTATCGGTGACCGTGAACAGGCTGTGCGCCATGCGATCGAAGTTGCCGACGAAGGGGATATCATCATTTTCGCAGGGAAAGGCCATGAGGACTTCCAGATCATCGGATCGACAAAATATCCGCACTCGGATGCGGAGATTGCACTGGACGAAGCAGAAAAAAAGTTTGGCAGAGGATTGATCGGCAATTGACCCCTCTGCCCGTAAATGAGGAGCACATCTAATGAAGAATGCACTGCAAGAAGAGATCGCATCCCGCAGAACGTTTGCGATCATCTCCCACCCGGATGCCGGGAAGACGACGATGACCGAGAAGCTGCTGTACTTCGGCGGCGCCATCCGTGATGCCGGAACCGTCAAAGGGAAGAAGACAGGCAAGTATGCCACGTCGGACTGGATGGAAATCGAGAAGCAGCGCGGCATCTCCGTGACCTCTTCCGTCCTGCAGTTCGATTATGACGGCAAGCGCGTCAATATCCTGGACACACCGGGGCACGAAGATTTCAGTGAAGATACGTACCGGACGCTGATGGCGGTCGATGCGGCCGTCATGATGGTCGATTCGGCAAAAGGAATCGAGCCGCAGACAATCAAACTGTTCAAAGTCTGCCGGATGCGCGGCATTCCGATCTTCACGTTCATGAACAAAATGGACAGGCAGGGGAAAGAACCGCTCGAACTGATGGAAGAGCTCGAGGAAGTGCTCGGCATCGAATCGTATGCGATGAATTGGCCGATCGGTATGGGCAAAGAATTTGCAGGCATCTACGACCGATACAACCGGCGGATCGAATTGGCCAGACCGGAAGGCGGTGACAGATTTCTCGAACTGGACGAAGAAGGAGAACTCGCAGCCCCGAATGCCATGACGGAAACGTCTTATTACCGGCAAGCTGTCGACGATGTGCTCCTGCTCGACGAAGCGGGGAACGATTTCGATAAAGCGCGGATTGCCAAAGGCGAACTGACACCGGTCTTCTTCGGAAGCGCTCTGACCAACTTCGGAGTCCAGACGTTCCTGGAGACATTCCTGCAATTCGCGCCGCAGCCGCAGCCGCGTCTGACGGAAAACGAAGACTATGTGGACCCGATGAATGAGGAATTCTCAGGCTTCATCTTCAAAATCCAGGCGAACATGAACCCGGCGCACCGCGACCGGATTGCATTTGTCCGGATTGTCTCCGGCGCATTCGACCGGGGGATGTCCGTCACCATTCCGCGGATCAGCAAGACGGTGAAACTGACCCAGACGACCCAGTTCCTCGCGGATGACCGTGAGACGGTCAATGAGGCGGTGGCCGGAGATATCATCGGACTATATGATACCGGGAATTACCAGATCGGCGACACGGTCGTCGGCGGAAAGTCGATGTACCAGTTCGAGGCCCTGCCGCAGTTCAATCCGGAGCTCTTCGTCCGGGTGACCGCGAAAAACGTCATGAAATCGAAGCATTTCCATAAGGGGATCCTGCAGCTCGTGCAGGAAGGCGCCATCCAATATTACAAAACACTCCACACGGAGGAAGTCATCTTAGGTGCGGTCGGACAGCTTCAGTTCGAAGTGTTCGAGCACCGGATGAAGAACGAATATAACGTCGAAGTGCATATGGAGCATATCGGTTCCAAAGTGGCGCGCTGGATCGAAAACGAATCGGACGTCAAGGAATCGATGACCGGTCCCCGTTCCATGCTCGTCAAGGATCGCTACGAGAATCTTGTGTTCCTCTTCGAAAATGACTTTGCCATGCGCTGGTTCAATGACAAATATCCGGATATCCGTCTGTACAGCCTCCTTTGACAGGTTCCGAGGAAAACCCGTTACATTTCTGTGTACGGGTTTTTCTGTTATCCGGCGGTTTCCGACCGTTCTGATTGAACTCGTCCGCCGCTTTGCATATGATGAAAGTACTGTATTTTGAAAAAAGGGGACCCGCACATGAAAATAAGCGATTTTTCGATCAAACGACCGGTATTTACGATCGTCACGATGTTTCTCATCATCATTCTCGGAGCTGTTTCGTTCTTCAAGATCCCTGTCACCCTGATCCCGGACCTGAATCCGCCCGTTGCGGTGGTGGTTGCGAATTACAGCGGTGCGTCACCGACCGAAGTCAGCGAAAAACTGACGAAACCGCTCGAAGAGAGCCTGTCCACCTCACCCGGACTGAAGACGCTGCAGTCGACTTCCCAGGAAGGCGCGACATTGGTCTTCATGATGTTCGACTGGTCGGCGGATATCGATGATGTCCAGCTCGATATCCTCCAGCGCATCGACCAGGTGCCTGTTCCGGAGGGAGCGGACAAGCCGAGGTTCATGAAATTCGACCCATCCCAATTCCCGGTGATCCAGCTCTCGCTGAAAACGGCGAAAGATGATGTCGACATCCGGAAGATCGCCGACGAGCTCGAGACGGAACTCCGTCAGACCGAAGGGGTCGCAAGTGTCAGCGTCTCCGGTAAATTGGTGGAAGAGATCCAGATCAAGCTCGATGAAAACAAACTGGAGAAAAATGGCCTTACCCAGGCGGATATCGTCCAGGCGGTCCAGGCATCGAATGTCACGATGCCGGGTGAGCCGGTGAGTGCGTCCGGCGGCAAACAGCTGACGACACGGATTGTCAGCACGCTGTCGACAGCGGAAGATATCGGCAATGTCATTATCGGGCCGAACCCTGTCACCGGCAAGCGCATGTACGTCAAGGATGTTGCTGCCGTCAACAGGACGGAAGCGGCCAATGACACGATCACGCGGGCGAATGATGAACAGGCGGTCCTGCTGTCCGTCCTGCAGGAATCGGGGGCGAACACTGCGGAGGTTTCGAGTTCGTTCAAGGAATCCCTCGACCGGCTGCTCGATGAAAAGCAGTTCAAGGACGTTGAAGCGGACATCCTCTTCGACCAGGGGGACTATGTCCAGCTGGCCATCAACAATATCGGACAGTCGCTGATCCTCGGCGGTCTGTTTGCGATGGTTGTCCTGTTCTTCTTCCTGAAAGGCATCCGCAGTCCGATCATCATCGGTGTGGCGATCCCGTATTCCGTCATCGTCACATTCGTGCTCATGTTCTTCGCGGATTTCTCCCTGAACATCATGACACTCGGCGCCCTGGCGCTCGGCATCGGGATGCTCGTCGATAACGCGATTGTCGTCATCGAGAATATCGAGCGGCATCTGGCCATGGGGAAAGACCGGAAAACTGCCGCAAGTGAAGGGGCGAAGGAGATCGGCGGTGCAATCATCGCATCCACGCTGACGACACTTGCCGTCTTCGTACCGGTGATCTTCATCAGCGGGCTCATCGGCCAGATCTTCACACAGTTCGCATTGACGATCTCGTTCAGCCTGTTTGCATCGCTCGTCGTGGCATTGACGGTTGTGCCGATGATGGCGAGCCGCATGCTGCGCAAACCGCGCCGCAATGTGGAAGCGCGCAGGCGCCGGTCACGCACGCTGCGGACGTTCGAGAACTCCGTCAAGTGGTCGCTCCGGAACAGGGCGCTCATCCTTGTGTGTACAATCGTCCTGCTCGCAGCAAGTGCATTCGGGCTGTTCAAAGTGGGCACCGAATTCCTGCCGTCGACCGACGAAGGATTCTTCAGCATCAATGTCGACCTGCCGAATGGCTCGTCGCTTGCCTCGACAGATGACGCAGTGAAGAAAGTGGAAGATATACTCAAGGAACAGAAGGACGTCGACGTATATGTCAGCCTTGTCGGCGGTACCCAGCAGTCGATGGCACAAGGCGGCTCACAGGCGGATACCGCAGAGATGTACGTCAAGCTGAAACCGCTCGATAAGCGCGACCGTTCCGTTTTCGACTTCATGGATGATGTGAAACCGAAAGTGGAGGAGGCGGTCGGTGACAGTGCGGACGTCAGTTTCAATGTACAGGCTGCGGCCGGCTCGAGTCCGAATACACTGTCCTTCTCACTGGAGGATACGAACGAAGCACGTCTGACGAAAGCGATCGGACAAGTGGATGAAAAGCTCCGCAGTCTGGATGGTGTCACAGATGTCTCCAACAACTTGATGGATACGGTCGAAGAAGTAAAAGTGACCGTCGACCGGGAGCTGGCTGCGAACTTCGGTCTGGCACCGTACCAGGTCGCACAGATCATTACAGATGCGACGCGCGGAACGTTCGCAACACAAGTTGTGGATAAGGATGACAATGTACTGACTGTCAATGTGCAATATGATAAGAAATTCTATGAAGATACCGGCGCTTTGCGCAAAATCAAGCTGCGTACACCTTCCGGCCAGTACATCAAACTCGGCCAGGTCGCGAAAATTGACATTGCGGAAGGACCGGTCGCCATCCAGCGTGTCGACCAGGCACACTCTGTTTCGTACGACATCAAGTATGAAAACAGCCGATCCCTCGGTGAAATGACGAAAGCCGTCAATGAGGCGATCGATGGACTCGACCTGCCGGATGACGTGAAGATGTCATACAGCGGCGACCGTGAGCTGTTCGAAAATGCGGCGAACGACATGCTGCTGGCGATCATCCTGGCAGTCGTCCTCGTTTACATCGTCATGGCAGCCCAGTTTGAATCGTTCAAATATCCGTTCGTCATCATGTTCTCGGTTCCACTCATGATCATCGGGGTGGCGATCGGGCTGTTCGCAACACAGACACCGATCAGTGTGACGGCCGTCATCGGCATACTGGTCCTTGTCGGGATCGTCGTCAACAACGGGATTGTCCTTGTTGACTACATCAATCAGCAGAAAGAAAAGGGGATGCCGTCCTATGAGGCGATCGTCATCTCGGTCAAGAACCGGGTGCGCCCGATCCTCATGACAGCTCTCACGACGATCCTCGGTCTGCTGCCGCTTGCGTTAGGCATCGGTGAAGGTACGGAAATCAATCAGCCGATGGGGATCGCCGTCATCGGCGGTCTGATCAGTTCCACGTTCCTGACGCTGTTCATCGTTCCGGTCATCTACAGTCTGTTCGACAGGGAAACGAGACGGCGCGCACGTCCGAAGAGCGGCTATACAGCAGCGGACAGCGAAGAAGACGTATGATGAGTATTACAGCCGGCAGTACGGAATTCCGTGCCTGCCGGCTGTTTTCCTGTCTGCGGACAACCTCGAATATCATGCAGGCGGCCGGCATACAGTAGGACGGACTGCAAAGGTTTGTGAAGCTCAGGGTTCGGCTGCTGCCGTTGCGGGGCTCTCTCTTCGGACATACGCCTGTGCTCCCTGCCGGATTGCCCGGCCGGGGGACAAATGGACAGTTTACAGATGCGTGCGTCCCCGGTATAATGAAGAGAGAAATTACCCAACAACTGAATGTCTTTGACGTTTGTCAAAGGGGAGTAGCTATAGGGAAACCTATTTCATAGTCGTCAATACATGGTGAATTTGCGCCATCGGTTATGATAGCTGGATTTTTCACAAATTCCGACTTAGCGAGACCTTTGCCTTTTATTAGGTGAGGGTTTTTTTGATTGAAAAAAAGGAGGAATTGGTTGTGGAAACGATATTTTTAGAATATGCTTGGGTGCTTCTGGTGCTGATCGTACTGGAAGGCCTGCTGGCAGCGGACAACGCGGTCGTCATGGCCGTCATGGTGAAACACCTGCCGAAACTGCAGCAGAAGAAGGCGCTGTTCTACGGACTGCTTGGGGCGTTCGTCTTCCGCTTCACCGCGCTGTTCTTCATCACCTTCCTGGTCAACTATTGGGAGATCCAGGCGCTCGGTGCCGTGTACCTGCTGTATATCTCCATCAAGAACATATGGGACCAGAAACACCATAAAGAAGGCGGCCCCTCGAAGAAGAAACGCAGACAATCCGGTTTCTGGATGACCGTGCTGAAAGTGGAGCTCGCGGACATCGCGTTCGCACTCGATTCCATGCTTGCAGCCGTTGCGCTGGCGGTGACACTGCCTGAACTCGGCAACTTCCATATCGGCGGCATCAACGGCGGCCAGTTCACCGTCATGCTGCTCGGCGGCATCGTCGGCCTGGTGCTGATCCGTTTTGCAGCCCGTCAGTTCGTCACGCTGCTGGAGAAATACCCGGCGCTTGAAACAGCCGCATTCCTCATCGTCGGCTGGGTCGGCGTCAAGCTTGCGGTCATGACGCTTGCGCATCCGAAAGTCGGCATCCTTGCAGAGTCCTTCCCGCATTCGGCCGCCTGGAAGCTGACGTTCTGGATCGTGCTGGCCGGTATCGCAATCGGCGGCTATCTCACGGCAGTCGCACGTAAACATAAATGAAGTCTGTATATCGTTCTGAATGTCCGCTCCGGCAGCCGCCGGGGCGTCTTTTTTATGGTCAGTCCTGCACCCGGAGCTGCACGGCACCCTTCGGAACGACTGCGATTTCACTGACAGGGCATTTTTAAATGTGGTATGATAATGTCTCCTATCAGGAAAGGAACGGATCCATTATGAAATTTAACCGGGACAGTCTGCGCAGGTTCACGCCTGCCCAGATCATTGTTTTCTATTATTTCCTAGCGATTGCATTTTCATTCTTATTATTGAATTTACCGGGCGTCTACAAGCCGGGTGTCGAGATTTCATTCATCGACAGCCTGTTCACATCGGTGAGTGCTGTCAGTGTGACGGGCCTGACACCGATCAGTATCGGCGGCACGTATACTGTATTCGGCCTCTGTATGCTGATGCTGGTCCTCCAGCTCGGCGGTATCGGCATCATGTCGATCGGCACCTTCTTCTGGCTGCTTGTCAGGAAGAGGATCGGCCTGAGGGAACGCCAGCTCATCATGGTCGACCATAACCAGTATTCACTGGCCGGTGTCGTCCAGCTGATCAAACAGATTGTCTGGATCATCTTCCTGATCGAACTTATCGGCGGGCTTGTGCTGACTCTCTATATCATGCCGCTCTATGAATCATTTTCGGAAGCGCTTCTGAACGGGATGTTTCTGGCAGTGTCGGCCACGACGAATGCCGGCTTCGATATAACGAATGCCTCGCTCCTGCCGTATTTCAATGACTACTTTGTCCAGACCGTCATCATGATCCTGATTGTCCTTGGTGCGATCGGCTTCCCGGTTCTTGTCGAAGTGAAAAGTTTCTTTTCGAAAAAAGTCCCGCATTTCCGTTTTTCGCTGTTCACGAAGATCACGACAGCAACATTCGGCGTACTTCTTATCGGAGGAGCTGTCCTCATCTTCATCCTGGAATCGTTCCACTCATTCCGGGGGATGGCGTGGCACGAAAAGGTCTTTTCTTCATTGTTCCACTCGGTCTCCGCGCGTTCAGCAGGACTGACAACGTACGATATTACGAATTTCGGGGATGCGACGGACATTCTGATCAGTATCCTCATGTTCATCGGGGCTTCGCCAAGTTCGGTCGGCGGAGGCATCCGGACGACAACGTTCGCGATCGCCATCCTGTTCCTCATCAATTTTGCGAAAGGGAAAGACGTCATCCATATCTTCCAGAGACGCATTACACTGGTCGACATTTTCCGCTCGTATGCGGTCATACTGCTTGCCGGCTTCATGGTGATTGCGGCCATGCTCATCCTGCTCATCACGGAGCCCGGTGTCCCGGTTGTGTCCCTGCTGTTCGAAATCACTTCCGCGTTCGGTACATGCGGCATGTCACTCGGCATCACTGCGGACTTATCGGTGCCAGGCAAGATCATCATCATGGCACTCATGTTCATCGGCCGTGTCGGACTGATCTCGTTCCTGTTCACATTGGGGGGGAAAGTGTATAAGACCTCATTCCGTTATCCGAAAGAACGTGTCATCATTGGCTGATCCTGTGCTATATCTGCAGACATTAGTCATACACCTGTCGAAATTATTTTAGAATTGTTTAACAATTTATGTCTTAAGACCTATAGTTGAGCCATGTAAAATGTGGAATAATCAAACGTATAAACGAATCGGGATACAAAAAACAATTCTACAACGTAATCTGATTGCATACCTTGTCTGTAGTCTCAGGTAGAAAGGGTGTTGGACCAATTGGATGCTGCTTATGAAAACATGTCACTGTTCGTAAAAGATAACCGCCATCCGTGCATCTTGATCGACATGGATGGGACCATCAAAGAAACGAATGCAATGTTCCGGAACAGATTCTCTATGGAGCCGGATGATAATTTCCTATCTCTTTTCAAATCGAAAACAGCTCTCGGTGAATGGTACAGCCTTAAGGGAACCTCTGATGGAACGAAAGTGAGTGTGCTTGAAAACCTGGCGCTGTCTGTCGGGGAAAACGTTGAGTGCCTGTGCACAGCACATGTTTTCTATAGCCAAGATAATGGACAGGCTGTTGTAACACTCGTTCTTCCGGCAGCTTTCCAGGCTTTGCCGGAATCGGCCTATGCGACAAGTTTCAGCTATATTTCGAAAATCATCCTGCTGATCGATACGGACGGGCGGATTCTCGATGTGAACAGCCGGGTTGCCGGGATTTTCGATATGAAAAGAGGTACCCTGATTGGAAAAAGCATCCATTCCGTGTACAGAAAGTTCAATACGAATAAAGGTGAAGGAGAGAAACAGTACGAAGAGTATCTCCGCCACTTGAAATTGTACGGTGAAGTCCAATTCACGGAACGGTTCGAAAATGACCCGAATGATATCAAGTTCTTCGAAATCCGGGTTTCCTACAACCGGGAAGACGACCTGTACGTGATGGAAGTGAAGGACTGTACGGAAACCGAAATGCTCCGCCAGCAGCTTGAGCATTCGGGATCCCTTTCCACTGTCGGCCAGATGGCTGCCAGTATCGCCCATGAAATCCGCAATCCGATGACCACATTGAAAGGGTTCGTGCAGCTCATGGAAACAACGGCAGACGGGGATACGGCAAAATATCTGGCTGTGGTCGACAGCGAACTGCAGCGGATGGAATCGATACTGAACGAGATGCTCATGCTGTCGAAACCTTGCGAAGGCATCCACTCGGAGTTCTCGCTTGGTGTGCTGATCACCAAAGTTCTGGAGATCATGAAACCGAAGGCGATGTTCGAGTCGATTCAGATCGACTGGCACGATGCCTCATTCTGCAACTCGATGATCTACTCGAATGCGGACAAGCTGAAGCAGGTGCTGCTCAATTTGTTCAAAAATGCATTTGAAGCGATGGAACCCGGCGGGATATTGACGCTGAAACTCGAGAAAGAGGAGAATGGCTCGTCGTTCATCCTAACTGTCAAGGATACCGGCAAAGGGATGTCCGATTTACAGCTGAAGAACATCTTCCTTCCCTTCTTTACATCCAAGCCGGAAGGAACCGGTCTCGGTCTGCCGTTCGTGCTGAAAACGATGGAAGACTTAGGAGGGGCTGTCGGCGTCAGCAGCCAGCTTGGTGCCGGGACGACCTTCGTGCTGACATTCCCGGTCCATTGCAGGAAAGGGTTTCAGGAATTCAGACAACTCACCGTGAATTGACTGTGCATCCGTCCGCTCTTTGACAACGTCCCCAGTTTGACCCTATACTAGATACATTGATAATTTGGGAAATAGAACGGGTGTTGAATATGGATACTGCTAATGAACGGGCACTGAAGCTGTTTGTCGTGCTCTCCAGGGCCAATAAGGTGCTGCACGAAGAAACGAATCGGCTGATCATCGCGAAGGGCTTGAATCCGACTGAATTTGCGGTGCTCGAGCTGCTGTTCCATAAAGGGAAGCAGCCGATCCAGAAAATCGGGGAAAAGATTCTGATGCGCAGCGGTTCGATGACATATGTCATTAACAAACTTGAAGCAAACGGGTATCTGCAGCGGGAGACCAACGTCAATGATAAACGGGTGACATATGTTTCGATTTCAGAGAAAGGCAAAAGACTCATGGAGACGATATTTCCGGAACATGCGGATAATATCACCAGCTTGCTGTCTGCACTGACACCTGTTGAACAGGAAGAAGCTGTGCGGCTGTTGCAGAAGCTCGGTGTCTCCATACGGGATCTTTCATAAAAAAACTGACCTGCTTACTTGGAAGCGGTCAGTTTTTTTTATGCTTATTCAGCTGATTCAATTGTTTCGGCCATCTTCAGGAAGTCGCTGTAATAGTCCTCGTCTGCGTTGTCATACATCATGACAGTCACGAGCATCTGATCTTTCTCGAAAATCATAGCGGTGATCGGCCCTTCAGGTGCGTTGACACGGTACGCTTTCACTTTTTCGAGGCTTGTGTCCGTTGGCAGCTGATTGTCCTCCGTCAGTTCCACAGGATCGGAATCGGAACTGGATGCTGCCAGCTTTTCATTCATCATTTCAAGCCCTTTGTCGTAATCAGCGTCTGCTGCATCCGTCGTTTCAATGCTCATGAACCATTCCTCATTGTCTTTTGCGTAGAGGACGTCACGTCCCGGTTCTTCACTTGTCAGTGTGTAATCAGGAAGCACCTGCATCTTGAAGTTCTGTTCGTCACTCTTCGTTTCGCTGGCATCCGGAAGAGCAGCTGAATCGTCATCTGTATCTGCGCTGTCGGAATCGGTTTCCGAGTCGGTATCTGCGTCAGTGTCGGTTTCAGAGTCCGCTGCACCTGATTCGTCCACATCATCTTCTGTGATGCCTTCACTGTTCGTATTTTCGCCTTCGGCAGGCTTGTTCTCACTATCTGCATTTGTATCTGCGCCAGTGCCTTCAGTGTCCGTGTTGACTGTTTCTGCAGGGTCTGCAGTTTCATCGCTCGTTCCGCAAGCTGCAAGCAAGAGGGATGCGGATAACGCTGTGTACATAAGTTTACGGTTCATCATCTGTATATCTCCTCCTTCGTCATTTTAACGCTGCCGGCCGGTGAAAGGTTTCAATCCTCTTTCCTGTGAAGGATCTTGTAGCGCTTATGGTTGACAACGGTTTTCTCTTCAAGACCGAGATCCTCGAAGTTTTCCATGTACGTCAAGTTGACAATAACTGAGTTATCATTCACTTTTTCCACAATGCCTTGCAATCCGTCACCGAATTCGATGATGGAGCCAACTGGGGCGACATTCGGATTTTCCAACTCTTCCATATTCTCCAGCTCCTTCGTTTGCAGATTTGTAGTCTTGCAGTCCGTTTCGGACGTTTCGGATATAGGTAAAGTATCATGAAATGCTGATTTGTACAAATGTTACAAGCTATCGGAGAAGATGTCGAAATTTGACTAAAAGTTTAGATATCTTAACTTTAGCGGATATGCTACGATAATTAGAGGTGTGTTAAAAACTGAAGGAGGTGTTCCTGTTGAATAGAATGGAAATCGAAATCGAACAGACACGCAAGAGACTGTTGACAGCCGCACGGGAACAAGGGCTTTCCTCCAGCGAAACGATCCGGCTCAGTGTTGAATTGGATCATCTTCTCAACTCCTACGACAAAGAACGGCATCATTTTGGACGATGTGCACGTTTTGATGCCGATTTCGTTTGAACTTTAAAAAAACATTCCTAATTAGGTTTAAAGTTCTGTAAGACGGGCATATTATAATCGAACACAGCAACATTCTCATTTCCCCCTTTTGAGGACGGCTCTTTCCCAGGAGCCGTCTTTTTTTGTTTGCTGCAGAAAAATCGCACAGCGTGCTGTATGATTAGGAAGAGATATGCAAAGGGGGAGCAATGAAGATGGAAAAGATTTCATTTATCGGGACAGGTGTTATGGGGGCCAGTATCGTCCGCCATTTGATGGACGGCGGATACCCGGTCAAGATTTATACGAGGACCAAACGGAAAGCGGAGCCGCTGATCGAGGCGGGTGCGGAATGGGCGCCGACTGTCCGGGAGGCGGCGGTCGGGGCAGACTGCATTTTCACCATGGTCGGCTATCCGGCTGACGTGGAGGACGTGTACTTCGGGGAAGGCGGGATTCTCGAGACTGCTTCAGAAGGCAGCCTGCTGATCGATCTGACGACTTCAAGTCCTGCGCTTGCGATCCGGATCGCTGGGACTGCAAAAGAAAAAGGCATGATGTCACTGGATGCTCCGGTTTCCGGCGGCGATGTCGGTGCAAGGAACGGCACATTGTCCGTCATGTGCGGCGGTGATGCGGCTGCGTTCCGGAAAGCCGGTCCGCTGTTCGATCTGTTCGGCAGCCAAGTGAAACTGCAGGGCGGTGCAGGTGCCGGGCAGCATACGAAAATGTGCAACCAGCTTGCGATCGCGACGAATATGATCGGTGTGTGCGAAGCGCTCGTTTATGCGGAAAAGGCAGGCCTTGATCCTGAAAACGTACTGGAATCCATTTCCACCGGCGCAGCGGGTTCCTGGTCGTTGTCGAATCTCGGGCCGCGTATGCTGGCAGGCAATTTTGAACCCGGGTTTTACACGAAGCACTTCCTGAAAGATCTCCGGATCGCTCTCGAGGAAGCAAAGGCGATGGAGCTGCCTCTTCCCGGCCTCGAGCTGGCAATCAGATTGTATGAAAGGCTGAGTGACGAAGGATATGCGGATAAAGGGACACAAGTGCTGTACAAGTATTATAAATGAAAAAACGAAAGGACATGCCGTGCGCGGCATGTCCTTTCATCGTTTTCCGTCCAAATAGGAGGAGCGGAATCCCGCTGTGTTCGAAACCCGCTTCTTCTTTTTCGGCGGTTCGGCTAACGGAGCTTTCTGTTCGGTTTCAACCGTCCCGCCGGTGAACACTGTCAGCAGGTCGCGTGCTGTCTTCAGGCTCATCCGCTCCTGCGGATTGCGGAACTGCATATCCTGCTCACCTAAATGGGGGAGTTTCGCAAAGTCTTCTTTTTCCGGAAGGGTATGGAAGAGGAAATCACCGCAGCGGACAAGGACGGTGGAGTGCTGTTTGCTGAACTTCGGATTCTCGACAAAATGCAGTCCGATCTTTTCAGCTTCCCCGGCTTCCAGCAGTTTGGCGATGGACTGCTTCTTCAGCTGATACAGCGGCCGGTTATCGGGAGCGGTCTTTGCGTGACGGTTGACCGTGTAGATCGCTACAGCGATTTCATGGAGAGAGGCTGTTCCTGACAAGGGACGCCCTCCTTTCGTGGACTTTGAAACTTCAATTTGACAGTATTGTACTAGGAAATCGGGAAGAAGTATAGACAAAGAGCGTTTCAAGTTTAATTGGCCGAAATTTCTTTATAAGCGACTAGAAAGCTGATAAGTAATCAGAATCATGATACAATTTGAATGAGCATTCATTCATTGAAGGGGGAATTCAAATGGCAGAGCAGAAAGTGATCATCGTAACAGGCGGATCCAGCGGGATGGGGAAGTACATGGCGAAGAAATTTGCATCAGATGGAGCAGCTGTCATCATCACCGGCAGGGATGAGGAAAAGCTTACGGCAGCCCAAAACGAGATCGGTGATGGAGTGTACACATTCCGGATGGATGTCCGTGAGCTCGATACGATTGAGGCACTGATCCGTTACGCCGATGAAACGTTTGGCAGGATCGACGGACTCGTCAACAATGCGGCCGGAAACTTCCTCGTCCAGGCGGAAGATCTGTCGCCGAACGGCTGGAAATCGGTCATCGACATTGTGCTGAACGGCACTTTCTATTGTTCGCAAGCAGTCATGAACTACTGGAAAGAGAAGGGGCAGAAAGGTGCCATCCTCAATATGCTTGCGACATACGCATGGGATGCCGGCCCGGGTGTTGTCCACTCGGCAGCCGCAAAAGCCGGCGTCATGTCCCTGACAAGGACACTTGCTGTGGAATGGGGACGGAAGTACGGCGTCCGGGTGAACGGCATTGCACCGGGACCGATTGAACGCACAGGCGGTGCTGAAAAACTGTTCCAGTCCGAAAAGGCCGCGGCGAGGACGATCCAGTCGGTTCCGCTCGGACGTGTCGGCAAGCCGGAGGAAATCGCGGAACTCGCCGCTTTCATCATGTCCGACAAAGCCGCGTATATGAATGGGGAGATTGTCACGCTGGATGGCGGCCAGTGGCTGAACCAATTTCCGTTTTGACGGATAGACCGGTTGCAGACTGCGCATGCTGAGACTGCCTGATACCACAAAAGGAATCCGGCAGAGGAGGATGGAAGATGTTCGATATTTGGGTCGTCCCGATCATGGTTGTCATTGCTGTCATACTTTTGATCGGGCTTCTGTCGGTGCTGAAGAAGCCGGCATACAATCCTGAAGGAGCGCTGAATAGACAGGATCGGAGTGTCGCCGAACCGATTGAAGATCATCCGGTCGGGCTGAACCCTATTTTTTGGGTGATACTGGTCGCCGCGCTTTTTATGGCTGTCATCATTATGTACTACTGGGCCTCCTATTAACCGGAGGCTTTTTTCATGGAGGAAAAACTTCCGCCCTCTCTCCATGGCGTCCTTCATTTTTCATCGGGCTCTATGATATAGTAGAGTAGCAGCATTGAGTCGTAACAAGTTGCTGCTGGAGGAGCGGTTTACATTGGTTGCTTTGAACAACAACGAATTTCTGGTGATGCCGATTTCTGATTATCTGATCTCTGCAGAGAAAGTGGCGCATGTGCAAGTCGGCAATAATGCCGAACACGCCCTGCTTGTCCTGACCAAGACAGGATACTCGGCCATTCCTGTGCTCGATGCAAAATACAAACTGCGCGGTCTGCTGGGGATCGGTATGATCACCGATGCCATCCTCGGACTCGAACGGATCGAATATGAGAAACTGTCGGATTTGAAAGTCGATGAAATCATGCAGACGGAACTGCCGGTCATCCGGACTGCGGACAGATTCCAAAAAGGTCTGGATCTGCTCATCAACCATACTTTCCTCTGTGTGACGGAAGAAGACGGGACATTTGCCGGAATCCTGACACGGCGGGTTATGCTGAAACAATTCAAGAAGTATGTATATAGCGCAAAATAATGCAGCAACAGCAGCATTCGACCGGATAAGCAGAGGCTCTTTCTCCCGAAAAGAGCCTCTTTTTTAATAGCTTTGGCAACAAGAACAATTTGAAAAGACGGACAGGGGAGTCAGAGGAGGAACAGCATGAATACGACTGAGATTATTAAAGTGCTGGCGGAAGAAGGGAACATGCGGAAAGCGGCAGACCGGCTGTTCATCTCCCAGCCGGCGCTGTCACAGCGGCTGCAGTCAATTGAAAAGGAATGGGGAGCGAAACTTTTTGTGCGTTCCCAGAAAGGGCTTGTCCCGACAGCAGCGGGAGAGCTGGTTATCGAGTACGCTAAAGAGACGGTGCACCGGAAGGAGGAGACGATCGAGCGGATCGCCTCCCTTGCGGATCGGGTGCACGGTACACTCAATATCGCCTGTGCATCGATTGTCGGTCAGACATGGCTGCCTGAAGTGCTGAAGGACTTCGTCAAAAGGTATCCGGACGCTAAAATCTCCCTGATGACGGGCTGGACGTCGGAAATCCTTCGGGCGCTCTACGAAGGGGAAGCGCATATCGGCATCGTCCGGGGAGAAGTCGACTGGAACAGCCGGAGGACATATCTCTTCCGTGACCAGCTGTATCTGGTCGATCAGGAGCTGACATCGATCGAGCAGCTGAAAGATACGAAGCGGCCATACATCCAATTCAAAAGCGACTCGAACTACTACATGGAGATCCAGCAATGGTGGCAGCGGCATTTTTCGAAGAATCCAGGCAGGCAGCTGACCGTGGATCAGATGGAGACATGCCGGCAGCTGGCGCTTAACGGAATCGGCTATGCCATTTTGCCCTCCATCACGTTGCGGGGGGACGAACCGGTCAATAAGATTCCGCTGCTGAACAGCGAAGCGGAGTTCGAACTGACGAGGGATACGTATCTGATCGGCTATGAATCGATTTTTGATCTGAAACAGGTAGCAGCATTTGCGGAAGTCATCGAAGAACATGCAAAACTGCTGAGAGAGAGTTCTGGATTGTTGGAATAATGCAACCTCATTAGGGTTTGTACGTACTACTTAGTTAGACAGAAACCAAATAGAAAGTGAGGCGGACCTATGAGACGCCGATTGACCAATCTATTCAGCCTGCTGGCTGCCCTGACCCTCCTGCTCGGAATAGTGCCTGCAGGCCGTGCATCAGCTGCACCGGACCTGTCGATATCCGTCCAGGCCGGACTCGATAACAAAACGAAAATGGGGGAAGGGGCACAGCTCTTCATCACCGTGGAGAACAAGGGCAGCCTGTTCACAGGGGATCTCATCCTCGATACGGCGTCCGGCCAATCTTCAGGAGTGGGCCAGGCGATCCCTGTCACTGTCGGGGAAGGGGAGAAGCAGACGGTATCCATGGTCGTGGATTCCCTGGAAGACCCCCAGACGTATACAGGCAGTCCGGCGAAGAAAAACATCTTCCTGTTTGAAAACGGCTGGAGAAATGGCAAGGAGGTTGCCCATTCCGGCACACAAATGGTTTCTTCGGCGTCCTATCCGCCGGAGACGCTGTTCATAGCAGGTCTCGGAGAAAATATCGACCGCCTGTCCTCGCTGAAGGACATCCAGCTGAAAGGCAGCCAGGGAATGGAGCTGCTGAACCTGTCCAAACCGGACGGCCCGCCGCTGCCGGATACAGCTGCAGGCTGGGAGGCGGCAGATATCATCGCAGCCGACAGATACCCGATCGCGGATCTGACTGCAGATCAGCAGCAGGCGATGCTCGACTGGGTCAACGGCGGAGGGACGCTTCTGCTCAGCGGATCTGACAATCCCGCTGCGGAAGCAGGGATATTCCGTGAAGACCTTCCATTAGATCTCGGAGCTGCCGAGCAGCTGCCGCCTGCCATCTTCGGAGACAAATTCAAGGAACCCATACCAGGGTATAAGGCGGCAGCCGCCGAAGATGCTGTTATCCTGCTCGAAAAGGACGGCATTATCCTTGCCGCTGCCAAACAGCTCGGGAACGGTATGATCGTCCAGACATCATTCACATTCGGCAGTGACGCCTACCGGTCATCCATCGGCGTGAAGAAGTTCTGGCCGGCGCTCCTCGATAAGCGCAGCCTGCTCATCCCGCAGCGTCCTGTCTCGTCATATTACAACAGTCCTGCGGATGATCTTGCATGGAGTGTCGGTGAGAACAACGAAGTGTTCCCATCCTTCAAAGTGTCGACACCGCTTCTTTTCGGTTTCATCCTGATCTATATGATCCTGATCATTCCGCTGCTGTACGTCATCCTGAAAAGAAAGGACAGACGGGAGCATGCCTGGTGGATCATTCCGGCTGCCGCGGTTCTCGTGTCGGTTGTGATTTTTGCGTACGGAGCGAAGGACCGTCTCGGCAAATCGCAGCTGCAGCATTCCGCTGTCTATGAAGTGCAGCCGGACGGCAGGCTGACCGGCTACTATGTGGAATCGCTGCTGACGGATAAAAGCGGTGATTTCTCATTCAGCCTTCAGAAACCGAGCTCCGTCTTCGTCAGCTCGTCCGTGGACGGTCTGTTCGGAAGCGGCCAGCCGGCACATGAGCGGGCCGTCGTCGAAAAGGGGCCGGCTGCTGAAACGCTGTCATTCCGCAAGCTCGGCTTCTGGAATGTCGCGACGTTCTACGGAAAGACCGAAATGGCGGACACCGGTAAGTTCGATGCACAGCTGACCGTCGCGGACGGCCGGCTGACAGGGACAATAACGAATTCGTTCCCGTTCGCAATGGAGGATGTCATGGTCCTGTCGGGAACCAAGAAGATCGAGCTCGGTACAGTCCAGGCAGGCGAGACGTTGACAGTCCGGAAAGAAGTCAAAGCAAGCGTGCTCGGACCGAGGATCTCCGGCCAGTCAGGTTTCAGTATCCAGCAGCCAGCCGGACAGGACGATCTTATTGCGATGCGGAAAGAGGGACTTCTTGAATTTTCATCCCTGCATATGAATAATTCTCCGAAACCGCTTCTTGCAGGCACTGCACGGGCACAGCTCATGGACGTTTCACTTGATGGACGGAAGGCGGAGTCTTCTGCGCTCTCGGTCATCCTGCAGCCGGTCGATATCAGATCCGTACTGTCAGGGACCGTGAAAGTGGACAGTGACCTGATGGACATGGAGATGGTCTCATCGACCGGACAGTCCGCTGAGCTGCTGGATGACATGACGAAGGACTATATGTTCTATGAAAAGGATTATACGCAGACGTGGCGGCTCCCGGCCGATTTCCTGAAAGATGTCGCGGGCTGGAGCAAACTGGACCTGCTCGGTGCGGATATGCAGGCGTACGGCGTCAGCATACTGAACACGGAGAGCGGGGAATATGAACCGCTCGAAGGGAAGAGCACACTCACTGTGGAACCGGCAGACCCTTATGTATCGAAAGAAGGGGCCGTCACGGTGAAACTGGAGATCAGCGATCAGCGGATGGGTGAACCGGTACACCCGCCTGAACTCCGGCTGACAGGGGAGGCAGTGAAATGATTGAAATCAGAAACCTGACGAAGAAATACGGCAATTTCACAGCGCTCGACAACCTGACATTATCCTTACCTGAAGGCACGGTATTCGGGTTTGTCGGAGCGAACGGTGCCGGGAAGTCGACGACGTTCCTCATCCTGTCGACATTGCTGCAGCCGACCGCCGGCACGGTTCTCATCGATGGCATCAATATTACGGAGAAACCCGATGAGATCCGACGGCGTATCGGCTACATGCCGGATTTCTTCGGCATCTATGATCAGCTGAAAGCCCATGAATACCTTGATTTCTACGGAGCGAGCTACGGAATCCCGGCAGCGGACCGTCCGAAGCTCATCACGGATCTGCTTGAGCTCGTCAATCTGTCCGACAAGCGCGATACGTATGTCGATTCCCTGTCACGCGGCATGAAGCAGCGCCTCTGCCTGGCAAGGAGCCTGATCCATGACCCGAAAGTGCTGATACTGGATGAACCGGCTTCAGGTCTCGACCCGCGGGCACGTGTGGAGATGAGGGATATCCTCCGTTCGCTGAGAGCAATGGGAAAAACGATCTTGATCTCGTCCCATATTCTGCCGGAGCTCGCAGAAATGTGCGATGAAATCGGTGTGATCGATGGCGGCAGACTGATCGCGCACGGTTCGGTCCCGGACATACAGGCGCAGCTGAAGGGCGAGAAGACGGTCACTGTCCGTTTCATCGGCAGTGCAGCAGCTGTGGTCTCCGTATTCGAAGAGGATCCGGCTGTCTCCCATATCCGCCAGGAAGCGGGGGAAGGGATGCTGTCGTTTACATTCAAAGGGAATGATGAAGAACAGGTCCGGCTTCTGAAGAATACTGTGCAGTCCGGCGTGCAGATCGTCTCCTTCTCCGAGGACTCTGCGGATCTGGAAGATGTCTTCATGCAGATCACGAAAGGGGAGGATCCGATTGAGAGCCCAGTTCAATAATCCTGTTCTCGCCAAAGAAGTGAAACTGCGATTCAGGAGCGCCAAAAGTTTCACGGGCATCCTCATTTACCTGGCGGCGATGTGCCTGTTCGTGTTCGGGTTCATCTATACGACAACGAGCCTGTCGGGCACCATCTACTTCAAACCGTCGGAGAGCGTTGTACTGTTCATGTTCCTGACGTTCATCCAGCTCGGACTCGTGCTGTTCATCACGCCGGGGCTGACGGCAGGCACGATCAGTGGCGAACGGGAGCGGCAGACACTGCCCATGCTCCTGACGACATCGCAGAGTTCATTCCAGATCATCTCCGGCAAACTGCTGTCTTCGGTGCTGTTCCTGCTGCTGCTGATTGTTGCCGGACTGCCGGTGTACAGCATGGTGTTCCTGTTCGGCGGCATCTCACCGGTGCTGCTCCTGAAGTCCCTGCTGTTCCTGTTCATCACCCTGCTGTCGCTCGGCAGTCTCGGTGTCCTGTTCTCCACACTGATCAGGAGGACGACAGTTTCGATGATCGTGACGTATGGCAGTATGCTGTTCTTCACGGCTGTCATCCCGTTCCTTTTCCTGATCATCGTGCAGGTGAAGCAGATGGCGGCACTCGGTTCAGGGACGGCCGGTAAATCGGTCGCAGGTTTCTTCCTGGCAGCCATCAATCCGGAGATCTTTTTTGCCTCATTGCTCGCCCCGGAAGTCGGAGGCATGGTGGAAGAAGTGACACAAGTGCAGTTCCCGATGTGGATCGTATATGTCCTGTTCTACGGTCTGATTGCCGTCTTGTCCATCTGGCTGGCGACGAAACGGCTGCGGGTGAATATGAAGAAGCCGAAATGAGGAGGCGATAGCGGATGACCCAGCAGAAAGAGCAGTTGCAGCAGATCCGCCGCTCAGTGTTGAAAGCAAGAAGAAGCTTGCGTATCGAGCGGTTCTATGTAGAGTCGGTGAACGGTATGATCTGGACTCTGCTGAGTGCAGCCGCTGTCCTGCTCATATCCAGGTTTTATGTCTTCCCCTCTTACAAGCTGTTTGCATTTGCGGCTGCACTTTCAGCCGGCATGATCCTGTCTGTGGTCATATTCCGGAAACGGCCTTCGGAACGCGAGGCGGCCCGGCAGCTGGACCGCTATCTGCCGGACAATCTGCTTCTGACAGTACTCGATGAGGACGTACAGCAGTCCCCGCTTGGCAGATTGCTCATTGCAAGGACCGCAGACCGGATGGAAGCCGCAAACCAGCTGTTTTCACGACGGAAAAAGCGGCGTCCTGACTGGAGGAGGGCTGCAGCTGCGGCAGCGGCCGCGATGGGACTGCTGCTGCTGACCCTATTCCCGGCACCCGCTCAGCAGGAAGCGGACGATGCGGCGGTTGTCCGGAAAACGGTGGACACTCTCGGGAAGAAGGCAGCTGCATTGGCCGCTGAAACGGCGGATCCAAAGATGAAGAAGAAGCTGGAAACGCTTGCGGATGAATTGAAGAAGACATCTGATGCCGGGCAGGCCCTCAAAGAGGTCGTCAAGACTCAGAAAGAGCTCCAGCTCCGCAAGCAGCAGCTGGAAGGGAAAGAAAGGCTGGCGGACAGCGGCAAATCAGCACAGCTGACGGGAAGTGAGACCGCTGAACTGGAGGAACTGAAAAAATCCGCGGCGGAACTTGCGGGCGCCGGTGATCAGGCATACCGGAAACTGGAGTCGATCGGAAAAGCTCCGCCGCTGCCGCAGCTCGCTGCCGGTCAGGGAACTGACGGCAGGCAGGGGCAGACCGGGCAGGACAGCCAAGGGGGCAATAAGCAAAACGGGCAGAAAACCGGTCAGCAGAGCGGCCACCCTGGCAGCCAGGAGGGCGGTACGCAAGCAGACCGGGGCTCAGGTCAGAGCCAAGGGCAGGGACAAAGCCAAGGGCAACAAGGGCAACAAGGTCAAGGGCATAGCCGAGGCCAAGGTCAAGGGCAAGGTCAAGGCCAAGGGCAAGGTCAAGGCCAAGGGCAAGGCCAAGGCCAAGGCCAAGGTCAAGGCCAAGGCCAAGGTCAAGGCCAAGGTCAAGGTCAAGGATCCGGCAGCGGGCTTGGCCCGGGGGCAGGGACCGGCTCGGGCGGCAGGAATCTTCTGTCGATCCCAAATGACCGTCTCGGCCAAGCCGGCAGTCCTGATACGGATTCCGGAAAACTCGGCAGGGGCGACGCTGCGCAGTCAAATGATAAACAGACTGTGAACCGGAAAGGGACGATCCGGCCGTATGAAGAGGTCGTCGGCAGGTATAAAGAATCGTATCTGGAGCAGACCGAACGCCTGCCGCTGTCACCGGAACTGGAAAAACTCGTATCGGACTATTTTTCTTCAATCGACTAACACCCGGGAGGGAACAGCATATGGAAGTATCGATGCAACATTTCGAGGAACTGAGCGGACAGATGGAACAGGTGCGAAAAGAGATCGGGCGGTTCATCGTCGGGCAGCAGGAGGCGGTCGACTATACGTTGCTGTCCATCGCAGCAGGCGGCCATGCCCTGCTGGAAGGGGCGCCGGGTCTCGGCAAGACGATGCTCATCCGTACAATCGGTGAGGTGCTCGATCTGACATTCAAACGGATCCAGTTCACCCCCGATCTGATGCCGTCCGATATCACCGGGACAACATTGCTGGAACGCGGTGAGGACGGACAGCAGCGGTTCACCTTCAGCGAGGGGCCGCTGTTCAGCCAGCTCGTCCTGGCGGATGAAATCAACCGGGCGACACCGAAGACGCAAAGTGCACTGCTGGAAGCGATGGGAGAGAAGACGGTGACTGTCCTCGGACAGACCTATGATATGCCCACGCCCTTCTTTGTGCTTGCGACACAGAACCCGATCGACCTGGAAGGTACATACCCGCTGCCGGAGGCGCAGCTCGACCGGTTCCTCTGCAAAATCAATCTGCCGTATCCGTCCGCAGACGAACTGAAGGAAATCATCAGGAGGACCACAGGAACGGAAACAGTCCGTATTGAAAAGAAGATGACAGCCGGGCAAGTGCTCGAAGTCCAGCAGCTCGTGCGTGAGGTCGTCATCGCGGAAGACATGATCGATTATGCCGTCCGTCTGGTGACAGCCACACAGCCGCAGACCGGGACTGGCGATGACTGGTCCTCCTATATCCAGTTCGGGAGCGGTCCCCGCGGCCTCCAGTCGGTCATCCGGCTCGCCAAGGCGAGAGCCTTCCTGTCCGGCAGGGTCCACGTCTCCATTGCCGATATCCGGACAGTGGCCAAGCCGGCGCTCCTGCACCGCCTGCAGCTGAATTATGAAGCGGAGGCGGAAGGGATCACGGAGGAGATCTTCCTGGATCACGTGCTCGGGAATCTGCGGAAGGAGACGGCCGGGTGAAGCCGCTCCTGTTTCCCGCAAAGCTCGCCGCCCGTCTCGGACGGCTGGCGTTCAACCGGCGCTCAGGACGGCTCGGCCATCATAAAGGGACCCATCTGTCGAAGAAGAGCGGTGCGTCCATGGAATTTTCGGATTTCAAGGAATACCATCCGGGTGATGACATCCGGCATATCGACTGGAATGTCTACGCACGGACGGACACGTATTTCATCAAACAATTCCTTGACGAGCAGGAAATGCGCATCCATGTCCTGCTCGATTCAAGCAAGTCGATGGATTTCGGAGGCAAGTGGCCATTTGCGCAGCAGCTCGCCATCGGCCTCGGCCAGATCGCTTTGAAGAATGGGGATACGGCGTCGCTCAGCCGGACACCGGACCCGGCGGTGGTCAGACGGAAAGGCGCACGGCAGGCGGATGCCTGGAGTGCCCGTATTGCGGCGTTTCCGGTTCCTGAGGAAAACACGGGACTGCAGGAAGGGATACCGTCAATCCCCCGCGGCACGACCATATTGTTTGTCATCACGGATGCGCTGGAGCCTGCCGAAGTGCTTGAGCAGACGTTCCGGAAACTGAAGGCCCGCTGTCAGGACATCCGGCTGCTCATCGTCCGTTCCGCTGATGAGCAGCAGCCTGCTTTCGAAGGGGATGTTCGGCTGATCGATGCAGAGCAGGATACCGCAGCGGAGGTATCGATGACCGCCGCCTCCGTATCCGCATATACCCGGCGGATGGAGGAACACGAAAGGCGGCTGCTCGGACACGCGGGGAAATACGGCATCAGCGTGCTGTATACATCACCTGCAGACGGAGCGGAAGATGTTTTCACCAGACAGATGAGACGTGCACAGTGGGTGCGCTGATGAGGAGGTGCGCCAATGGGATTCGCCAATCTGTATAACAGCTGGACGCTGATCTTTCCGGCGTTGCTGATCTTGTATTATCTGTTCCGGAAACGGTTTTACCCGCAGCCGGTCTCCTCGACCCTGTTCTGGCAGCCGGATCGGAAGGAAGAGCATGTGTCACCGTTCATCCGCAATCTCCAGCGGAATGCGTTATTCTATCTGCAGCTGCTGGCACTCCTTCTCTTTGTCTGGCTGCTGCTCGGACCTTATATGAAACAAGACAGGACCACCGGTGTGCCTCTCGTGATCGTTGTGGACCGGTCTGCTGCGATGCTCGCCGCTCCTGACGGTGAGCCGCTGTTCGACCGTCACCTGAGGGAGATGCATAAGCTGCTGGATGAAACGCAGGAGCGGCCGGTCACGATCATTGCCAGCGGACCGGATCCTGAAACGATCACTTCCGGACAGAGTGTTTCTGCAGCGGCGGCAAGCCTGGAGGGCCTCACCGTGAATTATGCAGATCCGTCGCTGCGTGAGTCGGTTGCGCTTGCAAGGACACTGCTCGGCGGGAAAGAAGGGGAAGTGCACATATTCACGGACAAGCTGGACAGGGAAGAGTTCAGCGAGGAAACCGGTGAGACGGAATGGCATGTCCATGCGAACGGGGACCGGGCAGACAACCAGTCGATTGTCCGCTTCGGGGCAGTCCGGCGCGGCGGTGCAGTCACAGCGATCGCAAAGCTTCAGAACGATGCGGATGCTGAACTTCCGGGGATCATACGCCTCCTGGATGCAGTGACAGGGGAACAGCTCGCACAACAGCAGGTCACCGGAAAACCAGGCGAGGATGAATATATTACATTCAAAGATATCGTAACGGAAGCTCCCGCTGTAACGGCAGAACTCGAATCAGCTGACCAATACTCAGCGGACAATACGGCATTTGCACTGCTGGAAACAGGCACACCTGCCGTGACGGTCGACACTGAACTGCATGAGCTGCTGAAGAAAGCGGTGGAAGCCGTCCGTGATGACATCCTCATCGATGACGGCAAGGCGGCAGTTCCGGAAGACGCCCTCCGTATCACCCGGTCTTCCGATGTCCTTGCGGAAAGCAGGCGGCCCGTCCTGCTGTTCGGCCGGGATGATGAAACGGCAGCGGAGGCGGAAGGCAGCATCACCGTGCAAGAAGACCCCCTATTTGCAATCGCGCCGCCAACAGATATGTATGTGAAGGAAGTGTATCCTCCTTACGACAAGTATGAAGTTCTTGCAAAAGTCGGCGAAGCACCGCTCATCCAGCGGTCGCCGGACGGGGACATCGTTTTTCTGGCGGACCTGGAATCTACGGACTGGCCGCTGCAGCCTTCGTTTCCGCTGTTCATCTGGAGTGCGGTCCATTCCCTGGCGGATGGATCGGAATCCCTCGGCGTATTCACACCCGGCCAGCGGAAAAATGTAATTCTTTCATCAGCAGCGGATCTCTATGACATGGACGATTCGTACATTTCCTCTACAGAATCCGCCAATACGCTGCAGGCACCTGTGAAACCGGGAATATACAAGGCGGCGGACACGGAATCCGAGAAGCTGCTGGCTGTGCAGCTCAGTGAGTCACAGCACAGTGTACGGACAGGGGATTCCTACATTGCCGGCAAGCTTGGGGAAACGGCGGAGCATGAACAGGAAACGGTTCCGATTCTGTGGCCGTTCGTCCTGCCGCTGCTTCTGCTGATGTCAGCCGAATGGGAGGTGCAGAGACGACGTGGATATCCGTATTGAACATCCTTTCTGGCTGCTGCTCCTGCTGCCGCTGGCCGTGCTTCTCATCGCGTCGTGGCGGTCGGCAGGCAGGAAAACAGGCCGGACGAAACTGCTCTTCCTGCTGCGCAGCATGTCCGTCCTGCTGCTCGTTCTGACACTTACAGCCCCTTATTTCCTGCTTCCGGACGATCAGGAGCAGGTGATCATTATGGCAGACCGCTCCGCATCCGCAGCAGGATCTGCAAAGGAGATCGACGACTGGATCGCAGAAGCTGTGCGTTCCAAAAAGGCGAATCAGCAGGCGGGCATCTATTCATTCGCCGGATCGCTGCGGACCGATATTCCGCTGAGCGATTCGCTTCCCGCCCTGCCGGAGATGAAACCGATGGAGCATCGCGGAGAGACGGATCTCGAGAAGGCTGTCTCCCTGGCGCTTGCGGCGGCTGACCAGAAACAGGCTGTGCGGATCGCCCTGCTGACGGACGGTCTCGAGACGAAAGGGGACATCCTGGCCGATCTCCGGAAACTGACAGGGGACCGCGTGCAGATCGATGCCGTCCCGCTCGGCTCCGGTGTTACCAAAGACGCGGCTGTCACCAGGATGGATCTGCCGCGCACCGGATTTGCAGGACAGCGGCAAGTCCTGACCGTGGAGATCGAATCTTCCGGCAGGACGGCAGGACGTCTGCTGCTCTATGAAAACGACCGGCTGCTCGACGAACAGGCGGTCGATCTGGTCCCGGGTGTGAACAGATTCTCCCATCCTGTTCAGACCGAAAAGACAGGTATGGTGAAATACGAAGCGAAATTGATCGCCGATGATGATCAGTTCCTCGAAAACAACCATCTGTTCGCAGCCGTTTCAATTCAGGGGAAGCCCTCCGTCCTCGTGGTCGATACGGACGAAAACCCATCTGTCATTCCAGGTCTGCTCGATAACGGGACTGTGCAGGTGACGGCGATGAAAGCCGGCGAGCTGCCTGCTTCGCTCGGCGGCTATCTCCCGTATCAGGCGATCATATTCGATAATGTGCCCGGCACACTGGTCGGTGAAGAGAAAATGGCGCTGATCGAGCAGGCGGTGAAAAACTTCGGAACAGGCTTCCTGATGACGGGCGGCGAAAACAGCTTCGGGCTCGGCGGTTATTTCAAGACGCCGGTCGAGCGCCTTTTGCCGGTCGAGATGGAAGTGAAGGGGAAGGAAGAACTGCCCTCCCTCGGTCTGATCATCATCATGGACCGGTCCGGCAGCATGAGCGGCGCCAAATTGTCGCTCGCCCGCGAAGCGGCTGCCCGTTCGGTCGACCTGCTCAGGGAGAAGAACACATTCGGCTTCACCGCATTCGATGAGAATATCTGGGAAGTCGTTCCTGTCGCCCCGCTGGAAGACAAACAAGGGACGACCGATAAGATCCTGTCAGTCACAGCCGGCGGAGGCACGCTCATCTTTCCGTCCGTCGAGAAGGCGTACGGGGATCTAGCAGACCTCAATCTTCAGCGGAAGCATATCATCCTGCTGACGGACGGCCAGTCGCAGATGCCGCCCGGATATCTCGATGTGATCGCGGAAGGGAAGGGGAACAACACGACGCTGTCAACGGTCGGCATCGGGACGGATGCCGATCAGCGGCTTCTGGAAGAGATGGCTGAAGCTGGAGGCGGCCGGTACTACGGCGTGACGGACGAGTCGACGGTCCCTGCAATCCTGTCCCGCGAAACGATCACGATGACGCGCACATACATCGAAGACGACCCGTTCTACATGCAGCTTGGCGGCAATCCCGACTGGAACAGCCTATTTGCAGAAGGCGTGCCGCAGATGAATGCCTATGTAGCCGTATCGGCCAAGCAGACTGCAGAACTCGCAGGGAAAAGTCCGAAAGACGACCCGATCATCGCTGAATGGCAGTACGGTCTCGGCCGGACGGCTGCTTTCACATCCGATTCGTCCGGGAAATGGTCTGGTGATCTTGCCGCATGGCCGGAGTATCCGGCATTTTGGCAGACCGCACTAAAACGGATCCTGCCGTCCTACGACTCGGCGCCTTTCCTTGTCACGCAGGGGGCCGGCGGGTCCTTCACCATCTCGGATACCGGCGGGGAGTCCGCGTTTCTTGAGGTGACGGCCGTCACGGAAGACGGGAAGGAAGTCGATCTGACAGAAGAGCAGACGGCACCGGGTGAAGTGGATGTGACGCTCGATGGGGAACCGGGGCTTGTCTACCTCGGCGTGAAAGACGACCAGGGCCGTTTCTTCGAGACAGGGGTCACCATCCCGTATGGCGATGAATACAAACCGCAGGAGCCGAATGACGCATTGCTGCAGGAAATCACGGAGACAACGGGCGGGCTGCTGCTGGAAAAGCCGGAAGATGTCTTCCGCCCGCATCCGTACAAAAGCAGGGATGAACGCAGCCCGACCAACTGGCTTCTGTTTGCTGCTCTGCTGTTCTTCTTTGCGGATATCACGCTGCGCCGATTCAGCCGCAGCTTGCGGTGGAAGAAGCCTCAAATCCTTGATGAACAGCCGGCTGCAGCGCAGGCATCCAATATATCCGAGCTGCTGAAACGGCAGCAACGCAGGTGACAGATGGTCCGCAGCGCATCGGCGCATACAGAAAACCGCATGGAGGCTCCCGGCTGACGGGGCACTCCATGCGGTTTTTACGTTCCTATTGCCCGTCACGAGGAACGGGTGTCCGCCAGCACGCCTGCGTTCCGTTTCGCCCAGGTGGAGGCGATCGCAAAACAGGTGAGCAGGATGGCGGTTCCGAGGAAGTACGGGGCAGTCATCTTCCAGTCGAACACGAAGCCGGCCAGGGCAGGCCCGATCATATTGCCGAGGCTCATATAGGCGTTCATCATACCGGCAGCGTATCCCTGCTCGTCACCCGCAAGCTTGGACACGAGCGTGTTGACCGCCGGACGGAGCAGCGCTGTTGCGGTTGAGAAGATCGTGGCAACCAGCAGGATGGACCAGAACATGCTGACAAATGTGATGCCGAGCATGGCGAGGGCCGCCACGACAAGATTGATGAGGATGACCCGCATTTCACCATACCGCTTGAACAGCCGGTTGATGACGAACGTCTGGATGATGACACCGACGAATCCGCCGACTGTGATGATGACGGCGATCATGAGCGGCGTATAATCGTACTTGATGCCGACGTAAAGCGAGATGGTCGACTGGAAATTCGCCAGCCCGAATGAAAAGACGAACATGACGAGAAGGACGACAAAGTAGGGGGTCTTCGCCGAGCGGGTGATCTGCTGGAACAGGTTGCCCGCCTGTTTCGGGCCTCCTTCGGCCGCTGCCGCAGGTGCCGGATTCGGAAGGATATACATCGACAGGAGCGCTGCGAAAATCGCCGCCCCCGCAGCGAAGTAGAACGGGAACTGGAGGCCGAACTTCGACAGGAACCCGCCGATCCCCGGTCCGATCATGAAGCCGAGTGACATGGAAGCGCCGAGCAGACCCATGCCGCGTCCCCGTTCTTCGTAGGTTGTAATGTCCGCGACGAACGCCATCATCGGCGGAATGAGGAAGGCTGAGCCGATCCCCGAGAAGAAACGTGCCGCGAACAGCATCCATAATTCGGTGGACAGGCCGAACGCCAGCTGGGAAACGCCGTACAGCAGCAAGCCGAAGATGATGATTCGCTTGCGTCCATGCCGGTCGGAGAGCGAACCGGACACCGGGGAGAAGATGAACTGTGCAAACGAGAAGACGGCGATCAGCGAGCCGAGCGCCGCACCCGCGACACCGAACGTGCCGAGGTAGTCGGGCATGATCGGGATGATCAGCCCGATGCCCGACATGGTGATGAACATGTTGAACATCAGGATATAGATTGCAAACGATGATGATTTGCCGGTCAAGCGCGTTCCTCCTTCAGTCATGATATGTACTTGTCCAAGTGTATCACACAGCGCTTGCCGGCAGTGTTTCAGAGAGCTCAGCCGGAAACTGATCAGCAATCCGGCAGTTTTGATCATGAATTAAGGAAAGTGATCATAAACCCGGGAAAGTGATCATAAAACGGGGAAAGTGATCATAAATCAAAGAAAGTGATCATAAACCTGGGAAAGTGATCATAAATCAAAGAAAGTGATCATAAACCGGCAAAAGTGATCATAAACTTGAAATTCCGCTCATAAACCTCACAAAACCGCTCATAACTTCACACTATCCATCGCACTTCTTACAGCCAGTGCACAAACTCCGACTACCCCGGACAAAAAAAAGCAGGAGCCCGCGGGCTCCTGCTCTGCATACATCACTTCATATCCATCTTGAACTCGAGGAACAGCTCATTATACGTGCCGAGCATCTCCAGGCCGAGATCTTTGTATACTTCCAAATGCTCGCGCGCCTGCTCGTCCGGATAATAGCGTTCATCAGACGTCACTTCAGGATCCATCAGATCGAGGGCTTTCATGTTCGGCGTCGAGTAGCCGACATAATCGGCATTCTGCGCGGCCACATCAGGACGCAGCATGAAGTTGATGAATTCATAGGCACCGTCGATGTTCTTCACAGTACGCGGGATGACGATGTTGTCGAACCATAAGTTGGACCCTTCTTCCGGCACAACATAGGTGATGTCCTCATTTTCGGACATCATATCCGCCGCCTGGCCAGACCAGATCAGCGATACGGCCGCTTCGTTATTCATCATCATCTGGGTCACTTCGTCACCGATGACCGCTTTGATGTTGGGGCTCAGCGTCTTCAGCTTGTCCGTCGCTTCGCGCAGTTCGGCAGGGTTTGTCGAGTTGAGTGAATAGCCGAGGGAGTTCAATCCCATCCCGATCACTTCGCGGGCGCTGTCGACGAGGACCGCTTCCTGTTTCAGGGAAGGGTCCCACAGGTTGTCCCAGCTTTCGAATGTCTGCCCATCCAGGAGGGAAGGGTTATAGGCGATGCCGAGCGTGCCCCAGAAGTAGGGGATGGAATACTTGTTGTCCGGATCGAACGGCAGGTCCGTAAAATACGGATCGATGTTCTTGAAGTTCGGGATCTTGCTGTAATCGAGCGGGATGAGGAGGTCCTTCTCACGCATCATCTCCACCATGTACTCCGATGGGACCGTGATGTCGTAGGAAGTGCCGCCCTGCTCGATCTTCCCCATCATCCCTTCGTTCGAGTCGAACGTTTCATAGATGACGTTCATGCCGGTCTCCTGTTCGAACTGTTTGATGAGATCGGGATCGATATATTCGCCCCAGTTGTAGACGGTGAGCGTGTTGCCGCCCGCCTGGGAGCCGCTTTTTGCGAGCTGTGCGTTGACGATCATGAGAATGACGGCTGTTGCGGCAATCAATGCCGCGCCGCGTATGAGCGCTTTCATCGCTTCACCCCCGCAGCCGGCGTTTTCGGCCGGTTTTTCAGTGCATAATAGCCGAGGATCAGCCCTGCTGTAATGACGAAGATCAGGCCGGATAGGGCATTGATGGTCAGCGTGACACCTGTCCGTGCCATCGAGTAGATCTCAACGGACAATGTCGAGAATCCGTTGCCGGTCACGAAGAACGTCACCGCAAAGTCATCCAGTGAATAGGTCAGTGCAAGGAAGAACCCGGCAAAGATGCCCGGCTGGATGAACGGCAGGATGACCCGCGACATGATCTCTTTCCGGGTCGCGCCAAGGTCGAGCGCTGCGTCGATGAGTGTAGGGCTCATCTCCTGCAGCTTCGGCAGCACCATGATCACGACAATCGGGATGCTGAATGCGATATGGGACAGCAGGACGGATGCAAATCCGAGCTTGATGCCGACCAATGTGAACAGGATCAGGAACGAGGCGCCGATGATGACATCGGGGCTCACCATCAGGATCGAGTTCATGGACAGCATGACATTCCGCATCGCTTTGCTGCGCATATAATGGATGGAAATGGCGCCGAGCACGCCGATCGCTGTTGAAATCAGTGCGGACAGAAGGGCGACGATGACCGTGTTCAGCACGATTCCGATCAGCCGTTTGTCCTCGAATACCGCTGCGTAATGTTCCAAAGTGAACGAGTCGAAATGGGACATCTTGCCGCCTGAGTTGAACGAGTAGAAGATCAGGTACGCAATCGGGGCGTACAGGATGACGAACACGAGCGCCAGATAGATCTTCGCGAATTTACCGTTTTTTTGCACTGCCCGCCATCCCCCTTTCGTTCGCTGTCGTCAGCAAGAGAATTATTACCATGAAAAGTATGAGGAACACGGCAATGGTGGAGCCCATGCCCCAGTTCTGTGTGACCAGGAATTGCTGCTCGATCGCCGTACCGAGCGTGATGACTTTGTTGCCCGCGATCAGCCGGGTGATCATGAAGAGCGACAGCGCCGGGATGAAGACAACCTGGACACCTGATTTCACGCCATTCAGCGTCAGCGGCCAGATGACACGCCGGAACGTCGTCCATGCATTCGCCCCCAGATCCCGCGACGCGTCGATCAAGGCCGGATTGAGCTTATCGAGCGCATTGAAGATCGGCAGGATCATGAATGGGATGAATATATAGACGGAGACGAAGACGAAACTGAAATCGGTGAACAGGATCTGCTGCTTGCCGATCCCGAACGCTTCAAGCACTGCGTTGATCGGTCCATACAGCCCCATCAGTCCGATGAACGCGTACGTTTTAAGCAGCAGGTTGATCCACGAAGGGATGATGATGAGCAGGAGCCACAGCTGCTTATGCTTCAGTTTGGTCAGGAAATAGGCAGTCGGGTATGCGATCAGCAGGGAAAAGAACGTGATCAGGAATGCATACCAGAAGGAGCTCACTGTCAGTTTCAAATACACCGATGTGAAGAAGTTCTTATAGTTGTCCAGTGTGAAATTGCCGTGCAGATCGAAGAACGAATAGTAGACGATCAGACCGATCGGCACGATGACGAACAAGACGATCCAGACCGAATACGGGACGAGCGGAAGCCGGGAATGCGCACGGTTATTCTTCATCAGCCGCACCATAGGCTTCCAGACGGGCATCATAATCCTCTTCAGACTCATTCAGTCTCATGACGTGAATGTCTTCCGGATTGAAATCCAGTCCGATTTTCGTGCCGACAGCCGCTTTCTTCGTCGAATGGACGAGCCATTCGTTGCCGTCTTCATCATATGTGGACAGTTCATAGTGGACACCGCGGAACAGCGACGTGTCGACCGTGACATCGAGTTTGCCGCGTTCGACCGGTGTGATCTCCAGATCTTCCGGACGCAGGACGACATCGACTTTCTCATTCGGCTGGAGTCCGGCATCGGCACATTCGAACCGTTTACCGTTGAATTCCACCAAGTAGTCCTCGATCATGATACCCGACACGATATTGGACTCGCCGATGAAGTCCGCGACGAAGCGGTTGATGGGTTCATCATAGATATCGTTCGGTGTTCCGGACTGCTGGATCTCGCCGAAGTTCATGACGAATATCTCGTCGGACATGGCGAGTGCTTCTTCCTGATCATGCGTGACGAAGATGAATGTCTTGCCGAGTCGCTGCTGCAGTTCCCGCAGCTCATACTGCATCGCGGAACGGAGCTTCAGGTCAAGTGCCGACAGGGGCTCGTCCAGCAGGATGATTTCAGGATCATTGATGATCGCTCGTGCAATCGCGACCCGCTGGCGCTGGCCGCCGGACATTTCCGTGATTTCACGTGATTCGTAGCCGGCCAGGTTGACGAACTTCAACGCTTCTTTGACACGGCGGTCGATTTCCGCTTTCTTCACTTTTTTGATGCGCAGTCCGAACGCGACGTTTTCGTAGACATTCAGATGAGGAAACAGCGCATAATCCTGAAATACGGTATTCACTTGGCGCTCGTTCGCCGGCAGCCCGTTGATCGGCTTGCCGTCAAAATAGATCGTCCCTTCGGTAGGGTCCGAAAACCCTGCGATCAGGCGCAGGATGGTCGTCTTGCCGCAGCCTGAAGGACCGAGCAGTGTGTAGAATTTTCCCCGCTCCATTTCGAACGATACGTCTTTCAGGACGGTCGTCTCTTCGTTGAAACGCTTGGTGACATTCTCGAAGCGGATGATCGGTTGTGTGGACAATGGGGGTCCCCCTTTTTTATAAGTAAGATTCCGTGGCGACGAGCAGCAGCTCACTCATGCCGTCGTGTGCGTTCGATATGCGGTGCTGATCTTCTGCGGAATAATAGACGGCATCCCCGGTCTTTGCCCTGTACACCCGGGGGCCGATCTCTATTTCCACGTTCCCTGACAGTATGTAGATAAACGTTTCCGACAGGGAAGGGGCGAATTGCTTGAGCTCTCCTTTGGAAGAGAACGTGATATAGACCGGTTCCATTTCGTTCTCGTTGGAACGGGGGATGAGCCAGCGGATTTTGTAACCCATTTCCTCGTTCGCATAAGTCGTCTGATCTTCGGGTGAAAAGACGACAGGCTCGGTCTTTTTCGATTCATCGAAAAAATCTTTCGGACTCGTGCCGAGTACGTCCAGCAGGGAGAACAGTGTCTCGATGGAAGGAGAGTTCAAATCCCGCTCCAGCTGGGAGATGTACCCTTTTGTCAAGTCAGTGCGTTCACCGAGTTCTTCCTGGGTCAGTCCATTTTGTAATCGGAGCCGTTTGATTTTGCTGCCGATCTGCATTCCGTTCCCCACTTTCTAGAAAGTTTAGTAATAGTGTACTTGAAGTTTACTTTTAGCGTCTCTTATTATACAAAATCCATGCAGGAAAGCAATAGGCAATTGAATCCACGGGACAGCGTCATTTCATTGTGTTACGCCAATGCCCGTAGTAAAATGGAACAAAGAAATGGAGGGCTCCGATTGGGCGATAAAATGACATTCTTTTTTGACCCGGAAGACCGGCACTGGAACAGTCTGCTGAAGTCGGCACTGGAAGGCCGGGCGCCGGTCACCGACGGCCAAAAACGTTTTTTCCTGTACCACAAGGAGACGGTGATCGAGTGGGAAGAGATGGCGAATCATTGTGTCTGCTGCATGGAACCGCTGCTGTACAATGAGCAATATGATTCGGTCTTCTGCGCGGACTGCGACGCATGGCGGGAAGAGGCCTGCAGTGATCCGCTCTGTGACTATTGCGGCACCCGTCCTGTCCGGCCGTCGCTTTGCACAGACTGAGAAGGACGGACGGCTTCCTTCTCAATTACACCCCGTTTTTTCAATAATGATTATTACAAGTGAATCATTCTAATTGATATAGAACGGGATGTTTGGTACGATATAGAGGAATTGAGCAGGTGAGAACACTGCTTCTAAGATAATGGAGGGATTTAGAATGGCAGAGCGTATGGTTGGGAAACAAGCACCGCGATTTGAAATGGAAGCGGTCATGAAGGACAAGTCCTTCGGCAAAGTAAGTCTTGAAGAAAACATGAAAGACGACAAATGGACAGTATTGTTCTTCTACCCGATGGACTTCACGTTCGTATGTCCTACCGAAATCACAGCGATGTCCGACCGCTATGACGAATTCGAAGACCTCGATGCAGAAGTGATCGGCGTCTCTACGGATACAATCCACACACACAAAGCGTGGATCAACACAGACCGTAAAGATAACGGTCTCGGTGAACTGAACTACCCGCTTGCTGCAGACACGAATCACGAAGTCGCACGCGACTACGGCGTATTGATCGAAGAAGAAGGGATCGCACTCCGCGGATTGTTCATCATCAATCCTGAAGGCGAACTGCAGTACCAGACTGTCTTCCACAATAATATCGGCCGTGATGTGGACGAGACTCTCCGTGTGCTCCAGGCACTTCAAACAGGCGGTCTCTGCCCTGCAAACTGGCGCCCTGGTCAGGAAACTCTATAAGTTTGACTGACCGGCAGCCTGCCGGAACGCAAGCCGACAATTCCCCGCTCAGCATAAGCTGCGGGGAATTTATTCTAAAGGAGGATTTTTTTCGATGAAACTTCGTGAACAAATGCCTGAATTGAACGGCGCTACTGCCTGGCTCAATGGGGAAGTGACAAAGTCCGAACTGGTAGGCGAAAAGCCGACCATCATCCACTTCTGGTCAGTGAGCTGCCATATGTGTAAAGAAGCGATGCCGGAAGTGAACGCATTCCGTGACAAATACAAAGACGAACTGAACGTCGTGGCCGTCCATATGCCGCGTTCGGAAGATGACACGAACCTTGACCATATCAAGGAAGTGGCTGCCGAGCACGATATTACACAGCCGATCTTCGTCGATAGTGAATTGAAGCTGAATGATGCAATGGAGAACCAATACGTGCCGGCTTACTACGTCTTCGACAAAGACGGCCAGCTCCGTCACTTCCAGGCGGGCGGCAGCGGCATGAAAATGCTTGAAAAGCGTGTAAACCGCGTCCTCGACGAAATGAAGAAGTAATACCTCAAAAACCCGGCGATCCTAGTTCAGGAACGCCGGGTTTTCCTGTGGTTTGAGTGTCAAGACCGGCTGTGGTAAACTAAACGCATTCTTATGTGAAGCGGAGAGATCGACTATGAAGAAAGAATTTGTCGTCATTGGACTGGGCCGGTTCGGGGGCAGTATCGTCAATGAGCTCATTGAACTTGATGCGTCTGTGATGGCGATCGACATATCGCAGGAACGTGTGTCGGAATACGCGCAGATTGCCACGCAGGCTGTCGCTGCCGATACGACGGATGAATCCACGCTGCGGTCACTCGGTATCCGGAATTTCGAGCATGTCGTTGTCGCGATCGGAGAGAATATCCAGGCGAGCATTTTAACGACGCTGATCCTCAAGGAGATCGGTGTCCCGATGATCACGGTGAAAGCCCAGAACGATTATCACGAAAAAGTGCTGCGCAAGATCGGCGCAGACCATGTCATCCACCCGGAACGCGACATGGGACGGCGCATCGCCAACCGGCTTGTCTCCAATGACATCCTCGATTATCTCGAACTGTCGGAAGAATACTCGATTGTCGAAATACGGGCGAACGCACGTCTGGCAGGAGCGTCTCTGATCGACCTGGACATCCGTGCGAAATATGGCGTCAACATTGTCGCCATCAAACGGGAGGATCATATTTTAGTATCTCCGCAGGCGATCGAGGAAATTCAATTGAATGATATTCTGATCGTCATCGGTTCGGATGTGGACATCCACCGCTTTGAAAAGAAAGTGCTCCATTGAAAAAAGGCTGTCCCGGAAAGTCATCTGACTCTCCGGGACAGCCTTTTCAGTTATACTTCCAGGATGACCGGCAAGATCATCGGTTTACGTTTTGTCTTGTCGTACAAATAGGAACTGAGCGAATCGATGATATCACTCTTCAGTACGCCGATATCGGCAGGACCGCCGGCGAGTTTCCGATGCATCTGTCGCGTCAGCATATACTGCGCTTCGTTGATCATCGCACCGGACTCCCGCATGTAGACGAAGCCGCGGGAAATGAGATCGGGACCGGAGACGACACGGTTCCGTCTCTTGTCGATCGTTGCAACGACGATCACGAGACCGTCTTCCGACAGGTTTTTCCGGTCGCGGAGGACGACGTTGCCGATGTCGCCGATTCCGCTGCCGTCAATGTAGACATCGCCCGAAGGGACCCGTCCTGCTGGGCGGGCGCTGTCTTCCGTGAGTGCCAGGACATCCCCGTTCGACATGATGAAGATATTATCCGGCTCGACATCGCATGCGACAGCGAGCTCTTCATGCATCTTCAGCATCCGGTATTCACCGTGGATCGGCATGAAGAACTTTGGCTGGATGAGACGGAGCATGAGCTTCTGTTCTTCCTGTGATCCGTGTCCGGATGTATGGATGTTGTTCAGCGCTCCGTGTATGACCTCGGCGCCGGCGCGGAACAGGGCGTTGATCGTCTTGTTGACGCTCAGCGTGTTGCCCGGAATCGGAGACGAGGAGAAGATGACTGTATCGCCAGGCTGGATCTGCACTTGGCGGTGCGTCCCGTTTGCGATGCGCGAAAGTGCTGCCATCGGTTCCCCCTGACTGCCTGTACAGAGGATCATCACTTCGTTCGCCGGAAGCCGGTTGATGCTCTGGGCATCGACAAACAAGTCTTTCGGTGCGTCGATGTACCCAAGTTCACGGCCGATCGTAATCGCATTGTCCATGCTGCGTCCGAATACGGCGACTTTCCGGTTATGGATCTGTGCCGCTTCGATCACCTGCTGCAGACGGTGGATATTCGAGGCGAATGTCGCGAAAATGATACGCCCGTCCACTTTGCGGAAGATGTCGTTCAGGCTGTCGCCGACTTTCCGTTCGGACATCGTGAAGTTTGGAACTTCCGCATTCGTACTGTCGGACAGCAGGCAGAGGACCCCCTCGCTGCCGATTTTTGCCATCTTGGCAAGGTTAGCCGGTTCACCGACTGGTGTGAAGTCGAATTTGAAGTCTCCTGTATGCACGATATTGCCGGAAGGTGTCTTGACGACAACTCCATAGGCATCCGGAATACTGTGTGTCGTGCGGAAGAATGACACGGAGGTTTTCCTGAACTTGAAAACATCATCCTCACTGAACTCGATCAGCTTGGTCGAACGCATCAGACCGTGCTCCTCAAGTTTGTTACGCAGCAGACCGAGTGCGAGTTTGCCGCCGTACACCGGCATGTTCACCTGGCGGAGCAGGTAGGGGATGCCCCCGATATGGTCCTCGTGACCATGGGTGATGAACAGCCCTTTGATCTTGTCTGCATTCCGTTTCAGGTACGTATAATCAGGAATGACATAATCGATTCCGAGCAGGTCGTCTTCCGGGAATTTGATACCTGCATCGATCAGGATGATTTCGTCCTGGAATTGCACTGCATACGTATTTTTGCCGATTTCGCCCAGTCCGCCCAGTGCGAAAACAGCTGTCTCATTGTTTTTTATCGATTTCATGAATTACACCTGCTCGAGCTCGAAGTGCGCGGAAGCCTGTTCATACTCGAGATGCTCCCCTTCAAGCTGCTGGATGAATTCGATGTTGTAGTTGCGGTCTTGCAGCTTCTGACGCACTTCCCGCTGCGTTTCGGCTTCTACGTAAAGTGTTTTCGTGTTTTCGCGGACCGGCACTTGCGTCTTGCTGTCTTGATAATAAACTTTAAAAATCATGTTGTGCTCTCCTTTTTTCTTTCGTTCGATTTTGGACTGATATGTTTAATAGTACCACGTCACCATCTGAAAATAAAGAAAAGCCCACCTGCGCGGCAGGCGGGCGGAATGTCGTTATGCGATGGATTTTTTGCCGAGGATGCCATTGAGACGCTTCAACAGTTTACGTTTCAGACGTTTATACATGGCGGTATCACTCCTTGAGTGAAGTGTATCATAGACTTAAAATTCTGTCAAGTAGAATCACCGTTCGAATGGGGTGGCATCTGGAATAGGTTTATAAGGATCTCTCGGATCGATATGATCATAGAACATGACACCGTTCAGATGATCCAGCTCATGCTGGAAAGCGATTGCCGGGAGACCTTTCAGACGCTTTTTGTATTCCTTGCCCTCCGTATCGAATGCTTTTACTGTAATCCGGGCATACCGGGGGACATACCCTTCCACGTCACGGTCGACCGACAGGCAGCCTTCGCCGGTCGATAGATAGGTCTTTTCAACGGAATGGCTGACAATCCGCGGGTTGATGGCGATCAGGCTGATGCCTTTTTCCTCGTCCGATTCGATATGGAGTGCGAAAATCCGTTTCGATCTATTCACTTGCGGGGCGGCCAATCCGATGCCGGCGCGCAGCCCGTACTTCTCCGAGATTTCATCATCTTGACTGTTGACGACATACTCATGCAGATCAGCCGCGAGCTGTTTGTCCTCCGCAGATAGGGGGAATGTTACTTCCTCTGCACGCTGCCGCAGTGCAGGATGGCCTTCCCGTATAATATCTTCCATTAAGATCATGGTGGTTTGCTCCTTTACTATTTGGTGCGTGAATGTACGTAGTATCAGTATAATGGAATTCGGATGCATCGAAAAGAAATTCAGGCTGGAGCCTGGGAAAAAGTGAGGTGACAGGAAATTGCGGAAAGTATTCTTGTTTCTGCCGATCTGGCTGATGCTCATGGCAGGCTGTACGCCTGATAAGGACCAATTCCAGCATGGGCTAGACAGTATCCTGGAAGACGTGCAAAACCAGGAGAAAGATATTGCGGACATCGACAATCAGCTGAAAGACCTTGAAAAGAAGGAGCAGGCGCTGTTCAGCAAGACAGTCGAACTGAATATCGAGGACAGGGAGGCACTGGAAAGCAATGTATTGAGACTCCGTACGCTGCTGGACGAACGTGAAGACCTGCTCGATGACGAAGACAAAGCAATTCTTGCCGCACAGGAAGCATCGGAACAGCTGCGGGATCTGCCACAATCGGAAACCGAGAAAGGCACGCAGGCAGCTGCAGATTTAAAGGCAGCTTTGGAAAAACGGTATGACCTGCATCACCAAGTCGCAGTCACCTACAGGGAACTTCTCGAAAAACAAAGGGAAGTCTATGATCTGCTGATTGATGAAAATGTAAAACGGGTACAGCTGGAAGAGTCTGTCGCCGAAGTGAATGAACAGCGGGGAAAGCTTACGGACACCATTCGTGTCTTCAACCAGTCGACCCAGGAAGTGAACAGCGCCCTTGAAGAAACCCAGAAGACAGAAGAGTGATGAATACATTGTATTATAGTACAGATAATACCTTGTGTTACTACAGAAATACGTTCTGCAGCCTGCCGCTCAGTGAGCGGCGGGATACTGTGGAAGGCCGGCGCTCCATGGATTGACCGTTCTATCCAGTTTCAGTATAATGAATAAGGAACGAACGTTGTATCAATGAAAATCAGGATAACATCTAATACAGATTACAAGAAGGAGAGTTGCGGAAATGGCTGCAAAAAAGAACGCGCAGTTCGATCCAGTGAATACGCTTCATGAGATCGAAGAGAAGTTTGACATGTTCCAGATTCTGAACGAAGACGGGAAGATCGTGAATGAAGAGGCAGATCCGAAACTGTCGGATGAAGAATTGACGGAGCTCATGGAACGCATGGTATATACGCGGATCCTGGATCAGCGGTCCATTGCGCTGAACCGCCAGGGCCGTCTCGGCTTCTATGCACCGACTGCAGGACAGGAAGCGTCTCAGCTGGCTTCCCATTATGCACTGGAAAAAGATGATTTCATCCTCCCGGGATACCGGGATGTTCCGCAGCTGATCTTCCACGGTCTGCCGCTTCACATGGCATTCCTCTGGTCGCGCGGACATTACCTCGGCAGCGACCTCGCTGAAGGGCTGAACATCTTCCCGCCGCAGATCATCATCGGAGCTCAATATGTCCAGGCTGCCGGAGTGGCACTCGGACTGCAGAAACGCGGCAAGAAGAATGTTGTCATGACATACACAGGGGACGGCGGTACGTCACAAGGGGACTTCTATGAAGGTATCAACTTCGCAGGTGCATTCCGATCCCCGGCAATCTTCGTCGTGCAGAATAACCAGTATGCCATCTCGACACCCCGCTCTGTCCAGACAGCGGCGAAAACGCTTGCACAAAAAGGGATCGCAGCCGGTATTCCAAGCATCCTCGTGGACGGCATGGATCCGCTCGCGGTCTACGCAGCGACGAAAGATGCCCGTGAACGTGCACTCAACGGAGACGGACCGACACTGATCGAAACTATGTGCTACCGGTACGGACCGCATACGATGGCGGGAGATGATCCGACACGCTACCGTACATCCGATATCGACAGCGAATGGGAAAAGCGTGATCCGATCGTCCGGTTCCGCACGTATCTTGAAGCGAAGAACCTGTGGAGCGAAGAAAAAGAGAACGAAGTGATCGAACGGGCGAAACAGGAGATCAAAGACGCGATCAAACAGGCCGATCAGGCGCCGAAACAGAAAGTGACGGACTTCCTGAAGATTATGTACAAAGGCGATATGCCATATAATGTGAAAGAACAGTTTGACATCTACACAGAAAAGGAGTCGAAATAACCGATGGCACAAATGACGATGATCCAAGCAATTACCGATGCAATGCGCACGGAATTGAAGAATGATGAAAACGTGCTCGTATTCGGTGAGGACGTCGGGAAAAACGGAGGCGTTTTCCGCGCGACAGAAGGTCTCCAGAAAGAATTCGGCGAAGAGCGTGTATTCGATACACCGCTTGCGGAATCCGGAATCGGCGGCCTGGCGATCGGTCTGTCCCTCACAGGCTTCCGTCCGGTCATGGAGATCCAGTTCTTCGGCTTCCTGTTCGAAGTCATCGACTCGGTCAGCGGTCAGGCTGCACGGCAGAGTTTCCGTACTGCAGGCAAGCTGAACGCGCCGATCACAATCCGTTCACCATTCGGCGGCGGCGTAGCGACACCTGAAATGCATGCAGACAGTCTCGAAGGGATCGTTGCGTCCCAGCCGGGCATCAAAGTCGTCATCCCGTCGACTCCGTATGATGCGAAAGGCCTGCTGATCTCAGCTATCAAAGACGAAAACCCGGTCGTGTTCCTGGAGCACATGAAACTGTACCGTTCGTTCCGTCAGGAGGTCCCTGAAGAGGAATACACGATTCCCCTTGGCAAGGCAGACGTGAAGCGGGAAGGGTCGGATATTACGATCATCGCTTACGGTGCGATGGTGCAAGAGAGCCTGAAAGCTGCAGAAGCGCTTGAAAAGGATGGCCACTCAGCGGAAGTGGTCGACCTGCGCACAGTCCAGCCGCTCGACGTGGAGACGATCATTGCCTCCGTTGAAAAGACGAACCGCGCCATCGTCGTGCAGGAAGCGCAACGCCAGGCAGGAATCGCCGCAAACGTCGTTTCGGAAATCATGGAGCGCGCTGTCCTCAGCCTGGAAGCGCCTGTCCTCCGTGTGACTGCGCCGGATACGGTCTACCCATTCGCACAAGGTGAGAACACTTGGCTGCCGAATGCTGCCGACATCACTGAAACAGCCAAGAAAGTCCTGGACTTCTAAAAAACTACCGACAGACTAAAAAGAGAGGGTGGATCACGTGGCATATCATTTTCGCTTACCAGATATCGGAGAAGGAATTCACGAAGGCGAAATCGTAAAATGGTTCGTTTCCAAAGGGGACACCATCAACGAAGACGATACATTGCTTGAAGTGCAGAACGACAAATCAGTTGTGGAAATCCCATCCCCGGTCTCCGGGACAATAGAGGAAATCCTCGTCCAGGAAGGGACGGTCGCTGTCGTAGGGGACAAGCTGATCCGTATCGACTCCCCGGATCACGAAGACGCAGAAGATGACGAAGCTCCGGCAGAACAGCCGGAGGAAAAGAAGGAAGAAACGGAAGCGCAAGTCCAGTCCGTGGCTGAAGCCGGCCAGAAAATCGATAAGGAAGAGGCTCCTCAGCAAGAGGCAGGTAAGGGTGAAGATACGACGCCTGCAGCGGGTTCCGGTAATGCAGATCCGAACCGCCGGGTGATCGCGATGCCGTCCGTCCGTAAATTCGCACGGGAAGAGGGCGTCGACATCCGCCAGGTATCGGGGTCAGGCAAAAACGGCCGCGTAATGAAAGAAGACATCGAGGCATTCAAACAGGGCGGAGGCAAGCCGCAGGCGGAACAGCCGGTGGCAGAGGAAGCATCCGGAGCTTCTGCTGAAGCAGCACAAACAGCAGAAACGAAACCTGCAGAACAGGCGATCCCTGAAGGGGACTTCCCTGAAACCCGTGAGAAACTGTCCGGTATCCGGAAGGCGATCGCAAAAGCGATGGTAAATTCGAAGCATACAGCGCCGCATGTCACATTGCTCGACGAAGTCGACGTGACCGAGCTTGTAGCACACCGCAAGAAGTTCAAGGAAATCGCAGCGGAGCAGGACATCAAGCTGACGTACTTGCCGTATGTCGTGAAAGCACTCGTCTCGACACTGCGCAAATTCCCGGAACTCAATACGTCGCTCGACGATGCTGCGGATGAACTGATCTACAAGCATTACTTCAATATTGGTATCGCGGCGGATACGGACCGCGGACTCCTTGTGCCGGTCATCAAGCATGCTGACCGCAAATCGATGTTCGCGATTTCGAAAGAGATTTCGGAACTCGGCGGAAAAGCGCGTGACGGCAAGCTGTCACCAGCGGAGATGAAAGGCGCGTCATGCTCGATCACGAATATCGGATCGGCCGGCGGTCAGTGGTTCACTCCGATCATCAACCATCCGGAAGTCGCGATTCTCGGCATCGGCCGTATTTCCGAAAAACCGGTCGTCAAAAATGGTGAAATCGTTGCTGCACCTATGTTAGCATTATCATTAGTGTTTGATCATCGGGTGATCGATGGTGCAACAGGCCAGCAGGCGCTCAACCATATTAAGCACTTACTCGGAAATCCAGAACTTTTATTAATGGAGGCGTAAACCATGGTAGTAGGAGACTTTCCAATTGAAACAGATACGCTCGTAGTCGGTTCAGGTCCCGGAGGATACGTTGCAGCGATCCGCGCAGCACAGCTCGGCCAGAAAGTGACGATCGTCGAGAAGAATACAATCGGCGGCGTCTGCCTGAATGTGGGATGCATTCCGTCGAAAGCACTCATCTCAGTCGGACACCGCTTCGTGCACGCGCAAGGATCCGATGACATGGGGATCACAGCATCAGACGTCAAGCTCGACTTCAGCAAAGCGATGGCATTCAAAGAGAGCGTCGTGAAGAAGCTCACCGGCGGTGTTGAAGGCCTTCTGAAAGGGAACCAAGTCGAAATCGTCCAGGGGGAAGCCTACTTCTCTGATGCGAATACAGTCCGTGTGATGGACGAAAAATCCGCACAGACGTATAAATTCAAAAATGCGATCATCGCAACAGGCGCACGTCCTGTCGAAATCCCGAACTTCAAATTCTCCGAGCGCATCATCAACTCGACAGGTGCACTCGCATTGAAAGAGCTGCCGAAGAAACTCGTCGTCATCGGCGGAGGCTACATCGGTACGGAGCTCGGTTCCGCCTATGCGAACCTCGGGTCGGAAGTGACGATCATCGAAGGTGCGGACGACATCCTGTCCGGCTTCGAGAAGCAGATGACGCAGCTTGTGAAAAAAGACCTGAAGAAAAAAGGCGTCGAAGTCGTCGTGAAAGCGACTGCCAAAGGTGCTGAAGAGACGGACAGCGGTGTCAAAGTGACATATGAGGCAAAAGGCGAAGAAAAGACTGTCGAAGCGGACTATGTACTTGTGACTGTCGGGCGCCGTCCGAACACTGATGAAATGGGCCTGGAAGAGCTTGGCCTCAAGTTTGAAGACAAAGGCCTTCTCAGCGTCGACAAGCAGAGCCGTACGAGCATCCCGAACATTTACGCGATCGGTGATATCGTGCCGGGCCTCCAGCTTGCACACAAAGCTTCCTATGAAGGGAAAATCGCTGCGGAAGCGATCGATGGACAAAAATCGGAAGTGGACTACCTGGCAATCCCGGCTGTCTGTTTCACAGATCCTGAGCTTGCAACAGTCGGCCTGAATGAGAAACAGGCAAAAGACGAAGGTTATGAAGTAGCAGTCGGTAAGTTCCCGTTCGCAGCAAACGGCCGTGCGCTTTCCCTGAACGCAACTGATGGTTTCGTGAAACTCGTTGCACGCAAGGAAGACGGCCTCCTGCTTGGGGCTCAGATTGCAGGTGAGAATGCATCTGACATGATCGCTGAAATGGCGATCGCTATCGAAAGCGGCATGACACTGGAGGATGTTTCGATGACCATCCATGCACACCCGACACTCGGGGAGATCGCAATGGAAGCAGCCGAAGTGGCGCTTGGCAAACCGATCCATATCCTTTCGAAATAATCACCTGAAAGAGCCTGTCCGGCATGCGCCGGATAGGTTTTTTCAACTATGCATACACTGTTCATGAATGGAGGGAGTCAGATGGAATACAGCTATCCGATACGGGCCGACTGGTCGACAGAGGAGATTGTGATGGTCACCGAGTTTTTCAATGCGATTGAACAAGCATTCGAGAACGGAATCACGCGAAGGGACCTCCTGCAAGCGTATAATGCGTTTAAAAAAGTCGTTCCGTCCATGGCGGAAGAGAAAACGCTTTTCAGGGAGTTCAAGGAAGTGACCGGTTACGAGAGCTACAAAGCCGTGAAACCGGCCAAGGAAGGCGCCGACGGGGACCTCATCAAAGTCGGAGCAATCTGAACAAAAAACGATTTGGGCAGTGTGCGGTACAAGCATACTGTCCAAATCGTTTTTTACCGCTTATTGCCCGGCGACCTTCTCATATACGGGCAGGAGTGTTTCGAATGTCTCGTCTGCATATGCCAGGAATTCCTCTTCGGTCATCCGGGCAGCTTCCTCACGCTTCAGATGACGCCCGACGAGGAATTCGGCCTTCTTGACATCGTTCAGCCGTTCCAAGAGCTTGCGGATCCCTTCTTCGCCCACTTCCCCGATCATTTGGGCGTCAGGCTTCATATGATCCCCTGAGACGATATAATCCGAAGGGAGCGCGGTCAGCAGCTTTATATCGTTCTGCAGGCGCTCGGAAATCCCTTTTTTGTCAGGGTTCTCATAAATGACCGCCAGTATGATGAACAGATGGGTCTTCCACAGGCCGATCTGGAAGTGCGGAAGCGCCTTGTAGCCCCGTTTTGCAGGTGCGAAAGCGACCCAGCTGTCCGACGGCGGATTCACCGTGCGCCGGGCGTGTTTTGCAATATGAGCGAAGAATTCCCCTTTTCCCCACGCCGAAAGAATCGGCGCATACCGGTCGCCGAGCATGGCGAACTTCGGCTGGATCTGGTTTTGCAGCGCACTCATGCGTGCCTCCAGTCCGGGTAATTCGAATACGGTAAAATCCATCTCCGTCCAGAAGGTTTTCGACAATTCATATTCCCCTTTCCTTTTTCCGTGTTTATAACTAAAGGCAATGGGGAACAATTTAAGACAAGAGGGCATACAACTAGTTGTCCCAACGGTTCCCGCATATCTTATGGTAACAGGAAAAGGCACATACTTTCAAAAAAGGGGTGTTCACCATGAAACAGGTCGTTCATGTGATACGCAAAGCTGACGTTGAGAAGGAATTCCTGAAAGTGCTGAACTTGGAACTTGACTATGAATTGGCCACTCTCCATGATGCACTGGAGGAAGAGGATGCCAAGCAGATTGCGAAAAGTAAAAAACGGCTCACTGAAATCCATAGTGAACTGGAGAAACTGAATGGGTTTTAACTTGATACCTATCCGTTATCATTAGAAAGGCCTCTGGTCATTGTTCTCTGAAAAGGGATCATGCACAGGAGCCTTTTTTGTTTGGGGCATACAAGCTGTGCTATACTGAGGGAAGCAGAACTGGAGGGATCGGACATGGACTGGGGGGCTATTGACCGTTATGCGAAATCGCTCATTAAAGAAGCGGGGCACCATATAAGATATTCATTTTTCACCGATATAGAAGTTAGTGCAAAATCCTCGCCGGACGATCTCGTGACGAATATCGACAAGGAGATCGAGCAGTTCTTCATCCGCCGCATCCGCCAGGACTTCCCTGATCACCGTATTATGGGGGAGGAGGGTTTCGGGGACCGGATCGATTCTCTGGATGGTGTCATCTGGTTCCTGGACCCGATCGACGGGACGATGAACTTCATCCATCAGAAACGGAATTTCGCCATTTCGCTCGGAATTTACCGGGACGGTATCGGAGAACTCGGGTATGTCTATGACGTCATGGCGGACGACCTGTATTCGGCAGCGCGAGGCGAAGGGGCCTATCTGAACGATATCCGGCTTCTGCCCCTGCAGGAAGTTGAGCTGGAGCAGGCGATCATTGGCGTGAATGCGAGCTGGGTCGCGCCGAACCGCTATGCGGAGCACGAACCGATGATCGAACTTGTGAACCGCTGCAGAGGGACACGCTCTTATGGCTCTGCCGCTCTTGAACTCACACACGTAGCAGCCGGGAGGATCGATGCGTACTTGTCGATGCGCCTGTCGCCATGGGATGTTGCAGGCGGAATGGTGATTGCAGGCGAAACAGGCGCCGTTGCATCCAATATGGATGGGGAGCCGCTCAGCCTCCTCGGCCAGGAGACATTCGTTGTCGCGAACCCGTCGCTGCATCAGCGGCTGCTGGATGACCATCTGAAATTGAAAAAGTGAAGAACAGACCGGGCAGCCGGTTCGTTCTTCACTTGTCCATTTTATAGAAGACCTTGTTCACGGTATTTCTTTTTTGTTTTGAAGCCGTTGCCCATGACCAGCACAAGGGAAAGTATGGCCGCGAAAGCGAGCAGATAGCTTTTCACGCCGACCGCAATCCCGATCATGAACATCGAAAGAATCGCACCCAGGGAGTAGACGACGAACACCCATTTGACATTTTTCAAAAAAATACGCCTCCCGATAAAAGTAAATCGTTTTTTCTCGATGGTTCTTGTGCTATAATAACACAGTTAATCAACTGAATAAAGACAGATGGAGTGAAACAATGACAACTTTACGCAATGATATTAGAAATATAGCCATTATCGCCCACGTTGACCACGGAAAAACGACACTGGTCGACCAGCTGCTCAAACAGTCGGGGATCTTCCGCTCGAACGAGCATGTCGATGAGCGGGCGATGGACTCGAACGAACTGGAACGCGAACGCGGAATCACGATTCTTGCAAAGAATACAGCAATCGAATACGAAGGCACAAAAATCAACATTCTGGACACACCGGGACACGCCGACTTCGGCGGGGAAGTGGAACGGATCCTCAAGATGGTCGACGGTGTCGTGCTCGTCGTCGATGCATTCGAAGGCTGCATGCCGCAAACCCGTTTCGTCTTGAAGAAAGCCCTGGAAATCGATTTGAAGCCGATTGTCGTCGTCAATAAGATCGACCGCGAATTCGCCCGTCCGGAAGAAGTGGTCGATGAAGTGCTGGAACTGTTCATCGAACTCGATGCCAATGATGACCAGCTTGAATTCCCTGTCGTCTTCGCCTCAGGGTTCAACGGAACAGCGAGCCTGTCACCGGATCCTGCTGATCAGGAAGATACTTTGAAAGTGCTCTATGATGCAATCCTCAACAAAATTCCTGCGCCGGTCGACAACCGTGACGAGCCGCTCCAGTTCCAAGTATCGCTTCTCGATTACAGCGACTACATGGGCCGTATCGGTATCGGCCGCGTCTTCCGCGGAACAATGAAAGTCGGTCAGCAGGTAAGTGTCATGAAACGGGACGGTTCGGTCAAGAACTTCCGTGTCACGAAAATGTTCGGATTCCTCGGTCTGAAACGGATCGAGATCCAGGAAGCGTATGCGGGCGACCTGATCGCCATTTCAGGAATGGATGATCTGGATGTCGGCGAGACAGTCTGCCCAACCGATCATCAGGAAGCACTGCCGCTCCTGCATGTTGACGAACCGACACTGCAGATGAAATTCCTCGTGAATAACAGTCCGTTTGCAGGCAGGGAAGGCAAGTGGGTCACATCCCGGAAGATTGAAGAACGCCTGGAGCAGCAGCTGGAAACAGACGTATCGCTCCGAGTGGATCCTACAGATTCCCCGGATGCCTGGATCGTATCAGGCCGCGGTGAACTGCATTTGTCCATCCTCATCGAGAATATGCGGCGTGAAGGGTTCGAGCTGCAAGTATCGAAGCCGGAGGTCATCGTGAAAACGATTGACGGCCAGCGCTGTGAGCCTGTGGAGAATGTCCAGATCGACGTGCCTGAAGAGTATACCGGCGCTGTCATCGAGTCGATGGGTGAGCGGAAAGGCGAAATGCTGGACATGGTGAACAACGGAAACGGACAAGTCCGTCTGACATTCCTTGTACCGGCACGCGGCCTGATCGGGTATTCGACCGACTTCCTGACGCTGACCCGCGGCTACGGTATCCTGAACCATTCATTCGCAGAATACAAGCCGATGTCTGCAGAGAAAGTCGGCGGACGCCGCAACGGAGTGCTCGTCTCCATGGAAAACGGAAAAGTGACTGCGTACAGTATCATGCAGCTCGAAGACCGCGGCACGATGTTCGTCGAAGCGGGAACTGATATTTATGCCGGCATGGTCGTTGGCGAAAACACGCGCGAAAATGATATCACCATCAACCTGACACGTGTGAAGCACGCGACAAACGTCCGTTCCGCAACGAAGGATCAGACAGTATCGACGAAGAAGCCGAAGCTGCTGACACTTGAAGAAGCCCTTCAATATGCAGCGGACGATGAGTACTGCGAGGTCACTCCGGTATCCATCCGCCTGCGGAAGAAGATCCTGGATAAGAACGAACGGGAAAAAGCGCAGAAAAAGAGCAAATAAGCTGCGCAGGGAAAGGAATGTATTGAATGAAGGTGGAGGATTCAGAGCTCGTAGCGACGAAGATGTCCGGGATCGCAAAGTTCATCTATGAACTGATGCCGAATTTCGATGCCGCCGGCTACGTGCTGTTCGCCCTCGTGTTTTTACTGTCGGCCCTCGTCTATAAGCTGGGGTTTGCCAGGAAACTGAGACCGGTGCAAAATCTTGTCATTTACATCTTTTTGTTCATCGGCTGCCTCGTGCTGACGTTCTTAGCATTTTTCCTTCCGATTGTGGAAGGACTGATCGTGGCGGCACTGATTCTGATCATTTACAGAGTCCGCCGTCTCAACGAACACAAAAAAGATCCAGTCGCATAATTTGCGGCTGGATCTTTTTTTAGAATCCGTCTTCAGCGGGATGGGAACTGCGGCGGAATACATAATGACCGCTTTCCTTCCGCTGTTCGGTCAATGCACCGATCCGGTCCCTGCAGGATTCACACATGAACGTATGGATCGGCCGGTTCCGGAGCTTCTTCGCCAGCGGATCCTCATCGTCGAGTTTACTGATTTCATCGCATAGTACACATTTCACGCGCATTACTTCACCTCATTTCAGCTGATCCGGATGGAAGTGACACCTTTGATGGGGCTGTCCAGATTGGATCCGTCTTTTTTCAGGATATGGACCGGTCCGTCTTCTTTGATCGGCTTGCCTTTGAGGCTGAATTGGAAGATCAGGTTCTTCGCTTCCTCGATGGGGAAGTCGACATCCCCTTGCGCCGTCACGAATGTCATCGTTGCTGCATCAGGGGCCGGTTCGGCGTTCTTCAGGAACGGCTCGAAAATCATGCCGAACGTTCCGGTCAGCATTTTCTGCTTCTCGTATTTCTTTTCGGATTTCAAAGTCGGAGGATAGGTTGCGCCTTCCATGATTTCACGCGACCAGTGCTTGCCCATCCGTTCTTTGTAATCTTCCATTTCGTCGATCTCCTCTTGTTCCGTCGTGAAATAGGTGTCCAGGTCGATCCGGCGGTCATCGAATATCCAGACAGTCGGATCTATTGTAATCGTATGCTTGACGTTTCCTGTGATCGGTATGATGGTTTCCAAAGTAAAGCCTCCCAGCTCAGTCATATGTCAGTACCAGTATAACGCCTTTTGCGTCCGACCGGTAGTCATCCAGCCGGGCGACTGCACTCTTTCGGGAATTACTTGCAATTTCGACGCTATAAAGCTACAATTTAGGGTATAGCACCTTGCAGAAAAAAGAGGTTTGGGGGGGCGTCCTCATGGATACGGAAGTGCAGGAAACATATCAGGAGAAGGCTATCATGCAGCTGCAGGCGGATGCAGATAAGATCGCACAGCTCATTAAAGTGCAGATGGATAACTTGACGATGCCGCAATGCCCTTTGTACGAAGAAGTTCTGGACACACAGATGTATGGGCTGTCCCGTGAAATCGACTTTGCTGCCAAGCTCGGCCTAATTGACAGGGAACGCGGAAAGAGTATTCTTTCGGCTCTCGAAAAAGAAATGAATATATTGCATGAACTCAGCATGAAAAAATAAACAAAAGACTCAAACTCACTCACAGTTTGAGTTTTTTATTTACAGATACGAGGGATTTTTCTTGAAAAGTTATGCCAAGCGGCTGTTCCGCCATTTTGATTTCCCATTATTTTTCATATATTTAGTATTGCTCCTGTTCGGTTTGGTCATGGTCTACTCCTCCAGTATGGTATGGGCTGCCAACCGGTATGGGAAGCCGGCGGACTACTTCTTCAGCCAGCAGCTCAGAAGCGTGTTCATCGCAATCCCGGCGTTCCTCTTCACGGCATTCCTTCCTTACAAACTGTATAGGAAGAAGCAGTTCATGATCATATCGGTATTTGTCATGCTCGTCCTGCTGCTTCTCGTCCATTTCATCGGTTTCGGAGGCGAAGTCGGATCGCAGAGCTGGATCAATCTCCCGATCGGCAGCCTGCAGCCGTCAGAAGTCGCGAAGATTGTCATGATCATCTATTTTGCAGGCGTGTTTGCGAACAAATATGACGCCGGTACCATCAACAGTATCAATAAAGGGATTGCACCGCCAATCGTCATCCTTGGGCTCGCTGTCGCGTCTGTCATGTCCGAGACGGATATCGGTGCAACCTTCATCATCATTACAACTTCGATCTGTGTCATGGCCGCAAGCGGCATCAATCTGAAAACTTTCGGCAAACTGAGCGGATTCGTTGCCGGAATACTTGTCCTTGTCGGCATCTTCCTGTTCTTCACATGGGATAACATAATGACAGAGGGCAGGCTCGGGCGCTTTGCTGCGTACCGTGCACCTTTCGAATACATGCAGGGGTCCGGCCTCCAGATCGTCAATGGTTTCATTGCGATCGGCGCGGGCGGCCTGTTCGGCCTGGGACTCGGGAACTCCGTCCAGAAAATGGGCTACTTGCCGGAGCCGCACACGGATTTCATCATGGCGATCATTTCCGAGGAACTCGGAATCTTCGGTACGGTAATCGTTATCGGCGGTCTCGGCTTCCTTGTCTTCCGTGCATTCTCACTTGCACTGAAGACGGCTGATCCGCATGCGAGGATGCTCGCTTCCGGCATCGGCGCCCTGATCGGCATCCAGACATTCGTCAACTTGGGCGGCCTGACAGGGCTCATTCCGCTGACGGGTGTCACGCTTCCGTTTATTAGTTATGGCGGAACTTCGATTATTCTGTTATCTTTAGCATTAGGAATATTGATGAATATTTCAATGTTCACGAGATACGAAAAGAATAAATAGAAAAGGGCGTGCCGAAGGTGGAAATGAAATCGATCAAAAAGATTCTGGTTGCAAACCGCGGGGAGATTGCAATCCGTATTTTCAGAGCCTGTACAGAGCTTCAGATCCCGACAGTCGGTATCTATTCAGCAGAAGACCGCGGGTCGTTCCATCGTTATAAAGCAGATGAATCCTATCTGGTGGGGGAAGGGAAGAAGCCAATCGATGCCTATCTGGATATCGAAGGGATCATCGACATCGCAAAAAGGTCCGGTGCCAATGCCATCCACCCCGGATACGGTTTTCTGGCGGAACACGAAGAATTTGCGGCACGTCTTGAACAGGAAGGCATCATTTTCATCGGGCCGACCTCGCGTCATCTCGATATGTTCGGAGACAAGGTCAAAGCACGCACGCAGGCTGTCCGGGCGGGCATTCCGGTCATTCCGGGTACGGACGGACCGGTACGTTCTGTGGAAGAAGTGGAGGCGTTCGGTACTGCCCACGGCTACCCGATCATCATCAAAGCTTCACTTGGCGGAGGCGGACGCGGCATGCGGATCGTCGAGCGGGCTGACGATGTTCAGGAAGCTTTCAGCCGTGCGAAGTCGGAAGCGAAATCAGCATTCGGCTCCGATGAAGTGTATGTCGAAAAGCTGATCCGCAATCCGAAGCATATTGAAGTGCAGATCATCGGTGATACACATGGAAATATTGTACATTTGTATGAACGTGACTGTTCAGTGCAGCGCCGGCATCAGAAACTCGTCGAAATCGCTCCGGCCATCTCGCTCTCAGCTGAATTACGACGGGAGATCTGTGATGCGGCTGTCAAGCTGATGGCGAATGTCAGTTACATAAACGCCGGAACCGTGGAATTCCTGGTGGCAGATGGCGAGTATTACTTCATCGAAGTGAACCCCCGTATCCAGGTGGAGCATACGATCACCGAGATGGTGACCGGCATCGATATCGTCCATACGCAGATCTTCGTAGCGGATGGCGAGAATCTGTACACAGGCCATGCTGCAGTGCCGGAACAGGAACAGATCCCCTTGTTCGGGTATGCAATCCAAGCGCGCGTCACGACGGAAGATCCGCTCAATGACTTCATGCCCGATACAGGCAAGCTGTCAGTATACAGATCAGGAGGAGGATTCGGTGTCCGGCTGGATGCAGGGAATGGCTTCCAGGGTGCCGTCATCACACCTTATTATGACTCCCTTCTCGTGAAAGTATCGACATGGGGAACCACATTCAGGGAAGCAGCGGCCAAGATGGACAGGAACCTGCAGGAGTTCCGGATCCGGGGCATCAAGACAAACATCCCGTTCCTTGAAAATGTCGTCCGGCATGAAAGTTTCATAACAGGGGACTATACGACGAACTTCATCGACGAGGCTCCTGAATTATTTGAATTCCCAGTTAAAAAAGACCGTGGAACGAAAGTGCTCAACTATCTGGGGACGATCACCGTCAACGGCTTCCCGGGAATCGGCCGCGGTTCGAAGCCGGTCTATGGCACTCCCCGCAAGCCGGAACTGGATCTGTCAGTACCGCCGAAGCCAGGAACGAAACAGATATTGGACGAACGGGGTCCCGAAGGGCTGGCAGAGTGGGTCAAGGACCAGAAGGATGTCCTGCTGACGGATACGACATTCCGGGATGCACACCAATCCTTGCTGGCCACTCGGGTCAGGACGGCCGACATGACAAATATCGCAGCGGAATCCGCGCGTCTCATGCCGGATCTGTTTTCATTCGAAATGTGGGGCGGCGCCACATTCGACGTGTCCTACCGGTTCCTGAAAGAGGATCCGTGGGAACGGCTTGCACGCCTGCGGGAGCAGATCCCGAATGTCTTGTTCCAAATGCTGTTCCGCGGCGCCAATGCGGTCGGCTACAAAAACTATCCGGACAATGTGATCCGGGAATTCGTGAAGGAAGCGGCCTCTTCCGGCATCGATGTCTTCCGGATCTTCGACAGCCTGAACTGGATCAAAGGCATGGAAACGGCGATCGATGCCGTCCGCCAGGAGAACAAGGTCGCAGAAGCGGCTCTCTGCTATACAGGCGACGTGCTCGATCCGATGCGGACAAAATATTCGATTTCCTACTATAAAGAGATGGCGAAGGAACTGGAGAGCGCCGGCGCGCATATCCTTTCATTGAAGGACATGGCCGGACTGCTGAAGCCGGAAGCTGCCTACCAGCTCATCTCCGAGCTGAAAGAGACAGTGGCCATTCCGATCCATCTCCACTCACATGACACGAGCGGCAATGGGATCGCCATGTACAAGCGGGCGATCGAAGCGGGTGTCGATATTGTCGACACGGCACTCGGCGCCATGTCGGGCCTGACCTCCCAGCCGTCCGCAAACTCGCTCTATTATGCGCTGCAATACGGCAGCCGGGGTGTCCGGACAGACATCCAGGCACTTGAGGAGCTCTCCTTCTATTGGGAAGACGTCCGTGCCTACTATTCCCATTTCGAAAGCGGGATGATCAGCCCTCATTCAGAAGTCTATGTCCATGAAATGCCGGGCGGCCAGTATTCCAACCTGCAGCAGCAGGCGAAGGGTGTCGGGCTCGGAAACCGATGGAAAGAGGTCAAGGATATGTTCTCCCGGGTCAACATGCTGTTCGGGGACATTGTGAAAGTGACACCGTCTTCAAAAGTGGTCGGCGATATGGCGCTGTTCATGGTCCAGAATGATCTCGATGAGAAAGCGGTGCTCGAGCGCGGACAGTCGATCGACTTCCCTGAATCCGTCATCGAATTCTTCGAGGGGTATATCGGACAGCCATACGGCGGATTCCCCGAGGAACTGCAGAAAGTCGTGCTAAAAGGCCGAAAGCCGCTGACGGAGCGGCCGGGCGAACTGCTGGAAACAGTCGATTTCGAAAAGGTGAAAAAGGACCTTGCCGAAAAATTGGACCGTCCGGTGACGATGAAAGACGCTCTGGCGTCTGCGCTGTATCCGAAGGTGTTCGATGAATACGCGGCGATCCATAACGATTTCGGCAATCTCTCGGTCATCCAGACGCCGGAGTTCCTGTACGGCATGCGGCTCGGCGAAGAGATCGAAGTCGAGATCGAAAAGGGGAAGACCCTCATCGTCAAACTGGTGTCCATCGGAGAACCTCAGGCGGACGGCACGCGGATCGTCTACTTTGAACTGAACGGCCAGCCGCGTGAAGTGGTCATCCAGGACGTCAGTGTCGAAACGGATGTCGTGAAGAAGCAGAAGGCCGATCCGGGCAACGACGCGCACATTGCCGCAACGATGCCGGGCACTGTCCTCCAGGTGGCCGTGTCGAAAGGCGACCGCGTCCGCCGCGGCCAGCACCTGCTGATCACCGAAGCGATGAAGATGGAGACAACCATCCAGACACCGTACGATGGCGTCGTGAAAGAAATCCACGTCTCGCCGGGGGAAGCAATTTCAACAGGCGATCTCCTCATAGAGCTGGAGCATTGAATACGAAGACACCCGCCGGAATTTCGGCGGGTGTCTTTGGGCTATGGAAAAGATATATGGCTCATCGATACGGAGATTTGCTCATAAACTGCCGGATTCCGCTCATAACTTCACAGATTCCTTGGGTCCGCACCGTGTGAAATAGCCGGCTGGCCACAAGAGGCACTACCGGATAAACCGGTTCCGCCCTGAAGGTAATTCCCCTACGAAAAACAGCCGCCTGGTGCAAGAAACCAGGCGGCTGTTCATCTTACGGCTTATGCACCCGCACGCGGGACAACAGCAGAATCATATACGTGAGCAGTCCGAACAGCAATGTGATGAAGAGCGAATGGAGAAGCGCCACTATCAGATTGAGCCGTGTGAAGACGGACAGCATGCCGGTGACCGCCTGTGCGAGCACAAGCAGAAGGGCGATCGACCAGCCCCAGAGGAGCACTTTCTGATCACGGTAGTTGCGATAGACATGGAACGCGATATACGCGAGCCACACGACGATGAGTGCCGCAGCCGTCCGGTGGCCCATCTGGACCCATTCGTTCAGCGTGGATGGCAGTTCGAAGCGGTCATTCCGGCACAGCGGCCAATCCGCACAGGCAAGACTCGATTCCGTGTGACGGACGAGCGCGCCTGTGTAGATGACGAGATACGAATAGACGGTCACGCCGATCGTATGGAATTTGAGTGTCCGTCCGACTTTCAGACGGTCGGCATCGAACTTCTTATCGACTTCGAATATGAGCAGGGTGAGCAGCAGGACAGCCGCAAAGGAAATAAGGGAAATCCCGAAATGCAAGGCGAGGATGAAATCGCCCTGCCCCCACTTTACCTGCGCTGCCCCGATCAGAGCCTGGAGTATCAGGAAGAACACCGCCATGAATGCGAGGAATTTCGTTTCCCGCACGTGGCCGATCGCTTTCCAGGACCAGACGGCCAGCACGACGATCAGGATTCCGACCACACCCGTGACGAGACGGTGGGAGAATTCGATGAGCACTTCGGTCGTGATCTCATCAGGGATGAGCTGACCGTTGCAGCCCGGCCAGTGACGTCCGCAGCCCATTCCGCTGTCGGTTTTCGTGACGAGCGCACCGCCCAGCATGATGAGCAGCATCCCGATTGTCGCAGCGACTGCAAACCACTTCAGATAATTATATCGTTTCAAGCGTAGGCACCTTCTTTTGATAAATATCGACCAGCAGACAGGTCTCTAATTTTCAATGATAGAGAATCCCGTGTTAAAACACAATGGCGGAATGGGAGAACCGGCAGGACAGACCAGTTTTTCACAAAACGTTCATAAAAAAGACCCGATAACTTCACAAACGGCAGCAAGTAATGATTTACTATAGAGGGTGCACTGTATAAATCCTCGCAAGACTGTGCAATTCTATACAAATTGCGTTTATGTATAGAAATTGTGAAGGATTTTCGATATAGTTAAGTATAGCGGTCATTTTCAACCGGTTATTGAAAGGGGGAGTCAAATGTCGAACAGTCGGACGACTGCTGCACAGACAGCACCGGAGACTGCAATCACACCAACATTCTTGAAAGACTTCTTGGCCTTGATTAAAATTGGGATTGTGAATTCCAACTTGATTACTGCGTTCACAGGTCTCTTCTTGGCATTCCAGTTTGCCGGCGTCAGCTTCATACATAGACTGGATCTCATGATTGCAGTGCTTTTTGGAACCGCCCTCATCATTGCCGGCTCGGCCGCACTGAACAACCTGATCGATCGGGATATCGATCCGATCATGACACGGACAAAGACAAGGCCGACGGTCACAGGACGTTTCAAAGCACCTGCAGTTCTCGCAGCCGCACTACTTTTCATTCTAATCGGTGAAATACTTCTGTTCTCAGCGAACACGGTGACAGGCCTTCTTGGTTTCGCCGGAATATTCAGTTACGTTGTGCTCTATTCCATGTGGTCGAAGCGCCGACACGTCTCCAATACGATTATCGGAAGCCTTTCCGGAGCTGTCCCTCCGCTGATCGGCTGGGCTGCTGTCGACCCGTCGCTCGGTCTCGGTGCATGGGCGCTCTTCCTTATCATGTTCGTCTGGCAGCCGCCTCATTTCTATGCGCTTGCCATGAAGAAGACGGAAGAATACCGGGCTGCCGGTATCCCGATGCTCCCAGTCGTCAAAGGATTTGCGCGGACGAAGAAATCCATGCTCGCATGGGTCGTGCTGCTGTTCCCGCTGCCATTTCTGCTGAGCGGACTCGGCACTGCATTCATCATTCTGGCGACGCTGCTGAATATCGGATGGCTGATGCTTGCGCTGAATGGATTCCGTGCAAAAGACGATTTGAAATGGGCGATGTCCATGTTCATCTACTCATTGAATTACATGACAATCTTGTTTGTCTCGATGATTATCTTCTCGATATTCATCTAACCCATCGGAATTCTTTCTTTGACAGGAATTCATTATAGAGAGGTCACTGCTCCTCAAATGGAAGAAAACATTATTGGAAAGAGAGGGATTATGAAGCGATGATGAAAGGACTCAAAAAATGGCGTCTCCTGTCCTTGTTAGCTGTATTGACTGTTTTCTTGGCAGGCTGCGGTCAACAGGAATTATCCACGCTTTTGCCGGCCGGCCAGGTAGGTAAAGACCAGTTCAAGCTGCTTATGCTTGCTTCAGGTATCATGCTGCTCGTCATTATTGTCGTAGTCGTAATTTATGTATTAGCACTGATTCGTTTCGGCCGTAAGAAACGGGGAGAAGACTTCATTCCTGAACAAACGGAAGGAAGTCAGAAACTGGAGCTGATCTGGACGATCATCCCGATCATCCTCATCACAATCCTCGCTGTGCCTACTGTGTATTACACATACAAACTGGGTGATGTGAAAGCGATGGAAGAAGTCGACGATGACGGAAATGCGAAACACCTCGTTGTCGATGTCACAGCCAAGCTGTACTGGTGGGAATTCGGTTATCCCGATCTCGGTATTGTGACGGCACAGGAGCTGGTCGTGCCGACAGACGAGAAAGTATACTTCAACTTGAAGGCAGCTGACGTCAAGCACTCCTTCTGGATTCCTGCAGTCGGCGGTAAGCTGGATACGAACGTCGAGAACCTGAACAAGTTCTATCTGACGTTCGATCAGGAGTCGAAAGATCTGAAAGACGGCGTATTCTACGGTAAATGTGCCGAGCTCTGCGGACCGTCCCACTCCTTGATGGACTTCAAAGTCAAAACTCTCCCGCGTGACGATTTCAACACATGGGTGAAAAACATGAAGGCGACAGCGGATAAAACCGAAGTTGCCAATGCAGATGGTGAAGAAGTATTCAAATCCAGCTGTATCGGCTGTCACGCAAATTCAGGTGTCGGCGACAGCGGGGCGCAAGGGCCTAACCTAGCAGCCTTCGGTGACCGCAACCGTGTTGCCGGATTCATCGAACACGATAAGGAACATTTGAAAGAATGGATCAAAAATCCACAGAAACTGAAACCGGGCAACAAAATGCCTTCTTTCGAAGATCAGCTGTCCGATCAGGAGATCGACGACTTAGCTGAATACCTGCTTGGCCTTTCCGTTGAGCAGTAACACGCAATGCGATATTGAAGAGGAGGGTAAAACAACGTGAGTTCTGTTGCTCAAAAGAGAAGTTTCGGCGCAGCGTTCTGGGATTGGATGACAACAGTCGACCATAAGAAGATCGGTATTCTATATCTGATCGGCGGCGGTTTCTTCTTCGTCCTCGGCGGAATCGAAGCGATGCTCATCCGTATCCAGCTGCTACAGCCGAACAATGACTTTGTTAGTGCCGGTCTGTACAATGATTTAATCACGATGCATGGTACCACTATGATCTTCCTGGCAGCCATGCCGATATTATTCGGGTTTATGAACTACATCATGCCGCTCCAGATCGGTGCCCGTGACGTAGCATTCCCGTTCATCAACTCACTCGGATTCTGGATGTTCTTCTTCGGGGGACTGTTCCTGAATATTTCCTGGTTCCTCGGCCAGGTGCCTGATGCAGGGTGGACATCGTATGCGTCCTTGTCCATTGCATCACCAGGCCACGGTATCGATTTCTATGCGATCGGTCTTCAGATCGCCGGGGGCGGTACGCTCATGGCAGGGATCAACTTCCTTGTCACGATCATCAACATGCGCGCACCAGGTATGACATACATGCGGATGCCGCTGTTCACATGGACGACGTTCGTTGCGTCCGCGATGATCCTGTTCGCATTCCCGCCGCTGACTGTCGGATTGTTCTTCCTGACATTCGACCGGATGTTCGGTGCGAATTTCTTCGACCATACAATGGGCGGAAACACAATCATCTGGGAGCATATTTTCTGGATCTTCGGTCACCCTGAAGTATATATCCTGATTCTCCCGGCGTTCGGTATTTTCTCCGAGATCTTCCCGATCTTCTCGAGAAAGCGCCTGTTCGGATATCCGGCGATGGTCTTCGCGACTGTGCTGATCGGATTCCTCGGCTTCATGGTATGGGCTCACCATATGTTCACTGTCGGTCTTGGGCCTACAGCGAACGCGATTTTCGCGGTAGCGACAATGGCGATCGCCGTTCCGACCGGTGTCAAGATCTTCAACTGGCTCCTGACGATCTGGGGCGGAAGCATCCGTGTCACGACACCGATGCTGTATGCACTCGGTTTCATCCCGTCCTTCGTAATGGGCGGTGTCACAGGCGTCATGCAGGGTGCTGCGCCTCTTGACTACCAGCTGCACGATTCGTACTTCATCGTCGCCCATTTCCACTACGTCATCGTCGGTGGTGTCGTGCTTGCGATCCTGGGCGGTCTGCATCTGTACTGGCCGAAAATGTTCGGTACAATGCTCAATGAAGCACTTGGTAAGATCACGTTCATCTTCTTCTTTGTCGGTTTCCACTGTACGTTCCTGATCCAGCACTGGCTCGGGTTCTGGGGAATGCCGCGCCGTGTCTGGACATATATGGACGGACAGGGCTGGAATACTGCCAACGTGATCAGTTCAGTCGGTGCGCTGCTGATGGCTATCGGTGTCATCGTACTGGTCATCAACATCATCATGACGGTTGCGAAGAACGAGCGGATCGGAAACGACCCTTGGGGAGACGGACGTACGCTCGAATGGGCGATCCCGTCACCACCGCCGTTCTACAATTTCACGGCCACTCCGCTCGTCCGCGGATTGGATACAGTCTGGATCGAGAAGTCCGAAGGCAACATGACAGGCCTTACGCCTGCTGAGCCGATTACGGATATCCATATGCCGAACGGTTCCATCATTCCGTTCCTCATGACATTCGGTCTGTTCGTCGCAGGATTCGGTGCTATGTTCCACCAGGAAACGTCTTGGGGTCTGCCGGTGCTGATCTTCGGTCTCGCCTGGACATTCGTTGCAATGGCAGCGCGCTCATTGAAAGATGATCTCGGTTTCCATGTCACGAAAGAACAGATCCAGCGCGATGTGGACAATGCAAGTAAAGGGGGTCGTATCTGATGGATTTGAATAAGAAATTCACCCCGGAAACGTGGCCTGAACATCCGGAGCGTGCGACACTCGAAGCAAAAAACAAATTTGTCGGGTTCTGGCTCTTCCTTGGCGGGGAGACGATCCTGTTCGCGACGCTGTTCGCAACGTATATGGCTTTGAAGAACAAAGGGCCTAGCGGATTCGGTTTCTCCACTCAGGAACTATATGAACTGCCATTGGTCTTTGTCATGACGCTGCTTTTGCTGACGTCTTCACTGACAAGTGTGTACGCCATGCACCATATGAAGAGCTTCAACTTCAAGAAAATGCAGCTGTGGCTCGGGATTACGGCACTGCTCGGACTCGGGTTCCTCGGACTGGAAGTGTATGAGTTCTCCCACTATGTGAAAGAAGGATTCACGTTCGGCAACAGTGCGTTCAGTTCTTCCTTCTTCACACTTGTCGGAACGCACGGTTTCCACGTTGCGATCGGGCTCGTATGGGTTACACTGCTGCTGTTCCGTAATGCGGGACGCGGGCTGAACTTGTATAACGCGACGAAGTATTATACATTCTCGCTCTACTGGCACTTCATTGACGTTGTGTGGGTATTCATCTTCACAGTAGTTTACTTGATGGGAGTGATCGGATAACATGGCAGAAGTAGAAATGTACAAGAGAACACCTGTCGAGCAGGACTTGCTCGTCCGCCGTTCGAAAGAAACAATGCGCGGCCAGGTGATGATGTTCTCTCTTATGATTTTCATGACGCTTGCCTCGTTCACGTTCGTTGTAGCTTATCAGCAGGGAGTCGACGGCTTCACGAAGTATCTTGTGATTCCGGTACTGTTCCTCTTTGCGGCTGTTCAAGTAGCACTGCAGCTTTATTATTTCATGCATATGAAAGACAAAGAGCATGGCGTTCCTCAGATGTTCATGTTCACTGGAGCCCTTCTCGGCTTCCTGATCCCGCTTGCATTCGTCACGATTGTATGGTGGTAAGCAGTTCAACAACCTCCGACTTCGGCCATTGGTCCAAGTCGGGGGTTTTCTGTTTTGTCTGATGTCAAAGAACGTTCATTGTGTTATCCGTCCGGACGTTCTATAATGAAAACAGAACTCATAAAAGGAGCTGGGGCAATTGCCGTTAAGCATATTTGGCTTCCGGGCGCTGTGGAGCCCGTATTTTTTCATCTTTCTCGCTGCATTGACCTTCCTCTATTTTCTGCTGACGAAAAAATGGAGATCGCGTTTTGAAGGGACTGAGCCGGTGACGAACCGGCAGATCATAACATTCCTCTCGGCGATGGTCCTTCTGTATATTGTGAAAGGATCACCGATGGACCTGATGGGGCATATCCTGTTCTCGGTCCACATGTCACAGATGGCGATCCTGCTGCTGATGATCGCACCGCTCTTCATCATCGGGATTCCGAATTTCCTATGGAAGAAAGTGTTCAGCTATCCGAAGATTGCGAAAGTCATCCGGTTCTTCACGAAACCGGTCATCAGCCTGCTGCTGTTCACACTGATGTTTTCACTCAACCACTACCCGCTCGTGCTCGATACCATCAAGCTGAGCCTGCCGTTGCATACAGCGTTCACGCTCGTCCTTTTCGCATCAGCCTTGTTCCTCTGGTGGCCGGTCTTCAACACACTGCCGGGTGAGCCGAAGCTGCATGGTCTGAAAAAGATCGGCTATGTCATCCTCAGTGCCATCTTCCTCACACCTGCCTGCTCGCTCATCATCTTCGCAGATGTGCCGGTGTACGAGACGTACAACAGCGGGGAAGCGTGGCTGCAGGCAATGGCTCTCTGCGTGCCGGCCGGAACCTTGTCAGGCCTGTCGATTTCCGGGCCGGAACTGTTCACCAGTATGCCGTCCGTCTATGATCAGCAGCTCGGCGGAATTATCATGAAAGTCATACAGGAACTGCTGTATGTATTCATCATCGGCAAGGTCTTCTTCACCTGGGCTCAGGAAGAGCAGGACAATGCCGACGAAATCACGCAGAGAGACCTGCTGGAACGCAAAAAGCTGTCTGTACACGGATAATCACTGTACCCTGAATAGAAATGGAGAACGCCTATGGACATCCCTTTTTTACCGACGCTGAGTACCGCACTCATTGTCCTGTCGGGTGTGCTCGTCATCATCGGATGGGTTCTCATCAAGAAACAGCACAGACAGGCGCATAAGAATGTCATGATTGCTGCGGCGGCCGCGGCACTGATGTTTCTGATCATCTACTTGTCCCGGACTGTTATTGTCGGGAACACATCCTTCGGCGGTCCGGACAGCATCAAGATCTATTACACGGTCTTCCTGATCTTCCATATCTGCCTGGCAACGTTCGGTGCTGTGCTCGGTGTGTTCTCGCTGGTGACCGGGTTGAAGGATAACCTGCCCAGACACAGGAAGCTGGGCCCCGTCACAAGCCTTGTGTGGGTGTTTGCAGCACTCACGGGCGTTGCGGTCTATCTGCTGCTGTACGTCTTCTACAAAGGCGGGGAAACCACCTCTATGATCAAAGCCATCCTCGGATTCTGACGAAAAAACACGCATACCCGCTGACGGGTGTGCGTGTTTTTTCGTTGTGCCGGTCTATATTTTGAAATTCAGCTTGATGATCCCCGCCTCAATCGCGGTCGTGAACAGGATGACGACCATCGGGCCGATGAAGAACCCGAGGACACCGAATAGCTTCAGGCCGATGAACATGCCGATCAGCGTCGGAAGCGGCGACAGGCCGATCTGGGAGCCCATCACTTTCGGCTCGACCGTCCGCCGGATGATCAGGAGGACAGCCGCCAGAATGGCCAGCTTCGTTCCCATGGCGACATCGCCGCTGACGAATTCATAGAGCGCCCACGGTGCCAGGATGATGATCGAGCCTAGTATCGGAATGACGTCGATGATCCATATGATGATCGACATGACCACTGCATATCTCGGCACGATCAGGAGCAGGCCGACAAAGGCTGCCGCCAGGATGATGAAGCTGACGAGCAGCTGCGCTTTCAGGAATCCGATCACTGTGGCATTCAGCCGTGTTGTCATGTACCTGACTTTTTCAGCTGTCCTGTTTGTTAGGCGGTTGTACACTCCCCGTTTCAGCTGCGGCAGTTCCAGCATGAATAGGAACAGGGCGATCAGGAATACGATGAAACTGACAAGGAAATTCGGGATCTCCGCTGCGAGTGCGATAATCCGTTCGTAACTCACCAGTTCAAGGAGCGATGTCTGCATGGACTTGAGCGCCGCCGTGAACTGTTCTTGTGTCGCTTTCACAATATCCGATGGAAGACCGGATGTGTACCTCAGCAGTTTGTCCTGCATATCGATCCAGACGCCTGACAGCGAGTTCAGATACTCAGGTGCGTCTTTCGTGAACTGGACAATGCGTCCGATCAGCGACGTGACAGAGTAGTAGATCCCGACTGCCACAAGCAGGACGACGAAGATGAAAACGGAAATGACCGCAAGCTTCCGCTTCCACTTGAATCTCCGCTCCACAAGTTTCACAAGCGGGTCGATCAGCAGAGCGGTCAGCAGCGCCAGAATGAGCGGTATGGAAACCGGGAGTATAAAAACTAACGCAGTGATGGCGATCACTGCAAAAAGCAAAATGAACAACGTTCTCTTTGTCAACCACTTCGACACCCGGCATACCTCCAAAACGTGTATTATTTCTATTATAGCCAATCCGGCTGGAAATGGATATGCAAAAGGCGAGTGTTTCTGATATAGCGGGGCGGCAGAACAAAAATGCCGGCGGCCTGTCTACGGACAGACCGCCGGCGTCTCTTAGTGCCGGATCAGCGTTATTTCAAATTTACAGCCTGCAGGTCTTTCACGAACGCTGCAATCGTCTTCTTGCAGTCGTTCACGACGAATGGCGGATAGAACTCGTCCTCGCCGTATTCGACGCCATGCGGATAGTAATGCTTCCCAAGCTGCGGTGTGATGAATTCCAAAACTGCATCATTGCTGCCGATGTCGCCGCCGGGTGTGATAGCGTAGACGCGAAGGTAGTAGATCCCTTCTGCGACTGTATATTTCTTGTCGAACGTCACACGCTCATAATCCCACTGGCCGGCCAGAACCAGGTCATACTTGGCCGCGACTTCTTTAGCGATCGGAAATGTGACCGAAATGTCTTCCAAACCTGTGTTGATAAAGTCCATATCCCAATTTCCTCCTTAAACAGCAGTTCATCGATAACGATTCGTCTTTAATCATAGAACAAAAGGGGAGCGGTTGCAATGGCAACATTGTGGCGCTGGCTGCTGTCCGGCAAACGGGTGGGAAAAGAGTGACTTCCTGCCGGCAAGTCCATTACAATGGAGGAAAGACAGTTCGCGTAAGGAGGAGGGAGAACGTGAATCGGATCTGGAAAGTGGCACTGCTGTTAGTTGTGGTCCTGGCGTTCTTCTATTTTTGGGATGACGGGTTCAAGGAGAACGATCCGCTCGAGTCCCCTGTCAAACCAGGGACTGCCATCAGCGGGGGGGAAGGGCTTCAGCAGCAGGAGGAAGGCAGCATGGCCAAACGGCCGGACCGCGGGATTTCTACATTTGTCGGTAAACCGGCATCCGAACTGCTGGAAGCGTTCGGGAATCCGGAACGGAAGGACTTGTCGGCGTTTGGCTTCGAATGGTGGATCTACCCCTCTGATCCGATGGTGATGGCTGGAGTTTCAGATAACGTGGTGAACCAGATCTACAGTGGAGACCGGGAGGCGGATGTCTATCCATACAGCAATGGGCAGAGCAGTGAGGACATTTACCGGAGCTCCCTCATAGAATCGGAATTGGCGGTCGGCGAGGGAGACAACCAATATACATTTGTCCTGAACGGTGAGGACATCAAGAATAAGATGCTGATCCAGTATGACGGCCTGTTCGCACAGCTCTATATCGACGAGACACAGGGGGAACTGGAAGCCGTGCGGTTCGTCGAGCCGATGACACTCGTGAAGCAGCAGCCGTACGACCTTTTCTATAAAGGTGAGATGGTGGACGTCAAGAAACCTTCATCGGAAGACCAGTTTGCTGTCGATCGGGCACTGGAACGGCAGATTCTCGATATTACGAATCTGTACCGGGGGAATCACGGACTGAATAAGCTGAAGAAGGACTACCGGCTGCAGGTTGTCGCCCGGGAACACAGCAAGGAAATGGCGCTGGAGAATTACTTTTCACAAGATTCGCCGACATCCGGGACACTCGCCAACCGGCTGAAGCTGGCGGACATCGAGGTGAAGAAGGCTGGGGAGAACATAGCGCTGAACTATACGGACGCCATCGAGGCCGTCCATGGCTGGCTGAATTCCCCTGCACACCGGGACGTGCTGCTGGATGAAGATTTCACCCATATCGGAACGGGTGCCTACGGCAATTACTATACACAGAATCTTGTTCAGGAAATCGAAAAACCGGCTCCCTGACAGTCAAGGAGCCGGATGGACCCATGTGCCTTCCTCGGTTCCGGCAATCCCTCGTATATAGAGAGGGGTTGCTGTTTTTTTTGCATAATCAGCAGCGCGCTGCTGGATGATCGGATGACCGGTCTGCAGGAGGGGCAGGAATTGGTCGATGGTCAATTCTTCGAGTTTGCGTGCACCTTCATGCCGACGGGGATCGGCAGTCATGACGCCGGGGACATCCTTGAAGAACTCGACATGCCGGGCGTTCAGGCAGCTGGCGAGCACCACCGCAGTGAGATCGCTGCCTCCCCGGCCGAGTGTCATATACTCACCGTCTCCGCTGATACCCTGGAAACCCGGAATTATGACGCAAGGCACCTGCTTGAATGCCTGTTCGTAGGCGCTTGTCTCCACTCGGCTGATTGCCGCATTACCGAATTCCCCTTCTGTGAAGATGCCGGACTGGCGGCTGTGCATCACTTTGTTCGCTATGCCCGCTTCTTCAAGTTCGGCACTCAGCACTGCTGAGGCAAGCAGTTCACCGCAGGAGGCGGCGAGATCAGAGGCCGCTGTTCCGGGATGGAAGGACGGGGTGATCGACAGGAGCCGGTCAGTGGAATAAGGGCTCTCCTGCCGTCCGATTGCGGACACGACTACAACTGCTTTCCCGTGCTCCAGCAATCCTTCACGAATCCGCTCAATACATAACCGGCGCTGCACCCTATCCTTCATGGCAGCGCCGCCGAATTTTTGTATGATCATCTCTTCTCCCAACTTTCCTCGTGACATTTGCTCATGATGTTTCATACCTTACAGTAGGTTCATCCTTACTATATTCTGCAGGTTGGAAAACGTTCGGGAAGGAGTCATATATAATGCATCTGATTGAGCTGCTGAAAAACTGGCCGTGCACGGTGAAAGGGGAATGGCGGGATGTCAAAATCAGGAGTGTTACGGAGCATCCTGCCCGCGTCTCTCGGAACAGCTTATTTGTCGCACGGAAAGGCGCTAGGTTCGACGGTCACCAGGCGATCGATGAAGCGATTGCGAAAGGGGCGGCTGCAGTGGTGATCGACCGTCCGGTTTCTTCATTGAAACTTGCAAAATGGGCAGAGACAGGAACGGCGATCGTGACTGTGCCGGACAGCAGCAGATTCCTGTCGTACAGTGCTGCAGAACTGGCAGGCAACCCATCGGAAGAGCTGCAAGTCATCGCTGTGACAGGAACGAATGGTAAGACGACAGTGACCCATTTCATCGGTCAGCTGCTGAAGGAAGCAGGTGTGAAAGCGGCTGTCATCGGAACGACGGGCTGTTATATAGACGGGAAGCGGCTGGACATCCCGATCCCTTCATTGACTACACCGACCGCGGAGTACCTGCATCCATTACTGCAAGTGTGCAGGCTGGAAGGTGTCACACATGTCGCCCTGGAAGCCTCATCCATCGGTTTGGAGAGGGGGCGGCTGGCTGACTGTGCCATCGATATCGGCATCCTCCTCAATGTCGGCACGGATCACCTCGAAGACCATGGCGGCCGGGAAGCGTATGTCGCAGCCAAAAAGAAGCTGGTCACCCTGTCCCGTCAGGTCATCGTCAACGAGGAAGACCCCGTCTGCATGAAGATGGCGGAAGACGCTGCTGTGCCGGTATACAGATTCTGCCGCAGCGAGTATATCGGCTGTTTGGCGTCTGGCAGCATGATCAGCAAGATGCCGACCGGACTCCATAACAGGCTGAATGCCATGGCCGCTGCAAGTGCGGTCCGGCTGCTCGGCATACCCGAACAGGTCATAGAACGGTCGTTCAGTGCGCTGGCGCTGCCGCCCGGCCGGCTCCAGCTCGCGGAAAGTGTGAACAGAAGGGTGTATATCGATTACGCCCATTCACCGGATGCACTGGAAGCGGTCCTGCAGGCGGTCTCCGGGCTGAATCCGAAAAGGCTTGTCTGTGTATTCGGGTGCGGAGGGAACAGGGACCGTGAGAAACGGCCGCTCATGGGGCGGATTGCAGAGAAGTACTGCGACCATGTCGTCATCACATCCGATAATCCGAGAGATGAGGACCCCGGGATGATTGCCCAGCATATACTGCACGGCGTCAAGCATCCGCATAAGATAGAGGTCGAGCTGGACCGTCGGACGGCGATCCGCAGGGCGGTAGGCAGCAGCGGGCCGGATGATATTGTCGTGATTGCCGGCAAAGGGCATGAGACTGTCCAGATCATCAATGAAGACAGCATCCTCTTTTCCGATTATGAAGAGGCGATGGAAGCGCTGAAGGCGGATCAGCTCCTGTAAGAATCAGCGGATGCACTTGTTCCCTCTATTTGGTATACTGTAGGAGAATGGAGGGAATGTATTTATGATGATGACCAACGAATGGCTCGACATCATCGAACAATCAGACGAATTGGCAGACATGATCCTGACATCCGATGTCCTGTCTGATTATCGCTCCGCCCACCGTGCAGTTTACGGGGATGCCGAACTGGTCCGTAAGATCAGGGAATTCTCCGAACTGAAGGAACGGTATGAGGAAGTGCAGCGGTTCGGACGATATCATCCGGATTACAATAGAGTGATGAAAACGATACGCCTCGACAAGAGGGCCTTAGATATGAATGAAAAAGTCGCGGCACTGCGGCTGGCGGAAAATGACGTCCAGTATCTGCTGGATGAAATCAGCGCCACGGTTGCCCGCGCCGTATCCGAATCCGTCAAACTGCCTTCCGACAATACGTTTGTCACGGAAGAGAGCTGCGGAGGCGGCTGCGGATCGGGGGGAGGCTGTTCCTGCTCTGCATGAACATACCGGCAAACTGAAAAGGCTGTACGGCAACCGGGATTCCCGGTACTGCCGTACAGCCTTCTTCTCATTCGGCATCCGGGTCGAGCGATGCCATCACAGTACGCGGCTCGGACGTGATGAACCCTGACACACCTGCGCCTGCCAGCTTGACGACAGAATCCGATGGTGCGTTTTCAACGTAAACGGCAATGTTCAGTCTCCTCAAGAACTGGATGAAGCCAACGCTTGCAGTCTGAAAAGGCCCCAGCTTGCCTGACAGCACGAAGAAATCGCTGCGCGGCTTATACAGATGGCCGAACCGGCTTGAATAGGCTGCATAGGCCTGTTTCAGTTCATCACGTCCTGCGCCGGATGCTGCCCTGTATTGCGTATATAAATTGAACCGGTCCACTTGGTCATCGTACGGACTGATAACTGCCACCTGATCCTGAGCGTCACATTCCTCCAGCAGTTTCCATAGTTTGGACGGCATCAGGCTGCCTTCATATGTATCCGGCGAGTCGGCCAGACGGATGACGAACAGCAGATGGGGGTATGCGGCGAGCATATTTTGCAGAAGGCAGGGCTGTGCAGACTGATGATCGGTATCGTCATGTGAAGTGATGATGATCTCTTCTTCCGGTGTGAGCCGGATATCCACAGCCAGTCCATGGACGCCTAGAGCTGCGGCATCCGCTGCTTGAACATCGCAGTCCGCCGAACCGGCAAGCTGCTGCACTACAATCGGTCCGTCAAAATCCAATGCTTCTTTGTTCCCGCGTGCAGACGGCCGGATGAGTGCTTTGGAAGCGGCCCAAGCTGCGGCTCCCGCCGCACCGACTGAAAGGGCAACCTTCGTCTTCTTTCCCATGTCCCATTCCTCCTTTTAGCTGTTGCTGGGTCCATTATATGACATAACAGGCGAGCTGTCAGTAAAGCCCGGTTGCTGATTTTTCAACAAATATGGTATTGTAAAGGGTAAGAAAAGAGGGATCCCATTGGTTGATCGTCAAGGAGTCATCATTTACCTCCATCACTTGAAACAGGCGAAATCGTTCCGTAAATACGGTCATGTCCATTATATATCAAGACGCATGAAATACGTCGTGCTCTATTGCCGTCAGGAAGAGGTCGATGACGTCATACGGAAAGTGGAAAAGTTGTCTTCCGTAAAAAAAGCCGTCCCTTCCTACCGGCCGTTCGTCCGGACAGAGTATGAAAACGCACGTCCTGACAAGGCGAAAGAGTACGACTATAAAACAGGGCTCTGATATCAGTCGAGCGGCGGAAGCAGATGGTTCAGCCTGAGCACGCCCGTGACATACTGATAATACAGTCTTGTCTCCGGGAACTCGGAAGAATGCTTGAGCTCGACCGGTACAGGACGGCTGCCCGCGGCTGCGGCAGCATCTTCGAACAGCTGCTGCCGTCTGGACATACGGCCGCTGTCAGCCGGTATCCCTTCCCGGCAGATGTAGATCGGGCAGAATCCGCCGTCTCCCGCCGGTGAAAAGGATGCCGCGGGCGACAGGACGCGCTTGCCGCCAGCTGTGGACGTAAACAGGAAGGTCCGCTGGAGACGCGACGCATTCGCAGTAATCAGTTCACATAGTTCGTAAATATCAGAGTACCCTTCACCCAGCTCGATGAATCGCTGCTGTTTCATAAGAAAGCACACCTTTCAAAAAGTATCTTTCCTAATCATAGCATGGCTGCAGCACGTTTGCAGACCCGGATGACAGGAGCAGCCAAAGGAGTGGCACGGATGAGAGTGATCGCAGGGAGCCGGAGAGGCATTCCCCTGAAGACGATAGACGGGACGAATACCCGCCCGACTTCAGACAAAGTTAAAGAAGCGTTGTTCAGTAAGCTGGGTTCTTTTTTTGACGGAGGGATTGCTGTTGAGCTTTTCGGCGGCAGCGGTTCGCTGTCATTGGAATCCTTATCGCGCGGTGCAGATGAGGCGTGGGCGTTCGAGAAGAATCCGAAAGCCTGCGCCATCATGAAAGCGAATGCCGAGAAATGCAGGTTCACATCGGAGCTGCATATTGTCCGCGGTGATGCAAGGACGGCAGCCAAGCGGCTGGATGCGGAAGGTGTGAAAGCTGACCTGCTGTTCCTGGATCCGCCTTATGCCAAACGGGAGTACTATGATCTGGCGCTTCAGTTTGCGGAGGCCGGACTGCTGACGGACCGGGCGGCTATCATATGCGAGCATGACAAACAGCTTGAACTGCCTGCATCTTTCGGCAGTTATACAACAAGCGGTCCGACGGTGTACGGGGGAAGTGCACTATCTATTTACAGGAAATGAGGGTGTATGATGGGGAAAGTGGCAGTAGTGCCCGGCAGTTTCGATCCGCTGACGAACGGTCATCTGGATATCATCAAACGGGCCATCAAGATCTTTGACGAAGTGCATGTAGCGGTGATGAACAATTCGTCCAAGAAACCGCTGTTCTCGGTGGAGGAACGGCAGCAGCTCATCGCACAGGCAACTGCGGAGTATCCGACGGTGAAAATCGATTCGTCGTCAGGACTCCTGATCGACTATGCAAAGAGCATCAACGCATCCGCCATCGTCAGGGGGCTGCGTGCAATATCCGACTTCGAATACGAAATGCAGATCACGTCCATGAACAGGTTCCTGGATGAAGACATCGAGACATTCTTCGTCATGACAAAGAACCAATATTCGTTCCTGAGCTCAAGTATCGTCAAGGAAGTCGCCAAGTATGGCGGGGACGTTTCGGCACTTGTACCGGAAGCGGTGGATCGTGCGCTGAAGAAAAAGTATACATAAACAGGCAATGGGAAGGCGGATGCCATTCCCATTGTTTTTTAGGTTCAGGACAAATTTCCGCTGATTCTGCATATCTCAAAGAAGGAGATAAAGAAAGAGCGGGACAGCCGCGACGCTGAAGATCCGGCCGATGACATAGGGCTTCAGCGACAGTTCAGCAGAGCGGGCGATGACGAACACCTGCATATGGATACTCAGTCCATTGACGGACAGGATTGCCGCGATCAGGTACGGGAACATCGGTGAACCGAAAAAATGCTGAGCGGCCGACTGGACCCCCGACGTCATCTCGAATACGGACAGGACAGCCGTCTTCACGATTCCCATCTCGACCGGGGCGGCCGCCTGGATGACATCCGTCAGCACACTCCCGAGGGAGGAGAAGAAGACGACCGTCGTGGCGACCAGGATGATGATTCCCGAAGACTCCTTGAAGGCGTCCAGCAGCGGAGCGGTGCTCGGTTTGCGCTGCGGAACAGACAGCTGCCGGTCCGCCGGCGGTCTACGGTTCGCCAGCAGCAGGAGGACACCCAGGAAGAAAATGATATTGGCAAGGTGGATAGCAATCAGCAGCTTCCATCCCGACCAGGTATCCCCGAACAGCTCAAGCCCGATATACCCGACGATGAACATCGGGCCGGGCGCATGGCAGGCCGCAAGCAGCAGGCTGCTTTCATAGGCGGACAGCTGGCCATTCCGCTTCATTTCACTGACCGTTACTGCACCGACAGGGAAACCGCCGAACGATCCGAGCGTGTAGGCTTTGAGATAACGCAGCCATCCTTTCGAATTTGTGCCGGTAGCCGGTAATTTCAACAGCCATTGGGTAAGAATGATGTAGGGAAGCAAATAAGGAAGCAGCGCCTGGGTGAATAATGAGGCGCCTGTCACGGCTCCATCGTGGGCGATCCCCGGACGGAGGATGAACAAAGCGATCAGCGCCCAGATCATCAGTACGTTCACCATGCCGTCATGGCACAGCCGGTCAGGATAACTTTCACATGTGCGGCTCCTTTCATAGCACTCTGGTCAGCCAAGAGTGTAATCGTTGTGCTGCTTATTTTCCCGATGGTACACTTAACCATATGTAAACAAAGTACAGGCTATTAACGGAGGTGCAGGTAAAATTACTTTCAAGCGAATCGGCATAACTGCCCTGCTGGCCGTTTTGGTCACACTGTTCATGGTCTTACCACTGGACGGTTATGTATCCCAGCCGGGGGGCGCCTATGAACTGTCCCCGCTCGTCCATGTGGAAGACGGAGACGAAGAAGACACCGGGACATTCAGCCTGATGACGATTTCGGTCGGCAAGGCCACACCTGCCACTTATCTGTGGTCGCACCTCTCGGATAAGATGAAACTTCTGCCGGCGGATAAAGTGCGCCGGCATGGTGAAGACGACCGGGAGTATAATATCCGCCAGCTCCGGCTCATGTCGGACTCCCAATTCAATGCCATCACCGTCGCTTTCGAAAAAGCCGGGAAGCCTGTGGAAATCGATTTTGCCGGGATCTATGTCCAGCTGGTCGTCGACGGCAGTGCCTCGGATGGGAAGCTGGAAGCCGGAGACCGGATCACCGGCGTCGACGGGAAGCGTCTGACGGAACCGGACCAGTTTGCAGCGTACGTGACGGACCAGAGAAAAGGGGATACGATAGAGGTTGAAGGCGCCCGTGAAGGGAAACCCTTCAAAGAGGAGATCACCTTGAAGGAGATCCCTGGAGCGAAAGGGAAAGTGGGCCTCGGAATCCAGTACCAGGAAGACAGGTCATTGAAAACAATCCCGAAAGTGACATTCAACACGTCCGATATCGGCGGGCCTTCCGCCGGCCTCATGTTCACTCTTGAAATCATCAACCAGCTCGACAGCCGGGATATTACGAAAGGCTATACGATCGCCGGTACCGGTGAAATGCTGCCGGGCGGCACAGTCGGCCGCATCGGCGGTATCGACTTCAAGGTGATGGCAGCTGATCGGGACGGAATGGAGATTTTCTTTGCACCGGATGATGAGCTTCCTGAAGAAGTGAAAGCAGCGAACCCGGGCATCAGGAGCAACTATGAGGAAGCCGCGGAAACGGCAGAAAAAATCGGCACGACCATGAAGATCGTGCCGGTGAAGACCGTCGATGATGCCCTGAAGTATCTGGATGGTCTGGAACCGAAGAAATGATTCAGTCCGAAAGAAGCGGAGGGGTCCTGAAGTCGAGGCCGGTCAGCGGATGGACCGGATCGATACCGAATGCATAACAGTCCGAGACATGTGCAGAGATATCGGCTGATACGCTGTCGTGGGCGGCGAGACGGCTGACAGCCGGGAGTGCGAGCCGGCCTTTCTGTTCTTTCAGATAGCGCCGGCCTGCCGCTGTCATGCCGAGCACCCGCAGATGATCCGGATTTCCCGCCGCGATGCGCTGCTCATAGGTGAACCCTGTGAGGATATGGACGAGCATGCGCTGCAGGCGTGTCCATGTATACCGTTTCGATTTCACCTGTGCCATGAACGAAGCAAAGTCCTCCGATTGTTTCGCCGCTTTGTACAGCAGGTGCTCGATGCCTTCAGTAATATCAGCTATTCCGGCAAGCCGTTCCGGCCCGTCACGCAGGATCTGGAAGCGGAGCAGCGGATAGAACGAGTCCCAGCTGCCGAACCGGGAACGCTGTGCAAGCCAGTCGCTGAGGAGCTCATAGGTCGCTGCCGGGACGTATGCCCGGATGCCTTCCAGCCGGCCTCCCTCGCTGAACAGTTCTTTCCGGATGCCTGTCGCGCTTGCGATATGCGTATCGGCAGAGATATCATCGTAATACCCGGCGCCTAAGCGGGGAATCGTGACGGCTCCCATGCGGGATCCGATTTCATCCGCCGCCTCCATATAGTGGAACCCGAGGATGTTGTTCGGTTTGGACAGGTCTGCACAGACGGGATCCTCCTGTGATTGGCGGATTGTCAGTTCATACGCGTCATTGAGGGCTTTTGGATAGCTGATGCCCGACTTCACCGCATTCCGCACCTGTTCTTCGTAATATGGCCGATTCGATTTGATCCGCCTGAGTGTTTCGGCGAATGGCCCGATCGCTCCCTGTTCGCTTCCGAAGCAGTAGCTTGAACAGCATGCCGCATCCAGGAGGCGGATGGCGCCGTCCGCGAAGCCGGATGCGTTCGCCGTCGCCGTTTCATACGGCAGTTCGATGACGAGGTCGATGCCGTTCTCGAGCGCCATCGCCGTCCTCGTCCATTTATCGACAAGTGCAGGTTCACCGCGCTGCAGGAAGTTGCCGCTCATCACAGCGATGACAGCGTCCGATCCGGTCAGCTGTCTTGCCTGTTCGGCGTGATAGCGGTGTCCGTTATGGAACGGGTTGTATTCGGCAACAATTCCGACTGCTTTCATGAGTCTCACGCTCCTTTGGTCTGTGGTCCGCATAGTATTCAGTATAAAGAATAACGGAAGCTGGTGACAAGAAAATATCTTGACATCTATTTTACTCCGCTATATAATCAAAAGTGTTGTCTTGAGGTGATAGGCATGAAATGGTCAATTCATCAATTGCGAAAGTTCAAGCAGGGAAGTATACCGCTTGACGAAGTGGTGGATCTCAGTTCCGTCAAGGAGAAGAATCCCGAAATCCGGGAGATCTCACCTGTTCATCTGACAGGCTACTGTACAGTCGGTTCCAAGAAAATTTCGTTCCATTTCCGGTTGGAAGGTAAGATGATCCTGCCGTGTGCCCGCACATGGAATGATGTGGATTATCCGTTTTCCATCGAGACGGACGAGCAGTTCAGCTGGGACGAATACGTTCTGGCACAGGATGATGAAATCTTCCCGGTGACGGGGGATACGATCGATCCAATGCCGCTTTTCGAGGAGCTGATCCTTCTGGAAGTCCCGATGCAGGTCTACTGCGAAGGGGCGGAAGCCATGACGGAAGCATCCGGAACAGGCTGGTCCTATACGACCGATGAAGAGTACAATAAGCAGCTGGAGGAAGAGCAGGAGACCAAGACGGATCCGAGACTTGCGGACCTAGCAAGATTTTTTGAATCCGATAACGACTAGTCGAAATAAGGAGGTGCCTCTAATGGCAGTACCAAAGAGAAGAACATCTAAGACCAAAAAGAACATGCGCCGTACACATTACAAATTACAGGTTCCAGGTATGACAACTTGTGAAAATTGCGGTGAAATGAAGTTGGCACACCGCGTTTGCAAATCATGCGGTCAATACAAAGGGAAAGTTGTTGCAGGCGAATAATCAAGATTCTGCCGCAATACTTTGGCAGCTCATCGCTGTCTCGAAGACTGCCGGGAAACCATGGTTCCCGGCAGTCTTTTTCTATGCGGAAAACCAACAGGGGGTGCTGAAATGTCTTATTCAATTTCCAGGGACGGACAACTGCTGACGTTTTCGATTGAGCGGCCGGGTGTGCGCAATGCGGTCAGCCATGACGTGATGGACGGGCTGGAGAAGTTCATCCGGCATCTGGAGACGGATGGGTCCGTCGAATGGGGAGTCGTCACATCCACCGGCAGGAAAGCGTTCTGTTCAGGCGGGGACCTGTCGGAGTTCCACACGCTTCGGACCGCTGACGAGGCGCGTCCGATGCTCCTGCGGATGACCCGGCTGCTGTACCGGCTGGCAGCTGTACCTGTCCCGGTCATCGCCCTCATGGACGGCACGGCGGTCGGGGGCGGCTGTGAACTTGCCGCCGCCTGCGATTTCAGGCTGATGCGTGCAGATGCCCGGGCAGGGTTCATCCAAGGGACCCTCGCTATCACGACAGGATGGGGCGGTGCGTCCCTCCTGTATGAGAAAGAGAGCCTGCATGCGCCGGCACTGCAGCTCCTGATGGGCGCGAAACTCCATGAGGCCCGGACGCTTGAGGAAGCCGGCTGGATTACGTCCGTCTACACCGATGGCAAGCAGGAAGCACTCGTCCGCTTCCTGGACGGATTCCGCACGATCAGCCCCGGTGTCCTCCATGCCTACAAGATGGTCGCTGTAAGGAGGTTTGTACAGACGGGATTGGAGCACCGGATGCTCGAGGAAGCGGAGCAGTGTGCAGTCCTCTGGGAGTCGGATGAGCATCATGAAGCAGTACGGCGGTTCAGGGAGAAAACAGGACGTCCTAAAGATTGAATTTTGCAAAGATAAGAGAATGGTTGAAAACGATTTCAATTATCAGATAAACTAGGGAAAGATACATGAAACTCATCTATCTTACCAGGAAGTTATTGACGAGGAGGAGAAGAGGATGGCAGAAGTTCGTTCATCTATGACAGGCACAGTATTCCAGATCGAAGTGGAAGTCGGGCAGGAAGTGAAAAAAGGGGATGTCGTCGTAATTCTCGAGTCCATGAAAATGGAGATTCCCGTGGAAGCCGAAATGGACGGCAAAGTCGCGTCCATTGAAGTGAAAGAAGAAGATTTCGTCGATGAAGGGGACGTCATCCTGACATTCGAAGGATAAGCAGATCACTGAATGGGGGTATTTGCGTGACGAACAGCACAGAAGAACAAAAGGGGTATAACGGTAAGCTCGAGGAACACCTGGCTGCCATTTTTGCCGGCGGCCAGCAGAAGTACCACGATAAAGCAGCCGAGCAGGGAAAATTATTCGTGCGCAAGCGGCTTGAACTGCTCTTCGATAATGGTGAGTATACAGAGGACGGCCGCTTTGCAAACTGCGAAGCAGGTGATCTGCCGGCGGACGGGGTTGTCACAGCCATGGGGAAAGTCGGCGGGCAGACGGTCTGTGTCATGGCGAACGATTCGACCATCAAAGCGGGCTCTTGGGGATCACGCACCGTCGAAAAGATCATCCGGATCCAGGAGACAGCGGAAATGCACAGGGTGCCGATGCTGTATCTGGTGGATTCCGCAGGTGCACGTATTACAGACCAGCTGGACATGTTCCCGAACCGCAGAGGGGCCGGCCGGATCTTCCATAACCAGGTGAGGCTGTCAGGGTTCATCCCGCAGCTGTGCGTCCTGTTCGGACCGTCTGCAGCAGGTGGTGCTTACATACCGGCCTTCTGCGATTTGGTCATCATGGTGGACGGAAACGCATCGATGTATCTCGGCTCGCCGCGGATGGCCGAGAAAGTGATCGGTCAGAAGGTGTCGCTCGAAGAGATGGGCGGCGCGGAGATGCACTGCTCGGTCAGCGGCTGCGGCGATGTGCTCGCAGACTCGGAAGAAGAAGCGATCGCAGAAGCAAAACGGTATCTCGCTTTTTTCCCGGCCAACTTCACTGAATCGGCTCCGCTCAAAGAGGCCGTTGCGGCCAAAACAGGGCGCACGCTAGAGGAAATCATCCCCGAAAACCAGAATGCGCCCTTCAATATGTATGAAGCGATCGACACGCTGATCGATGAAGACAGCTTTTTCGAGGTGAAGAAGAAATTCGCGCCTGAACTCATTACGGGTCTTGCCCGGATCGACGGCCGGCCTGTCGGTATCATTGCCAACCAGCCGAAAGCGAAAGGCGGCGTCCTGTTTGTCGACTCCGCTGACAAAGGGGCGAAGTTCATCAACCTGTGTGATGCCTTCTCAATTCCTCTCCTGTTCCTGGCAGACGTACCAGGCTTCATGATCGGGACGAAAGTGGAACGGGAAGGGATCATCCGCCATGGTGCCAAACTGATCATGGCGATGAGTTCCGCGACAGTGCCGAAAATTTCCGTCGTTGTCCGGAAAGCATATGGTGCAGGTCTTTATGCGATGGCCGGCCCGGCATTCGAACCGGATGTGTGCATCGCCCTTCCGACTGCACAGATTGCCGTCATGGGTCCTGAAGCAGCGGTCAATGCCGTCTATTCCAACAAGATCGAAGCGATTGAAGACCCGAAAGAACGCCGGGCATTCGTTCAGCAGAAACAGCAGGAATACAAAGCGGAAATCGATATTTACCGGCTTGCATCTGAAATGATCATCGACGAGATCGTCAAGCCTTCGGATCTGCGGGCTGTGCTTGCGGACAGGTTTGCTCTGTACAGCACGAAAGAAATTCCGCAGCCTCCGCGCAAACACCCGGTATATCCTGTATAATCCGGTATAACGGCTGCCCGGATCGTCTCTGTAAGGGATGGTCCGGGCAGCTTTTTTCCAATGGGAGGGCTATTATGGAGATTGTCATTGCAGGGGCAGGAGCCATCGGGATGCTGATGGGTTCCTATCTGGCGGAACAGGGGCATGGTGTTTCTTTTCTCACGCGCCGGCCCGGCCAGAGCCTGGCATTACAGAAGAACGGCCTGCTCCGCATCGGGGACACCGGCGGGCGGCGGTTTGCGGTGAATGCTTTCACAGAGCCGTCTGACGCGCCGGACGGAGCCCTATGGATTGCGGCGGTCAAATCAGGCAGCCTGCCTAAGCTTTTTGACTCCCTGACGAGCGATGTCCGGATCGGCTACATGCTGTTCATCCAAAATGGGATCCGGCATTTCGAGCAGGCGGATGACCTGCTGTTCCCTTCCATCGGGTTCGCTTCCATCACGCACGGCGCAAACAGGGAGAACGACTGGACGGTCCGCCATCTCGGCAATGGTGTGACAGCCGCTGCACATTACAGGGGGGACCCGCAGCCGTTGGAAGAATTGTGCCGGCAGATGGAAGAGCCGTTCCCGTTCCGGCTGCAGCCGGATGCTCGGGCCATGCTGTACCGAAAGCTGCTGCTCAACTGCTGCATCAATCCGCTGACCGCTCTGCTCGGGATCAGGAACGGGGAGCTTGTTTCGCGGGAGAATGCCTGCAGACTGATGGAAGATGTGTACTATGAACTGGCGGAAGCCTATCCGGATACCGCAGGCCGACTGTCCTTCGCAGATGTAATGACGGTGTGCCGGAACACCGCCGCGAACGAATCATCGATGCTGACGGACCGCAAAAACGGTGACCCCATGGAAATCGACACGATTGTCACCGCGGCCATCGGACCGAATCGGGAGCGGATGCCGGTGCTCGGCCAGCTGGAGAGGCTGCTGAAAGCTATTGACGAAAGGGTAGACGAGTGATGAAAGAAGCAATGCAGCATGGACTTGCATTTTTGATAATAGTGCCGTATGTACTGTCCGCCATTTTATTTGCCGGAAGCCGTCTCGCCGGGCGGTCGCAAGTGAAATCGATCCGCATGGCAGCCGACTGGACGGTGCCGCTGCTCGTCATGGCGACTGCATTCGTCCTGGACAGGATGGCTGCACACGCATGGCTGATCGTGGCGTCAGGCATCCTGATTGCAGGGATCGGGTACGCTGTAGCGGAGCGGGTGAAGAGCAAGGAATTCAGTATGCTGCGGATGCTGCGCAACTATTGGCGGATGCTCTTTATCGTGTTTTCCCTGCTCTATCTCGTTCTCCTGGTGATTGGCGCAGCCACGGAGTCTGTCGGATTCCTTGTGCAGTAGACGGCAAGCGTATGTTTTTAAACGCTCGGGGCGGAGTGCTATACTCAGACCATACACAGTTGGCGAAAAAGGGGCTCGAATGATGAAAATTGCATCACATCCTATACATAAGAACAAAATCATGGAGTCATACGGGAATGATCAGGAGTTTGCCGCATCCTATTTCGATTATGGCAGAGGAGAGAATGATTTCAGCAGCCGCCTGGAGGAATTGGACAGCCGGATGTACCAGCGGAAAGAACTGACGGGTACGATCCGGAACTTTCTTGAGCCATACGGGATCTCGGAGTCACAGGCCGCGAACCTGAAGGCGCTGGAAGACGGTGCAGTCGCGGTGGTCGGCGGTCAGCAGGCCGGTCTGCTGACAGGTCCTCTCTATTCTGTGCATAAGGCGATCACCGTCATCCTGCTCGCCCGGCAGCAGCAGGTGAAATTGGGCGTACCGATCGTGCCGGTGTTCTGGATTGCAGGAGAAGACCATGATATCGACGAAATCAATCATATCTACGCGGAACAGGATGGCCGGCCGCTGAAACGGCAGTATCCCGAACGGTTTGTCCTGAAGACGATGGCATCGGAAACTGTCTACAGCCAGGAACAGATGGCGGAATTCATCCGGCTCATCTTCCGTGACTTCGGGGAGACGGTCCACACGAAGCAATTGCTTGCAGACGTATTGGAAGCCGCGGAGCATGAAACGACGTTCACCGGCTTCTTCGTCCGTCTCATGAACGGGCTGTTCAAGGAGCACGGCCTGCTGATGATCGATGCGGCGGACCGGTCGTTCAGGGAACTTGAGAAAGATCATTTCAAGCAGTTCATCCGGAAGTCGGCCGAATTGGCGGCAAGTGTCGCGGAGACCGAATCACGGTTCAGCACAGAAGGCTACGGGGCGCCGATCGAAGCGTCAGGAGACGCGGCGCATCTGTTCTATGTCCATGAGACGGGACGTGTCCTGCTCAGCAGGAAGGATGGCCTGTTCGTCAACGAAGCTGCCGGACTCCGTTTCACGGAAGAGGAATTGCTGGCGATTGCAGAGAAAACACCTTGGCTGCTCAGCAATAATGTCGCAACAAGGCCGATCATGCAGGACCTGATGCTGCCCGTTCTTGCGTTTGTCGGCGGTCCCGGTGAAATCGCCTACTGGGCGTTGTTGAAGCCGGCATTCCGCCTGTTCGGCATCAAGATGCCGATCGTCGTGCCGCGCATCTCGATCACACTCGTCACCCGGAACGCACAGCATGCACTCGAGAAGACCGGTTTGACGGTCGACAGGGTCCTGGCGGGCGAAACGATCATCCGCCGCGAACAGTTTCTGGATGAGCAGAGGGACGAAGGGATGGACTCACTTCTCGGCGAGACCGTTGACCTGCTGACTGTGCAGTACGCAAAAATCCAGCAGCATCTCGGCGATACGGATCTGGGTGCGCTTTCAGAAAAAAACCTTGGGTACCATCTCCGCCAAGTGGAATTCCTGCGGGAGAAGACGGAAGACGCGCTGCTGCGGAAGTATGCAGCGGCTCTCGGCAGCTACAACCTGCTGGAGGGCGATCTGTATCCGGAACGCAATCTTCAGGAACGGACCTATACACCGTTCAAATACCTGAACGAATATGGGCCGTCCCTGATCCGCGATCTCCTCGCCGAAGAGATTCCATCGGACGGCAGCCACGTCATCATCTATCTATGACAATTCGAAAGCACATGATCTGCGCGCAGAAGCGCAGGTCATGTGCTTTTTTGGCTGCGCCAATCGGCGGTGCCGATCCCTGGTATAAGCGCGTGGCTAAAGCGGTTCTAACTGCGACTCGCGCGCAAATCCAGGTCCGGGTCGAAGATAGACGAGCCACGCTTGTGAGTTGACCGCAAAACAATCCGAGCAGCAAACCAGCCAGAACAAACGGCAGCCTGCGAACTGGAAAAACCCGGCCCATCAACCTGCTGGTCCTGGTTGAAAAACACCGCCCTGAATTGTAACAAACGTAATAATCTCAATGAATCGAGTGCTATTGATACAAATTCATTGCAAATACAAAAATGGGTGGAGGAAAGTGGGGGGATGTGGTACATTAAACTTATATAGTGGGGTGAAGGGTATGTTCATGGGTGAATACCAACATTCAATCGATACCAAAGGCCGTCTGATCATCCCTTCGAAATTCAGGGAGCATCTTTCGGATGGTTTCGTATTGACCCGCGGACTGGATAACTGCCTCTTCGGCTACCCGATGAATGAATGGAAGAAACTTGAAGAGAAACTGAAAGCGCTGCCCGTCACAAAGAAAGACGCACGGGCATTCACCCGTTTCTTCTTTTCAGGAGCCACCGAAGCCGAGCTGGATAAGCAGGGGCGTGTCAACATTCCCGCTTCCCTTCTCGGCTACGCCAAAATCGCGAAAGACTGCATGGTCATCGGTGTATCCGGCCGTTTTGAAATCTGGTCGGAAGAAATTTGGCAATCCTACTATGAAGAGTCTGCGGACTCCTTCAACGACATTGCAGAGAATATTATGGACTTCGATTTTTAATCAGTACCAGATGACATGGAAAGCAGGCGGTACCCGTGTTCGATCACACAACAGTATTACTGCATGAAGCAGTGGATGGGCTGGCGATCCAGCCGGATGGAATCTATGTCGACTGCACGCTCGGCGGTGCAGGTCACAGCAAAGAAATCGCAAAGCAGCTTTCTGGCGCAGGCAGACTGATCTGTTTCGATCAGGACATGACAGCAATCGAAGCCGCAAAAGAAACACTTCATGACTACTTGGACCGGGTCACATTCATTCATTCGAACTTCAGCCGCATCAAAGAAGAACTGGCCGCTATCGGAATTGAATATGTCGATGGCATCCTCTATGACCTCGGCGTCTCATCGCCGCAACTGGACACCCCGGAGCGCGGATTCAGCTACAACCACGACGCGCCGCTCGACATGCGGATGGACACGGATGCACCGTTGACCGCGTTCGACGTGGTCAACGAATGGAGCTACCAGGATCTGATCCGGATCTTTTTCCGGTACGGAGAAGAGAAATTTTCGAAGAGCATCGCCCGTAAAATCGAGGAAGCCCGCTCGGAACAGCCGATCCGGACAACCGCTGAACTTGCGGAACTCATCAAAGCAGGCATCCCTGCGGCGGCCCGCCGTACAGGCGGCCACCCGGCAAAACGTGTATTCCAGGCAATCCGGATTGCCGTGAATGACGAACTCGGGGCTGCCGAAACGTCATTGACCGATGCGATCGATCTGCTGAATCCGAAAGGCCGGATCAGCGTCATCACGTTCCATTCCCTGGAGGACAGGCTGTGCAAAACAATTTTCAAGGAAGCCTCGACACTGCCTGAGCTGCCGCCGAATCTGCCGGTGATTCCGGAAGGTCTGGACGTGAAGCTAAAGCTGATCACCCGGAAACCGATCCTGCCAAGTGAGGAAGAAATAGAGGCAAACAAACGAGCCCGCTCTGCGAAATTGAGAATCGCAGAACGCAAGTGAAAGGGGAAAAAACGGAATGGCATTGGAACAGAGAAAGTTTGAACCTACGTACATACCGGAACAGGAAACGCAGACATCTCCTGCCGCTGTCCCTGCTCCGAAACCCCGGAGGCTGTTTTCACCCGGAGAAAAATTCCTTGCTGTTGTGTTCCTTGCTGCGGTTGTCATGTTCTCGACGACGGTCCTGCATACACAGGCGAAAATCAACGACACCAACAAGGATATGCACTATCTTTCAAACAAAATCGAGGAAACATCAAAACAAAATATTGAATTGTCCAACCAAGTAAGTGAAAAATCGACATATGAGCGCATTTGGGAAAAAGCAAAGGAACTTGGCTTGAATCTGAATGAAAGTAACGTAAAGGTCGTGCCTGGACGATGAAAAAAAAGAAATTTCGATTTCAAGGTGGAGCCTTTCTGATGCTGTTTATATTTGGAGGGCTCTTTTTCCTTTTGTTCGGAAGAATGCTCCAGATTCAGATCACCGGACAAATCGACGGCCGTGCTCTCGCGGCGATGGCGGATCAGAAATACTTGAAGGAATCCGTCCTGCGGGCCGATCGCGGTAAAATCGTCGATCGCGCAGGTGAAGTGATCGCCACGGACACGCTCAGCTACCGGCTTGTGGCCGTGCTGAGTGAGAAGGCTTCCAAAGGCTCGAAAAAACAGCAGCACGTCACGGATTTTGAAAAGACGGCCGATGTGCTGAGCCAGTATCTCGATATGGACCGGGATGCGATTTTGGAACGGTTCCAAAATGCTCCGGCCGATGCGTATCAGATCGAGTTCGGGAAAGCCGGACGGTCGATTTCAAACGAAACTGCAGATGCCCTCAAAAAAGAGGAACTACCGGGAATCCGGTTTTTCGAGGACAAGAAACGGCTGTACCCGAACGGAAAATTCGCGTCTTACTTAGTCGGCTTTGCCATGCCTGAAGAGATGAAGGACAAAACAGTCCGGACTGTCGGCAAGATGGGGCTCGAAAAAACGTACGATAAACAGCTGACCGGCACGGATGGGAAGATGAACCTCAAGACTGACCGCTGGGGCATACAGCTGCGGGATAACGAAAAGCAGATCGAGGCACCGAAAAACGGACAGACGATCCAGCTGACCCTCGACAAGACGATCCAGAACTTCGTGGAGGACGCGCTCAACCGTGCGGAAAAGGAATATAAGCCGGAGAAGATGCTGGCAGTCGTCGTGAATCCGAAAACCGGCGAGATCCTGGCAATGAGCCAGCGGCCGTCATTCCACCCGGGAACCCGGGAAGGGCTGACTGATAATTGGCTGAACGAGGCTGTCGAGGAAACATTCGAACCGGGTTCGACCATGAAGATGTTCACTCTGGCTGCCGCTATCCAGGAGAACAAATGGGATCCGAATGCATTCTATAAATCAGGGGAGTACAAAATCTACGACCGGACCATCCGGGACGTCAACCGGACCGGATGGGGGACGATCACCTACCTGGAAGGGTTCCAGCGTTCGTCCAACGTATCGATGGCGTACCTGCTGGAACGGATGGGCGATCAGACATTCATCGATTACTTGAAGAAATTCGGGTTCGGCAAAAAAGTGGGCATCGACCTGCCGAACGAAGCGTCCGGAATCATCCTCGATAACTATCCAAGTGAGCGGCTGACGACTTCCTACGGACAGGGGTCTACTGTGACTCCGATCCAGATGATCCAGGCTGCTACGGCAATCGCGAATGACGGAAACATGATGACCCCGTATGTCATCGACCAGATCATCGATCCGAATACCGAAAAAGTAGTGGAACAGCACTCCGCTGAGGCGAAAAAAAGCCCGATTTCCGAAGAGACAGCAAAGCGGGTGCGTGAGGTCCTGGCATCCACCATCACTTCAGAACACGGTACAGGCAAAAAATTCGCGCTCGACGGGTATGATGCGGGCGGAAAAACAGGCACTGCGCAAATTCCCCGCACTTCAGGAAAAGGATACAGGGCCGGGAACGGCAACTATCTATATTCATTCCTCGGCATGGCGCCGATCGATGATCCCCAGCTGCTGACCTATGTACTTGTCCAGCATCCACAGCTGAAAGAAGGAAAATACGGCTCCGATCCGACTTCCGAAATCTTCACGTCTGTGATGGAGAGCAGCCTTAAGTACCTGAACATCGCTCCGGACAGTGAGCATGCGGACAATACAGTCACGATGGAAAATTATGAAGGAGCACCGTCCGGTAAGACGGCAGCTGCACTGAAAGAAAAAGGGCTCATTCCTGTCATCACCGGTGAAGCCGGGGATATTGCTGCACAATCGCCGGCGGCAGGTACGGAACTGACACCAGGTTCCGTCGTGATGCTGCAAACATCGGGTAACACCTTGCTTCCTGATTTCACGGGATGGTCGAAACGACAGATCCTGACATTCAAAAGTTTTACCGATCTGGACATCCGCGTGAATGGGGAAGGCTATGTCGTCAAGCAAAGTCTGTCCGCAGGCTCTGCGGTCACGGAAAACGACCCGGTTGTCATTACACTCGAAGAGCCCGAGCAAATGACGGCACCGGAAACGGAAGAAGAACCCGGAGAAGAGAGCCCATCTGACGGGGGAGAAACAGAAGAGGATATTCTGGGCGGATGAATAGCAGCGCTCGCACTCTCATAAATTAGCAGTAAAACGAGAGGTGTGAGCGCTTTTGAAGCAACTGATTGGAACGCAGTCGAAAAAGAGGCTGCGGGCCGTGTTCATTATTTTTCTGCTGATGATCGGTGCAACTACAGGCAAATTGTTCCACGCGCAGATCATTAAGCACGAATGGCTGAAGGAACGGGCGGAGGCCAACTGGGACAGGGAAATCCCGTTCGGCGGCGTCCGGGGAGAGATCGTGGATCGCAATCAGAAGCTGATTGTCGGCAACCAGCTTGCCCCGACGCTGTATTTCATGCCTTCCCAGCATCCGGATCCGCCGGCAGCGGCCGCCAAAATCGCAACCGTCCTGAAAGTTGATGAGAAAGCGCTGGCAGAGAAGATGAGCAAGAAAGAATACATGGTGAAGCTCGCACCGGAAGCGAAAAACATCACAAAAGCGCAGGCGGATGAAATCACAGCTCTGAAAATCCCCGGTCTCTATACGGGCGTCGACTTCATGAGAAGTTATCCGCACGGTGAAATGCTGTCCCGCCTGCTCGGATTCACAGGGTATGACGGACAGGGTCTCGCTGGGATCGAATACGAATATAACGAGTTCCTGAGCGGGAGCGGTGACAAGATCCGCATGTATACAGATGCGAAAGGAACCCCTCTCCCTCATGTGGATGATGATTTCAAAGACGGTGAAGAAGGTTCATCCGTCGTCCTGACGATCGACGCGGAGATGCAGGAGGTCGTGGAACGGGAATTGTCGCAGGCCATGGAAAAGTATGACGCCGCGCAGGCGCTGGCGATTGTTATGAACCCGAAGACAGGGGAGCTGCTGTCACTTGCTTCCGCACCCACATTCGACCCTGCTAATTACCAAAAAGCGAATCCGGATATCTACAACCGCAACCTGCCCGTCTGGATGACATTCGAGCCCGGGTCCACATTCAAGATCATGACGCTCGCTGCCGGACTGGAAGAAAAACTCATCGATCTCGACAATGAAACCTTCAACGATCCGGGTTATACTATGGTAGGCGGCGCACGTCTCCGATGCTGGAAACGGGAAGGGCACGGTCATCAGTCGTTCCTGGAGGTAGTCGAGAACTCCTGTAACCCGGGGTTCATCGAGATTGGCCGGAGGCTCGGGGAAGAACGTCTTTCCTCCTATATCCGCAATTTCGGTTTCGGTGAATCGACCGGTTCCGGTATCGCGGGGGAAGCGAAAGGGATCCTGTTCGCGAAAGATGCGTTCGGACCGGTGGAACAGGCGACCACTTCGTTCGGCCAGGGGATTTCCGTCACGCCGATCCAGCAGGTCCAGGCCGTCGCTGCGGCGGTGAACGGCGGGATGCTGTACAAACCGTATATCGTGAAGGAGATACTCGGACCGGATGGAAAAGCGAAAGTGTCCTATGTCCCGGAGATGAAGCGGCGGGTCATCAGTGAAGAAACGTCAGCCGAAGTCCGGAGGGCCCTGGAATCAGTCGTTGCCAAAGGGTCCGGCCGCAATGCATTCGTCGATGAAATCAGGGTGGGCGGCAAAACAGGGACAGCTCAGAAAGTGCAGGACGGTGTCTATAAGGACGGTGACTACATCGTCTCGTTCATTGGCATCGCGCCGGCAAACGATCCTGAATTGGTCGTCTATGTCGCAATCGACAGTCCGAAAAACTCCGTCCAGTTCGGAGGCGTCATCTCGGCACCGATCGTCGGACGCATCATCGAGGAGATTGCACCGCTGGCAGGCATTGAGCCGCAAAAGGACCAGCTTGAAAAAGAATATCGCTGGGGAGATCCAATCACACAGCGTACACCGGATCTGATCGGCCTGACAAAGAATAAGCTGGCCGAGCAGCAGCATACCATCCGCATCGAATGGCATGGCAAGGGCAAGAAAGTCAAAAAGCAATTGCCGCTTCCTGATACGGAAATCCATGAAGGTGACGTGATCCATGTCTATACGGAGTAACGGCACCATCATTACTGAACCAACAACCAGTTTGGGAACATAGAAGGAGATTTACAAATGACGCTCGTCACTACAATTACGGCAATCGCCGTAACATTCGGCCTAACGGCTATCCTGGGCTATGCCATCATTCCGCTGCTTCGGCGGATGAAGTTCGGTCAAAGCATCCGAGAAGAAGGACCGGAAGCCCATATGAAGAAAGCAGGCACCCCGACGATGGGCGGACTGATCTTCCTTGTCGCAATCCTGATCGCCACGCCGATCCTGTCTTACATAAATGGTGTCCTGACAACACAGACGATCGTCCTGCTGCTGGTCTTGATCGGATTTGGAATCATCGGATTCCTGGATGACTTCATCATCGTTGTCATGAAACGCAATCTGGGGCTCACGTCCCTGCAGAAACTGATCGGGCAGATCATCATTGCGATTTTCGCATTTTTCCTATTGAAACTCGGACCGTTCGATACGGTCATTTCCATTCCGTTTATGGATTTTGAAATCGACATGGGTGTCTTCTATGTCGTCTTCCTCATCTTCTGGCTGGTCGGATTCTCCAATGCGGTCAATCTGACAGACGGCCTGGACGGACTCGTGTCGGGTACATCCTCGATCGCATTCGCTGCATTCGGGATACTGGCGGTCGCCTATAACCAGCAGGACATCGCCATGTTCTCGTTCGTCGTCTCCGGCGCGATGCTCGGCTTCCTCCTGTTCAACATGAAACCGGCACGGGTCTTCATGGGAGATACCGGATCGCTTGCGCTCGGCGGGGCGCTTGCGATGATTTCGATGCTCATCAAGCAGGAATTCCTCCTGCTGATCATCGGGATCGTCTACGTCATCGAAACACTGTCTGTCATTATCCAGGTCATCAGTTTTAAAACAACCGGCAAACGGGTATTCAAGATGAGTCCCATCCACCATCATTTCGAACTTTCGGGATGGTCGGAGTGGAAGGTCGTGCTCGTATTCTGGAGTGTCGCTTTCCTGGCGGCTGTACTCCCCGTCTTAATGGAGGTGATGTAAATGATCAACGCAGCACAATTCGAAGGAAAGAAAGCACTCGTACTGGGACTTGCGAAAAGCGGCCATGCCGCTGCAAGCCTTCTGGCATCCCGGGGAGCGGAAGTCACCCTGAATGACGCCGCACCTGATGAAGGCAATCCATTGGCAGCGGAACTCCGGGAAATGGGAGTGACGGTCATCTGCGGCGGACACCCTGCCGATATTTTGGATGGGGGCTTCGACTTCATCGTCAAAAATCCCGGAATCCCTTACCGGAACCCCGTCATCGTGAAGGCCGAGCAGGTCGGGATCCCCGTCTGGACAGAGATAGAACTCGCATATCTGGTCAGTGAAGCGCCGATCATCGCCATCACCGGGTCGAACGGGAAGACAACTACGACAACGCTGCTGTTCCATATGCTCAATATCGGTGAGCGTCATCCTCTAATTGCAGGGAATATCGGGACAGTGGCAAGTACTGTCGCATCTAAAGCGAAATCTGATGAACTGATCGTCCTGGAAGCCTCGTCGTTCCAGCTGATGGGCGTTGAACAGTTCCGTCCGCATATCGCCATATGGACAAATTTGTATGAAGCTCACCTTGACTATCATGGCAGCCGTCAGGCCTATGCGGAAGCGAAAGCGAGAATCACGGAAAACCAGCAGGCTTCCGATTATCTTATCTACAATGCGGATCAGCCTGAGCTGCTGCGCTACATAGCCGATACCCGGGCGGCCATGATCCCGTTCACTGTAAAAGAGCGGCAGGCGGAGGGGATTTCTGCGGATGACGAGCAGATCTACTGGCTCGGCAATCCAATCATCAGCCGCAGCAAAATCATGCTGCCGGGGGAGCATAACCTGGAGAATATCCTCTCGGCAACTGCTGCTGCCATCCTTTCCGGCTGCGGCCAGGCAGCGATCGAGAGTGTACTCAGCTCCTTCACTGGCGTACGGCACCGCATGCAATTCGTGAAGGAAGTCGACGGCAGGAAATTCTATAATGATTCTAAAGCGACAAATACACTCGCAACAAAAAGTGCATTGTCCTCGTTCCGTACTCCGACTGTCCTGATTGCGGGCGGACTGGACAGAGGCCATTCCTTCGAGGAGCTGAGGCCGCATATGGCGAATGTGAAAGCTGTCATCGGAATCGGGGAGACCGCCGACCGCCTGCTTCAATTTGCCGAGTCGTGCGGTGTTCAGACTCTCCGTGAGACAGACACGCTTGCTGCTGCAGTGGAAGAAGCCTTCAGCGTCTCCGCAAAAGGGGACACGGTGCTGCTGTCACCTGCGTGTGCCAGCTGGGACCAATATCCGAATTTCGAAGCACGCGGTGATGAGTTCATCGAGGCGGTACAGCGTCTGAAAGTGTAAGGCGGCAGCCGGCAGGCTCCGTACAAATACAACCGCGAAAGGATGCATCTACTGGGTTCCAAATACAGAAACCTGTTTCTCATTGCAGCTGTCAGCCTGACGCTGGTCGGTGTTCTGTTCGTCCATTCGGCTGCAGCCTACTGGGGACAGATCCGCTATGCGGATGCGGCGCCATTCGCCCTGAAACAGCTCATTTACATAGGCGTTTCCATAGGTATCGCTTATATGATGATGCGTTCACCGCATCTTTCTAACGAAAAGTTCTGGACAGTCTTCTACATTGGAACAGTCGTCCTGCTCGCTGCTGTCCTGATTCCCGGGATCGGGGCTGTCAGGAACGGGTCACAGAGCTGGATTGCACTTGGCCCCGTCAGTCTGCAGCCGGCCGAGTTCGTGAAAGTGGCATTGATCGGCAAACTGGCGATGAGCATGACCCAGAAGCCGGGCAGACGTGTGTGGGACTGGCGGCATTTTGCGCTTATCCTTCTGCCGTTTGCACTGATCATGATGCAACCTGACTTAGGCTCAGCCGTCATAATGATCGTTTCGGCATTCGTCGTCCTGTTCATAGCCGGGTATCCCCTTTCTTTCTTTGCCTTCCTCGGTTTTGCGGGCATCGGTTCGTTTGCAGCGCTTGTGCTGGCGGCCCCTTACCGGCTGGACCGCATCAAGTCCTATATCGATCCATGGAGCGATCCGCTCGGAAAAGGGTTTCAGGGCATCCAGTCGCTGTTCGCAATCGCACCCGGCGGACTGCTCGGCCACGGGTTCGGCAACAGCCGGCAAAAGTATTTGTACTTACCGGAACCGCAGAATGATTTCATCTTTTCGATTATAGCGGAGGAGACGGGATTCCTTGGAGCGGCGGCGGTGCTTGCGCTGTTCGTCTGCCTGATGATCGGCGCCTTCGGGATCGCTGCAAGAACTGCCGGCTGGCGGGAATGCCTCGTCGTTTCCGGGATGGCTGCGATCATCATCTTCCAGACGTTCCTGAACGTCGGAGTCGTTTCCGGTCTGCTGCCCGTTACAGGGGTGACGCTGCCTTTCATCAGTTATGGGGGATCTTCCATGCTGACAACCTGGCTTGCCGTCGGAGCCATCCTGCACTTTTCAAAAGGCAGGAAAACAGATTGAGTGAAAAGGAGGGGGAGGAATTGGAAAAAGTTATCGACATTGAAGACCGGATTCCCTCCATGCGGAAAAAACGCCGCAGGAAGACGAACCGCAAATTCATCCTTGTCGTGCTCCTATTTGTCACAGCACTCCTCATCCTCCTTTACTTTCAATCTCAGATGAGCAAAATCGACCGCATTGATGTGAATGGGACTGCTCTTCACGACCGCGATTACTACTTGCGGCAGGCAGGTTTGGCAGAAGGTGATTCCCTTTGGGGGTTCAGCGCGCCGGAAGCAGCTGCGCGGCTCAAGGAAGCGGAAGGTGTGAAGGACGCAGCGGTCAAACGAAAATGGCTGAGAAGCGTCACGGTGCATGTTGACGAATGGGAACCGGTTGCACTGCTGGAGGAAAAAGGCGAGTATGAGTTCATTCTCGAAAATGGTGAGACATTCACTCCGGAGTCCGGTGCAGCGGCAGACGTACCGATTGCCGCAGGGTTCACGACGAAAGAACTCCGAAAACAGTTATCATCCCAGCTGCTGCAGATCGACAGCACCGTCTATCAGCTCATTTCCGAAGTGCACCTGCCGGACAAGAAGAACCCGGACAGTGCCGTCCTGTATATGGATGATGGATATGAGGTGCATGCATCACTTTCAACAATGGCGGACAAGCTGTCGTATTACCCTGACATCGTCAATGAGCTGACAGGTTCAGAGAAAGGGATCATCGACGTGGAAGTCGGTACGTATTTCACGCCATACAGCAAACTGGATGGCGGCGGTAAAGCAGGTGAGGATGATGGGAAAGAAGACGGAGAAGAAGACGGAACCGCAGACGGAGACGAAAGCACCGGAGATGCCGATTCGTAAAAAACGGAATAACCGGATTTGGTATGTGCTTGTGTTCCTTGTCTTCGGGTTCATATTGGCGTTCTCCTACCGGACACTCGGACCGGGTTCCGAGTCCCAGAGAATCCATTCCGAGATGGAGGACAGGGAGGAGAGCTACCGGTCGGAGCTGATCGAGCAGAAAGAGCGCAATAAGCAGCTGGCCGATGAAATCACCGCCAAACAAAAGAAAATCACGCAGGCGGAACGAAATTTGAGTGATTCGGAACAAGATCACGATTCACTCGTGAAAGAAGCAGGAGATCTCCGGCTGCTGCTGGGGGCGGTGCCGGCCAAAGGGGAAGGGCTGCGCGTGTCTCTCGAAGACGGGGATTATGATCCCGCTCAGCAGAATCCTAACGAATACATTGTCCATGAAAGCCAGGTGCTCACTGTCGTGAACGAATTGAAGATTGCCGGTGCACAGGCTTTGTCCATCAATGGACAGCGCCTGAGTGCCAATTCGAGCATCAAATGCACCGGCCCGGTGATCACAGTGGATGGACGGACTTTCCCCGCACCTTTCGTCATTGAAGCGATCGGAGATACGGACACACTGAATTCATCGCTGACCTTGAAAGGCGGCGTCATGGATACACTGCTGCTTGATAATATCGTGATGACAATCGAAAAGAAAAAAGAGATCACCATGTCCGCACTGCGGGAAGAAGGACAAAGTTGAACCTGTTGAGAGAGGAGGGACGGACATGCGGCGCAGTTGGATGTTCACAGCCATCCTGTTCATCGTCGGGTTCATGGTAGCTGTCCAGTACAATACCGTCCAGCAGCCTGATGAACGCGACACCCGTGATATATGGGCGATCCGTAACGAACTGGCGAAAGAGCGCAAACTCCATTCCGAACTGCTGACTGAAGTGCGGGGACTCGATGAAACTCTTAAGAAATACAGCGGGTCGGAAAAAGGACAAGCCGGACAAGCGCTGTCTGAGACGGTCCGGGAACTCCGTGAACAGGCAGGCATGACAGAACTCACCGGTCCCGGCATCGTCATCGATGTCAAGCCTTCCGAAGAAAGTATTGCACTCGGGACGCCCCTCCATGAAGTGAGTCCTGAACTGCTGACGCGTTTTGTCAACGACGCCAACCGTTTCAAGGATATCAACATGGAGATCGACGGAAAGCGGATCACCGCATTGAGTGCAATCCGGGATATCAACGGAAACACGACCGTCAATGGACTGCCCGTCCAGATTCCGCCATTCCAAATTAAAATCATATCAGCGGACATGAAGAATAGTGAAAAATTGTATAACTTTCTGCAATCGTCTTCGTTACTGGATGATTTCTATCTGGATGACTTTGTCCTGGAGATCAGCCAGCCGGCTGAAGACGTGACGATCAGCGGACGTACCGATCCGTTCGAAAATCGATTTTTGAAAGAACTGCCAAAGGGGGACTGACCATGTGGCTGCCGATATTAGGTCTCATACTCGGCGTATCACTCGGATTTCTGACGGACATACAAATACCGCAGGAATATGGCAACTACTTGTCAATTGCTGTCCTGGCGGCGCTTGATACGCTGCTTGGCGGTATACGGGCACATATGCAGCGCGTGTATGATGACCTGGTGTTCATCAGCGGATTCTTCTTCAACATCCTCCTTGCAGCGGCCCTTGCATTCCTCGGCGTCCACTTAGGAGTGGATCTCTATTTGGCTGCCATCTTCGCTTTCGGTGTGCGGCTGTTCCAGAACCTGGCTGTCATCCGGCGCATCCTGCTGACGAAATGGTCGGAGGTCCGCAAAGTTTCTGCGGCAAATAATTCAAAATGAAAGGATTTCGAGAGGAGATGGCGAAAATATTTAGACAACGCACTCACAATACAATAGAATGGAAGAAGAGTCACAATGGGAGGTGCCAAAGATGAGTCAGTCAAATATGTATGTATCACTCGACATCGGGTCCTCCACTATCAAAGTCCTTATCGGTGAGGTGGATGGCGGATCCCTGCATGTGATCGGGGTCGGCAATGTACAATCCGCCGGTATCCGGAAAGGATCCATTGTGGACATAGACGCAACGGTCCAGTCGATCCGCAAAGCGGTCGAACAGGCGGAACGGATGACCGGCCTGCGTATCCAGGAAGTGATCCTCGGGATCCCTTCCAATGGAGTGGCGCTGCAGGACGTCAAAGGCGTTGTCGCCGTCAACTCCGAAAATCGTGAAATTACAGATGATGAATTGGATCGTGTCATGGAATCTGCGCAAGTGATGTCCGTTGCACCTGAACGCGAAATCGTGAATATTATCCCGAAACAGTTCATCGTCGATGATTATGATGAAATCAAGGATCCAAGGGGGATGATCGGTGTCCGTCTCGAAATGGACGGTACAATGATCACCACCTCGAAAACACTCGTGCACAATATTCTGCGCTGCGTGGAGCGTGCAGGCCTTTCCATCCGTGAAATCTACCTGCAGCCGCTCGCATCGGGGACATTCGCCCTGACAGAGGATGAGATGAACCATGGAACGGCGTTCATCGATATCGGCGGCGGGTCGACGACGGTGTCCGTATTTTGGGACAACCGGTTTACGGCGACAGCGGTCCTGCCTGTCGGTGGCGACCATATTACAAAAGACCTTTCAATCATCCTGAAGACGCCGACGGAGCAGGCCCGCAAGATCAAACATCAATACGGCCATGCTTTCTATGATGATGCGTCGGATGATGAGCTGTTCGAGGTCCCGGTCATCGGGGCGGATACAAAAGACCAATACAGCCAAAAATACATATCGGAGATCATCGGAGTCCGTCTTGAGGAACTGTTCGAACTGGTTCTTGAAGAATTATACCGTATGGGCATCCGGGATCTGCCGGGTGGAGTTGTGCTGACAGGCGGCACAACGAAGATGGACGGCATCCTGCAGCTCGCGCGCCATGTCCTGAATACGCGTGTGCGTATTTATACGCCCGAGTATATCGGGGTGCGTGAACCGATGTATTCAACGGCGGTCGGTCTGATCCGTTATGCCAGCATGGAAGATGCATTCTTCGGGTTCCACAGCGCCGAATCGGTTGGACAGGCGAGCGAGGAAACCGCGACTGCGGCCCCTGTGAAAAAGAATCAGGAACCGAAACAGCAGAAGGAATCGATCATCGGCAAAACCAAACGCTTCTTCGACAGCTTTTTTGAATGAACCAATGCATGTCCAGTACTGAAGTTGAATGATTAGGAGGAAAATAAGATGCTAGAGTTTGATACAAATATCGAAGCACTCGCGGTCATCAAAGTAATCGGAGTTGGAGGCGGCGGCAATAACGCGGTCAACCGGATGATCGAACACGGTGTACAGGGCGTGGAATTCATCGCAGTGAATACGGATGCGCAGGCACTGAACTTGTCACAGGCTGAAGTGAAGCTGCAGATCGGCGGCAAGCTGACACGGGGACTGGGTGCAGGCGCCAACCCGGAGGTCGGTAAAAAGGCCGCTGAAGAGAGCCGCGAGCAGCTTGAAGAAGCGCTGCGCGGAGCGGATATGGTGTTCGTCACAGCAGGCATGGGCGGCGGAACCGGGACAGGTGCTGCACCTGTCATCGCGCAGGTCGCAAAAGACCTCGGCGCACTGACTGTCGGTGTCGTGACGCGGCCGTTCACATTCGAAGGACGCAAGCGGTCGACGCAGGCGATCGGCGGAATCACTGCTATGAAAGAATCGGTCGATACGCTGATCGTCATCCCGAACGATAAGCTGCTCGAAATCGTTGACAAGAACACACCGATGCTGGAAGCGTTCCGCGAAGCGGATAACGTCCTCCGTCAGGGTGTCCAGGGTATCTCAGACCTGATCGCCGTGCCGGGACTTATCAACCTGGACTTTGCAGACGTCAAGACAATCATGTCGAACAAAGGTTCAGCCCTTATGGGGATCGGTATGTCGACCGGTGAAAACCGGGCATCGGAGGCTGCGAAGAAAGCCATCTCCAGCCCGCTGCTCGAAACGTCGATCGACGGAGCGAAAGGTGTCCTCATGAATATCACGGGCGGTTCGAATCTGAGCCTGTTCGAAGTGCAGGAGGCTGCAGACATCGTCGCGTCCGCTTCGGATGAAGACGTCAACATGATCTTCGGTTCCGTCATCAACGACGATTTGAAAGACGAAATCGTCGTCACGGTCATCGCTACCGGCTTCACCGATGAACAGATCTCAGCAACGCGCGGAAACCGGACTTCGGGTTACGGCGGAGTCCGCCAGCGGGAGACACAGGCGCCGCAAAGCCATGCGCCGCAGTCCAATCCTGCACGGCATGAAGAGCCGCAGCACCACCAGCCTTCTCAGCAGGAGCCTGTGAGGAACCACACACCTCAACAGCAGCAGCAGCCGCAGGACGATGGTCTGGACATTCCGACCTTCTTGAGGAACCGGCGCCGCAAATAAATGAACATACAAAAAACCTCTGACATTTCTGTCGGAGGTTTTTTTCTTTTCTGACGTTCGGTTCCTGTCGAACTTTTTTCAGGAATGATGACGCAGACTGACAAAACTCTTACGGGATGCATGGTAGTCTTGCAGACAAGGAGGACAGCCTATGTATGGAGAAATCATGATCGGTGTCAATCTGGTATTCAATTACACTGTACTGGCGTTCGCCAATGCTGCGGGGCAGATGCGCACCAGCAGGAAGCGTCTCGCTGCCGCGGCATTTGCAGGAGCACTGCCGGCGGTTATCTTCCAAGGGTCACTGGCCGCTTCGGGTGCCGCCCTGCTTCTGATGGTCGGCACAGCTTTCGGGTTCAGGATGAAGCAGCTGGCCGGTGCAGCGGGACTCGTACTGATGGGCGCCCTCCTGGCAGGCGGACTGCTCTCGGCGATCCCCTTCAGCGAATGGGGGCAGGCGGGCCATGTCCGGACAGCACTTTTTGCAGGACTGGCATTCGCTGTGCTGCAGTTCGTCAAAGGGAAATGGCTGTCTGTCCGCCAGCTGAGCCGGCTTTCGGAATTCCGGAGCTCTTCCGTCCTTCGGCTCTTCGGCCGCTCCCTCCCCGTTGAAGTGTTCATCGATACGGGCAACAGCTGCACGGAACCGCTGTCAAATGATGCCGTCCACTTCGTCTCGCTGCGTGCTGTCCGGGAGGCCATACCGGAAACCCTGCTCCGCCGCCTGGAAAACGCATTGGATACAGGCATTCCCGACCTGTCGACGTTTCCTGAAGACAGCCGGAAGCTGCTGCGCCTGATACGGATCCAGACAGTGGACGGCACCGGCTGGGCAGTCGGCATCCGGTTCGATGAATGGGTCCTTGAAGGCGGCCGGCGGCTTGACCCAGGCTACATTGTACTGACTTCAGAGAACACCCGGTATCCGCATCAGGCGTCCGCAATCTTACACGTCTCAGCCTTGGAAACAGGAGAAGAAAGGGGAATGGTGCATGCTACATGAACTGAAGAAATGGCTTGCAGTCTTGTCTGGGATCTTCAAGAAGAAGAACGGAACATTTTATATCGGCGGTCATGAGTCGCTGCCGAAACCTCTCACACGCGAGGAAGAGGCCGAGACGATCGCCGCCTATATGGCCGGGGATCAGCAGGCGCGCGATCGCCTGATCGAGAAGAACCTCCGGCTTGTCGTCTACATCGCCCGCCGTTTCGATAATACGAATACGCATATCGAAGATTTGATCAGTATAGGGGCGATCGGTCTCATTAAGGCGATCGAGACGTTCAAAAGCGATAAGAACATCAAACTGGCAACGTATGCCTCACGCTGCATCGAAAACGAAATTCTGATGCATCTCAGGAAAACGAACCGTCTCCGTTCGGAAATCTCGTTCGATGAGCCGCTGAACTCCGATGCGGACGGCAACGAGCTTCTGCTGTCCGACATACTCGGGACGGATGAAGATATCATTACGGACGATGTCGAAAAGAAGATGGAGCGCCAGCATATGATCGAAGCGGTCACGACGCTCAGTGATCGTGAACGCCATATCATGGAATGCCGCTTCGGCCTGACAGGGAAGATGGAGATGACGCAGAAAGAGGTGGCCGACCTGCTCGGCATTTCCCAGTCTTATATTTCACGTCTCGAGAAGAAAATCATTTCGGATCTGCGTGAACGGCTCAACCAGCCGATCACCTGATGGGTATAATTGGCGGTATCGAAAACCGAATAGAACACCACTCCGGGGATAAGCTATCCTGTACAGTCATCTACAGAATACGGAGGAATTCAGATGGTACGTACAAGAGTGGAAATCTGCGGTATCGATACATCTACTTTGCCGCTTCTGTCGAGTGAGGTAATGAAAGAGACGTTCATCCGCCTGCAAAGCGGCGATGAATCCGCACGTGATGAGTTAGTGACAGCCAATTTACGTCTCGTCCTGAGTCTGGTCCAGCGGTTCGCCTATCGCGGTGAACCGGCGGATGATCTGTTCCAAGTCGGCTGTGTCGGCTTGCTGAAGTCGATCGACAACTTCGATTTAAAACATAATGTCAGGTTTTCAACATACGCTGTCCCGATGATCGTCGGGGAGATCAAGCGCCATCTGCGCGATCACCATACCGTCCGCGTGTCGAGGTCGCTGCGGGATATCGCTTATAAAGCCATCCGTGCGAAGGAAGATTTCATCAACGAACATCAGCGTGAACCGAGAATATCGGATCTGGCAGCGCTGACAGAAATCCCGGAAGAGGACATCCTGCTTGCATTGGACGCAATTCAGGACCCGATGTCACTCCACGAGCCGATGAACGGAGATGGCGGCGATCCGATCTATATGATGGACCAGCTGCATGACAAAACGGTTTCAGAAGAACGCTGGCTGACGTACGTGTCGATGAAGGAAACGATGACCGAGCTGGACGGCCGGCAGCAGCTGATCCTCTCCAAACGTTTCTACCTCGGCCAGACACAGACGGAAATCGCAAAAGAACTCGGGATTTCCCAGGCACAGATTTCAAGGCTCGAAAAGCAGGCGATCGCTCAAATACGAGCTGGCATGGAACAGAGCAAATAATGACTTGACGCAATGTGCATCGCGCATTGCGTTTTTTTGCGGGCTTGTGCATAGACTGTGAAGAAGGAGGGATTCTATGCGGTTTTCAGAAATCCAAAAGAAAGAAGTGATCGATCTTAACCGCGGGAAGTTTCTCGGTTTCGTACAGGATGCTTCGATCGATATCACGGACGGTAAAATACAGACGCTTCATATCGGGGGTACGGAGCGCTCGTTATTCATGGAGTCGCGGGTCAAGGACCAGAAACAGGTGAGATATGAGGAAGTGGTCACCATCGGTAAAGATATCGTGCTGATCCAAAAGAAACTGCCCCCTGGAATGACTAATCATTGATAACTGACGCACTGCTTGGTACAATGGAACAAAGTATCCAGAAAAGTAGTGAAGATGATGACACGTTTACAACAGCGAATCACCATAATCGAAGAGGACGTGCGCCAGGCGTGTGAACGGGCCGGCAGGGATCGCGGGGACGTAACAGTCGTTGCAGTCACAAAACAGGTGTCCGGACAGCGCGCAAAGGAAATTCTCGGCGAAGGGATCATCCATCTCGGGGAGAACCGTCCGGAAGGGCTTCTGGCCAAACAGGAAGTGATTCCTCAAGGTGCGGTCTGGCATTTCATCGGGAATGTCCAAAGCCGCAAAGTGAAGGAGATCATCGAACGGATCGACTACCTGCATTCCCTCGACCGCCTCAGCCTGGCGAAAGAGATCCAGAAACGTGCCGTCGAACCGATCGACTGCTTTGTACAAGTCAACGTCTCCGGTGAAGCTTCAAAATCGGGTCTTGCTCCGGACGAGACCGAAGAATTCATCAGTAAGCTGCGCGAATACGATAAGATACGTGTCATCGGCCTGATGACGATGGCACCGAATACGGAAGACGATCAGCTGATCCGATCCGTGTTCAGGAGTCTCCGCGAATTGCGGGACAAACTTGCTGCCAAGCAGATGCCGCATGCACCGGTGACGAAGTTGTCCATGGGGATGTCAAATGACTACATCATTGCAATCGAAGAGGGCGCAACCCATGTGAGGATCGGGACAGCACTCGTCGGTTCGGAAAGCGGGGGAGACGAATGAGCATCAAAAACAAATTCGAGAAATGGTTCTACCTTGACGAGGAAGAAGCGGCAGCCCAGGAGGCGGAAGTCCGGCAGCCGGCGCCTGTGAAACAGGAGCGCAAGCCGGGCAAACCGGCTCCGATGAAAAACGCCCCGATGCCGAAACAATCCCGTGAAAACCAGCCGGCCGGGAACATTGTCAGCCTCCAGAGCGTCCAGAAATCATCGAAGGTCGTTCTTTTGGAACCGAGGGTCTATGCAGAAGCCCAGGACATTTCCGAGCATCTGATGAACAAGCGTGCTGTCATCGTCAACCTGCAGCGGATCGACCGCGATCAGGGCGTCCGGATCGTCGACTTCCTGAGCGGTTCCGTCTATGCGCTCAACGGGGACATCCAGCGGATCGGCACGGATATATTCCTCTGCGTGCCTGAAAACGTCGAAGTGAATGGCTCCATCTCCGACTATATGAATGAAAGAAACTGAATGAGGTGTACCGACCGTAATGGATTTATTACTGCTTCAACTATTTAAAGTGATCAGCTTAGCGCTGACTGTCTACTCGATAGCTCTTGTCATCTATATCCTGATGTCATGGGTGCCGGCTTCGCGGGATACTGCGTTCGGAAGGATTCTAGAAAAGATTGCAGAACCTTATTTGGGGTTTTTTCGGAAATTCATCCCGCCGCTCGGCATGATCGATATTTCTCCAATCGTAGCATTGCTTGCGCTCCGTCTGATCGAAAGAGGGCTCGCATCGATATTCATCTGGCTGCTGAATGTCCTGTAAGTACAGGATTACCAGACCTGACAGAAAACATCACATCCTCACTCCGTGGGGATTTTTTTATAAGGAGACAGACCAATGGATGGCATCTTGCAGCATTTCAGAAAAGAAGAACAGCCCTTTGTCGAACTCGTGCAGGACTGGGTCCGGGAAGTCGAGGACCTCTATTCCCCGAAACTGACAGGTTTCCTCGATCCGCGTGAGCGGTTCATCGTCCAGTCGGTGGTCCGGGGAAGCGGCCTCCTGACAGCGGAACACGGCGGTTTCCAGGAGGCCGAACGGAAACGGCTGCTTCTGTATCCCGATTATTATGCACCGACGGAGGAAGATTTCCAGATTGCCGTCTTCGCCATCCGCTATGCGGCGAAATTCGTGACACTCGAACACCCGGCCATTCTCGGTTCCCTGATGGGGCTCGGTCTCGACCGCTCGAAATTCGGGGACATCCGTCTGGAAGGCGAAGCCGCCCAATTTGCAGCCGCCTCGGAAATCGGCGCGTATCTGGAGGCGAATTTCACATCCGCCGGAAAAGCGAAAGTCCGTCTTGAAGAAGTCGGCACGCCCGAAGAGTATATCGAGACGGACGAAGAATGGACGGAGGAGACCCGGATTGTCAGCTCCCTCCGCCTGGATACCGTCCTGTCTTCACTGCTCAATAGTGCCAGGCAGAAATCGGCTTCGTATATAACAGGCGGAAAAGTGAAAGTGAACTGGCGTGTCATCGAGCAGCCGTCTTTCGAACTGAACGAATCGGACGTGCTATCCGTCCGGGGGTACGGGCGCTTCAAAGTGATCGCCATCGAAGGGCGCACGAAAAAGGACAAGATCCGTCTGGTTGCCGGGAAGTTGGAATGATTTTTTAGGGACGGACTTTAGAAAAAGCCGGTTTTCTGTTATAGTCAACGGTAGATGCATTAAGATCATCAAAAGGGGAGAGACTTGAATGGCGCTTACACCAATTGATATACATAACAAGACGTTCGGCAGCAGATGGCGGGGCTACGACGAAGACGAAGTGAACGAATTCCTGGAGCAGCTCATGAAAGACTACGAAAACCTGATGAACGAAAACAAGGAATTGACACGCAAACTGAAGGAGACCGAAGATCAGATTGCGCATTTCAATGCGATCGAGGATACGCTGCAGAAGTCGATCATGGTGGCGCAGGAAGCGGCTGAAGACGTCCGCCGCAACTCCACACAGGAAGCGAAGCTGATCATCAAGGAAGCGGAGAAGAATGCAGACCGCATCGTCAATGAAGCACTCTCCCGTTCCCGTGAAATCTCGATGGAAATCGACGACTTGAAGAAGCAGTCGAAAATCTTCCGAAACCGCTTCCGCATGCTGATCGAAGCCCAGCTGGACCTAGTGAAAATGGATGACTGGGATGAACTGCTGGAATATGAGGCAAACACGAAGAAGCTCGAAACAGCGGCCGCAGACGACGAGTGACCGCAGCTTGACGAAAGACCCTGCCGCAATTATAATATGGTTCATATTACAAGACAGGCGCTGAAAGAGACAGTACTTTCCAGACAGGTGTGATGCCAGCGAGCCGGGGAGGGTGGGAGCCCGGCCAGACACATGGGAAGGAAGATCACTCCGGAGCCGGACTGCCGACCGCAGTCCCGGAACACACCCCGTTACGGTGTTCGAGAGGCAGCTGTATGACGCAGCTGCAACTAGGGTGGTAACGCGAGCACAATCCTCGTCCCTTTTTGGGGACGGGGATTTTTAGCGTTCAGGATAGTGGATGTACGTGCTTGGGACCGAGCTTGGATGACTAGAAACCGAGGAGGAATTGGAATGGATTATAAAGAAACACTGCTGATGCCGAAAACGGACTTCCCGATGCGCGGCGGCCTGCCAACGAAAGAACCGCAGATGCAGGAGAAATGGGATCAGGAAAACATGTACCGGAAAGTGCAGGAGCGCACAAAAGGCCGGCCGGTGTTCATCCTGCATGACGGACCGCCTTATGCGAATGGCGATCTCCATATGGGGCATGCGCTCAATAAGGTGCTGAAGGATATCATCGTCCGCCATAAATCCATGACGGGCTACCATGCGCCGTACGTGCCGGGCTGGGATACGCACGGTCTGCCGATCGAGCAGGCACTCGTGAACAAAGGGGTCAAACGGAAAGAGCACAGCATCGCGGAATTTCGTGAAATGTGCAAAGAATACGCCCTTCAGCAGATCGACAACCAGCGCTCGCAATTCAAGCGGCTCGGTGTGCGCGGTGACTGGGAGAACCCGTACATCACACTGAAGCCTGCATTTGAAGCGCGGCAGATCAAAGTGTTCGGTGATATGGCGAAAAAAGGCTATATCTACAAAGGACTCAAGCCTGTCTACTGGTCCCCATCATCGGAAACCGCTTTGGCGGAAGCGGAGATCGAGTATCAGGACAAAAAGTCGCCGTCCATCTACGTCAGCTTCCCGGTCCGTGACGGAAAAGGTCTTCTGGACGACGACGTCAACTTCCTGATCTGGACGACGACACCTTGGACGATTCCTGCAAATCTTGGTATTTCCGTGCATCCGGACTTCGTCTATACGGTTGTTGCAACAGGCGGGAAAAAGTTCCTCGTGGCAAAGGACCTCGTCAAACAGCTGGCAGAGGAACTTGCATGGGAGAATTATGAGACAGCAGGCGAATACAAAGGCCGCGAACTTGAACTGATGACTGCAAGCCATCCGCTCTATGACCGTGAATCCCTCGTCATGCTCGGCGAACACGTCACAGCAGATGCAGGTACGGGCTGCGTCCATACAGCACCCGGCCACGGGGAAGATGACTTCCACGTCGGCAAGAAATACGGGCTCGGCGTCCTGTCCCCTGTCAATGACCGCGGTGTCATGACGGCGGAGGCCCCGATGTTCGAAGGCCTCTTCTACGAAGACGCGAACAAAGCGATCACCGAAAAGCTGAAGGAAGTTGGCGCACTCGAAAAGCTGTCATTCTTCACCCACTCCTATCCGCACGACTGGCGGACGAAGAAACCGGTCATCTTCCGGGCGACGTCCCAGTGGTTCGCGTCGATCGAGTCATTCCGCGGTGAACTGCTGGAAGCGATCCGCAACACGAAGTTCACGCCGGCCTGGGGCGAGACGCGCCTGTTCAACATGGTGCGCGACCGCGGGGACTGGTGTATTTCCCGGCAGCGTGTATGGGGTGTTCCGATCCCGGTATTCTATACGGAGAATGACGAGCCGATCATCACAGATGAGACGATCGATCACATTTCCAATCTGTTCCGTGAACACGGATCGAACATCTGGTTCGAGTGGGACACGAAAGACCTGCTTCCGGAAGGGTTCACACATCCGGGCAGCCCGAACGGTTCGTTCACGAAAGAGACGGATATCATGGATGTCTGGTTCGACTCGGGATCGACCCATCAGGGTGTGCTTGTGGAGCGTGACGACCTGTCGTATCCGGCGGACCTGTACCTGGAAGGCTCCGACCAGTACCGCGGATGGTTCAACTCATCCCTGACGACAAGCGTCGCCATCAACGGCATCGCCCCTTACAAGGGACTGCTGAGCCATGGCTTCACCCTCGACGGCGAAGGCCGTAAAATGAGTAAATCGATCGGCAACGTCATCCTGCCGTCCAAAGTGATGAACCAGTTCGGTGCCGATATCCTGCGCCTGTGGGTAGCTTCCGTCGACTATACAGCGGACGTCCGCGTGTCCGACTCGAACTTCAAACAGGTGTCCGAAGTGTACCGGAAGATCCGCAACACGGTCCGGTTCCTTCACGGTAATACGTCAGACTTCAACCCGGCGACCGATGCAGTGCCGTTCAGCGATCTCCGTCCTGTCGACCAGTACGTTTACGCGAAACTGCAGGATCTGATCCGTGAGGTGCGCGATGCCTATGAGAATTACGAATTCGCAGTCGTCTATCATGCCATCAATTCGTTCTGTACGAACACATTGAGCTCATTCTATCTGGACATCGCAAAAGATGTCGTCTATATCGAAGCGGCTGACCATTCGCACCGCCGGGCGATGCAGACGGTCATGTACGAAGCGCTGATCACCCTGCTCAAACTCGCAGCACCGATCCTTCCGCATACAGCGGATGAAATGTGGGCGTATCTCGAGCATGAAACAGCAGAGAGCATCCAGCTGACGGATATGCCGGATGCGCAGGATCTCGGAACCGAAGAACTGCGCAGCGCATTCGACCAGCTGATGGCTGTCCGCGATGATGTATTGAAAGCACTGGAAGAAGCACGGAACAGCAAAGTGATCGGCAAATCGCTCGAGGCGCATGTCTCCGTCGCGCTCCGCGATGACCTTGCTCCGCTTTTTGAAACCGGGGACATCAACTTCGCCCAGTTCTTCATCGTTTCGGAATTCAGCGTCATGCCGGAATCGGAGCTGCCTGCACAGGCGGAACAATTCCCGTCCGGCAAGATCGCCGTCGGGAAAGCGTCCGGTGAAAAATGTGAACGCTGCTGGACGATTTCAGAAACGGTCGGGCAGGACGGCAAGTATCCGGAACTGTGCGCGCGCTGTGCAGACGTCGTATCGCACCATTACGCATAATTGACAACATCCGACACTGCAGAGACGCCGGCCAGCCGGCTGCTGCAGTGTCTTTTGCGTGACGTGCCGTTTGGCGTGTACGCAGCCCTCCGGGGTATGATAAACTTAAACCGACACTGCAGGACGGAGGGAACAGGTTTGCTGATTTATTACAGTATCGCGGTGATTGTCATTTTGCTCGACCAGCTGACAAAATGGGCAGTCGTATCTTCAATGGAAATCCGGGAGCGTATTCCGCTGATCGACCCGTATCTCAGTCTGCTGTCCCATCGGAACCGCGGCGCGGCATGGGGCATGCTGGAAGGGCAGATGTGGCTGTTCGCCATCGTGACGGTCGCGGTCATCGCAGGCATCGTCTACTTCTTCCAGAAGGAAGCGAAAGGCAGCCCGCTGTTCGCCTGGGGACTGATGCTGCTGCTGGGCGGAGCAGTCGGGAACTTCATCGATCGGATGGTACGCGGGGAAGTCGTCGATTTCGTCAGTGTCCTCATCCCGGTCATCAACTATGATTTCCCGATATTCAACGTGGCGGATGCCGCATTGACGATCGGTGTCATTCTCGTCATCCTGCATCTTTTATTGGAAGAAAAAAAGGATAAGAAAGCAAAGGTGGACTAATGGAGCAGATTCAATACATCATCGAACACGAAACAGCCGGGGAGCGGATCGACAAAGCACTGACAGCCGCCAATCTCGACTGGTCACGGACGCTCATCCAGCAATGGGTGAAAGAGGGGATCGTGCTTGTCAACGGCAGCACGGTGAAGGCGAATTACAAGGTGAAGGACGGCGACGTGCTGACGGTCGATGAGCCGGAGCCGGAAGAACTCGATATCCCTGCAGAAGATCTGGATCTTGATATCGTCTATGAAGATAAGGATGTGCTTGTCGTCAATAAGCCGAGCGGGATGGTCGTCCATCCGGCACCCGGCCATACGACAGGGACGCTTGTGAACGGTCTCATGTATCATTGTGACGACCTGTCGGGCATCAACGGCGTCATGCGCCCCGGGATCGTACACCGGATCGACAAGGATACTTCCGGGCTGCTCATGGTAGCGAAGAACGACAAGGCCCATGCCTCGCTTGTGGATCAGCTTGTGGCGAAATCAGTGACGCGTGTCTATACAGCCCTCGTGCACGGACATATCCCGCATGACAACGGCACGATCGACGCGCCGATCGGCAGGAATCCGAAAGACCGGCAGAGCATGGCGGTCGAGAATAACGGCAAAAATGCCGTCACCCACTTCAAAGTGCTGGAACGTTTCGGGGATTTCACACTCGTCGAATGCCGGCTGGAGACGGGGAGGACCCATCAGATCCGTGTCCATATGAAATATATCGGCCATCCGCTTGCGGGAGATCCGAAATACGGACCGGAAAAGACGATCGAGTTCGACGGACAGGCATTGCACGCAGGTACGCTCGGATTCGTCCATCCCGTATCCGGCGAGTATATGGAATTCGAAACGCCGCTGCCTGAAAATTACAGACAGCTGCTGGATGAGATGCGCGCAAAATAAGGTTGACGCGCATTCCGGAACACGGTATGCTTGTAATAGAAATCGAATAGCGGACCTTTAATGCCAATCCAGAGAGGTTGGGAAGGATGCACGGATTTCCAGGACGCCTGCCTGAGGGGGAGGCTGTCATCTGGATACGATTGCGCATGCAAACCTTCCTGCCCGAACGACGGCCGGAAGGTTTTTTGTTTGGGCACAGACATGCCGCTGAGACGTCACAAGTGGAAATCGAGGAGGAACCGGAATGGCAGAAAAAGCGAATATCTTGGATGAAAGTGCGATCAACCGTGCACTGACACGGATCGCCCATGAAATCATCGAACGCAACAAAGGGATCGACCATTGCATACTTGTCGGCATCAAGACACGGGGAGCTTTCCTGGCAGCCCGGCTGGCGGAGAAGATCGAACAGATCGAAGGCCGCCCAATCCGGACAGGCGAACTCGATATTTCGCTGTACCGGGATGACCTCGGACTGAAATACGAGAACAAGGAGCCCCTGGTGAAACAGGTCGATATCAACTACAGCCTGGCAGATGAAAAGGTCGTGCTGATCGATGATGTGCTCTATACAGGAAGAACTGTGCGGGCTGCGATGGATGCGGTCATGGATCTCGGCCGGCCGGCAGCGATCCAGCTGGCGGTGCTCGTCGACCGGGGACACCGGGAACTGCCGATCCGCCCGGATTTCGTCGGGAAGAACATCCCGACATCGAGCGGTGAGCGGGTCGTCGTCAACTTGACGGAATCCGACAGCGAAGACAGTGTCACCATCCATTCCAGATAATCGACCCAAGATTCGGAGGCTGTATGCAAATGGCAGAAAAAGTATTGGACGTCCATGAAAAACCGGAAGCCGGCAAATGGCTTGCGCTCAGTCTCCAGCATATGTTCGCGATGTTCGGGGCGACGATACTCGTCCCCCAGCTCGTCGGACTGAGCCCTGCAATCGCACTGCTGACGAGCGGAATCGCAACACTGGTGTTCATCGTCATAACGCAGGGGAAAGTGCCCGCCTACCTCGGCTCCTCATTCGCCTTCATCGTACCGATCCAGGTGGCGACGAAAACAGGCGGAATCGGCAGCGCCATGATCGGCAGCATGTTCGTCGCACTTGTTTACGCGATCGTGTCACTCATCATCTGGAAGACCGGGCATAAGTGGATCATGAACATCCTGCCGCCGGTCGTTGTCGGGCCGGTCATCATGGTGATCGGTCTCGCAGTCGCACCGACGGCTGTCGGGATGGCGAGCCGCATCGACGTGGACGGCGTGTCCACCTACAGTCTTCTTCATTTTTCGGCAGCGATCGTCACGCTGGCCGCCGCGGTCATCTGCATGATGTTCTTCCGCGGCGTCATCAGCCTGATGCCTGTGCTGATCGGAATCATCATCGGCTACATCTACTCGGCGGTCATCGGTATCCTGGACTTCCAGCCTGTCATGGAGGCGAAGTGGTTCGCATTTCCGGACTTCCTGATTCCGGGCGTCACATATGACTTCGTCGTGACACCGACACTGCTGTTCATCATGGTGCCGATCGCGATTGTCACGATTTCCGAGCATATCGGCCATCAGCTCGTGCTCGGCAAGGTCGTGGAGCGGGATTTCATCCGCGATCCGGGGCTGAACCGCTCGCTGCTCGGTGACGGGGTCGGGACGCTGATCAGCGGTCTGCTCGGCGGACCGCCGAAGACGACGTATGGCGAGAACATCGGCGTCATGGCGATCACCCGGGTCTACAGCGTGTATGTCATCGTCGGAGCCGCCGTGTTCGCCATCCTGTTTTCGTTCCTCGGAAAAGTGATGGCGCTCATCGCAACGATTCCGACAGCGGTGCTCGGCGGAATTTCGATCCTGCTTTTCGGGATCATCGCATCATCCGGCCTCCGTATGCTCGTCGACAACCATGTGGATTTCGACAACCAGCGCAACCTGGTCATCACGTCGATCATCCTGGTCATCGGCATCGGCGGCGCCTCGCTCAATTTCAGCGAGACATTCCATATCGAAGGGATGGCACTGGCAGCGATCGTCGGCGTGCTGCTCAATCTGCTGCTGCCTGGCCGGGAGAAGCAGACACTCGAGGATCATCCGGAAGATCCGATCTTCATCAGCAAAGACAACTGAATACGCGTGACCTTTTAACATTGTACTGAGAGACAAGGAAAGGTTTATGTGAATGGTGTCCTGGACTGACAGGACCCGTCTGTACATAAATAGCCTTCCTGCCTGCCGGGAAGGCTTTTTTTACGGCCTTTCCTCAACTAAAGGAGGATGACAGCATGGAAAACTTACTGACAATGACACAATTCAACGAAGAGGAAATCATGGAGATCCTGAATTATGCGGAATATTTGAAGCGCCACGGCATCCGTGAATTGCCCGGGAAATACTTGGTGAGCAACCTGTTCTTCGAACCGAGCACCCGGACGAAACTGAGCTTCGAAATCGCGGAACGGAAATTGGGTCTTGAGATCATCCAGTTCGATCCGGGCCACTCGAGCACGACAAAAGGGGAGACGCTGTTCGATACGGTCAAGACCCTGGAAGCGCTCGGTGTCAACGCGGTGGTCATCCGTCATCCCGAAAAGGATTATTACAAGCAGCTGGAAGGCATCAGGATCCCCGTTTTCAACGGCGGCGACGGCACTGGTCAGCATCCGAGCCAGTCGCTGCTGGACCTGTTCACCATCAAAGAGGAATTCGGCAGTTTCCGCGGCTTGAATATCGTCATCGCAGGAGATCTGTCACACAGCCGCGTCGCCGCTTCCAATGCCGAAGCGCTGAGGAAGCTCGGTGCGAACGTCAGTTTCGTCTGCCCGCCGGAATGGTCCGGCGACTACGATGCGCTGCCGGAGTGGGATCAGATCATCGGAAAAGCGGATGTCGTCATGCTGCTGCGTGTGCAGCACGAGCGCCATGATGAAAAGATGAGCTATACGAAAGAGGAATACCACGCCCGCTACGGTCTGACCGAAGAACGCGCAGCAAAGTTGAAAGAGGATGCAATCATCATGCATCCTGCGCCCATCAACTGGGGTGTCGAAATCGCTGAATCACTCATGCATCACCCGAAGCTGCGTGTCTACGAAGCGGTGGAGAACGGTGTCTATATCCGCGCGGCAGCGATGGAAATGATTTTACGGGGAGGAAACGTACATGCACAAGCTGCTCCGAAATATCTGGCTATATGATGAAACACCCGAAGACCTGAAGGACGTCCGTATCCGGGACGGGCGGATCGAGGAAATCGGGAAGGGACTTGCGGAAAACGATGCAGAACTGATCGATGGCAAGGGGCTTTGTCTCGCACCCGGGTTCGTCGATGTCCACGTCCACTTGCGTGAACCGGGCGGAGAACGGAAAGAGACGATTGCGACCGGTACGGAAGCGGCGGCAAAAGGCGGCTATACGACAATCTGCGCAATGCCGAACACGCGGCCTGTCCCGGACACGGCGGAAAATTTGGAATACGTCAATGACTTGATACGCCAGCATGCATCGATCCGGGTGCTGCCGTACGCATCCATTACGATCCGGGAAGCCGGGAAGGAGCGGACGGACCTTGCAGAACTGAAAGCGCATGGTGCCTTCGCGTTCACGGATGACGGCGTCGGCATCCAGGAAGCCGGGATGATGTACGAGACGATGCAGGACGCGGCAAAGCTCGATATGGCGGTCGTCGCCCATTGCGAAGACAATACACTGATCTATGGCGGTGCGATGCACGAAGGGACGCGCAACAAGGAACTCGGCCTGCCGGGCATCCCGTCAGTCGCGGAGTCGGTCCATATCGCCCGGGACATCCTGCTCGCTGAAGCAGCGGGCGCCCACTACCATGTATGCCATGTCAGCACGAAGGAATCCGTCCGGGTGATCCGGGATGCGAAACGGGCAGGCGTGCGCGTCACCGCTGAAGTGACACCGCATCATCTGCTGCTGACCGAGCACGATATTCCCGGCGACGACGCGATGTGGAAGATGAACCCGCCGCTCCGGGGACATGAGGACCTGGCAGCTCTGAGAGAAGGGCTGTTCGACGGCACAATCGATTTCATCGCCACTGACCATGCACCGCATACAGCGGAGGAAAAAGCGGCAGGATTCAAGAAGGCGCCGTTCGGGATCACAGGGTTCGAAACAGCCTTCCCGCTTCTGTATACGCACTTCGTAAAAAACGGGGACTGGTCGCTGAAGCAGCTTGTGGATTGGCTTGCAGGTAAGCCGGCTGACGTATTCCGCCTTCCTTACGGGAAGCTCGCAAAAGGAATACCGGCGGATCTCGTGCTGCTCGATCTGTCGGCAGAACGGACGATCGAGCCGGCGTCATTCCTCTCAAAAGGCAAGAACACGCCATTCGGAGGGACGACATGTACAGGATGGCCTGTCATGACGCTGTACGGCGGACAGACAGTCTATGAAGATAAGGAATAGGAAACACAGATAAGACAGAGCAAACAGACAGGATGACAGCAAAGGAGGTCCGCAAATGATACTGCAAGACAAGATGGTCATTCGAAGCAAACGTCAGCTTGCTGACCGCATCATGGAAATGGAGCTGGAAGGGGAACTGGCGGCGGAAATCACATCGCCCGGCCAGTTCGTCCATATTCGGGTAACCGATACATATGAGCCGCTGCTCCGCCGGCCGATTTCGATCGCTTCCTATGACAGGGACCGCCGGCGGATGACGATCATCTTCCGGGCGGAAGGAAGAGGGACGCAAATCCTTGCGGAAAAAGCTGTGGGTATCTCCGTCGACGTACTCGGACCGCTCGGGAACGGGTTTCCGAGCGGGCAGCCGAAGCCGGGCGAAACGGTACTGCTGGTCGGCGGAGGCATCGGGGTGCCGCCGCTCTACCAGCTGTCGAAAGAGCTGACAGCTGCGGGTGTCCGTGTTGTCCACGTGCTCGGGTTCCAGACGGCATCCGCCGTCTTCTATGAACAGGAATTCTCAGCACTCGGCGAAACGCGGATCGTCACAGCTGACGGCACTGCCGGCGAGAAGGGATTCGTGACGGATTCCCTACGTGCGCATCCTGTCGATTTCTCTGTCTATTATACATGCGGACCGACACCTATGCTGTCCGCAGTGCAGGAGGCGTATGCCGGCAAACCCGGCTACCTGTCATTCGAGCAGCGGATGGGCTGCGGCATAGGCGCCTGCTTCGCCTGTGTCTGTGAAACGAAAGAAACTGACAGCCGGCCGTACGTCAAAGTCTGTTCGGACGGACCGGTATTCCCAGCAGGGGTGGTGGCCATATGAACCGGTTGGCGGTGGAACTGCCGGGCCTGTCACTGAAGAACCCGATCATGCCGGCATCAGGCTGTTTCGGCTTCGGCAAGGAGTACGGCAATCTGTATGATCTGTCCCAGCTCGGCGCGATTATGATCAAAGCGACGACTCTGGAGCCGCGCTTCGGAAACCCGACGCCGCGTGTCGCAGAAACGGCAGCCGGCATGCTGAATGCCATCGGCCTGCAGAATCCCGGCCTGGCCAGCGTGCTGCAGGATGAACTGCCGCGGCTTGCAGAGATCGACGTGCCGATCATCGCGAATGTCGCGGGTTCCGAAGTGGCTGATTATGTCCAGGTGGCGGAAGCGATCTCACAAGCGCCGAACGTCCAGGCGCTGGAACTGAATATCTCGTGTCCGAATGTCAAATGCGGAGGGATCGCATTCGGCACGGATCCGGTTCTCGCCGGCGAACTGACGGCGGCGGTCAAAGCCGTATCGTCCGTGCCTGTCTATGTGAAATTGTCGCCGAATGTCGCGGACATCACTGTGATCGCACAAGCTGTCGAAGCAGCCGGTGCAGACGGACTGACGATGATCAATACACTTGTCGGCATGCGGCTCGACCGGAAGACCGGCAAGCCTGTCATCGCGAACAGGACAGGAGGGCTGTCCGGCCCTGCGGTGAAGCCCGTCGCGATACGGATGATCCATGAAGTGAGCCGGGCAGTCGGAATCCCGATCATCGGAATGGGGGGCGTGACGGACACAGGGGACGTCATCGACTTCCTGTCGGCGGGCGCAAGCGCGGTCGCCGTCGGTACGGCGAACTTCGTCAATCCGTTCGTCTGCCCGGAGATCATCCGCGAACTGCCGGCAGCGCTTGATGAAATCGGGGCAGCCACGGCAGCGGAGTTAATCGGAAGGAGCCACAGAGTATGAATACATCACCGATCATCGCACTCGATTTTGAAGACGGACAGTCGGCCATGACCTTCCTCGAGCCGTTCGAGACAGGAACGTTCGTGAAAGTCGGGATGCAGCTGTTCTATAAGGAAGGTCCTGCAGTCGTCCACCAGCTGAAAGAGAGAGGGTTCGACGTGTTCCTCGATTTGAAACTGCATGATATCCCGAATACGGTGAAGTCGGCGATGACTTCAATCGCTCAGACTGGCGCGGATCTGGTCAATGTCCACGCGGCTGGCGGTGCGGCCATGATGGAAGCGGCGCTGGAAGGGCTTGACAAGGGGACGGCGGCAGGGGGACGGCGCCCTTCGCTCATAGCGGTGACACAGCTCACCTCCACCACCGAAGAACAGATGCAGCGTGAACAGCTGATCGGACGGACGCTTGATGAGTCCGTTCTGCATTATGCAAAGCTCGCGCAGACAGCCCGCTTGGACGGCGTCGTGTGCTCTGTCCTGGAGACAGGGAAGATCGCCGATGCCTGTGGGAAGGAATTCCTGAAAGTGACGCCGGGCATCCGGATGGCGGATGATGCGGCGCACGATCAGAAGCGGATCGCAACCCCAACGCAGGCGAGGGAGCTCGGATCGACACATATCGTCGTCGGCCGGTCGATCACCCAGGCGGCGGATCCGCTCACAGCCTATCGGGAAATCGTGAATCAATGGAAAGGGATGGATGGACGATGATGAAACAGGAGATTGCAGAAATATTGCTGAACGCGGAGGCTGTGACACTCAGTCCCGACGAGCCGTACACATGGGCGTCCGGCATCGAGTCGCCGATCTACTGCGACAACCGGCTGATCATGTCCGACCCGGCCGGACGGCGCCGGGTGGCGGAAGGGCTTGCGGAGATCATCCGCAAACAGTATCCAAACACAACAGTCATCGCGGGAACAGCGACAGCAGGAATCCCGCACGCTGCCTGGGTTGCGGACATCCTTGGCCTGCCCATGGTCTATATCCGGTCGAAAGCGAAAGGGCACGGACGCAGTAAACAGATCGAGGGCCGTGTGAAACCGGAGGACCGCGCAATCATCGTGGAAGATCTCATTTCGACAGGGGGCAGCAGTCTGACGGCAGCGGCAGCACTCCGTGATGAGGGTATACCCGTGGAAGGGATCGTCTCCATCTTTACATATGGTCTCGACAGCGCCGATCAGGCATTCGCGGAAGCGGATCTGACGTATACAAGTCTGACGGATTTCGATGCGCTGGCCGAAGTGGCGGCACGCACAGGCGCCATCCGCCAGGAATCCCTGGCTCCGCTGAAGGACTGGCACGGCAGATTGAAGACAGGGGCACTGCACAATTGACAGGAAGCAGGGATGGCCTCCCCTGCTTCTTTTTTGGTTCCAGGAAGGAATGATATCTTGATCGGCTGGAAAAGCATCCTGCGGGGAAGGAAGCGGAGATCATCGAGAGTTTGGCCGCGGGAGTGGGGCTGGACGGAGGCTGATTGTGAAGTTATGAGCGCAGCGGGCCTGTTTATGATCACTTTCAGGGGTTTATGAGCAAATCCGGATGTTTATGAGCGGAATTCCTGTTTTATGATCACTTTTCCGGATTTATGAGCGGAACGGCCACGTTTATGATCACTTTCAAGTTTCCCGGGGCGTCCCTGCTGCAAGGACCGCCAATAACCACTGGGAATACGAAAAAACCGGCGGGGCTGCTGCCCTGCCGGTGTGCTGATCATGCTTTCAGTTTGCGGACGAGGTCCTCGTCCGGTGTGACATAGACCGTCTGCTGTTCAAAGTAGATAACAAAGCCGGGTTTCGAGCCGTTCGGCTTTTTCACATGCCGCACTTCCGTGAAGTCGACCGGCACGGAAGCGGAGCCGCGCGCTTTGCTGAAATAGGCAGCAAGTGCTGCCGCCTCCTGGATCGTCCCGTCATCGGGCTGTTCGTCATGGATGACGACATGGGAGCCCGGGATGTCCTTCGTATGCAGCCAGATATGATTGCGGGCGGCCAGCTTCGATGTCAGCCAGTCGTTCTGCCGGTTGTTCTTGCCGACGGAGATCTTGGTGCCCGACGTCGACACGTAGGACTCCGGCATCGGCTTTTTCGGCTTCGCTTTCTTCTTGCCTTTCCGTGCTTTCATCAGCCCGAGATCTGCCAGTTCATCCCGGATTTCGTCGATATCATCGGTCGATGCCTGCATGACCTGCTGCTTCACCATTTCGAAATAGCTGATGTCCTCGGCTGCCTTTTCGAGCTGGTCGGCAATCTGGATCAATGCATTTTTCGCTTTTGCATATTTCGAGAAGTAGCGCTGGGCATTCTCGATGACCGTCTTGCGCGGATCGAGCGGGATGGTGACCGTCGTGCCCTGTTCATAATAGTTGTCGACTTCCGCTTCCTTCTGCCCTTTCCCGATTGCATAGCTGTTCGCGGTCAGCAGTTCGCCGTAGAGCTGGAACGTATCGAGCCGCCCGGCATCCTTGCGTTCCTTCTCGAGTTTCTGGACTTTCAGTTTCAATTTCGCGATCTCGTTGTCGAGCCAGCGCTCGAGATCGGCGGCCTGCGCCTTCACCCGCTCACGGACCGCACGTGCAAAGTACACTTTGTCGAGCAATTCGCCGAGAGTCGGATAGAGCGTCGGCGGCTGACCGGTGAAGGTCAGATCCGCTGCCGAGAACAGCAGCTTGCCGTCCTTCTCGACTGCATTCGGTCTGAATGGACCGTCCGAGAAAGTGCGCACGAATTCATTGTACACATCGAATGCCCGCGGGCTGTCCGCATTGTGCATCCGGTACAGCAGCTCCTCGGCGTGGACGGGAGAGAAGCCGGACAGACGGCCGACGACCGCTTTCGGCGAGTCGAATTCCGGCAGCAGTGTGTCGAATTCCTGTTCCGTCAGTTCGAACGGATCGAGTTTGTCCTGGGCGGGTGCCGGTACATACGGCTGGCCCGGCATGATGGTCCGGTAGCTGTTGACCGCAGGCGGCAGGTGCTTCAGACTGTCGACGATCATATTGCGTTCCGGATCGATCAGCACAAAGTTGCTGTGCCGGCCCATGATCTCGAAAATGATTTCGCGTTCCATATCATCGCCGATTTCGTTTTTCGAACGGATCCTGAATGTAAGGATGCGGTCCGTGCCTGTCTGCCGGACAGCGGTCACCGTGCCCCCTTCCAGGTGTTTCCGCATCGTCATGCAGAACATCGGCGGTTCCGATGGGTTCTGGATCGTCTCTTCCGTGAACTGGACACGTGCATAGGAAGGATGGACCGAAAACAGCAGTTTCCGGTTCTGTCCCTCAGCACGGATGACCAGCACGATCTCCTGGGCGTTCGGCTGATGGATCTTCGTGATCCGGCCGTTTTCGATTGCTTGCAGTTCGCGTCTCATCGCGGTTGTGAACAACCCGTCAAATGCCATGTGCATTCCTCTTTCTTTTCGTTTTCTCCATTTTAGCACTAGACGGCTGACATATGGTATAATACGAATACATTCTTCGGATCGTTCCCGGTCAGGGCTGATTTGAAAAGAAAGACTATAGTTTAGAAGAGGGATTCCATGTTTAAACAACGAGGGCTTTTGATTGTCCTGTCCGGCCCCTCGGGTGTCGGAAAAGGGACTGTCCGGAAAGAACTGTTCACACAGCCGGATACGAATTATGAATATTCGATTTCGATGACGACGCGGCTGCCGCGGGAAGGCGAGACGGATGGCGTCGACTATTATTTCCGTCCGCGCGAGGAGTTCGAACGCCTCATCGCGGAGGGCAAGCTGCTGGAGCACGCCGAGTATGTAGGGAACTACTACGGGACGCCGCTCGATTATGTGAACGAGACGCTCGACTCCGGTCGGGATGTCTTTCTCGAAATCGAAGTGGTCGGCGCAGCGCAAGTGCGTGAAAAGATGCCGGACGGACTGTTCATCTTCCTGGCGCCGCCGAGCCTGTCGCATCTGGAGCAGCGGCTCGTCGGCAGGGGCACGGAAGTACTCGAAGTCATCGCATCGCGCGTTGCAAAAGCGCGGGACGAACTCGAGATGATGGATCTGTATGATTATGTCGTGGAGAACGACGAAGTCTCGAAAGCGTGCGACCGCATCAACGCCATCGTCACAGCGGAGCACTGCAGACGAGAACGTGTCGAAGAACGCTATTTAGCTATGCTGGAAGGGGAATGAAACCAATGCTGTATCCATCGGTAGATTCACTGAAAGAGAAGATCGATTCGAAGTACACGCTCGTATCACTGGCAGCGAAGCGCGCCCGTGATATCCAGGAAAACCATAACGAAGAGACGATGAAGTACAGATCGCACAAAAATGTCGGCAAAGCACTGGAAGAAGTTGCAGCCGGCCTGCTGAACAAGCAGAAGACCGATGATTCGATCGTCTATGAAGACGAGATCTGAGAACTCCCAAGCTGAATAAGAAATGGACGCTCCCTTAGAAATCGATTTTCTTGGGGAGTTTGTCATTTTTGGAAAGGATTGAACATCTTGCTGACAAACAAAAAGATCTTACTTTGCGTGACAGGCGGCATCGCAGTCTATAAGGCGGTGGCACTCGTGAGCAGACTGAGCCAGGCAGGTGCGGCGGTCAAGGTGGTCATGACGGAATCCGCCACGGAATTCGTCCGGCCCCTGTCGTTCCAGGTCATGTCCCGGAATGATGTCTATACGGATACATTCGATGAGAAGGACTCCTCCGTCATCGCGCATATCGACCTTGCCGACTGGGCAGACCTGATCATAGTCGCTCCGGCGACCGCGAATGTCATCGGCAAGCTCGCGAACGGGATCGCGGACGATATGGTCACCACACTGCTGCTTGCGGCGACAGCCCCGGTCTGGATAGCGCCGGCCATGAATGTCCATATGTACGAGCATCCGGCAGTCCTGCGGAACATCGACCGTCTGGCGCGTGACGGCTATGAATTCATCGAACCGTCGGAAGGGTTCCTGGCCTGCGGCTATGTCGGCAGGGGACGTCTCGAAGAACCCGAGAAGATCACAGAACTGGCCGCTGCCTTCTTTACAGAGCAGCCGCAGCGTCCGCTTGCGGGCAAGAAAGTGGTCGTGACAGCCGGCCCCACCCTGGAACGGATCGATCCTGTGCGGTACATCTCCAATTTTTCAAGCGGCAAGATGGGCTATGCGATGGCGGAAGCCGCAGTCGCACTGGGGGCGGACGTCGTCCTGATCACAGGGCCGGTTGCACTCGATCCTCCTGAAGGTGCGGCGGTTGTCCGTGTCGAAAGTGCTGCTGAAATGCTGGAAGCCGTGCTTGCGCAGTATGATGATGCCGATTATGTCGTGAAATCGGCGGCTGTCGCGGATTATCGCCCGCAGACCGTGCATCCGAACAAGATGAAGAAGAAAGAAGGCAATTCGGTGCTGGAACTGGAACGCACGGCCGATATCCTGAAAACACTCGGTGACCGGAAGACGCACCAATGCCTCATCGGGTTCGCAGCTGAGACGGATGATGCGATCACGTACGGAAAAGGGAAACTCGCTTCGAAAAACCTGGATTGGATCATCGTCAACGACGTGACGGATCCGTCAGGCGGTTTCGGAAGCGATTCGAACGTCGTGACCCTCCTGTCGAAAGACGGCAGTGAAACACCGTTTCCCGCCATGGAAAAACGGGCGCTTGCGAAGGAGCTTCTGACAGCTGTCGCGGCGCAGGGATCTGATGCGCAATGATCGCAGAAGTGATTGTGGATGTTGCCGCCTATCCGATCGACAGGCCTTTCGACTATAAGATCCCGGAACTGTTCCGCGGATTCGTCGAGCCCGGCATGCGGGTCAAAGTGCCGTTCGGTCCGCGCAAAGTGGCAGGTTATGTCGTCGGGCTGAAAGAGACGAGCGGTCTGGATGAGACCAAGCTGAAGTCCGTCGAGCAGCTCATCGATTTCGAACCGGTCCTCTCGCCGGAACTGCTCGAAATGTCGAAATGGCTGGCGGAAGATACGCTCGCCTACCGGATCGATGCCCTGCAGGTCATGCTGCCGGCAGCGATGCGTGCGAAGTACGAGAAATTCATCGTCGCTATGAAGCCCGATGGGATCCAAGGCGAGGCACTCATGGATATGATGGGCGGCAGGGAACGGGTGCCGCTGAAAATGGCGGATACCCCCGAATTGCTGAAACAGCTGAAGGCCGCCGCAGCGAGCGGAGCGGTCCGTGTGGAAACACTCGTCAAGCAGCAGACCGCGGTCAAGAAAGTCCGTATGATCACCATCCAGGATGCGGCTTCGATCGAGGGGGTTCTGTCCGGGCTGTCCAGACAGGCAGCCAAACAGCGCAGGCTCCTTGAGTGGATGCTCAGCCATGCAGGTGAATCGATGGAAGCCGGACGTCTGCTGAAAGAGGCGGACGTCACTGCGACCGTCCTGAAAAGTGTGATCGACAAAGGGGCGGCGCAGGAGAATAAGACAGAAGTGTACAGGGAGCCGGAAGATGTCCGCATGGAAGAGGCTGCCGTCCCCCGTGAGCTGACCGCCCATCAGCAGGAGGCGGTCGGGCAGGTGACGGACGCATTCCGTAACGGACAGGACAGCGTATTCCTTCTCCACGGCATTACCGGCAGCGGCAAGACGGAAGTCTATCTGCAGACGATCGAGGAAGTCGTGAAAAACGGCCGGGAGGCGATCGTCCTCGTGCCTGAGATCTCCCTGACCCCGCAGATGACATCGCGTTTCAAGGAACGTTTCGATGATCAGGTCGCTGTCATGCACAGTGCCCTTTCTGCGGGCGAGAAGTATGATGAATGGCGAAGGATCCACCGGAAGGAAGTGAAAGTGGTCGTCGGCGCAAGGTCGGCTGTGTTTGCTCCTTTCGAAAATCTGGGCATCATCATCCTGGATGAAGAGCACGAATCGACCTACAAGCAGGAAGACTCACCGCGCTACCACGCGCGCGACGTCGCGATCTGGCGCGCTGCCTACAACCGCTGTCCGGTCATACTTGGCAGCGCAACCCCTGCACTTGAATCGTATGCACGCGCTTCGAAAGGGCTCTATCACCTTCTAGAGCTGCCTGTCCGGGTGAAAGAGCTGGCACTCCCGTCCGTCCATGTTGTCGATATGCGGAACGAACTGAAGGAAGGCAACAGGTCGATGTTTTCCGTCCCTCTCGCCGAAGCGATCCGGGAACGGCTGGACAGGCATGAGCAGACCGTGCTGTTCCTGAACAAACGCGGATTCTCTTCTTTCGTACTGTGCAGGGACTGCGGCACGACGATCCAATGCCCGAACTGCGACATCTCCCTGACCTACCACCGGGCCAGTGAAAGCCTGAAATGCCATTACTGCGGTCACGAAGACGCGGTTCCGCAAGAATGCCCGGAATGCGGCAGTGAGCATATCCGTTTCTTCGGCACAGGGACGCAAAAGGCGGAGGAAGAGATCGGCCGCCTGTTCCCGGAAGCCCGTGTACTGCGGATGGACGTCGACACGACAAGGCAGAAAGGGTCGCATGCCCGCCTCCTGCAGAAGTTCGGTGAAGGGAAAGCGGATATCCTGCTCGGCACCCAGATGATCGCAAAAGGGCTCGATTTCCCGAACATCACGCTCGTCGGCGTGCTCGCAGCCGACACGACCCTCCACCTGGCCGACTTCCGGGCTGCCGAGAAGACGTTCCAGCTGCTGACGCAGGTGAGCGGGCGGGCCGGCAGACATGAACTGGAAGGGGAGGTCTTCATACAGACCTATACCCCTGAACACTATGCGATCGAACTGTCGAAGGCCCAGCTCTATGAGCCGTTCTATGCGATGGAAATGGGGGCGCGCAAGCAGTTCGGCTATCCGCCGTTCTACTATATCGTCAACATCCAATTCAGCCATGAGAACCTGCTGAAAGTCGTCGAGTATGCTGAAAAGGCGGCACGTTTCCTGACAGAGAGGCTCAGTCCGGAAAGTGTGCTGATCGGACCGACAGCATCGGCGGTCAGCCGGGTGAATAATAGATATAGGTACCAATGTCTGATAAAATACAAAAAAGAACCGAAACTGACAGAGACACTGCAGGCGCTCATCCGTCATTACCGCACCGGATGGATCAAAGACGGGCTCCTGCTGTCTGTGGATAAATCCCCGGTCGTCATCTATTGACGGGGCGAGAAAAGAGGAATTCGTTTGACTGTACTGGAAATCGTGAAATACCCTGACAAAATACTTGAAACGAAAACAGCGGAAGTCGTGAAGTTCGACCGCAAGCTGCACAAACTGCTCGATGACATGATGGAAACGATGATCGCATCAGACGGTGTCGGCATCGCAGCGCCCCAGGTCGGACAGTCGATCAGGGCGGCCATCGTCGATATCGGCGAAGGGGATCCGCCGATCGAGCTCATCAATCCTGTCATCACCGCAGTGGGCGGGGAAGACACCGATCTTGAAGGATGCCTGAGCTTCCCGGATCTGTATGGAGAAGTGAAGCGGCCGTTCTTCGTGCGGGTGGAAGCACAGGAACGGGACGGCTCCCTGTATGAACTCGAGGCGGAAGGCTATGAAGCCCGGGCGATCATGCACGAGATCGATCACTTGGACGGCATCCTGTTCAATACGAAAATCAGCCGCATTGTCGATGCTTCGGAATTCGACGAACCGGATGAAACGCTGGCGGCGTTAGGAGAGGACGTGACGGAAAATGAGTAGACTCGTGTTCATGGGCACGCCTGATTTTTCAGTGCCCATCCTGCGTATGCTCCACGAAGAAGGCCACGAGATTGCAGCAGTCGTAACGCAGCCGGACCGGCCCGTCGGACGCAAGCGTGTCCTGACCCCGCCGCCTGTGAAAGCGGAGGCGCTGCGTCTCGGACTGCCTGTCATCCAGCCTGAAAAGCTGAAAGGATCAGCGGAACTTGCAGAGATCATCGCACTTGAGCCGGATCTCATCGTCACAGCCGCTTTCGGCCAGCTTCTGCCGAACGATTTGCTGGATGCCCCGAAACTCGGCTGCATCAACGTGCACGCCTCACTGCTGCCGGCCTACCGCGGCGGTGCGCCGATCCACCAGGCCGTCATGGACGGCTGTGAAGAGACCGGCGTGACGATCATGTACATGGTGCAGAAGCTCGATGCCGGGGACATGATCTCACAAGTGAAAGTGCCGATCACGGAGACTGATGATACCGGCAGCATGTTCGGCAAGCTTTCGGCTGCCGGTGAACAGCTGCTGAAGGAGACGCTGCCCTCCATATTGGAAGGGACGAACGAACGGATCCCGCAAGACGAGACGCTCGTGACATTCGCCCGCAATATCAGCCGCGAACAGGAACGGATCGACTGGAACCGGCGCGCGCGGGATATCCATAACCAAGTGCGCGGCCTGTCGCCATGGCCGACAGCCTTCACGACCTTCCGCGGGGAAACCGTGAAGATCTGGAAAACCGAAATGGCCGAAGGTTCAGCGGACGGAGCTGCCGGTGACATCACGGATATCCAGAAAGACCGGATCATCGTCCGGGCCGGCGACGGAAATTCCGTCGCCATCACGGAGCTCCAGCCTGCCGGCAAGAAGCGGATGACGGCATCGGTCTTCCTGAACGGTTCCGGAAACGACTGGAAAAAAGGGGAGCGTTTCGTATGACGGCAAAGAAGAAGACGATCTGGAAAGGGAATGTCCGTGACGCTGCCCTCTCGATCCTCCTCGAAGTGAGCCGCAATCAGGCCTACAGCAACCTTCTGCTGACGAGGACGTTCGAAACGTATGGTATCAAAGACCAGGACAAAGGGCTCCTGACGAATTTGGCGTACGGCACACTGCAGCGCAGACTGACGCTCGATTACTATCTCGAGCCGTTCATCAAAGGGAAGCTTGATGACTGGGTGCGTGAGCTGCTGCGCCTGTCGCTGTATCAGATTGTGTACCTGACGAAGATTCCGCCCCACGCGGCCGTCAACGAAGCCGTCGAAATTGCGAAGCGGCGCGGTCATAAAGGCACGGCGAGCCTGGTCAACGGTGTGCTCCGTTCCGTCTTGCGGCAGGGCGTCCGCTCGATTGATGATATTCCCGACGAGACGAAACGGCTTGCCCTTGCAACGAGCCATCCTGAATGGCTGATCCGCAGATGGATCGACCAGTACGGCATGGAAGAGACCCAGCGGATGGCGGAAGCGAACAACATCCCGCCGGTCAATACAGCGCGTGTCAACACGGTTCACACGACAGTGGAGAAAGCGCTCCATCAGCTGAAGAGCGAAGGGGCGAAAGCCGAAATCGGCAAAGTGGTCCCTGAGGCGATCTACTGCCATAGCGGCAATGTCGCTAATACGTATACGTACACGAAAGGCTGGCTGACCGTGCAGGACGAAAGCTCCATGCTGCCGGTCTACGCACTGGATGTGCAGCCGGGCATGAAAGTGCTCGATATGTGTGCGGCACCAGGCGGCAAGACGACTCAGATCGCAGAGCATCTGGCGGATACCGGTGAAGTCCATGCACATGACCTGCATGAGCATAAGCTTGAACTGATCGAACAGAACGCGGACCGGCTCGGACTGAAATCGATCTGGACATCGAGCGGCGACAGCCGGGAACTCAGGGATGTGTATGAAGCGGAATCGTTCGACCGAATCCTCGTCGATGCACCGTGCAGCGGTCTCGGTGTCATCCGTCGCAAACCGGAAATCAAGTACAACAAGACGGAACAGGACGTCGAATCGCTTGCCGAAATCCAGGCGGAACTGCTGGAGACGGCATGGACACTCGTTAAACCGGGAGGCAAGATTGTCTACAGTACATGCACGGTGGATAAAACCGAGAATGACGGCGTTGTCCTACATTTCCTCGAACGGCATCCGGAAGCTGAAAAGGAAGTGCCGGAATTTTTCCGGGAGGCCGGTCTTTCAACACCGAATGGCATGCTGCAAGTGATGCCGCACCACTTCGGGAGCGACGGCTTCTTCGCAGCGGCCATCGTGAAGCCGGAGCTTGAGCAGTAAAGTCAGAAATGATTGGGGGAAACGATATGCTGTTCAGTGTTCGGACGGACATAGGCAGGAAACGTACGTTCAATGAAGATCAGGCTGCTGTATTTGAACTTGATGACGGAACCGTACTCGCCGTCATAGCAGACGGGATGGGCGGCCATCGGAGCGGTGATGTAGCGAGTGCAATGGCGGTCAGGCTGATGGGGGAACTTTTCAGCGGACTCCGCGGCCATACTCCCGGGCATGCCGAGAAATGGACAGCCTGGCTGGATGACTGTGTGCGGGACGTCAACCGGCTCATTTATGAGAAAGCGCAATCATCTGCGGAACATGAAGGGATGGGGACGACACTGGAAGCAGCCGTCTTCCAGGGCGGAAACTGCTACATCGCACATGTGGGGGACAGCCGTGTCTATAAAATCCGCGCTAATACGATCACACAGATCACAAAAGATCATTCCTACGTCAATGAGCTGCTCGCAAGCGGTGAAATTACGGAAGCTGAGGCGGAAGTCCATCCTCAGCGAAATTGGATCATGAGAGCTGTCGGTTCCGAACGCAGCATCCGGCCTGATTTCTATCACGTCCCATTTGAGTATGGCGACTGTCTGCTCATGTGTACGGACGGGCTGAGCAACAAAGTCGATGAAGGAACGATGCGGGAACTGATCGAAGCGGATGGTACGGTGGACAGCAAAGTAACGAAGCTGATCGATCTTGCGAATGAACGGGGCGGAGAGGATAATATCACAGCGATCCTGCTCACACTCCCTGAACAGGGAGCGGATGCTATATGATCGGTAATCGGATCGGGGACCGCTACGATATCATCGGCACGATCGGCGAAGGGGGCATGTCGAAAGTCTACCTGGCGCATGACCTTATCCTTGACCGTGACGTCGCCATCAAAGTACTTAATTATGAATTTGCGCACGAAGAAGAGCTGAAACGCCGTTTCCAGCGGGAGGCGCTGTCCGCGACAAGTCTAACCCACCCGAACATCGTCAATATTTTTGACGTGGGTGAAGAGGGAGAACTCCATTATCTTGTAATGGAATATGTCAAAGGCATGACGCTGAAGCGCTACATACTCGAGCAGGGCCCGCTTTCGCCCGAAAAGGCGATTCCGATCATGCTGCAGCTGACAGCCGCGATTTCAAATGCACACCATAACGGCATTATCCACCGTGATGTCAAACCGCAGAACATCTTGATGGACGAAGACGGGAATGTGAAGATCACCGACTTTGGTATCGCCATGGCGCTGACAGCGACGTCGCACACGAAAACGAACTCCGTCCTCGGTACGGTCCACTATCTTTCGCCGGAACAGGCACGGGGAGGCATGGCGACGAAGAAGTCCGATATCTATTCACTTGGCATCGTTTTCTACGAGCTGCTGACCGGAAAGCTGCCGTTTTCCGCGGAATCCGCCGTGGCAGTCGCATTGAAGCATCTTCAGGAAGAAACTCCATCCGTCCGTGCGGAACACCCGGAAATCCCGCAGAGCGTGGAGAATATCATCCTGAAGGCGACGGCGAAGGATCCGCGCCACCGATACGTATCCGCAGATGCCATGTATGAAGATTTGCAGACATCCCTGAGTCCGTCGCGCGCGCGCGAAGCGAAATTCACGCTGCCCTTTGATGAGGATGAGACCCGGGCCCTGCCAGTCATCAAAGATGTGCCGCAGCTGATCGATCCGGAAGAGACAGTGAAGCTCGATCCTGTGAAACCTGCACCGAAGCAGCCGAAAACGGATCCTTTGAAAAAGAAGCGGAAAAAGTGGCCTTGGCTGGTCGCCGTGTTCCTGCTGCTGATTGCAGCCGGAGCGATTCTGTATCTGACGGGCGTATTCGATCAGCAGGCGACCGTACCGGATGTCCTTGGCAAGACGGAAGCTGATGCAATCGCCCTGCTCGAAGAAAATGGTCTGGTTGTCGACGGCAAAGCAGTCGAGCAGCCTTCTGAAGAGTACGAAGCGGGTGAAGTTTTCCGGACAATCCCGGAAGCGGGCAAGGAACGGGACAAAGGGAGCGCTGTGAAACTGTATGTCAGCACCGGCAAGGAGACAATGACCTTCAGTGACTATTCCGGACGTGAATACAAGTCCGTCAAAGAGCGGCTGGAAACGTATGATTTCCGTTCCGTGGAGGCCGAAGAAGTGTACGACGACAAACCGGAAGGGACGATCCTGAGTCAGGATCCTGAGCCGGATACGGAAGTCGTACCGAGCGAGACGGATGTCGTCTTCACCATAAGCAAAGGGCCTGAGCTCGTTACATTGGAGAGCCTCACCGGCTACACCGATGATCAGCTCAATGCCTATGCAAAATCATCCGGCTTCAACATCACCGTGAAAAAGCGCACGCATTCCGACAGCATCCCGGAAGGACAGGTCCTGAGCCAGGATCCTGCAGCGGGGCAGTCCCTGCCGATCGGAGCGAAAGTCGATGTCATCGTCTCGAAGGGTCCTGCACAGAAACCTGTCAAGCTGTACGTGAAACGCATCAAGATCCCGTATGAAGAGGCTGCTCCGGATGGGTCGGATGAAGACGGGGAAGACGAGGACAAAAGGGAGCCGCAGACCGTCCGCATTTATATCCAGGACAGGTCCCATTCAATGACGGACCCTGCAGAGAAGTTTGACATCACGGAAGACACCGAAAAACAGATCACCGTCGAGCTGGAAGAAGGCCAGCGGGGCGGCTACAAAGTGATGAGAGGTTCCACTGTAGTGGATGAAAAGACATTCGATTACAAAGACATTCAATAAGAAAGAGGGATAGGATGCCGGAAGGACAAATTCGAAAAGCGCTCAGCGGTTTTTATTACGTGAACGATGAAGGGGCCACGGTCCGTTCCCGGGGACGCGGCGTATTCCGGAAACGGAAAATCACCCCGCTCGTCGGCGATTGGGTGACCTATGTGCAAGAAGGCGGAGAAGACGCCACAATCACCGAAATCCACCCGAGAAAGAATGAACTGGTGCGCCCCCCTGTTTCCAATGTGGACATCGCGCTGCTGGCTGTTTCCATCGTCGAGCCGGCGTTCAGTCCCGGACTGCTGGACCGGTTTCTCGTGCTTGTCGAATCGCACGGAATCGAGCCCATCATCTGCCTGACCAAGAAGGACAAAGCTGCGGCTGCGGAATTGGAAACTGCAGAACAGTGGGCCGGCTACTACAGATCCATCGGCTATCCGGTCCTTATGACGTCAATCGGCGATCCGGAAATCCTTGACCTCCTCAACCCTTATTTGAAAGGGAAGACAGCGGTTCTTGCCGGCCAGTCGGGTGTCGGGAAATCGACGCTGCTGAATACGCTGCTGCCGGAGCTGCTGCTCGAGACAGGGGTGATTTCGGAATCCCTCGGGCGCGGTAAGCATACGACCCGTCATGTTGAACTGCATGAAGTGGCAGGCGGTCTTGTTGCGGATACGCCGGGCTTCAGCTCACTCGAGTTCGACACGATGGAAAAAGAGGAGCTGGGCAGCTGTTTCCCGGAAATCGCGGCCGCGTCCGAGCAGTGCAAATTCAGAGGCTGTCTGCATTTGAAAGAGCCTTCCTGTGAAGTGAAGCGGCAGGTGGGATCCGGTCAGATCCTGCAGAGCCGCTACGATAACTACCTGCAGTTCCTGCAGGAAATCATGGACAGAAAGCCGAGGTATTAATAGAATGATCAAACTGGCACCGTCAATCCTATCAGCGGATTTCGCGAAATTAGGAGAAGAGATCAAAGAAGTGGAGCGGGGAGGCGCGGACTGGATCCATGTCGATGTAATGGACGGTCATTTCGTCCCGAACATCACGATCGGCCCGCTGATCGTCGAGGCGATCCGTCCGGTGACGGACCTGCCGCTCGATGTCCATCTGATGATCGAGGAACCGGACCGATATATCGAACAGTTCGCAAAAGCGGGCGCCGATTATATCACCGTCCATGTGGAAGCGTGCCGTCATCTGCACCGCACCGTCCAGCTTATCCGGTCGTTCGGTGTGAAGCCGGGCGTCGTGCTGAATCCCCATACCCCGGTGGAAACGATACAGCATATTCTGGAAGATATCGACCTGGTGCTGTTCATGACCGTCAATCCGGGATTCGGCGGGCAGAAGTTCATCCCGTCTGTCGTACCGAAAGTGAAGCAGTTGTCCGATATGCTGAAAGAACGCGGCCTGTCCGTAGACATCGAGATCGATGGCGGTATTACACCTGAAACGATCGGTGTCTGTGCGGAAGCGGGAGCTACTGTCTTCGTTGCAGGGTCCGCCATCTACAATAAGGAAGACCGCGCAGCGGCCATCCGCGATATCCGCGAAGCTGGCGAGCGGGCACTCGGCAAGTGAAGACGATCATCATATGTGCAGGAGGGCCGGAGGATGAACTGATTCCTCTGGCTCCTTTTGCAGAAGAGGATGCCTGTTTCATCGGAGCGGACAGGGGAGCTGTCCATCTGCTTAAGGCGGGGATCACGCCGGCGGCGGCTATCGGGGATTTCGATTCAGTGACAGCTGAGGAGTTTGCGGCAATCGAAGCGTCGGGCTGCCCGGTCGACCGCTGGCCCGCAGAGAAGAACGAGACGGATACGGAGCTGGCACTGCAGACGGCTCTCCAAATGGATCCCGGCCGTGTGATCATCACAGGCGTGACCGGCGGCCGTCTGGATCACATGTTTTCGGCCATCCAGCTGCTCGGACGGTATGCAGCCCTGCAGACAGGGACAGAACTGCTGCTGGCCAACCGGCAGAACGAAATGAGGATTCTGCATGCCGGCTCTTCGGAAGCCAACCGCAATGCAGCCTATCCCTATCTGTCATTCTTCCCGCTGACCGAAACCGTCGAAGGGCTGACACTGCGGGGTGTGAAATATGAAGTGACCGGCGAAACGATGCATTTCGGTGACACGCGCTTCACGAGCAATGAAATACTCGGACCGTCCTGTACTATCTCATTCCGCACGGGCATATGTTTAATGGTAAGGAGCTCAGATTCCTGAAAGGAGTGGGAACTTGCGGATTTATACATTTACATTGCCTAAGTTTGTCAGCGGAATTGTACGGAAGTGCATGGTGGTGTTCTCGAAAGAGGAAACAGCGAAAGCGAAGACGAAACCAGCTGCCGCTTCAACGAAGAAACGGAAAAAACGCAACGAAAAAACGCCGGGCTGACCACAGCCTGGCGTTTTCTTTACGTTGCGGTCTATTATACACGCTGAACTTTACCTGATTTGAGTGCGCGGGCAGAAACCCATACACGCTTCGGCTTGCCATTTACAAGAATACGGACTTTTTGAAGGTTTGCACCCCAAGTACGTTTGCTGGAGTTCATTGCGTGGGAACGGTTATTCCCCGAGCGTGCTTTGCGACCTGTAATTACACATTCTTTAGCCATTTTATAACCTCCTCGCGAATGATGATTAATATAATTCGCATACTAGAACAATTTATCATATCCACAAGAGGCTTGCAAGCTTTTTTCACTGTTCTTTCAAGTAGTATTCCTTTACACGACAAAGAAAACGCTTGCTTTCTTTTCTTATAAGGGGTGATATAGTACAATGATGACAGTGAAACTGGATGCAGGAGGGATCGTGGCATGTCAATTCAATTGGAAAACGATTATGGCAAGATTGATATAACGAATGATGTGATCGCCCGGGTCACCGGTGAAGCTACAGTCGAATGTTATGGTGTTGTCGGCATGGCGTCCAAGCACCAGATTCGGGACGGGCTTACTGAAATATTGCGCAAAGAGAATTTCAGCAGGGGCGTCATCGTAAGAAACGCAGGGGCCGATATGCAGATCGATCTGTACATTATTGTCGGATACGGGACGAAAATCACGGAAGTTGCCTACCAGGTGCAATCCAAAGTGCAGTATACACTGAAAAAAATACTCGGATTGACGATTGGTGCCGTCAATATTTACGTACAGGGCGTTCGTGTAACGAACCTGTGAAGGAGGAACACAGTTCAATGAAGTCGATCGATGGACAGAAGTTTGCGGAAATGGTGCAGATGGGTGCACATCACCTCAAACAGAATGCAGATTATGTAGATTCTTTAAACGTATTCCCGGTGCCGGATGGCGATACAGGGACGAATATGAATTTGTCGATGACCTCCGGGGCGAAAGAGACGGCGGCGAACAGCTCCGGGCACCTCGGCAGGACATCACAGGCGCTGTCGAAAGGACTGCTGATGGGCGCGCGGGGCAACTCAGGTGTCATCCTGTCTCAGCTGTTCAGAGGATTCGGGAAAGCGGTCGAAGATAAGGAGACCCTGACAGCGGGTGAATTTGCCGCTGCTCTTAAGTATGGCGTGGAAACAGCCTATAAAGCGGTCATGAAACCTGTCGAGGGCACGATCCTGACAGTTGCCCGTGAGGCGGCACAGCAAGCTGTGGAAACAGCTGCGGAAAGCGATGACCTGATCCAAGTGATGGAGGCGACAGTCGCTGAAGCGAAACAATCGCTGAAACGGACACCGGATCTGCTCCCTGTCCTGAAGGAAGTCGGCGTTGTCGACAGCGGCGGCCAGGGGCTCGTCTATGTGTACGAAGGATTCCTCGCTTCGCTGAAAGGGGAGGAACTGCCGGAGCGTACAGTTGTCCTGTCGATGGATGAACTTGTCAGTGCAGAGCATCACCGCAGCGTCCAGGGATTCATGGACACGGCGGATATCCAGTATGGCTACTGTACGGAATTCATGGTCCGGTTCGAAGAGGACAAGACGAAAGACCATCCGTTCGATGAAACCCAGTTCAGGCAGCAGCTGAGCGAACTCGGTGATTCGCTGCTGGTCATTTCCGATGAGGAGATCGCAAAAGTACATATCCATACGGAAGACCCGGGTGACGCACTGTCATACGGTCAGACGTTCGGTTCCCTCATCAACATCAAGATCGAAAACATGCGCCAGCAGCATATGGATATCGTCGGCAGCCCGGCGTCCGGAAATGCGGGCAAGGAGCCTGCTGCGAAGCATCCGTATGCCATCGTGACCGTCGCCTTGGGCAGCGGAATCGCTGAATTGCTCAGGAGCATCGGGGCTTCCTATGTCATCGAAGGCGGCCAGACGATGAATCCGTCGACGGAGGACATCGTGAAGGCGATCCGGGAAGTCGGCGCTGAGCGGGTCCTGATCCTGCCGAACAACAAAAACATAATCCTGGCAGCCGAGCAGGCAGCGGAACTTGCGGGCATCGAGGCGGCAGTCGTGCCGACAAAGACGGTCCCTGAAGGGCTGGCGGCAATCCTGGCATTCAATCCGGAAGCGCAGGTCTCCGCGAATGCCAAAACGATGACAGCAGCAGCGGCAAGTGTGAAGACCGGTCAGGTGACGACCGCAGTGCGCGACACGACAATCGACAATGTCTCGATCCATAAGGACGATTATATGGCGATTGCGGACGGTAAGATCACGATTGCGACACCGTCACTTGAAACGACGATGAAAGCCCTGATCGGTGAACTGATTACTGAAGATGACGAAATTGTCACGATCATCTATGGGGAAGACGTGTCGGAGAAGGAAGCGGAAGAGATGGCCGCCTACATCGAAGGGCAGTCCTCCAACGTGGAGATCGAGCTGTACAGCGGCAGGCAGCCATTGTACCCATATATCCTTTCAGTGGAATGATGTAAAACGACAAAAGCGTCCCAGCCTTGCTGGAGGCGCTTTTCCTATGGGCATAGACGTTCGTGATTTTTGTTATCCGGCCGTTTTTCGTGTAGAATGGAAACTAGGAAGATGTGTAAAAAGGGGGAGTTTTCGTTGAAATATAGATCCGTATTTGAAATCATCGGTCCTGTCATGATCGGTCCGTCATCATCCCATACAGCAGGTGCTGCCAGGATCGGACTAGTTGCACGCGATCTGTTCGGCAGGCAGCCGGATTGGGCGCGTATCCATCTGTATGGATCGTTCGCCGAAACCTACAAAGGGCATGGAACGGACGTAGCGATCATCGGCGGCCTGCTCGGATATGATACATTCGACGAACGCATCCGGACAGCTTTCGACGATGCGGAGGAACTCGGCATGTCCTTTGAATTCATCGCAGAAGAGGAAGAGGCGGATCATCCGAACACCGCAAAGCTTGTGATCGGCGATGACGAAGGTGTCATGGAACTGGTCGGCATCTCAATCGGCGGCGGCACAATGGAAGTCGTTGAGCTGAATGGTTTCACACTGCGGCTGTCAGGTCATTTCCCGGCGCTTCTCGTCGTCCATGATGACCGTGCAGGTGTCATCGCAAATGTCTCGAACGCTATTGCCGCCCAGGATATGAATATCGCACATATGGAAGTCGGCAGAAAAGAGAAAGGGAAGATGGCGCTGATGGTCATCGAAGTCGATCAGGTCGTGACCGATGAGCTGATCGAGCAGCTGCGTGCTCTTCCGAACGTCACACAAGTTTCGACATTGGCAAACTGAGGAGGCGGACAACTATGGATATTTTGTTTTCAACAGTGAAGGAATTGGTGGAAGTTGCTGAGAAGGAACAGCAGCCGATCTCGGAGATCATGATCCGGCAGGAGATGCTCCTGACACGCCGTTCACGTGAAGAGATTTTCGCTCAGATGGAGAACAACCTGGCAGTCATGGAAAGTTCGGTCGAAGAAGGGCTGAAAGGCGTCCATTCCAAGTCGGGGCTCACCGGCGGGGATGCTGTACTTATTCAGGAGTATATGAAAACCGGCAAGGCCCTCTCAGGTGAACTGCTGCTCGATGCGGTCAGCAAGGCTGTCGCGACGAATGAAGTCAATGCAGCGATGGGCATGATCTGTGCAACCCCGACTGCCGGCGCGGCAGGGATTGTGCCGGGCACTCTGTTCGCAGTGAAGAATAAGCTGAATCCGACGCATGAGCAGATGGTGAACTATTTGTTCACGACAGGGGCGTTCGGCTTCATCGTCGCGAACAATGCGTCGATCTCCGGCGCTGCAGGAGGATGCCAGGCAGAGACGGGTTCAGCTGCGTCCATGGCGGCCGCAGCGATTGTCGAAATGGCGGGCGGCACGCCGCAGCAGAGCGCGGAAGCCTTCTCGATCGTCATGAAGAACATGCTCGGTCTCGTCTGTGACCCTGTCGCAGGGCTCGTCGAAGTGCCGTGTGTGAAGAGGAATGCGATGGGGGCAGCCAAAGCGCTCGTCGGTGCGGATATGGCGCTCGCAGGCGTCGTCAGTGTGATCCCGACGGACGAAGTCATTGAAGCGATGCATAAGATCGGCCAGTCCATGCCATCCGCCCTCCGCGAAACGGCAAAAGGCGGTCTGGCTGCAACACCGACAGGAAAAGCGCTGGAAGCCGAGATTTTCGGGAAGGACAAGGAAGCCCGTGACACAGTCACTAAGTGATCCTGTCACTTCACTGAAAGGGATCGGGAAGACGGCCGGTGAACAGCTGGCTTCGCTCGGGATCGAAACAATCGAACAGCTGGTGCTGACATTCCCTTACCGGCATGAGGATTTCAGGCTGAAAGATCTGGCTGAAACGCCTCACGGGGAACGGCTCACGATAGAAGGACGGGTGGAGAGTGTTCCATCCGTCCTCTTTACCGGCAGCAGGAAATCACGGCTGCAGATCCAGCTGCTGGTCGGACCGCATCTGGTGAAAGCGGTCTTCTTCAACCAGCATTACCTGAAAGAGAGGCTGAATCCGGGACAGATCATTACGGTCACCGGGAAATGGGACCGCGGCCGGCAGCTCATCAATGTCAGCAATTTCAAGGATGGTCCGAAAATCGGACAGGCTGATTTTGAACCGGTGTACAGTCTGAAAGGTGTCGTCAAGCAGCCGACATTCAGGCGGTGGATGCGCCTGGCGCTCGACGAGATCGAAGGCAGCATGCCCGAAACGCTGCCCGCCTCCCTGCTTACGGCCTACAAGCTGCCGACGCTCGCTGAGACGCTCGAGATGGTGCATTTCCCGACCGCGCCTGATGATGTGAAACATGCCCGAAGGCGCGTTGTCTACGAAGAGCTCCTCCATTTCCAGCTGAAGATGGCCGCCTTGAAAAAAGTGCGGAAAGCCGCCGGGAAAGGGACGCCGATCGGATACGATATCGAGAAACTCAAGCAGTTCATCGCCACGCTGCCGTTTGAACTGACAGGCGCCCAGAAGCGGGTCGTCAATGAACTGTGCGCGGAATTGAAAAGCCCGCTCCGCATGAACCGGCTGCTTCAGGGCGATGTCGGGTCCGGAAAGACGGTCGTTGCTGCCATCACACTGTATGCGGCCATCACTGCAGGCTACCAGGGGGCCCTGATGGCGCCGACCGAAATATTGGCGGAACAGCATGCGGAGACTTTAGCCGGCTGGCTGGAACCCGCGGGTGTCTCTGTCGCTTTCCTGACAGGTTCGACAAAAGGGAAGGCGCGTCGTGACATCCTCGGACGATTGGCGGCAGGTGAAGTGGATCTTCTGATCGGCACCCATGCGCTCATCCAGCCGGACGTCGATTTCAGGAAACTCGGACTTGTCATCACGGATGAACAGCACAGATTCGGTGTCGAACAGCGCCGCATCCTGCGTGACAAAGGGGAGCATCCTGATGTGCTGTTCATGACAGCGACACCGATCCCGAGGACGCTGGCCATCACGGCCTTCGGAGAAATGGATGTCTCCCTGCTCGACGAAATGCCGGCAGGCCGCAAGGAGATCGAGACCCACTGGCTGAAAGAAGAGTCACTGTCACCCGTGCTGCGGCGGATGGAGAAGGAACTGCAGGCAGGGCGGCAGGCATACGTAATCTGCCCGCTAATCGAAGAATCCGACACACTGGACGTACAGAATGCGGTCGACGTATTCGGGCAGCTTTCGGCTTATTTTGCAGGCCGTTATACTGTCGGACTCATGCATGGCCGGCTGCATGCCGATGAAAAAGAACAGATCATGCGGGATTTCAGCGAGGGGAAGATCGACTGCCTCGTCTCGACGACAGTCGTCGAAGTCGGCGTGAATGTACCGAATGCGACATTCATGCTCATTTACGATGCGACCCGTTTCGGTCTTGCTCAGCTCCATCAGCTCCGCGGACGTGTCGGACGCGGTGCGGACCAGTCCTACTGCGTGCTGCTCGCGGACCCGAAGACGGAAGAGGGAAAAGAGCGGATGATGACAATGGCCGAGACGAACGACGGATTCCTGCTTGCGGAAAAAGACCTGGAGCTCCGGGGTTCCGGTGATTTCTTCGGCAAGAAACAGAGCGGCCTGCCGGAATTCAAGATGGCCGATCTCGTCCACGATTATCGGGCGCTGGAAACAGCAAGACAGGATGCCGAACGGCTGCTTGCGACCGATGAATTCTGGAACGATGCCGATTACGCCGGCTTACGGAGAACGGTGGAGGAATCCGGAGTGCTTGAGAGTGAGCGTATCGACTGAGTGCAGGTGTGTTTCCCCGTTCGCGGTCAGCTTTACAAGCAGGAAGAATGCGAAAGAGCAGACCGCTCTTGCATTCTTTTTTTTTACTTTATATACTGTTACTATTACCAAGTGCTAATCAGGAAGGGGAAGGCGACGTTGCGTTTACAGAAAAAGGACCGTCAGCAGGAGCTTCAGCAGCTGCTTGAAACAACCCCCTTCCTGACGGATGAAGAGATTGCACAGCATTTCAGCGTCAGTGTCCAGACCATCCGGCTGGACCGGCTGGAGTGCGGGATCCCGGAACTGCGGGAACGTCTCCGGTCGGCGGCAGCCGAAACGATTGCCGGGAAAGTGAAGGCGCTGGAACAGGACGAGGTCATCGGGGAGATCATCGATATCGAACTGGACAGCAGAGCGATATCGATCTTGGATATCACGGCTGCGCATGTATTCCAGAAAAGCGGTATCGCACGCGGTCATCATCTGTTCGCACAGGCCAATTCCCTGGCAGTCGCCGTGCTGGACGATGAGCTGGCACTTACCGCGAAATCTGTTCTCCATTTCGTCAAGCCGGTGAAAGCGGGCGACCGGGTCATCGCGCGGGCGGCAGTCCGGAGCCGCAGCGGCAGCCGGGCCGTTGTCGACGTCGATTCCACTGTCGGGGAAGAGACTGTATTCAGCGGGGAATTTCAGATGTACCGTTCGACCGCGGCGGACAAGGAGGATGCCAAATGAGAATAGCTGTAGATGCAATGGGCGGTGATAATGCCCCTGAGGAAATTATCGCAGGGGCACTGCAGAGCCTGAAAGACTACGAGGATATACATATTGAACTTTTCGGGGACCGGGAGAAGATGGCTCCGTACCTGGAAGACCATGACCGGCTGACGGTCACACACTGCAGCGAAGTGATCGGACCGGACGATGAGCCGGTACGCGCCGTGCGGAGGAAGAAAGATGCCTCCATGGTCAAGATGGCGGAAGCGGTGAAAGAAGGCAGGGCGGACGCCTGTGTCTCCGCAGGCAATACTGGCGCTTTGATGGCGGCAGGCCTGTTCATCGTCGGCCGCATCCAAGGGATCGAACGTCCCGCATTGGCACCGACCCTTCCGACGCTTGGCGGAGAAGGGTTTGTCCTGCTGGACGTCGGTGCCAATGCCGAAGCAAAGCCATCCCACCTCGTGCAGTACGCGATCATGGGCAGTATTTACGCGGAGAAAGTCCGGGGAATCCGGAACCCGCGTGTCGGCCTGCTGAACATAGGAACGGAAGAAGGAAAAGGGAACGACCTGACAAAGGCCGCGTTCGAGGAATTGAAGATGGCCCCTTTGAATTTTGTCGGCAACGTCGAAGCGCGTGATCTCCTGACAGGCACGGCAGATGTCGCCGTGACGGACGGATTCACCGGTAATATGGTGCTGAAGACGATCGAGGGCACTGCGGCCGGGCTGTTTTCGATGCTGAAGGACGTGTTCGCGTCTTCATTGAAATCCAAGATCTCGGCAGCTCTCGTCAAAGATGAGCTGCGGGGATTAAAGCACCAGATGGACTATACAGAATACGGTGGTGCCGGATTGTTCGGCCTGAACTCACCGGTCATCAAAGCGCATGGCTCATCCAATGCCAATGCTTTGAAAAACGCAATACGGCAGGCACGCACGATGGCTGAACACCGTGTGACTGATACAATACGCGAAACGATTGTCGAGGAGGAAGCATGATGACGAAACTAGCATTCTTATTTCCCGGACAAGGGTCCCAGAAAGTCGGGATGGGAACGGAATTGGCTGCGGACGAGAGCGGGCGGCAATTTTTCGAGACAGCAGACTCAATGCTCGGGTTCCCGCTGAGCAGACTGATGGAAGAGGGGCCTCAGGAAGAATTGACGGTAACGTATAATGCACAGCCTGCACTCCTGACGGTCGGCGCGATGGCAGCAGACCGTCTGATCCAGGCGGGGATCCGTCCTGACTATACGGCAGGACACAGCCTGGGCGAGTACACAGCATTGTATGCCTCGGGTGCCCTGACGTTCGAAGACGCCGTGCGGATCGTACATAAACGCGGCCTGTTCATGAATGAAGCGATGCCGGCGGGAGAAGGCGCGATGGCAGCAATCCTGGGCCTCGATCAGGAGACGCTGACCGGTGTGACGGATGCCGTCAGTGCGGAAGGGAAACTCGTCCAGCCGGCGAATTTGAACTGTCCGGGGCAGATTGTCATCTCTGGCACGAAGGAAGGCGTGGACGCGGCCTGCACCCGTCTGAAGGAAGCCGGTGCGAAACGTGCGCTGATGCTCGATGTCAGCGGGCCGTTCCATTCCGAACTCATGCGTCCCGCAGCAGGGAAGCTCGGGGAAGTGCTCGAAAACACAGACCTGCACGACGCGGCTGTTCCTGTCATCGCAAATGTGACGGCGGAGCCGGTGACGGACAGCAGTGAAGTGAAACGGCTGCTGATCGAACAGCTGTCTTCCCCGGTGCGCTGGGAGGAGTCCGTACGCACAATGATAGATGCCGGCGTAACCAAATTCATCGAATGCGGTCCCGGCAAAGTGCTGAGCGGGCTGGTCCGCAAGATCGACCGGTCGGTATCCGTCTGGCCGGTGTATGACGAAGAGACACTGGCGGCTGTCATCGAAGCGGCAAAGGAGTGGGACTGATGGAGAGGTTCACAGGTAAAACGGCTGTCGTCACAGGAGCCTCGCGCGGCATTGGCCGGGAGATCGCGCTGCTGCTGGCACGTGAAGGTGCGAGCGTAACGGTCAACTACAGCGGCAGCAAGGAACGTGCTGATGAAGTCGTATCGGCGATCGAGGCGGACGGCGGACGGGCGATCGCTGTCCAGGCGGACGTCACAGACCCGGACAGCGTGAAAGCGCTGATAGCTGAAACGCTCGAAACATTCGGCTCGATCGATCTTCTCGTCAATAACGCGGGAATCACTAAGGACAATCTCCTGATGCGCATGAAAGAGGACGAGTGGGATGCAGTGCTCGATACGAATTTGAAAGGCGTCTTCCTCTGCACGAAAGCGGTCTCCCGCCAGATGATGAAACAGCGCGCCGGACGCATCGTCAACATGGCGTCGGTTGTCGGCATTGCCGGCAATGCAGGACAGGCGAACTATGTAGCCGCAAAAGCGGGTGTGATCGGACTGACAAAAACGACGGCCAAGGAACTCGCGGCCCGCGGGATCACCGTGAACGCCGTTGCACCTGGATTCATCACAACCGACATGACGGATGCACTCGGTGACGATGTCAAAGACGGGCTGCTCGGCAGCATTCCGCTCGGCAGTCTCGGCAAGCCGGAGGATGTGGCGAGAGCCGCCGCCTTCCTGCTGTCCGATGATGCGTCCTATATTACTGGTCAGGTATTGAATGTGGATGGCGGCATGGTGATGTAAGCTGTCCCTGCGCTTTTTGATCACGCCAGCTCCGGCGGGCAGGGCTCGGGGTCGCTTCGGTGCTGAACACAAGGCAGAGAGCGTCTTGTGGTTCAGCCCCTCCAGCGCCTGTCGACCTAGGCGCCCGCCTGCGCTTTATGTGTAATCCAGCTCCGGCGGGCAGAGGCTCGGGGTCGCTTCGGAATTGAAAACAGGACAATAAGCGTCCTGTTCTTCAATTCCTCCAGCGCCTGTCGCCTCTACCAGCCCGCCTGCGCTTTATAGCCTTGAAAGGAGGTGAGTTATATTGTCTACAGTATTGGATCGCGTGACGAAGGTTGTTGTTGACCGTTTGGGGGTTGACGAGAGCGAAGTGAAACCTGAAGCTTCTTTCCGTGATGATCTCGGCGCTGACTCTTTGGATGTTGTTGAGCTCGTAATGGAATTGGAAGATGAATTCGACATGGAAATTTCCGATGATGACGCTGAGAAAATCGGCACAGTCGGAGATGCTGTCTCTTATATCGAAGAAAAAACTAAATGATCGCAGCATAGAGACTCTTTCGTCCTTTCCCCGGAAAGTGCGGAGGCGTCTCTTTTCCATTTTGCACTGCGCGTTGCGACAAGGTAGAATAGAGAGGTATGTGCAAAGAAAGGCAGGTTGACTGAATGACGACTAATAAGAAACCGACAGGCAAGACATCGAAGGCTGTTCTTCCGGGTTCCGTGCGCAGGAAATTCGATGAGCTGCAGGAACGGCTGGACATCCGATTCACGAATGTGTCCCTGCTGTATAATGCGTTCACTCACTCTTCATATGTGAATGAGCACCGCAGCAAACGTTTTACCGATAACGAGCGGCTCGAATTCCTGGGGGATGCCGTACTGGAGCTTGCCGTGTCGCAGTATCTGTATGCGACCGAACCTGGAAAAAGTGAAGGGGAGCTGACCAAACTGCGTGCCGCCATCGTCTGCGAACCTTCGCTCGTCACGTTCAGTACCGAACTGAACTTCGGCGACTATATCCTCCTCGGCAAAGGCGAGGAACTGACCGGCGGACGGACCCGGCCTGCGCTTCTTGCCGATGTGTTCGAAGCATTCGTCGGTGCGCTCTACCTGGATCAGGGGTTCGATGTAGCTACTGACTTCCTCGAAGGGATCGTGTTCCCGAAGATAGGGCTTGGAGCTTTTTCGCATGTGATGGATTACAAAAGCCGGCTGCAGGAAATCGTCCAGCAGACCAATCATGGGCAGCTGCATTACCGGATTGTGGAAGAATCAGGTCCTGCACATGCGAAAAAGTTTCTAACGTATGTGGAGCTCGGTGACACGAAGCTCGGTGAGGGTATCGGCCGTTCCAAGAAAGAAGCAGAACAGGAAGCAGCGCGCCAGGCAATCCAGCAGCTATTGGAAGAGCATACAAAAGAGGAGAGCTGAACGTGTTTTTAAAACGACTGGAAATCATCGGATTCAAATCCTTTGCCGATAAAGTATCCATCGATTTTGTTCCGGGCGTCACGGCTGTCGTAGGCCCGAACGGCAGCGGGAAGAGCAATGTCATCGATGCGATCCGGTGGGTGCTCGGTGAGCAATCCGCGAAATCACTGCGCGGTGCCAAGATGCAGGACGTCATTTTTGCAGGCAGTGACTCCCGAAAAGCGCTGAATTTTGCGGAAGTGACCTTGATCCTGGACAACTCGACAGGCCTGTTTCCGCTCGACTATACGGAAATCAGCGTCAGCCGGCGTGTGTTCCGTTCCGGGGAGAGCTCCTTCCAGCTGAACGGACAAGTGTGCCGCCTGAAGGACATCAATGACGTCTTCGTGGACTCCGGATTAGGCAAAGAAGCGTTCTCCATCATCTCCCAGGGGCGGGTCGATGAAATCCTCAACAGCCGTCCCGAAGACAGGCGGAGTATCTTCGACGAAGCGGCAGGTGTCCTGAAATACCGCATGCGCAAGAAAAAAGCGGAATTCAAGCTGATTGAAACGGACGACAATCTCGACCGCATCCTTGATATCCTCAAAGAACTCGATGACCGGATGGAGCCGCTTGCCGAGAATGCGCGCGCGGCTGAACGCCATCGGACGCTGGCTTCCGATTTGCGGGAGGCGGATGTCCGGCTGATGAATGCGGAAGCCCATGCACTCCGAACCGAACTGCAGGAGAACCGTTCGGCATCGGATGAAAAGAGGGGAATCCGTACTCGCCTTGAAAAGACAGTCTCAGCCGTGGAACAGGAGACTGCAGACGCAAAAGCCATGCTGGCTGCCCTCGACACAGCTGTCGGCGCCCTGCAGGAACAGCTTGTCACGGCGAGCGCCGAAGCCGAGAAATGGGAAGGGCGGCGGCTGCTGTCGATCGAGAAACAGCGGAATGCAAAAGAACGCTCGGTGCGTCTTGCGGAAGAACTCAAGACTGTCCGCCGGTCCTTGGAACAGCTGGAAGCAAGAAAATCGGAGCTGCTCCATGAAACCGAAACGACGAACGGGCAGCTGTCGGAAAAAACCGAAGAGATGGCGTCCATATCCAAGAAATTGAAGCGGTCCCTTGCAGAAACGGAGCAGGAAATTGAAAACCTGAAATCCTCCTATATCGAAGTGCTGAACAAAGAAGCGACCGTGCGCAACGAACTGAAACATATCGAGGAGCGGCTGGCAGGCGAACAGCATTCCTCCGAAAAATCGGACGAACAGACGCTTGAGCTTCGCACCAGAATCACAGATCTGCAGAAGCGGAAAGAAGAACAGTCGGAAACACTCCGGCGGATGAGGGATGAATCGAAGAAAGTCACTGCCCAATCTGAAGAAGCCAGACAGAACCTGAAGCAGAGCGAGCAGCGACTCGCAGAAACGCAGAAACTCCAGCAGCAGGCTGTGAATAAGCGGTACGAACTGCAGGGGCGGCTGCGTGCGCTGAAAAGCATGGAAGCCGATTTTTCAGGCTTCTATTCCGGTGTCAAGGAAGTGCTGCTTGCGAAACAGTCGGACACACTCCAGGGCATCGAGGGGGCGGTCGCAGAACTCATCAACGTCGACAGGAAACATCTGAAGGCAGTGGAGACGGCACTCGGCGGCGCCATGCAGCATATCATCGCAACTGCTGAACCGGCTGCGCGGACAGCGATCCAGTACCTGAAGAAGAAGAACTCCGGGCGGGCGACATTCCTGCCGCTCGATGTCATGAAGGCAAGGTATGTCCCAAATGATGTACTTGCGAAGGTCAGACACCATGGGAGCTTCATCGGCACAGCCGAACAGCTTACCGGCGCCGATCCGAAATACAAGAACGTGATCGCGAACCTGCTCGGTGCGACAATCGTGGCGGATACATTGACCGGCGCTTCCGAAATCGCCAAGCTCGCCGGCTACCGGTACCGGATCGTCACGCTGGACGGCGATGTCGTCAATGCCGGCGGTTCCCTGACTGGCGGCGGCTCGAAAGGCCAGTCGACCGTATTCTCCCGGAAGGCGGAATTGGAAACCCTGACCGGACAGCTCGCAAAGCTGAACGAATCCGTGGAAGCGGCTGAACAGAAGGCGAGAGACATCAAATTCGCCACTGCCGGCAGTCTGCAGACAGTGACTGCCGCCGACCGCAGGCTCGCGGAGCTGAAATCGGCTGCAGAAGAAATCGATGCTGCGCTCCGTGAAACCTCATATGAGCTGCGTACGGCCGAAGCCCAGTACCAGATGTTCGAACGGGACCGCGCAGGTGCGAAGGACACAGCGAGCACACTGCTCACAAAACGGTCGGATCTCGAACGTCAGCAGCAGCTCCTGAAACGCGAGCAGCAGGAGATCCAGAGAGCTGTCGCATCCCTTGAGCGTCTGGCGGCTGACCGCCGTACGGAAGAACAGGTCCTGCGAGAACGGTACAGTGAACTCCGTGAACAGACGGCGGTACTGCGTGAGCAGGCGGCCCACAAGGCCGCGCTTGCAGAAGACGCCGGCCGCGAACTTGAGGCGTCGGAAACCAGGCTTCGCCGTCTTGAAGAGGAGAACCGTTTCCTGTCCGGCCAAGAGCAGGGCGAAATGCTGTCGCCTGAAGAAATCGAACGAAAAATCACCGAAACGGCAGCTGCTGTCGAATCATTGAAATCGGATCTTCTGGCCAAAAAGGAAGAACGCGACCGGATCAGCGGGGAAGTCGGGGAGAGAGAACTGCTCCTGAAGAAGGAAGCGGACCGGCTGGCACAGCTGGCTGCGGAGCTGAACCGGCTTCACGTGCAATATTCCAGAAGCGAAGTGAAACTGGAATCCCTTGGCGGCCGGCTGCTGGAAGAGTACGGGCTGTATCCGGACTTCGAGGTGCTGGAAGGTTTCGACGAAACGGAAACCCGCAGGCGTGTCGAACGGCTGAAACAGGAGATCGCTTCCCTCGGGCCGGTCAACCCGGGGGCTGTGGAAGAATACAGGGAAGTGCTGGAGCGGCACACGTTCTTGACCGAACAGCGCAATGATCTGCTCGAGGCGAAGACGACGCTGGAAGAGGCGATGTCGGAGATGGATACGGAGATGAAGACCCGCTTCACCTCGACATTCAATGCCGTCCAGCAGCGTTTCCGGACAGTCTTCAAGGAAATGTTCGGCGGCGGGGAAGCCGACCTTGTGCTGACGGATCCCGGCAATATGCTCGAAACGGGCATCGATATCATTGCACGCCCTCCGGGGAAGAAGCGCCAGAACCTCAGCCTTCTGTCCGGCGGCGAGCGGGCGCTGACCGCGATCACGTTATTGTTTGCAATCATCGAAGTCCGCCCGGTGCCGTTCTGTATATTGGATGAAGTTGAAGCCGCACTGGATGAAGCGAATGTCATCCGGTACAGCCGGTACTTGAAGAAGTTTTCAGAGGACACGCAGTTCATCGTCATCACCCACCGGAAGGGAACGATGGAAGGGGCGGATGTCCTGTACGGCATCACCATGCAGGAATCCGGCGTATCCAGGCTGCTGTCAGTCAAAATGTCTGACGTGCCGGAAGCTGCCCTGCAGACAACCTAACAGGGGAAAGGAATGTAGGCATTATGTCATTCTTCAAGAAAATGAAAGAAAAAATAACAGGCACGAACGAAGCCGTCACCGGAAAGTTCAAGGACGGCCTGAGCAAGACGCGGGACTCATTCACATCCAAAGTGAATGACCTCGTAGCCCGTTTCAGGGAAGTGGACGAGGAATTCTTCGAAGAACTGGAGGAAGTGCTTCTGCAGGCGGATGTCGGCTTCGAGACGGTCATGGAACTGATCGATCAGCTGAAAATGGAAGTCAAGCGCAAGAACATCAAAGACACAGCCGGCATCCAGACAGTCATCTCGGAGAAACTTGTCGATATTTACAATGCACAGGGTGAAGACAGCAATGCACTCAACATACAGGAAGACGGAATCACCGTCATCCTCATGGTCGGCGTCAACGGAGTCGGCAAGACGACGACGATTGGGAAGCTGGCATCCCGCCTGCAGGCGGAAGGCAAAACGGTCATGCTTGCAGCCGGGGATACATTCCGGGCAGGGGCGATCGATCAGCTCGTCGTCTGGGGCGAGCGGGCAGGTGTCGAAGTCATCCGCCAGTCAGAAGGATCCGATCCGGCCGCCGTCATGTACGATGCCGTGAACGCGGCGAAGAAACGCGGTGTCGATGTCCTGATCTGCGATACAGCGGGCCGGCTGCAGAACAAAGTGAACCTGATGAACGAATTGCAGAAAGTCCACCGTGTCATCGGCAGGGAGATCGAGGGGGCCCCCCATGAAGTCCTGCTGGCACTTGACGCGACAACCGGACAGAATGCACTTATCCAGGCGGAAACCTTCAAGGAAGCGACCGATGTCACAGGTATCGTGCTGACCAAGTTGGATGGCACGGCAAAAGGCGGAATCGTCCTTGCGATCCGCAGCAAGCTGAACATCCCTGTGAAATTCGTCGGTCTCGGCGAAGGCATCGATGATCTGCAGCCGTTCGAGCCGGAAAAGTATGTATACGGCCTGTTCGCGGACGGTCTGGAACTGGAAGCCGAAGAGGAATCTGCTGAAGAAAGTGGAGACAAGTAAATCCCCTTGACAGCGATTCCGGCAGCGGCTACTATTAAGGGAGATATGAGGAGGAGTTCCGATGCTTGAGAAAACGACCCGCGTCAATTTCCTCTTTGATTTCTATCAATCGCTGTTGACGGACAAACAGCGCATTTACATGGAATTGTATTATCTCGACGACCTGTCCCTCGGTGAGATTGCCGAAGAGTACAATGTGTCGAGACAGGCGGTCTACGATAATGTGCGCAGGACGGAAGCGATGCTGGAAGACTACGAAGCCAAACTCATGCTGTTCGGCAAGTACCAGCAGAGGGCGTTGATGATCGAACAGCTTGAACAGCATCTCGCCGCAAACCGGTCAATGACTGAGGAAGCGGCCGGCCTGCTGCGGCAAATAAAAGAGCACGACTAGGGAGGTTCTGTGCATGGCTTTTGAGGGATTGGCGGAGCGCCTGCAAGGGACGCTTCAGAAAATTACAGGCAAGGGCAAGATCAGTGAAGCCGACGTCAAGGAAATGATGCGCGAAGTCAGGCTTGCACTGATCGAGGCGGACGTCAACTTGAAAGTCGTCAAGGAGTTCGTCAAGACGGTAAGCGAGCGATCTGTCGGACAGGACGTCATGAAGAGCCTGACACCGGGACAGCAGGTCGTGAAGATCGTCAAAGACGAATTGACGAACTTGATGGGCGAAGAGCAGTCCGGCATCCAGTTCGCACGCAAAGCGCCGACGGTCATCATGATGGTCGGCCTGCAGGGGGCCGGGAAAACGACAACTTCCGGAAAGCTTGCCAACTCGCTGCGGAAACGCAACAACAAGAAACCGCTGCTCGTCGCGGCGGACGTCTACCGTCCGGCAGCCGTCCAGCAGCTGCAGACGATCGGGAAACAGCTCACCATTCCGGTCTTCTCTCTCGGAACGGACGTGTCACCTGTCGAAATCGTCCGGCAGGCGCTTGCAAAGGCGGATGAAGACCATAATGACGTAGTCATCATCGATACGGCGGGACGTCTCCATATCGACGAAGCGCTCATGCAGGAACTGAAAGATATCCGCGAGCTCGCTTCACCGGATGAAACGTTCCTCGTCGTCGATGCCATGACAGGTCAGGATGCCGTCAATGTCGCGAAGAACTTTGATGATACGATCGGCATCACAGGCGTCGCGCTCACCAAACTGGACGGTGATACACGCGGCGGGGCGGCATTGTCCATCCGTTCCGTCACCCAAAAACCGATCAAGTACGTCGGTATGGGTGAGAAGATGGACGCGCTCGAACCATTCCATCCCGAGCGCATGGCATCACGGATCCTCGGCATGGGCGATGTCATGTCGCTCATCGAGAAAGCACAGGAAAACGTCGATGAGGAAAAGGCGCGGGATCTCGAACAGAAACTGCGCACACAGACCTTCACCCTCGATGATTTCCTGGACCAGCTCCAGCAGGTGAAGAAGATGGGGCCGCTCGATGAGATCCTCAAGATGATGCCGGGCTTCAACAAAATAAAAGGGCTCGAGAACGCTCAGGTGGATGAAAGCCAGATGGGGAAAGTCGAAGCGGTCATCTATTCGATGACGACCCAGGAGCGTGCCACGCCTGAAATGATCAATGCGAGCCGCAAGAAACGGATCGCAAAAGGGTCAGGCACGTCGATCCAGGAAGTGAACCGACTGCTGAAGCAATTCGAGGAAATGAAGAAGATGGTGAAGCAGATGACCGGGGCGCAGATGAAGAACAAAAAGAAGATGAAATTCCCCGGCATGGACGCATTTTTCAAATAAACCGGCGCAAATGACAGGTGTTAAGAAAAAACACTTTACAAACACCAAGAAGGTTGATAATATACTATCTTGTGTGAAACTATTCGGAGGTGCAACAAATTATGTCAGTTAAAATTCGTCTAAAACGTATGGGTGCAAAGAAATCACCTTTCTATCGTATCGTAGTTGCCGATTCACGTTCACCGCGTGACGGCCGTCAAATCGAAACAGTCGGAACTTACAACCCGCTCACGAAGCCGGCTGAAGTGAAGATCGACGAAGAAAAAGTACTGCAGTGGATGCAGAACGGCGCAAAGCCGTCCGATACAGTCCGCAACTTGCTTTCTGAGCAGGGCATCATGGAGAAATTCCATAACGCGAAACTCGGTAAGTAATCAGGAGGTGTGCTCATGGAGCAGCTGATCCAGACAATCGTGAAACCGCTGGTCGATCATCCTGAATCGGTGCAGATCGAAAAGGATGAGCAGGACACCCGGATTGCCTACAAACTTTCCGTCCACCCGGAAGACATGGGGAAGATCATAGGAAAGCAGGGCCGTGTCGCAGGCGCGATACGGACAATTGTGACATCAGCTGCAGGCAGCCACCGCGGTAAACGGGTCTATATCGATATCGTTGACTAACACTGTACAAGGGAGGAGCCTCGGTTCCTCCCTTTTTCATACGGCAGAATCACTACGGACAGAAGGAAGGGTCGGCCTATGCAATGGTTTAACGTTGGAGAACTTGTCAATACACACGGCGTCCAGGGGGAAGTGCGGGTCTTGTCACGCACCGACTTTCCCGAGGAACGCTTTGCAGTCGGCAGCGAACTGGCGCTCTTCATGCCGAACGAAACAAAACCTGTTCACCTGAAGATCGCAAGTTCGCGCCGCCACAAAAATTTCTACCTGCTCACGTTCGAAGGCCATTACAACTTGAGCCATGTAGAGAAGTATAAAACCGGTATGCTGAAAATCTCCGAGAAGCAGCTCGGCGAGTTGGAAGACAACGAGTTCTACTATCATGAAATCATAGGCTGCAAGGTCGTCTCCCTGGAAGGGGAGACAATCGGCACAGTCACGGAAATCCTGGAAACGGGTGCGAACGATGTCTGGACAGTGACACCCGAAACAGGCAAACCGCATTACATCCCGTACATCGAAGACATCGTCAAGGAGATCGACGTACCGAACAAGACAATCACGATCGATGTCATGGAAGGTCTCCTGTCATGATGAACGTCCAGGTCCTGTCGCTGTTCCCCGAGATGTTTACCGGGGTGTTCAATTCCTCGATACTGAAAAAAGCCCAGGAAAACGGAGCGGTGCAGCTCGGCGTGACGGATTTCCGGGAGTACTCGGAGAACAAGCATAAGAAGGTCGATGACTATCCATATGGTGGCGGTGCCGGGATGGTGCTGAAACCGGAACCGCTGTTCAATGCGGTGAAAGCGGTGACGAACGGATCTGAAAAGCCGCCGCGGGTCATCCTCATGTGTCCGCAGGGGGAGCGGTTCAGCCAGGCGAAGGCGGAAGAACTTGCAGAAGAAGAGCAGCTCGTATTCATCTGCGGTCATTATGAAGGGTATGATGAACGGATTCGCGAGCATCTTGTGACGGACGAGCTCTCCATCGGCGACTTCGTCCTGACAGGCGGCGAGCTGGCGGCGATGACGATGATCGACAGTATCGTCCGCCTGCTGCCGGGGGTCCTCGGCAACAACGTCTCCTCCGTGGAGGATTCCTTTTCGACGGGACTGCTGGAGCATCCGCAGTATACACGTCCGGCAGATTATGAAGGTCTCCCGGTTCCGGATGTCCTGCTGTCCGGCAACCACGCCGAGATTGACAAATGGCGGATGGAACAATCGCTGAAGAGGACATTCGAGCGGCGGCCGGATCTGCTGGAGACCTATCCGCTGACGCCGGAGCAGCAGAAGATCCTCAGCCGTCTGAAATCCCAGCAGTAACGGTTGCGCAACCGTGGCAGCTGTGCTAACATGATATACGTGCTTCTATGTGAGCACATACTTAACTGATGTTCCGCTGCGGCCAAGCTGGCTGCAAGAGCCTCTAAGGATAGGAGAGAGAATCATGCAACAACTTATTGCAGATATCACGAAAGACCAGCTGAAAAGCGACCTGCCGGCATTCCGTCCGGGAGACACAGTACGTTTGCACGTGAAAATCGTGGAAGGTACACGTGAGCGGATCCAGCTGTTTGAAGGTGTCGTCATCAAGCGCCGCGGAAGCGGAATCAGTGAAACGTTCACAGTCCGTAAAATTTCCAACGGTGTCGGCGTTGAGCGTACATTCCCTGTACACACACCGAAAATCGCAAAACTAGAAGTGACACGCCGCGGTAAAGTACGCCGTGCGAAGCTGTACTACCTTCGCAACCTGCGCGGAAAAGCTGCACGTATCAAAGAACTTCGATAAGCATAAAAAGAAGGAGACCGCTCAGGCGGCCTCCTTTCTTTTTGCCTCAAACCCGGCTGTACTGTTACAATTGGAACAATAGACTGCAGGAGGCGTGGGCATGACTGGGGAGAAACAGAAAAGCGAAACATTTGAATGGATGAAAGCACTTCTGATCGCTTTCGGCATTGCGGCGGTCATCCGGCTGTTCTTGTTCACGCCGATTGTCGTAGACGGCGTCTCCATGATGCCGACACTTAAAGATGGCGACAAGATGATCGTCAACAAGATCAGCTATACGGTCGGAAAGCCTGACCATTTCGATATCGTGGTTTTCCATGCACCCGAACAGAAAGATTACATCAAACGGGTCATCGGCTTACCGGGCGATGAAATCGAGTATGTGGACGATGTTCTCTACATAAACGGAGAAGCCCAAAAGGAACCATATTTGGATACGTACAAAGAGGATCTGGCGGGCGGGACACTGACGGAGGACTTTACGCTGGAAGAGAAGATCCACCGGCAGACAGTGCCTGAAGGGCATGTATTCGTCATGGGGGACAACCGGCGGATGAGCAATGATTCCCGGCATATCGGTGCCATCAGCATCGATCAGATTATAGGCACGACAAAATTCGTTTTCTGGCCGATGAAAGATATCGGACCGGTGGAGTGAAAAGGACGGGATTGGCACATGGCAATACAATGGTTCCCCGGACACATGGCGAAAGCCAGGCGGGAAGTTACCGAGCAGCTGAAATTGGTCGATATCGTGTTCGAACTCGTGGACGCACGGCTTCCGCTGTCATCACGGAATCCGATGATCGACGAAGTCATTCATCAGAAACCGAGATTGCTGATCCTCAATAAGATGGATCTGGCGGATGAACAGGAGACGGCAAGGTGGATCCGCCATTTCGCGGAGCAGGATATCCAGGCGATCGCCATCAATTCGTTTGAAGGCAAGGGCCTGCAGACTGTGACGAAAGCGGCAAAGGACGTCCTCGCTCCGAAGATTGAACGGATGAAGAAACGGGGCATCCGGCCTGGAGCCATCCGTGCGATGATTGTCGGCATCCCGAATGTCGGAAAGTCGACGCTCATCAACCGGCTTGCCAAGAAAAATATCGCCAAGACAGGGAATAAGCCGGGCGTCACGAAAGCCCAGCAGTGGATCAAATACGGAAAAGAGCTGGAGCTCCTCGATACCCCGGGGATCCTCTGGCCGAAGTTCGAAGACCCGGAGACTGGCCTGAAGCTGGCATTGACAGGCGCCATTAAAGATACAATCGTCAATATGGAAGACTTGGCAGTATACGGACTCCGTTTCCTGGCAGACCGCTATCCCGACAGGCTGGAAGAGCGGTATGGGTTCACTACCGCTGAAGAAGACACCCGAGAGCTGTTCGACGCAGTCGGGGCACGCAGGAAAGCCTATACGACAGGCGGGGAAATCGACTATGACAAAGTCGCCGAACTGATCGTCCAGGATGTCAGGAGCGGAAATTTCGGACGACTGACGTTCGACTGGACAACTGAACAGGTGTAACAGCGGCTGAAGCCGGCTCTGACAGCCGGCTTCAGCTTTTTCATATCGAAATCGAAGGATTCCGGCCGATATAAGAAACAAACCATTTCACGTGAAAACAGAGGGTGAGCGAGTGAAGACGATACAGACGATCAAAGAGGAACTGAAAGCGGCATCTGGACCGGCCGACTGGATAACGGAACTGGAGCACGATCAGCGGGCAGGTGTCCAGCAGGCACTGAAAACCTGGCGCAGGTCATATGAAAAGCGCCGTGTCCTGGAGGAGAACCACCGCAGCAAGCAAGAGTTCGATCTGTCGTTCGCACCGTTTCCGGAGGCGCTCGGTGCCGGGACCGACGAAGCGGGCAGGGGCCCGCTTGCCGGGCCTGTGGTCACGGCGGCTGTCATTCTTCCTCAGGAAGCTGATGGACTGATCGGTCTTGACGATTCGAAGAAGATTACCCGGAAACAGCGGGAACATCTCGCTGAAGAGATCAGGCAGACAGCTGTCGCCTGGTCGGTCCATATCCAGTCCGCTGAGCGGATCGATGAAGTGAATATCTACGCCGCGACCCGGGAATCAATGGAACAGTCGATCCAATCCCTTGCTGTAAGACCGGATTATGTGATGGCGGATGCGATGACACTGTCAGCGGACTGCCCGTCCGCCTCCATCATAAAAGGGGATGCACAGAGCCTGGCGATCGCTGCAGCCTCGATACTGGCAAAGACGGAGAGGGACAGGCTGATGGACGAGTTGCACAAAGAGTATCCAATGTATGGGTTCGGAAAACATGCAGGGTACGGAACGCCTGAACATCTGGAGGCCCTCCGGCTGCACGGTCCGTGTCCGTATCACCGAAGGACATTCGAACCGGTCAAATCGATGATTGCCGGAAAGGGGACAGACTGATGAATTATCCATCGATCGGCCAGAATATGCCGCCCAATGCATTGGGTGCAGTGCAGTCCGGCACACAGCTCAAGATGCGCGAAGGGCAAGTATTCCACGGCAAGATCCAGCAGCTGTTTCCCGGCGAAATGGCGGAAGTCCAGATCGGGAGCCAGAAGATGCATGCCAAGCTGGAAGTGCCATTGAAAGCGGGAGACAGCTACTATTTCCAAGTGAAGGCGACCGAGCCAGAACTGCAGCTGAAGATCATCTCGGGACCGCATGGGCAGAAAGAGCCGCAGAGTGCCAAAATCGACAGCCTGCTGGAGACCATGCAGCTGCCGAAGACGCCGCAGATGCGCCAGCTTGCGGAATCATTCATCCAACAGCAGCTCCCTATGACGAAAGAGGCCCTTCTTGCAGGAGAAGCCCTGTTGAAACAGACATCCCCTGCGCAGATGCAGGCAGCCGTCCAGTCGATCGGAAAACTGACGGCCCTGAAACTGCCGGTCACTCCCCAGCTGTTCCAGGCAATGATGGGGGTCGAGACGAAAGAAGGTCTGCATTCTGTCCTCGGCGGCCTGCAGACGGCTCTGGAGGCGGATCCGGCCATCCCGGCGGACGGTAAACAGGAGATCCGGCAGCTTCTCCAGCAGCTGAAGCTGCCGCTGCTGGAAACGAACGGCGCAAGACTGTTTGCATTGACGATCAGGACTGCACTCGACTCGTCCGCGCAGGCAGGCGACCGGTTCCAGGCAGTACAGCTGCTGAAAACGTCAGGAGTGCTGCCGGCGGGTACATCCCTTGCAAATCTTCCTGAAGTTTTGGCGAAGCTGGTTACGCAGGGTTCCGTCGGAGAGTCTGCCGTGAAGCCGGGACAGCAATTCTCCGCGCAAACGGCCCGGAATGCGCCACAGGCAATGCCTGGGTCTGCTGCAGACGTGCAGGCGCCGGCCGCGAAAAGTGACAGCCGGCAGGTCCTTGCCTTGCTGCAGCAGGCGGATGGAGCAGCGAAACTGCCGCAAGCGACCGCGGCCCGGCTGGCCCGTATGCTGGAGCAGTCGGATTTGCCTCCTGCTGTCAAGACGCAGGCTGCCGGCATACTGGCAACCAGTATGCAGACGGACGAGCCGGCAGCGTCCGTTCTGACCAAATTGAGCAGGCTTTTCTTCACGGAATCCACTGACCGTATGCTGCTGCCAGGCTTGCGTCAGACGGAGACGGCGCCTGGCGGGGTGCAGGCGCCATTTCAGGCACCTGATGAGCCGCAGCCCGCTTCTTCGGTACCGACACTCATCCGGGCCGCAGTGGATGCTGCAGGAGGCAGCGGCAGGCTCGCGCAGCTGGTTCTCCAGGCGCAGCAGTCCGACTCACCGGCCATCCAGACATTAGCCGCAGCAGCGGAAGGACGGACGGCAGAGGAACTGACAGGGCACGCAGTGAAGCAGGCGATCCAAACCGTGCTCACGAAACTGGGTGTGAACTACGAGGCCGGACTGGCCACGAAGGAGCCGGATATCCAGCAGATACAGGATTCACTCAAACCCCATTTGGTCGCCCTCCTGCAGAACAGTTCGGCAGGTCCCGCACTGCGTGAAGCGGCAGAGGCTGCCGTCTCCCGCCTGAACGGCCCGCCGCTCCAGTCGGTCGATACAGGGGCCCAGCAGCAGATCATCATGCAGCTGCCACTGACGCTGCAGGGCAGCAGGATCGACGCCACACTCGAGTGGAACGGCCGTCTGAAAGACGATGGAAAAATCGACCCCGATCATGCGCGCGTGCTGTTCTACCTGGATCTTGAGGCACTGAAGAAAACGGTCGTCGATATGCAGGTGCAGAATAAGGTCATCACCCTGACCATCTTCAATGGAGATCCCCGTCTTCAGTCAACCGGGCAGGTCCTGCAGGGGAAATTGGAGGAAGGGCTTGAAGAAGGCGGCTACAAACTGTCTGCGGTCCGCTTCAAACCATTCAGGGAGGAAGACGCCGGGCAGAAAAAACTACATCCATCATCCGGCAGGAACCTGAAAGGAGTGGACTTCCGCATATGAGTGAGAAACCGTATAAACGCCGCGAAGCAGTGGCGCTGTCCTACGTGCCCGAGCAGAACGATGCCCCGAAAGTGACGGCCAAGGGGAAGGGGCAGATCGCCGATAATATCCTCCAGAAGGCGAAGGAGCACGGTGTGCCGATACAGGAAGACCCGTCCCTGGTCGAGCTCCTCGGACAGCTGGATGTGAATGAGACAATTCCTGAACAGCTGTATCAGGCAGTATCCGAAGTGCTCGCCTACGTTTATCGTCTGGATCGGTCGCAGAGCGGAAAGTAAGCGTCGGTTCCTGTCGTAGTACAGAAATTTCGCTAGAGACGAGTACAAATATGGACATAGTATGACAAGTTTACTACAATAGAGTACGCAGTAAAGTACAGCTATCAGTTTGATTGGAGGATATAAGATGAATATCCATGAATATCAAGGGAAGCAGCTCCTCCGTGACTACGGAGTCGCAGCTTCAAAAGGAATTGCAGCGTTCTCCCCGGAAGAGGCAGTAAACGCAGCAAAGGAACTGGGCACTGACGTATTCGTCGTGAAAGCGCAGATCCACGCAGGCGGCCGCGGCAAGGCAGGCGGCGTCAAGATCGCCAAGACTCTTGACGAAGTGCGCGCATATGCGAAAGAACTTCTCGGCAAGACACTGGTGACACACCAGACCGGCCCTGAAGGAAAAGAAGTCAAGCGTCTGCTGATCGAAGAAGGCGCAGACATCCAGAAAGAATATTACATCAGCCTCGTCGTGGACCGTGCGACGGACCGCGTAACGCTGATGGGATCCGAAGAAGGCGGAATGGATATCGAGGAAGTGGCGGAAGCGACTCCTGAAAAGATTTTCCGTGAAGTGATCGATCCGGTTGTCGGCCTGACCGGCTTCCAGGCACGCCGCATGGCTTTCAACATGAACATCCCGACGCACCTTGTGAACAAAGCTGCGAAATTCATGACAGGTCTGTACCAAGTGTTCGTGGAAAAAGATGCATCCATCGTGGAGATCAACCCGCTTGTCGTCACTGGAGACGATAAAGTGCTTGCACTGGACGCGAAGTTCAACTTCGACGACAATGCATTGTTCCGCCACAAGGACATCGTGGAACTTCGCGACTTCGAAGAAGAAGACGCTAAAGAGATCGAAGCATCGAAGTACGACCTCAGCTACATTTCGCTCGACGGAAATATCGGCTGCATGGTCAACGGTGCGGGACTTGCCATGGCTACAATGGATACGATCAACTACTACGGCGGGTCACCCGCGAACTTCCTGGACGTTGGGGGCGGCGCGACTGCTGAAAAAGTCACTGAAGCGTTCAAGATCATCCTTTCCGACGAGCATGTCAAAGGGATCTTCGTCAACATCTTCGGCGGCATCATGAAGTGTGACGTCATCGCGGAAGGTGTCATCACGGCAGCGAAGGAAGTCGGCCTGGAAGTGCCGCTCGTTGTCCGTCTTGAAGGTACCAACGTCGACAGAGGGAAAGCTCTGCTGAACGAGTCCGGACTCAATATTATCGCTGCCGGCTCGATGGCGGACGGCGCACAAAAGATTGTTGAAATCGTAGGCTAAGAAAGGCAGGGACAAACGATGAGTATTTATATCGACAAGAATACAAAAGTGGTCGTGCAGGGTATCACCGGCGGGACTGCGAAATTCCATACCCAGCAAATGCTTGAATACGGCACGAAAATCGTCGCAGGTGTCACACCAGGAAAAGGCGGCACGGAAGTGGACGGCGTTCCTGTATTCAATACGATGGAAGACGCTGTCAAGGAAACAGGCGCCAACGTATCTGTCATCTATGTGCCGGCTCCGTTCGCAGCGGATGCGATCATGGAAGCTGTGGATGCAGAACTGGACATGGCCATCTGCATCACGGAACACATCCCGGTCCTTGACATGGTGAAAGTCGTCCGTTATATGGAAGGCAAGAAAACACGCCTGGTCGGTCCTAACTGCCCGGGTGTCATCACACCGGAAGAGTGCAAGATCGGCATCATGCCGGGCTACATCCATACAAAAGGTCATGTCGGCGTCATTTCACGCTCCGGCACACTGACGTATGAGGCGGTCCACCAGCTTTCCGAAGCAGGCATCGGCCAGACGACCGCTGTCGGTATCGGCGGAGACCCGGTCAACGGCACGAACTTCATCGACGTCCTGAAAGAATTCAACGAAGATGAAGACACATACGCAGTCGTCATGATCGGTGAGATCGGCGGTACGGCAGAGGAAGAAGCAGCCGAGTGGATCAAAGCCAACATGAAGAAACCTGTCGTCGGGTTCATCGGCGGACAGACAGCACCTCCAGGAAAGCGTATGGGCCACGCAGGCGCCATCATTTCCGGCGGTAAGGGTACTGCTGATGAAAAGATCAAAGCGCTCAACAGCGCAGGCGTGGAAGTCGCAGAGACGCCTTCCGTCATCGGTGAAACACTGATCAAAGTCATCAAGGAAAAAGGTCTGTACGAGAAGTGCAAGACCCACTGATCATAGAAGAGAGCAGCGTATCGCCAAGATGCGCTGCCTTTTTCTATAATTGAAAAAGGAGGAACAGCATGAATCTGTCCGAACAGGAAATCGACCTGCTGAAACTGCATTACGCCTGGCCGGCTCCGTATCCGAAACTTCATCGGTATTTGAGTTATCAGACAGGTGACGAAAACTTTACACATTCATCATTGAAACAGCCCGCGGACCTCATTGAGAAACTGACCGGACTTTCCAGGCTCCCCCTCTTGGAACTGCTTCTGCAAAAAGGAATCTTCCCCATTCCCTATACTCATCCTGACTATCCTCCACAACTGAAGCAACTGATCGACCCGCCTGCCGTTCTCTATACAAAAGGCAACCGGAAGTTATTGAAAAAAGAAAATCTCACCGCCATCATCGGCGCCCGGCAAGCAACTTCCTATTCCGTGAAAGCAATGGAACAGATCGTCCCGCCGCTTGTCGCAAACGGCTTTGTCATCGTTTCCGGACTCGCAAAAGGCGCGGACACATTCGCCCATGAAGCGGCCATCCGGTATGGCGGCGAGACGATCGCCGTCCTTGGAAACGGGTTCTTTCATTTATACCCGAAAGAGAACCGGCAGCTTGCCGAGCAGATTGCAGCCCATCATCTTCTGATCACGGAATATCCGCCCTATCATAAGCCGGCTAAATGGACCTTCCCGATGCGCAACCGGATCATCAGCGGATTGTCGAGATCGCTCATCATCACGGAAGCGGCCGAGAAGAGCGGCACGATGAGCACGATCGAGCATGCACTTGAACATGGCAAGGAAGTCTTCGCGGTCCCCGGCCCGATCGATTCGCCGCTTTCACTCGGCCCGAACAGGCTGCTGAACGAAGGCGCGACCGGAATCTGGAACGGTTTTCAGCTCATTGCGACGGTTGTCGAATCGTGACGGAAAAAAACCATTTCACTGAAACAGTTGCTTTTCCAGAAAAACTGTTATACATTTTGCAACAGATATTCTTTTGGATGAATAAATACAAAGAACCTCTGTAAGGGGGACGAAACATAATGGCGGATTACTTGGTAATAGTGGAATCACCCGCGAAAGCGAAAACAATCGAGCGGTACTTAGGAAAGAAATACAAGGTGCGCGCTTCCCTCGGTCACCTGCGCGATCTGCCGCGCAGTCAGATGGGAGTCGACGTTGAAAATAATTATGAGCCGAAGTATATAACGATCCGTGGGAAAGGCCCGATCTTGCAGGACTTGAAAAAAGAAGCGAAAAAAGCGAAAAAGATCTTTCTCGCAGCTGACCCCGACAGAGAGGGGGAAGCGATCGCCTGGCACCTCGCGCACCAGCTCGGTGTGGATGAAGAAACGGACTGCCGTGTCGTCTTCAACGAAATTACGAAAGACGCCATCAAAGATTCGTTCAAGCATCCGCGCCCGATCAATTCAGACCTTGTGGATGCCCAGCAGGCACGGCGCATCCTCGATCGTCTGGTCGGCTATAATATAAGCCCGATACTGTGGAAGAAAGTGAAAAAGGGACTCTCTGCAGGCCGTGTCCAATCCGTGGCCCTCAAACTGATCATCGACCGGGAAGAGGAGATCAAGGTCTTCGAACCGGAAGAATACTGGACGATCGGCGGAGACTTCAGCAAAACGGAAGGTGCGTTCAATGCCTCGTTCTACGGCAAATCAGGCAAGAAAGTGAAGCTCGGCGACAAACAGCAGGTGGACGAAATTCTCGGCCAGCTCGACGGCGACGGGTTCACTGTTACAAAAGTCGTGAAAAAAGAGAGGAAACGGAATCCCGCAGCACCTTTCACGACGTCTTCCCTGCAGCAGGAAGCTGCCCGTAAGCTCAATTTCCGGGCCAAGAAGACAATGATGATCGCCCAGCAGCTCTACGAAGGGATCACTGTCGGCAAAGAAGGGATCGTCGGCCTGATCACCTACATGCGTACCGACTCGACCCGGATTTCGGAAACTGCGCAAGGTGAAGCGAAAGAGCATATCGGGACCATGTACGGGAAGGAGTATCTCCGCAGTACGAAAACAACGGGCAAGCCTGCTGCAGCGAAGACGCAGGATGCCCATGAAGCGGTGCGGCCCACCTCCGTCATGAGGACACCAGATGCGATGAAAGAATTCTTGTCGAAAGACCAGCTGAAACTGTACAAGCTCATCTGGTCCCGTTTTGTCGCGAGCCAGATGGCGCCGGCAGTCCTCGATACAGTGACTGCGGATCTTGTAAACAGCGGCATCCAGTTCAGGGCGACAGGCTCCCAGGTGAAATTCCAAGGCTTCATGAAAGTCTACGTCGAGAGCCAGGACGATAAGGAAGAGGAGAAGGATAACGTCCTTCCGCCACTGGAGGAAGGGGAAACTGTCGAATGTACGAAGATCGATCCGAAACAGCACTTCACGCAGCCGCCGCCCCGTTATTCGGAAGCCCGTCTCGTCAAGACACTGGAAGAGCTCGGCATCGGCCGTCCGTCCACCTACGCGCCGACACTGGATACGATCCAGAGACGCGGATATGTGACGCTTGACGCCAAGCGGTTCGTACCGACCGAACTCGGGGAGATCGTCAACGCGGCGGTGAACCAATACTTTTCGGATATCACCAATGCCGAATTCACGGCAAAAATGGAACAGAGCCTCGACCAGATCGAAGAAGGCGACATCGCCTGGGTGAAAGTGATCGATGACTTCTACAAAGATTTCGAGAAGCACCTCAAGATCGCTGATGAGGAAATGGAAAAAATCGAAATCAAAGACGAGCCTGCCGGCGAAGATTGTGAAAAGTGCGGAGCCCCAATGGTCTTCAAAATGGGACGGTACGGTAAATTCATGGCTTGTTCGAATTTCCCGGACTGCCGCAATACGAAAGCCATCGTCAAGCCGATCGGCGTCACATGTCCCCTATGTAAAAAAGGGGAGGTCGTCGAGCGGAAGAGCAAGAAAAACCGGATTTTCTATGGCTGCGACCGGTACCCGGACTGTGAATATATCTCATGGGATAAGCCGATCTCCAGGCCTTGTCCGAAGTGTGAAAGCACGTTAGTTGAAAAACGATTGAAAAAAGGTCTTCAAATCCAGTGTACGGAATGCGATTATAAAGAGAACCCGCAACAATAATTAAGCAGGAAAGAAGTGGTAACCGTGACACCATCAGTTAATGTAATCGGAGCCGGTCTTGCAGGAAGTGAAGCAGCCTGGCAGATCGCGAACAGAGGCGTCTCTGTCCGCCTGTACGAAATGCGCCCTGTCCAGCAGACACCCGCCCATCATACAGACAAGTTCGCAGAGCTTGTGTGCAGCAATTCCCTGCGTGCCAACTCGCTGACGAATGCAGTCGGCGTCATCAAAGAAGAGATGCGCCGCCTGGACTCCGTCATCATCTCGGCTGCGGACGCATGTTCCGTTCCGGCAGGCGGCGCTCTTGCTGTGGACCGGCATGAATTCTCCCAGCATGTCACCGACAAAGTGAGAAACCATCCGCTGATCGAAGTCGTCAACGAAGAAGTGACAGAGATCCCTGAAGGAATCACCGTCATCGCGACAGGACCTCTGACATCACCGGCACTCGCGGAGAAGGTCCGCCAACTGACCGGGGAGGAATATCTGTACTTCTACGATGCGGCAGCGCCGATCGTCGAGAAGGATTCCATCGATATGGACAAGGTCTATTTGAAATCCCGCTATGACAAAGGGGAAGCCGCTTATCTCAATTGTCCGATGGATGAGGAGGAGTTCGGCCGCTTCTATGACGCACTCGTCAATGCGGAAGTCGCTGAACTGAAGGAATTCGAGAAAGAAGTGTATTTTGAAAGCTGTATGCCCGTGGAAGTGCTCGCTTCCCGGGGAGAGAAGACGCTGCTGTTCGGACCTATGAAACCTGTAGGTCTCGAAGATCCGAAAACAGGGAAGCGCCCGAAAGCGGTTGTGCAGCTGCGTCAGGATGATGCAGCCGGCACGCTCTATAATATTGTCGGATTCCAGACACACATGAAATGGGGTGCACAGAAAGAGGTGCTCCGTCTCATTCCCGGGCTTGAGAATGTGGAGATCGTCCGGTACGGTGTCATGCACCGGAACACATTCATCAATTCCCCGCGTGTTCTCGAACCGACATACCAGCTGCGCGCCAACCCGAATCTGTTCTTTGCCGGACAGATGACAGGCGTCGAAGGGTATGTTGAATCTGCAGGAGCAGGCCTTGTGGCAGGCATGAACGCTGCCCGCCTGGCACTCGGTGAGGAGCTCTGCGTCCTGCCGAAGGAAACTGCGCTCGGCAGTATGGCACGCTATATTACGGAAGCGGACTCGAAGAACTTCCAGCCGATGAATGTCAACTTCGGTCTGTTCCCGGATCTCGGCGAACGGATCCGTTCCAAGGTTGAGCGTGCGGAGAAACATGCTGAACGTGCACTGGCAGCATTGGAGACGTTCAAAGAAACCCACCAGACGGTAAACTGAGGACGATATTGTCCAGAAGAGTCTTGTGTTGGATAATGAGCCGGCCGGCAGAGCAGTCATGCTCTGCTGGCTTCTTTATGGTTGATGCGGCAGGCAATTCGTGAAGAGAATGTGAAGTTTTGTTGACAGTCCATCAAAATATTATTAAGAGGTCTGACGACAGAGCCTCAGATAGTTGATAGAACAGTGGTTCATCATGTATAGTAAACCGTGGATGAATTTGAATTTAACGAGTAATCGGCATTTTCTAACAGTTACAGATGACCGCCAGCCCGCCCTGCAATCCGAGCCATTCATACGGGGGTGCATCCATTGGAACAGCAGACATTGAAACTGCGTGATGATTATATAACGTATATCCGTTTGGAGAAGAACTATTCTGTACACACTGTATCCGAGTATATAACGGATGTGGACGAATTCCTTGAGTTCCTGGCAAGTGAAGGAATTGGCACGATCGAGTCGATCACGTACCAGGAAGCCCGGCTGTATGTGTCCCGGCTGTATGACCGCGGACTGTCCCGCACGACCATCTCCAGAAAAATCTCATCTGTCCGCTCATTCTTCCGGTTCGCGAATTCACGATGCGGAATAGACGACACGGCATTCCGCTTGCTGCATCATCCTAAAAAGGAAGAACGGCTGCCGGCTTTTTTTTATGAAGAAGAACTTGAAAAATTGTTTTCGGTATGTCAAGGCGGGCAGCCGAGGGACGTACGCGATCTAGCATTGCTCGAGCTGCTCTATGCGACGGGGGTGCGCGTCAGTGAGCTGACGTCCATCACCCTGCCCGATGTGGACCTCGATCTGGGTATCGTCCGTGTCATGGGGAAAGGCAGGAAGGAACGGTATATTCCGTTCGGGAGCCTGGCAGCAGAGGCGCTGGAATCATACATAGGAAATGTGCGACCGCGTCTCATGAAAAATGTCCGCCATGATAAGCTGTTCGTCAACTTGCGCGGCGGGGCTCTGACAGCCAGGGGAGTCCGGCATGTCCTTACATCCATAGTGGAGCGTGCTGCAATCCAGACGAAAGTGTATCCGCATATGCTGCGCCATACATTCGCCACCCATTTGCTGTCAGCGGGCGCCGATATGAGGACAGTGCAGGAATTGCTCGGCCACAGCGATCTGTCATCAACGCAGATCTACACGCATACAACGAAAGAGCATTTACGGAGAACCTACATGAATACGCATCCGCGTGCTTAGGAGGAATCTGAATGGAATTTCATGCAACGACAATTTTTGCAATCCGGCATAATGGGGTCTGTGCAATGTCCGGTGACGGACAGGTGACGATGGGAGAGAGCGTCGTCATGAAACATACGGCCAGGAAGGTGAGAAGGCTCTTCAACGGCAATGTCCTTGCAGGGTTTGCCGGATCCGTAGCTGATGCCTTCACACTGTTCGATCTGTTTGAAGACAAATTGACGGAGTACAACGGAAATCTGCAGCGTGCCTCCGTGGAATTGGCGAAACAATGGCGGGGGGATCAGGTCCTCAGGAAACTGGAAGCGATGCTTCTCGTCATGAACAAAGAAAGCCTGCTGCTTGTTTCCGGCACAGGTGAGGTCATTGAGCCTGATGACGGTATCCTCGCCATCGGATCCGGCGGCAACTATGCATTGGCAGCCGGCCGTGCGCTGGCAAAGCATGCAGGCGATACACTCACGGCGGAACAGATTGCCCGGGCAGCCCTTGAAACGGCTGCAGAAATCTGTGTATTCACGAATGATAATATTATCGTGGAGGTGCTCGGCGAATGAAGTCCAAGGAACTGACACCAAAAGAGATGATCACTTTCCTGAACCGTTATATTGTCGGCCAGGAACAAGCGAAAAGAGCGGTCGCGGTCGCCTTACGCAACAGATACCGCAGAAATTTGCTCACGGATGAGGAAAAAAGTGAAATCATACCGAAAAACATATTGATGATCGGACCGACCGGCGTCGGGAAAACCGAAATTGCGCGCCGTATCGCCAAACTGGTCGATGCCCCATTTGTGAAAGTGGAAGCGACGAAGTTCACGGAAGTCGGCTACGTCGGACGGGATGTCGAATCGATGGTCCGCGATCTGGTCGAGACAGGGGTTCGTATCGTCAAGGAACAGCAGAGGGAGAAAGTGAAAGACCAGGCTGCTGAACAGGCAGAAGAACGTCTCGTCGAGCTGCTCGTTCCGGCGAAGAAAAAGAAAGGCCACATGCAGAATCCATTTGAAATGCTCTTCGGCGGCCAGAAGAACGAGCAGGACACGGAAAACCAGGAAGAGGAATCCGAAAGAACGCGGAAACGCAGCGAGATTGCCGCACTTCTGAAAGAAGGTAAGCTCGAGGAAGAGCAGATTACCGTGGATGTGGAATCCCAGCAGCCTTCCATGTTTGACGCTCTCCAGGGATCGGGAATGGAACAGATGGGAACCAGTATGCAGGATGCCTTATCATCCCTTATGCCGAAGAAGACCGTTTCCCGGAACATGAAAGTGAAAGACGCAAGGCGAGTCGTCGAGGCGGAGGAAGCGGATAAGCTGATCGACCATGATGAGATCGCACGGCTTGCAGTGGAGCTGACAGAGCAGTCCGGCATCATCTTCATCGATGAGATGGATAAAATCGCGAGCAAAAGCGGTTCCGGCAATGCAGACGTATCGCGTGAAGGCGTACAGCGCGATATCCTGCCGATCGTCGAAGGATCCACAGTCAATACTAAATATGGTGCTGTCCGGACAGATTATATCCTCTTCATCGGTGCAGGGGCGTTCCATATCGCAAAACCATCCGATATCATCCCGGAACTGCAGGGCCGATTCCCGCTGCGGGTCGAGCTGGATAAGCTGTCGAAAGAGGACTTTGTGCGCATTTTGAAAGAGCCCGATTTCTCACTCATCAGACAGTATGAGAAACTTCTGGCGACAGAGGACGTCCTGTTGGAGTTCACGGACGAGGCGATCGACCGGATTGCGGAAATCGCATTCGAAGTAAATGACAACACGGAAAATATAGGGGCGAGACGGCTGCATACGATCGTCGAGCGTCTGCTGGAAGAATTATCTTTCGAGGCTTCGGATATCGGACCGACCAGCATCCGGATCACACCTGCCTATGTCGATGAAAAATTAGCCGGAATTGTCAAAGACAAAGATCTGTCACATTTCATTCTGTAAATAAGGCAAAATGGTTTATTTAATAATTGAAAACCTTTAGAATATTCATATCAGTCAAGAACCTTGAGGAGGAACCATAAATGACACTGTTAGACAAAACAAGAAAAATCAACGCGATGCTTCAGGAAACTGCCGGGAAGCAGGTCAACTTCAAACAGATGGCCGAACAGCTGAGCGAAGTCATCGACTGCAACGCATTCATCGTAAGCCGGAAAGGGAAGCTGCTCGGCCACGAGATCCATCACCAGATCGAAAACGAGCGCATGAAGCAGATGTTTGAAGACCGTAAGTTCCCTGAAACGTATACGAACAAATTGTTCAATATCCGTGAAACATCACAGAACATCGGCGTGGACAGCGAATATACTGTCTTCCCTGTCGAAAATAAAGACCTGTTCAAGGAAGGCCTGACAACGATCGTGCCGATCATCGGCGGCGGCGACCGTCTCGGGACGCTGATCCTTGCCCGTCTGAGTGAAGAGTTCAAGGAAGATGATCTCATCTTGGCCGAATATGGCGCTACAGTCGTCGGCATGGAAATCCTCCGTGAAAAAGCGGAAGAGATCGAAACGGAAGCCCGCAGCAAAGCGGTTGTCCAGATGGCTATCAACTCACTTTCATACAGTGAGCATGAAGCGATCGAGCATATCTTCAATGAGCTTGATGGCAACGAGGGCCTTTTGGTTGCGTCCAAGATCGCTGACCGTGTCGGTATCACCCGCTCAGTCATTGTAAACGCATTGCGCAAACTTGAAAGTGCCGGCGTGATCGAGTCCCGCTCCCTTGGTATGAAAGGGACATATATCAAAGTGCTGAACAGCAAATTCCTGGAGGAACTCGAAAAACAGAAATCATAATGTAAGGAACACAAAAAAGAGCGGACAGCGAATGCAGCTGTCCGCTCTTTTTCTGTTTTGGAAACCTAGTAAATACAATCACTTCAATTCATTGCAGTCAGTAAGGTTTTGAATACCTAGTAATAATAGTTTATAGAAAGTCATGTACCAAATGACCTGTTTTCGTTCTGAAAATTATAGGGAATATGTGAAGAAGTATAGAAAAGTCCTTTGGATTGTATCGGAATAGCCTAGACAAATTAGTCCATAATCCGATACAATGGGATGTAAATGTTGACTTCTGCTAGATTATGTCGAATTTAATATATTTCTTAATTGCCATTGAAGGAGGAAGCCGAATGGAACTCTATGGAGGTACTGTCTCTTTACTCGAGAAAGGGCTGAATTTCTCGGCGGACAGGTCGAAAGCGATCGCTCAGAACGTGGCGAATGCCGACACACCGAATTATAAGGCGAAAACTGTCAATTTCAAAAGTTACCTGAACGAAGCGAAGACAGCGCAGCTGGAAGCTTATCGCACAGACAAGCGGCATCTGCCGTTCTCTCCATCTTCTGACGGTTCACCGGTCCGCACCTATGCGAATTTCCGGTTCAACCAGAATGGAAACGGCGTGGACATGGATAAGGAACAGGCGGATCTTGCAGCCAACCAGATCTATTACAATGCGCTCGTCGACCGGATGGGCAGCAAATTCAATTCACTGAACACTGTCATTAAAGGAGGCCGCTGATCATGTCGATTTTTCACGGACTCAATACGACAGCTTCTGCACTCACTGCCCAGCGCCTGCGGATGGATGTCATTTCATCGAACATGGCGAATATCGATACGACACGCGGCAAGCTGGTTGACGGTGAGTGGCAGCCATACGCCCGGAAATCCGTCTCACTCCAGCCGAGGGAGGGCCAGTTCTCGAACTTCCTTAACATCGCCATGGGAACGCGTGACAGAGGTGCCATCGGCAGTGGTGTCGCCGTCTCGAAGATTGTTGAAGATACCGAGACGCCTTTCAAACAAGTATTCGATCCGTCCCATCCCGACGCGGATGCGAACGGGTATGTGTCCATGCCGAATGTGGATCCGCTCCGCGAGACGATCGATATGATGTCCGCGACGCGTTCCTATGAAGCGAATATCACCGTCTTGAATTCGAACAAGGCGATGCTCATGAAAGCACTGGAAATCGGAAAATAACAGCAGGAAGCAGGGTGAGACCATATGGCAATCCATTCGATCATGTCCATGGGTCCGGCAATGATGCCGGCCCAGGCAAAAGCGGCACCGACAACATTCGAATCGCAGCAGAAGTTCGGTGCCTATCTGAAAGATGCAATCCAAGAGGTGAACAGTGCACAAGTCCAGTCCGATATGATGACCGAGAAATTGGTCAGGGGCGAGGACGTCGACCTGCACAATGTCATGATCACTGCACAGAAAGCTTCGATTGCACTGAGCGCAACAATGGAAGTGCGCAACAAAGTGGTCGAAGCCTACCAGGAAATCATGAGGATGCCTGTGTAACTAAACTAAAGCGTTGTTCCAGTTAAGCAGTACGGAGAACGCCTGCCGACCGGAGGATCAGAATGAAAGATAGATTTGCAAAGATCATAACTGATATGAAAACGTTCTGGTCAAACCGGACCAAAAACCAGAAAATCCTGTACATCAGTACAGCGGCGGCCATCATCATCGGTGCCGCCCTGCTGACGTTCTTCCTGTCGCGCACAACATACGTGCCGCTGTATAAGGATCTGTCCCGTTCCGATATAGGACGCATCAAAGAGGAATTGGATGCCCAGGCGGTGCCGAACCGGATAGCGCCAGGCGGTACATCGATACTCGTGCCCGAAGAGCGCGTGGATGATATGCTCGTCGCAATCGAATCACAGGGGCTGGCGGACTCAGGGAGAATCGATTATTCGTTTTTCTCGGAAAACGCCGGGTTCGGAACGACCGACAATGAATTTAATATGATCAAGCTTGCAACCATGCAGAACGAGCTTGCTAAGCTGATCACTGGTATCGAAGGTGTGAAAGACGCCAAAGTGATGATCACGCTGCCGACCCAGGGAGTCTTCGTCAACGAAGATACACAGGCCGCGACAGCATCTGTCGTTTTGAAGACAGAGCCGGGCCAGCAGTTCACGGATGCGCAGATCAACGGACTTTATAACCTTATCTCAAAAAGCATCCCGAACCTTGCTCCGGAAGATATCGTAGTCATGAACCAGTATTTCGAATACTATGACCTGAATCATGAGAAGAACCAATTCGGTTCAAACGTTGCGGATCAGATATCCATCAAGAAATCGATCGAACGCGATTTGCAGCGGCAGGTCCAGATGATGCTCGGTTCGATGATGGGACAGGACAAAGTGGTCGTCTCGGTGACAACGGACATCGACTTCATGCAGGAGAAGCGGGAAGAAAACCTTGTTACGCCAGTCGATGAAGAGAGCATGGAAGGCATCGCCCTCAGTGTTCAGCGCATCACCGAAACCTTCACCGGCGACGGCGCGGTGCCGGGAGGCGTTCCGGAAGGTGAAGATCCTACCGACAACCGGACGACCGTCGTGGAAGGCACGACGGCCAATGGCGATTATGAACGTATTGAAGAGACGATCAACAACGAAGTGAACCGGATCCGGAAAGACATCGTTGAAAGTCCATATAAGATACGGGACATCGGACTTCAGGTAATGGTGGAACCTCCTGTTGCGGATGATCCGGGCTCACTTGACCCGGGTGTCCAGCAGGATATCGAGCGGATACTGGAAACCATCGTCCGGACATCGATCGACAAAGTGTCCGCCGGTGAATTGACTGAGGAACAGCTTGGTGAAAAAATTGCGGTTTCCATCCAGCCGATCCGGGGCAAGCATGCGGACTTCGCTGAAAAAGAAACTGTCATCCCTTGGTGGGTGTATGTGATCGGCGGTCTGCTCGTTGTCGTGATTGTCGTCCTCATCGTCCTGTTCATGCGCAAACGACGCAGGGACGCGGAGCTTGCCGAAGAGGAGGCCCGTGCGCTGGAAGAACAGCTCCAGGCCATCGAAGTGAGCGATATCAACGACGAAGTGGAGACCGAAGCGACGATGCGCAGAAAACAGCTTGAAAAGATGGCGAAAGAAAAACCGGAAGAATTTGCGAAGCTGCTCCGTACATGGATAGCAGAGGACTAAGGAGAGGTCAGTCATGGTGAAAAAAGATAAAGACATGTCCGGAAAACAGAAGGCGGCCCTTCTTTTGATATCCCTTGGTCCTGAAGTGTCCGCTTCCATCTATAAACACTTGTCGGAAGAGGAGATCGAGCGGCTGACACTGGAAATCTCGGGTGTGCGCAAAGTCGAGTCCTCCGTCAAGGAGGAGATCATCGAGGAATTCCACAATATCGCGCTTGCCCAGGACTATATTTCACAGGGCGGCATCGGGTATGCGAAGACCGTGCTGGAAAAAGCTCTCGGGAAGGAACACGCGCAGGCAGTCATCAACCGGCTGACCTCCTCGCTGCAAGTTCGTCCGTTCGATTTCGCACGGCGCACGGAACCTAGCCAGATCCTGAACTTCATCCAGAATGAGCACCCTCAGACAATCGCGCTCATTCTGTCTTACCTGGAGCCGGAGCAGGCAGGGATGATCCTCTCATCACTGCCGCAGGAAGTCCAGGCGGATATCGCGAAACGGATTGCCACGATGGATTCGACATCGCCGGAAGTGATCAGCGAGATCGAAGCGGTCCTCGAGCGGAAACTTTCATCGACCGTGACACAGGACTACACGGATACCGGCGGTGTGGATGCTGTCGTCGAAGTGCTGAACGGTGTCGACCGGTCCACGGAGAAGACGATCCTCGATGCGCTTGAAATCCAGGACCCTGAACTCGCCGAAGAGATCAAGAAACGGATGTTCGTCTTCGAAGATATCATCACACTCGACAACCGTTCCATCCAGCGCGTCATCCGCGATTGTGAAAACGAAGATCTCATCCTGTCCATGAAAGTGTCCAGCGAAGAAGTCAAGGATATCCTGTTCAAGAACATGTCGTCCCGGATGGCGGAATCGTTCAAAGAGGAAATGGATGTCATGGGACCTGTGCGTCTGCGTGATGTGGAAGAAGCCCAGACACGGATCGTCGGTACGATCCGCCGTCTGGAAGATGCAGGAGAGATCATCATCGCACGCGGCGGAGGGGATGATGTGATTGTCTAACATATTCAGACCTCAGACGGACCGTCCATCCGGTGTGAAGAAGATCGGCATCCGGAATCTTCAGCCGCAGACGGAACATGCTGAAACACAAACTGCCGCATCGCAGCTGAACCTGGCGGACGTCATCATGGAAAGGGACCGGCTGCTGAACGAGGCGCGGACGAACATACAGATCGAGCAGGCGGATCTGGAGCGGCTCCGTGCTACTGCGCACGATGATGTCGAGGCGATGCGTGCTGCATGGGAAGCGGAGAAAGCTGAACTGCAGCAGAAGGCTTACGAAGAAGCATTCCAGGTCGGTTATGAAGAAGGCATGAAGAAAAGTATGTCGGACATGCAGGAAACAATCCGGAAAGCGAATGAGACAGTGGAAACCGCCCGGCAGAATGGGGAGGCATACTTGGAATCGCAGGAACGCCTGATTCTCGAGATCGCCGTCAAATCGGCGGAACGGATCATCGGCCAGCAGCTTGATGAGGACCCGGACCTGTTCCTGTCGATCGTCAAACGGGGATTGAAAGAAGTTCGCGAAATGCGTGATATCAAAGTGTACGTGTCGCCGGACTGCTATAAGCTCGTTTCCGACAGCCGGGAGGAACTGGCATCTATCTTCCCGCCGGATGTCCCGATGCTGCTGTTCGTCAACGATGAGTTCGACAACGATGAATGCTATATCGAGACGAATCACGGCCGGATCGTCGTCAGTGTCGATGAGCAGCTGAACGAATTGAAGGAGCGCCTTGTGGAGTTATTGGAAAGCGAGGGCTGATCATGAAAAAAGCTGAACAACTTTCTGAAAAGATATCCAGCGTGAGAACGTTCAAGAAATACGGGCGTGTCGTCCGTGTCGTCGGGCTGATGATCGAATCGAAAGGACCGGAGAGCTCGATTGGCGACCTCTGTGTCATCCATTTGAACCCTACGGACGATTCAGATTCGAAAATTCTGGCGGAAGTCGTCGGATTCCGTGAAGAAATCGTCATGCTGATGCCGTATACAAACGTCACCGACATATCGAGCGGCTGCTTAGTGGAAGGCACGGGCAAGCCGCTCGAAGTGAAAGTGGGCATGAATCTGATCGGAAAAGTGCTCGATCCGATGGGACAGCCCATAGACCACTCACAGCTGCCGAAAGGACTGGCAACTGTCAGGACCGAACAGAACCCGCCGAACGTCCTGACCCGGCCGACCATCAACGACAAGATCTCCGTCGGCGTCAAGGCGATCGACGGAATGCTGACAGTCGGCGCTGGACAGCGTGTCGGAATCTTCGCCGGTTCCGGTGTCGGTAAAAGCACCCTGCTCGGGATGATCGCACGGAATACGACTGCAGATATCAACGTCATCGCGCTCATCGGAGAGCGGGGACGGGAAGTCCGGGAATTCATCGATCGTGATCTTGGGCCGGAAGGACTCAGCCGGACGATCGTCGTTGCAGCAACTTCCGACCAACCGGCCCTCATGCGTATCAAAGGGGCATTCACAGCGACTGCGATTGCAGAGTATTTCCGCAACAGAGGGATGAACATCATGCTCATGATGGATTCGGTGACCCGTGTCGCCATGGCGCAGCGGGAAATCGGCCTGGCTGTCGGGGAACCGCCTGCCACGCGCGGCTATACCCCTTCCGTGTTCGCCATTCTGCCGAAACTGCTGGAACGTTCCGGCACGAACGAATTCGGGGCAATTACCGCATTCTACACCGTCCTCGTCGATGGGGATGACATGAACGAACCGATTGCAGACGCCGTGCGGGGAATATTGGACGGTCATATCGTACTCGACCGGACGCTCGCCAACAAAGGCCAGTATCCGGCCATCAATGTCCTGAAAAGCGTCAGCCGGCTCATGAACCACATCGCCGATCCGGAACATGTGAAAGCGGCTGAAAAACTCCGTGAACTGTATTATACGTACGATAAATCCGAGGACCTCATCAATATAGGTGCCTATAAGAAAGGCACGTCACGGGAGATCGATCAGGCGATCGAGTATGAGCCGCTGATCACGCAATTCCTGAAACAGAGCTACAAAGATAACATCACGCTGGAAGAAAGTGTCGAAGAGCTCATCGCGCTCGCTCCAGGGGGCGGTCAGACGTGAAACCTTATCAGTACCGCTTCGAGAAAGTGCTGAACTACCGGGAACAGGAAAAGACCGAGACCGAGTCGGCGTACAAGCAGTCCATCGAAGATTTCGAGACGATCGCCACCGAGCTGTATGACCTGCTTAAACGGAAAGAGACTGTGCTCGAACAGCAGCAGGAAAAGATGTCTGTCGGATTTGCGGTCAATGAAATCCATCACTACGCAAGATTCATCGACAGCCTTGAAGCGAAGATCACCTCCGTCCAGCAGCAGGTCATCCAGGCACGAGGCAAGATGACGTGGTACGAAGAGAAACTTTTGGAAAAGACGATCGAAGTGAAAAAATACGAAAAGATGCGGGAAAAAGACCGGGAAGCGTACAAGGTGGAAATGGAGCAGGACGAAGCGCAGCGCCTGGATGAACTGTCCACGATGAAATTCCGCAATAACGAAGATGGGTGGTAAGCCGGTGAAACGTAAAAAGGACAAACAAACTGAACCGTATAAAGAACAGAGCAGAACCGGCGGCATCATTCAAATGCTGCTTGCGTGGTTCATCATCCCTCTTATTTTCGCTGTTGCTGTCCTGCTGATCATCGCAAAAGTGGCGGACGTGGATGTCGTCCAGAAAGCGAAAGATCTGACAGGTTCGATTCCGCTGCTGGAGCAGAAAGAACAGCAGGCCTCCAAGAAAAAGGATGAAAAGATACTGGAAGAACGCATCACTGCCCTGAAAGAAGAAGTGAAACAGAAAGAACAGCAGCTGCAGGACATTCAAGATGATCTTAGGAAGTCCGATGAAAAGAATGAGAAGCTGGTGCTGGAGCAGGATAAGCTGCAGGCACAGATCGCCGCTCTGAAACGGTCCAGTGATGAGACGAAGCAAGAGATCGGCCAGCTCGTCGCCACCTATGAAAAAATGTCCGCCAAGTCATCGGCGGCCGTCATCGCCAAAATGGATGAGGCGCAGGCACTGCAATTACTGTCCCAGATGAAGGCTGACACACTGGCTGCGGTGCTGGAAAAAATGTCACCCGAAGATGCAGCGAAATATACTGCCCTTTTGGCCAAATGATGATATAATCATAAAGTAATAGATTTTAACTTCGGAGGTGAAAACATGAATGCAGGTTCAGTACAGGCAGTCCCGGCTGCTGCAGGCAGTCAGCTTGGCGGAAAGTCCGCTCCAAGCGCGAAAACCGGTGGGTTCTTCGGAGCTGTCCTGGCTGGTATGACACAGACTTCTATTCCATCTGGTGCCGTTGATGCCGATATGGAACAAAACAAAGCGGTATCTGATGCGGCAGCCGTCCTCGGTTCCGAAGATATTGGCAGTCTCGCAGAATCGCTCAGCGGGATGACAGGCATTCCTGCGGATGAGCTGCTCGAAGGCCTGGAGCAGGTCAAAGGCTCATCGAAACTGTCCGACTGGGCAGATCTTCTCGGTATGGATATGCAGGAGGTTTTCGAGACGCTTAGCCCTATGCTGGAAGACGCTGGAGTCTCCAAAGAGCAGCTGGCGGAAATCGCATTCTCGGATGATATTTGGCCGCTCATCAATGCGGCTGCAGAGCATGCACCGGAACTCGCGGGCAAACTGCAGGAAATGATTTCGAGCAAAAACGGTGAAACATCACCACAGCAGGCAGTAAAGGCTTCAGTGCTGCTGAAAACATTGTCAACTGTTCTCCCATCCAAGGATCTATTGGGCTGGCAGCAGGAAAACCTGACCGAATTGAAGGAACTCGCAGGAAAGCTTGCATTGGCCGCTGAACAGACAACAGAGTCGCAAACTTCTGTAAAGAACCCGGACTTCGGTATGCTGCTCAGAACAGTAAATAGCGCCTCGCATCACGCTCAGGCGGTTCAGTCTGAAGAACTGAGCGGGAAAGCGAATGCTGAACAGCCGAAAACAATTGTACAGGCCCTGGCAGCAGTTTCCCAGACAAGTGACAATGAAACGAATTCCGACAAGAAAAGCGAACAAAATCATGCATCGCTTCTTCAAAATTCGACAGTACAGCCGATAGTATCCAAGAACGTTTTCAGTCTGGAAACACCTGAACAGAAGCCCGCAGGCCAGGCAGAAGCACTGCTCTCGAAATTGCAGAGCCTGTTCAAACAGACGAATTTCGGCCAGCTCGGCGGCACGAACCGGCTGCTCGTGAAACTTTATCCGGAGCATCTCGGACAAGTGCGGATCGAACTCGTCCAAGTGAACGGTGTCATGACCGCAAGGATCCTCGCGTCCACGGCGCTCGGCAAGGAGATGCTCGACAGTCAGCTGCACCAGCTGCGCCAGTCACTCAGCCAGCAGAATGTCCAAGTGGATCGGATCGACGTCACCCAGGCGGTGCAGGACCCATCGCGGAATGACCGCAGCCAGCAGTTCTCCCAGCAGCAGTTCAAGGGAGAACAGGAACAGCCGGAACAGCGGGAATCCGAACCGGAGGATCAGCAGACGTTCCAGGAGTTCCTAATCGATTTGGAGGGATGAACTAATGGTGGACGGACAGCGCCCGATCACGGAATCGATGTACCTCATCAACAAGCAGAGGGATGAACGGAAAACAGGACAAGGCACACTCGGCAAAGATGACTTCATGAAACTGCTCATCGCCCAGCTGCAGAACCAGGACCCGACCAACCCGATGAAAGATAACGAATTCATCGCACAGATGGCACAATTTTCATCACTCGAGCAGACGATGAACCTTGCGAAAGCGTTCGAGAAGTTCGCAGAGACGACGAACCAGAGCCAAATGATCCAATACAACTCTTTCGTCGGAAAAGAAATCAAATGGCACAAAGTGGCTGAGGAGCCTGACAAAGAAGGCAACCCGGTCATCACAGAAGGCACAGGGACGATCGCTTCCATCAAATACGTCAACGGCTCAGTCGTGTTCACGATGAAAGACGGACAGGAACTCTCGCCGGGCAACATATCGGAAGTACTCACAGGAAGTGTCAGCACGAACAGCCTCGTCGAAGCGAGCATGCTCATCGGCAAGACCGTCACCTATACGGACGGCGAAGCCGAGAAAACAGGCACCGTGAATTCCGTTTCGAACAAAGATGGAAGACTGATGTACATCCTGGACAACGGGGACAAAATCGAAGGCAGCCGATTCACAGCAATCAGCAAATAACAGACAGAACGGAGCAGCGACATGGAACCACTCAATATCCAGCGCCTCCAATCGCATCCGCCGCTAAGACCCGGACAACCGACAAAACCGACACCGGCAACGTCATTCGCCGCACAGCTGAACAGTGCCCTGGCACCGGCTCCGCTGAAAGTCAGCAAACATGCGACCGCCCGGCTGTCAGAACGCAATATCGTCATCACAGATGCAGAATGGGCACGCGTCACGGACAAAGTGAACGAGGCGAAAGCGAAAGGAATTCGCGACTCCCTCGTACTGATGGACCAGGCCGCACTGATTGTCAGCGCCAAAAACTCCACAGTCATCACAGCGATGGACCGCACGGAAGCAAAAGACCAGCTGTTCACAAACATCGACGGCACAATCGTACTCAGCTAAGCAGCAAAACGGCAGGACCTCCAGAAGCGGGGATGCCGCCGCACTGCCGACCGACAGAGGCAGATGCATTCTACAATCCGAGAGGGGAAAACATAATATGTTACGCTCAATGTACGCAGGAATCTCAGGACTCAAAAACTTCCAGACCAAACTCGACGTCATCGGTAATAACATTTCTAACGTGAATACTTATGGGTTCAAGAAGGGCCGTACAATCTTCAGTGATCTTTACTCACAAACTGTTTCGGGGGCTTCTGGATCTACCACGACACGTGGCGGTGTAAACCCTAAACAGGTTGGGTTGGGTTCTCAGCTTGCTGCTATTGACACACTCCATTCTCCAGGGTCTACTCAGTTCACAGGACAAACACTTGACTTGGCAATTGAAGGTGATGGGTTCTTTATGGTCGTCGACCAGGATACAGGAATAAAAACAAATCAAACTTTCACACGGGCTGGAAACTTTTATTTGGATAAAAATGGAGCTTTAGTAGATGGCAACGGCAAATACTTAGCTGGCGCCAAAGCTACTGTTACAGGTGGTGTATACCCAGACGCTGAGGGGTCTCCCACTATTAGTAAAAATTCGACATCAGGCGAATTGTCTGTTAGTACAGGTGCAACTCTCGCAGCTCCAATCACAATCCCTAACGACGCTCAATCTATGTCCATAGGAAACGACGGAAAGATTACTTTTGTAGACGCGGAAGGTAAACTAAAGTATGCAGGACAACTAGTCATGGCTAAATTCTCCAATCCTGGTGGTCTAACAAAATCAGGTAATAATTACTTCATTGAGAGTTCCAACTCAGGAGTACCAAACCTATCGACCGGCGGGGCAAATGGAGTAGGAGTAGTCAAATCCGGCTCCCTGGAAATGTCCAACGTCGACCTTTCCGAGGAATTCACAGAAATGATCGTCGCGCAGCGCGGATTCCAGGCGAACACGCGGATCATCACAACATCCGACGAAATCCTCCAGGAGCTCGTCAACCTGAAACGATAACCAGCTCTGAGTTTCTAAAACGCTGGCTGTCGTGCCTTCAGCGCAGGACAACGGTTTTTAGCAGGATAAGACATATTTCATTTGCCAAAGGAGGGTCGGGCCGGCTCTTATGCCCGGCCCTTTACATATGATAGAAGTGACACGCCTGAACGGAGCGCCGTTCCATCTGAATGCGCTCTACATAGAAAAAGTCGAATCCATGCCGGATACGAAAATCACACTGACGACGGGCACGACCTATGTCGTACTGGACTCCCTCGAGACGGTCAACACCCGGATCACCGAGTTCTACCGCACCGTCCAGCTGCTGTCGAATCCCCACTTGCGAGGTGAAGAAGATGAAGAATAAAGTCCTGACCGTCTCCCTGATCATCCTGGTGTCCATCACCCTCGTCGGTGTGGTCGGCCTGATCCTGGTCCTCCAGTTCAACAAAGGGGACGCCGCGCCGAAAGAGCCATCGATCGATGAGATCATCGAGGCTTCCGTCGACGTACCCGAAATCACGACGAACCTGAGCGGCCGGCAGTTCATCCGGATCTCGCTGAAGATCCAGACGGAGAACAAGAAAGCAGCCGAAGAACTGACGAAACGTGACTTCCAGGTCAACAACCTCGTCATCCAGGAACTGTCTGAAATGACAGCAAAAGATTTCGAAGGCAAAGCCGGCAAGCAGAAATTCGAAGACGCCATCAAGGCGCAGCTCAATCCTCTCATGAAAGAGGGCAAGATCGAGAAAGTCTATATAACATCCTATATCATCCAATAACGCTTACGCTTGAGCGGCACAAGGAGGTGGCCCCATGTCGGGAGATATCTTATCGCAAAATGAGATTGATGCACTGCTGTCCGCCATTTCCACAGGTGAAATGACCGCGGACGAAATGAAGAAAGAGGACGAAACGAAGAAAGTGAAAGTGTATGATTTCAAACGGGCGCTCAGGTTCTCGAAAGACCAGATCCGCAGTCTGACGCGGATCCATGAGAACTTCGCCCGGCTGCTGACAACGTACTTCTCGGCGAAGCTCCGGACGTATATCCAGATCAACGTTGCGTCGGTCGACCAGATTCCTTTTGAGGAATTCATCCGCTCAATCCCGAACATGACCCTTCTCAATATATTCGAAGTTCCGCCCCTTGAAGGCAACATCATCATGGAAGTGAACCCGAACGTCGCCTATTCCATGCTCGAGCGGCTGATGGGCGGATACGGGGAAAGCTCCGGCAAAATCGACAATATGACGGAAATCGAGACGAAGATCCTCACCTCGCTCTTTGAACGGTCATTCGACAATTTGCGGGAAGCATGGGCTAATATCGCGGACATCGATCCGTATCTGGCTGAAATGGAAGTGAATCCGCAGTTTCTGCAGATGATTTCGCCGAACGAGACGGTCGTCGTCATTTCATTCAACATTGTCATCGGCGAGTCGAGCGGGATGATCAACATCTGCATCCCGCATGTCGTCCTCGAGCCGATCGTCCCGAATTTGTCGGTCCAGTACTGGATGCAGACGAACAAGAAGGAACCGACACCCGAACAGAGTGTCGTCCTCGAGAAGCGGATCAGGAAAGCGAGCCTTCCCGTTGTTGCAAACTTGGGGGAGGGCACGATGACCGTCGAGGACCTGTTGTATCTCCAGCAGGGGGATGTCATCCAGCTCGATACCGCATATGACGACCCGCTGACGATCGAAGTGAGCGGTGTTCCGAAATTTACAGCACAGCCCGGCCATCTGCGCAACCGGATGGCTGTCCAAATACTAGATACCCTGATTGGAGGGGATGACGAAGATGATGAGTGATAATATCCTTTCACAGGAAGAGATCGAAGCCCTCCTGCGCGGCGAATCCATCGACACGGGAGGCGAGGCGGAGAACGGCGGCCAGCAGGAAATCCGTACGGAGGACTACCTGGACGATATGGAACAGGATGCTCTCGGGGAGATCGGCAATATCTCTTTCGGAAGTTCCGCAACCGCGTTATCCGGGCTGCTTGGCCAGAAAGTCGAAATTACAACACCGACCATCTCGGTCATCGATCGCAACGATCTCGATACGGAGTTTGTCCATCCGTACGTTGCGGTAGGCGTCGAATATACAGCCGGTCTGAGCGGTACGAACCTGCTCGTCATCAAACAGAGTGACGCTGCGATCATTGCGGATCTCATGCTCGGCGGGGACGGCCTGTCGCCGGATGAAAGTCTCGGTGAAATCCATCTGAGCGCTGTACAGGAAGCGATGAATCAGATGATGGGGTCTGCGGCGACAAGTATGTCGACCGTATTCAACAAGAAAGTCGACATCTCGCCTCCGACGATCGAGCTTCTTGATGTCCAGGCGGATGAAGGCACGGACAGCATCCCGAACACCAATCTGCTGATCCGGGTGTCATTTAACTTGAAAGTCGGCGAACTGATCGATTCGAACATCATGCAGCTATTCCCGCTGGACCTTGGCAAGGAGCTTGTCGCTGCACTCGTCGGCGACCCGGCAGCTGAAGCGGCACCGACAGTCGCGGAACCTGAACGGATGAGACCGCAAGAGCAGGCAGCACCTGCGCAGGAGCCGCCGCGCCAGGAACCTTCCTACCAGCAGCCGGTCCAGCCCCAGTATGATCATTCACAGCAGCAGACGTCACAGCCGGCTTACGCCGAACCGCAGCAGCAGCTGCCTCCGCGTCAGCAGGCACATCAGCAGCTCGATGTGCAGCAGGCGCAGTTTGCAAGTTTTGACGCACCTTCGCTTTCCCAGTCGGAGGCTTCGAACCTGAACCTCCTGCTGGATATCCCGCTCCGCGTGACCGTCGAACTCGGCCGGACGCAGCGGTCGGTCAAAGAGATCCTTGAAATGTCGAGCGGCTCCATTATCGAACTCGACAAGCTGGCAGGGGAACCAGTCGATATCCTCGTCAACAACCGGAGGATCGCCAAAGGGGAAGTCGTCGTCATCGACGAGAACTTCGGTGTCCGGATCACTGATATACTGAGCCAGACAGAACGGTTAAACAATTTACGCTAAAACTTGGAGGTCATTGCTATGTCAAAACGTATTCTAATTGTAGATGATGCTGCATTCATGCGCATGATGGTGAAAGATATTCTCTCTAAAAACAACTTTGAAGTCGTCGGGGAAGCGGCAGACGGCGCCCAGGCGGTCGAGAAGTATTTCGAACTCAAGCCGGATCTGGTCACGATGGATATTACAATGCCGGAAATGGACGGGATTGCAGCATTGAAGGCCATCAAGGAAAAAGATCCGAATGCGACAGTGATCATGTGTTCGGCAATGGGTCAGCAGGCGATGGTCATCGATGCGATCCAGGCAGGTGCAAAAGACTTCATCGTCAAGCCTTTCCAGGCGGACCGGGTTGTAGAAGCGATTGAAAAAGCACTCAGCTGATCCGTTCTTCCGTACGAAAGCAACCCTTTTCCTGATCATCTGCCTCGCGGTCGTACTGGCCGCGGGGATTCCTTCTGAAGTGGCGCATGCCGAAAAAGACACATCGGTCACCGATTATCTGAAGAAGAACAAGGAAGAGGACAAAGGAAAAGAGCCTGTCAAAGCGGAACAGCCGCCTGCTGGCGAAGAATCGCCTGCTGATGCGCCGGCGGTCGGCCTGTCCGTATGGGATTATGTGAAGACAGGGCTTGCCCTGCTGTTCGTCATCGCTCTCATCTACGGCTTGGTGCGGCTCGTGAATGCACGCAACCGGATTTCGCAAAACGGCAAACTCATGAAGAACATGGGCGGCCTGTCCCTCGGCCAGCAGAAATCGGTCCAGCTTATCGAAATCGGCGGCCGGTTCTATCTGATCGGTGTCGGGGAAGACGTCCGTCTGCTGAAAGAACTGACAGACCCCGAAGAGATTGAACAGCTGACTGCCTATTATGAGCAGGAAGCGGATACCGTGCAGCACAGTCCGATTCTCGGGCTGCTGGAACGCCTGAAAGCCGGGAAGCGGAACCCATACCAAAAACAAGAAGACCCGGGGAACTTCGGGAATGTATTCAAAACGAAGCTGACTGAAATCGAGAATGAGAGGAAGCGAAAGCTGAATCAGCTGACGGAGAAGGAGCGCAATCGGAATGACTGATTTCATGCAATTTTTTTCGGATAGTGATCCGGGTGCAGTATCGACATCCGTCAAGATGCTTCTTCTTCTGACTGTCCTTTCACTGGCACCGGCAATCCTGATCCTGATGACATCGTTCGCCAGGATCATTATTGTTTTGTCATTTGTCCGGTCGGCGCTAGCGACCCAGCAGATGCCGCCGAACCAGGTGCTTGTCGGACTCGCGCTGTTCCTCACCTTCTTCATCATGGCGCCGACGTTCCAGCAAGTGAATGACCAGGCGCTGACGCCGCTGTTCAATGAAGAGATTTCACTCGATGAGGCCTATAGCAAAGCGAGCGTCCCGTTCAAGGAATTCATGGGGAACCATACACGCCAGAAAGACCTTGAACTGTTCCTGCGTTACAATAATGCGGACAGGCCGGAGACGATGGAGGATATCCCGCTTACGATGATGGTGCCGGCATTCGCCCTCAGCGAAATCAAGACCGCGTTCCAGATGGGCTTCATGGTGTTCATCCCGTTCCTGGTCATCGATATGATCGTCGCCAGCGTCCTCATGTCGATGGGGATGATGATGCTGCCGCCGGTCATGATTTCGCTGCCATTCAAGATCCTGCTGTTCGTTCTCGTGGACGGCTGGTATCTGATCGTCAAATCACTGCTGCAGAGCTTTTAGGAGGGATCCGTGTGACAGGAGAAATGATAGTGGATTTTGCTGAACGATCCGTCTGGGTCATCCTGATGGCATCCGGCCCTCTTCTCATTGTCGCACTTGTGACAGGGCTTGCAGTCAGTATCTTCCAGGCGACCACGCAGATCCAGGAACAGACTCTCGCATTCGTCCCGAAGATCATCGCCGTCATGGTGGCGATCGTGTTTTTCGGCCCGTGGATGCTGTCGAAAGTGACCGCCTATGCGATCGACATTTTTGACAACCTGTCCCGGTATGTAGGGTAACGGGAATGGAAGCGTTCCTTCCCTTCGTCTCCGTATATTTATTGGTACTGACCCGGATTGCCGCATTTTTCGTGACGATGCCGCTGTTTTCGTATCGCGCCATCCCTCCGGTCATGCGGATCGGCATAGCCGTCCTGCTGTCCTGGGTGCTCGTCTTTACACTGGATGCCCCCCAGGTCGACATCAATGGGGAATACATACTATTAGTTTTGAAAGAAGCGGTCATCGGATTGTCGATCGGCGTTATCGCGTTCATCGTCATGGCGGCCATCCAGGTGGCGGGCGGGCTGATCGATTTCCAGATGGGATTCGCCATCGCGAACGTCATCGATCCGCAGACGGGTACGCAATCACCGCTCCTCGGCCAGTTTTTCAACTCACTCGCGCTGCTTCTGCTGCTTGCGGTGAATGGTCATCATGTCCTGCTTGACGGCATGTTCTACAGTTACCAGTTCCTGCCGATCGACCAGGTCTTTCCGCACTTCGGGAATGGGGATGCCGCCCATCTTGTCTTACGGACAGTGGCGGCCGTGTTCGCGATTTCGTTCCAGATGGCGATCCCGATCGTCGCGACTTTGTTCCTGGTCGACCTGGCCCTCGGCATCACCGCGCGGACTGTGCCGCAGCTCAACATTTTCGTCATCGGATTCCCGATCAAGATCGGTGTCGGGTTCCTTGTCCTGTTCATCATGGGTTCGGTCATCGTGGCCATGATGCAGAAAATCTTTGAAGTGATGTCGATCAGCATGAGGGATCTGATGGTGCTGTTAGGAGGATAACCGGATGCTGCGTTTGGATCTTCAGTTCTTTGCAGGGGAGAAAACTGAAAAGGCGACACCGAAAAAACGGGAGGATTCCCGGAAGAAAGGGCAGGTGCTCAAAAGCCAGGACGTGACGAGCGCCATTGTGCTGCTGTCCGTCTTCCTGTTCCTGTTCTTTGCCGCGGGGCTCATGAAAGAGCGGTTCTTCCAGTTCTTCAAGCAGACTTTCCAGACATATGTCACCATGGAAAAGCTCGACATCGATCAGACGATGCTCATCTACGTCGAAGTGGTGAAGGAGATGGCGATCGTCCTGCTGCCGATCATGCTCGTCGCGATGATAGCCGCGATTGCAGGGAACCTGATCCAGTTCGGCCTGTTGTTCACCGGGGAGCCGCTGAAATTCGATTTGAAAAAGATCGATCCGATCAAAGGGCTGAAACGGATCTTTTCCATCCGGGCGATCGTCGAACTGCTGAAGTCCTTGCTGAAAATCTCGTTCATCGGCAGCGTAACCTCGATTGTTTTGTATATGAACATCGACAAAGTGCTCGATCTGGCGTTCAAGACGCCTTCCGCATCCATGAAGACGATCGCTGAGCTCGTTGCACTGATGGGGATCGCCGCATCCTTTGTCCTGCTGTTCATCTCCATCTTGGATTTCCTCTATCAGAAATTTGACTATGAGAAGAATTTACGGATGTCGAAACAGGACATCAAAGACGAATACAAGAACATGGAAGGGGATCCGCAGATCAAATCGCGGATCAAACAGCGGCAGCGTGAAATGGCAATGCGCCGCATGATGCAGGAAGTGCCGGAAGCGGATGTCGTCATCACCAACCCGACCCACTACGCCATCGCGCTGAAGTACAAGGACGGGGAGATGGATGCGCCGGTCGTCGTGGCGAAAGGTGCGGATTTCATCGCCCAGAAGATCAAGCTGATCGCGAAAGAGCATAACATCGTCACCGTGGAGAACCGTCCGCTGGCCCGTGCGCTCTATTCGGATGCGGAGATCGGCTCAAGCATACCGGACCAGTTTTTCAAAGCGGTTGCGGAAGTGCTCGCATATGTCTACCGGATCCAGCGGAAAATCTAAATGACCAACAGAAAGTAGGGATGACATGCAATTCAAAGATATGGGTGTGCTCGCGGCCGTCATAATGATTGTTGCGATGCTTGTCATCCCGCTGCCCCATTGGCTGCTCAGTTTTCTGATCATCATCAATATCACGCTTGCTCTGCTCGTCCTCCTGACGGCGATGAACATGCAGGAAGCGCTGCAGTTCTCGATATTCCCGTCGCTGCTGCTGCTCCTGACACTGTTCCGTCTCGGTCTCAACGTATCGACGACCCGTGCGATCCTCAGTGACGGAAGTGCCGGCGGCGTCGTCGATACGTTCGGCTCGTTCGTCACCGGCGGCAATGTCATCGTCGGGATGGTCGTCTTCGTCATCCTGATCATCATCCAGTTCATCGTCATCACAAAGGGGTCCGAACGGGTCTCCGAAGTGGCGGCGCGTTTCACGCTCGATGCGATGCCCGGAAAGCAGATGAGTATCGATGCCGACTTGAACGCAGGCATGATCTCCGACACGCAGGCCCGGGAGCGGCGGGAGAAAGTGAGCAACGAGGCGGACTTCTACGGCGCCATGGACGGGGCGACCAAGTTCGTCAAAGGGGACGCCATCGCCGGCATCATCATCGTCATGATCAACCTTCTTGTGGGAATGATCATCGGAGTCGTGCAGCTCGGACTTCCGTTTGCCGAAGCCGCCACACAGTTCTCCAAGCTGACGGTCGGTGACGGGATCGTTTCCCAGATCCCTGCTCTGCTGATTTCGACAGCGACCGGTATCGTCGTCACCCGCGCGGCCTCCGAGGGCAATCTCGGCACGGACATCACGAGCCAGCTGCTCGGTCAGCCGAAACTGCTGTATGTGGCTGGCGGTACGATCCTTCTGCTCGGCCTGTTCACGCCGATCAATAACATCCTGACGATTCCGGTTGCCGGAGCTCTTGCTGCCAGCGCGTTCTTCATGTCCCGTCCGAAAGAGGAGGATGAAGAGGAGCTGCTTGAATTGGAGGAGAGTGAGCAGACGGAAGGGCTGAAGAGCCCGGAGAACGTCGTGAATCTGCTTAACGTCGATCCGATCGAGTTCGAATTCGGCTACGGTCTGATTCCCCTGGTGGATGCATCACAGGGAGGGGACCTGCTTGACCGCGTCGTCATGATCCGCAGACAGCTTGCACTCGAGCTCGGTCTTGTCATCCCGGTCGTGCGGATCCGGGATAACATCCAGCTCCAGCCGAACGAATACCGCATCAAAATCAAAGGCAGTGAAATGGCGCGCGGGGAGCTCCTGCTCGACCATTATCTCGCCATGAGCCCGGGAGGCGATGATTCGATCCCGGGTATCGACACGATCGAACCGTCATTCGGCCTCCCAGCGAAATGGATCACGGAAGAGGTCAAGGAAGACGCGGAAATCCTCGGCTATACAGTCGTCGATCCGCCAAGCGTCGTCTCGACCCACTTGACGGAAATCATCCGTTCACATGCAGCTGACCTGATCGGCAGGCAGGAGACGAAACAGCTTATCGACCATGTCCATGAGACATATCCGATCCTTGTCGATGAACTGACACCAACACCGCTTTCCGTCGGGGAGATCCAGAAAGTGCTGGCCAAGCTCCTCAGTGAACATGTGTCGATCCGCAATCTGCCGATCATCTTTGAGACACTTGCAGATTCATCGAAATATACAGCGGACGTCGATCTGCTGACGGAATACGCTCGTCAGTCCCTTGCCCGGCAGATCACAGAGCAATATACGCCGCAAGGGCAGGCGCTGAAAGTGATGACAGTTTCCGGTAAAGTCGAGAAACTGATCGCAGACAGCGTCCAGCAGACCGAACAGGGCAGCTACCTGACAATTGATCCGCAAGATTCGCAGGCGATCCTGGAATCGATCGCAGCAGAAGTCGAACGTGTGGCACTGTTGGATCAGTCGCCGGTCATCCTTTGTTCACCGGCTGTACGGATGTACTTACGGCAGATCACGGAACGGTATTTCCCGCAGATTCCGATCCTTTCCTATAACGAACTGGAAGCATCGGTTGAAGTGCAGAGCGTAGGGGTGGTGGATATCGCATGAAAATGAAGAAATATACAGCAGACACAATGGTGCAGGCGATGCAGCAGGTCCGGAAAGACTTCGGTGACGAAGCGGTCATTCTCAGTTCAACAATTGTCCAGCCGAAGGGACTTCTCGGCATGTTCCGAAAAAAACGTGTGGAAGTGGTGGCTGGATTCGACGAACCGGCAGTGCTGAAGGAAAGCGGTCTGCCATCCGCAGATGAGATGGTACAATCTGCCACATCCGGTCCGGATCCCTCACTCGAGGAACTGAAACAGGATATGCGGGAGATGAAACTGCTGCTGAAAGCGGCGAAGAAATCCTCGTCTTTCGATCAGTATCCGGACTCGATGCAGCCGCTGCTCGACCGGCTCACAGCCCAGGAACTCAAACCTGAACTCGTGCGTACAGCTGCCGACCGCATCTTCAGCTGTATGAAAGAGGAGAAGACCGATTTCACGGAGGCGGAGCAGCGTCAGATTATAAAGGAACTTCTGAAGGAGGAACTGGCGGACCTGCCGTTCGGTGGTGTGAATCTGAAGAAAAAGTATGTCAACGTCCTCGGACCGACCGGTGTCGGTAAGACGACGACGATTGCAAAGATTGCCGCCCGCTCGCTCATCGAGAACAAGCGGAAAGTCGGCTTCATCACAACGGATACATACAGGATAGCTGCCATCGAGCAGCTGAGGACCTATGCGAACCTGCTGCAGGCACCTGTCGAAGTTGCCTATACGGCAGACGATTTCAGGCAGGCGCTGGAAAAGCTTGCGGACAAGGACATCGTCTTCATCGACACGGCCGGCCGCAACTATAAAGAATTGAAATTCGTCGATGATCTGAAACAGCTCATCGATTTCAATCTGGAAATGGAGACATATCTGGTGCTCGCCGCGACGACGAAGGAATCGGATATGCGTGCGATTGCCGAGCAATTCGGCGAATTCCCGATCGGGCAATTCATCTTCACGAAGCTGGACGAAACGGAATCGATCGGACCTGTCTATAATATGGTGACGGACTTCCAGAAAGGGATCGCCTATATGACGGACGGCCAGGAAGTGCCGGAAGACCTTGAAGAAGCGACGGTCGGCAATCTGCTGACACTGCTGCTGGAGGAGGGGGCGGATGCGTGACCAGGCAGAATCACTTCGTTTGAAGATGATGCAGGCGGAAGGGACCGCTGCCCATTCCATCGCCGTGATCAGCGGGAAGGGCGGCGTCGGCAAAACGAACTTCACGACAAACTTTGCCACCGCCCTCAAAAAGCAGGGAAAGCGGGTCATCATCGTCGACATGGATATCGGTATGGGGAATGTCCATATCATGCTGGGGGCCACGGCGGAGTCCAGTCTGAAAGATTACCTGACAGGGGAGCGGCCGCTTGCCGACACGATCAGCCGCAGCCCGGATGGCCTGGACTTCATCTCGGGCGGCTCGGGGCTTGAGTCCGTGCTTGAATGGACAGCGGATAAGTTCTCCCGCCTGATCGAGGCGTTCGAAGTGCTCCAGCAGCAGTACGATTACATCCTGTTCGATATGGGGGCAGGCGCGTCGGAGAGTGCGATCGAGCTTATCGTCTCGGTTGACGAAATCATCGTTATTGCGACACCTGAACCGACTTCCATCACGGATGCCTATTCCATGATGAAATTCATCTGCCTGCGGGATCCCGGAAAGAAGTTTTTCATCGTCAGCAATCGGGTGCAGCCGAAAGAGGATGGAAACGAGGCGATCACCCGTCTGCAGTTCGCCATGCGCAAGTTCCTGAATAAGGAGACAACGATACTCGGGGCACTGCCTGAAGACGCGGCAGTACGGAAATCCGTCGTTGCACAAAAACCGTTCGTCACACTTTTCCCTCAATCGCCGGTTTCCAGGAGAATGAATGCAATTGCCTCTAATTATATTTCTGCCGGTACCGATATAGAGAGTAAAGAGAGCAGCACATTTTTGAACCAGCTCAAGAAATTGTTTGCGAGAGGACGTGGATGATCATGGAGCAGGATGTAAAACGAGTGCTGATCGCGGATGATTCCGCTTTCATGCGCAAGCTGATTTCGGAGATCATCTCCTCGCATCCCGGACTGGAAGTGGCCGGAACAGCCAGGAATGGGCTGGAGGCTGTTGAGAAAGCGAAAGCGCTCAAACCTGATGTCATGACATTGGATATCGAGATGCCGGTGCTCGACGGACTTGGTGCTTTGCGGAGGATCATGGAGACGGCTCCGCTCCCGATCGTCATGCTGTCCAGTACAACGAAAGAAGGCGCGGAAAACACGATCCGCGCCATGGAATACGGAGCGGTCGATTTCATCACGAAACCGGGCGGTGCCATTTCGCTCAACTTGCGGGACAGCGAACAGCAGATCATCCGTAAAGTGACCGATGCCTCAAAAATCGATATGAAGAAGATCACTGACCGCAGGGCGGCCGATACACCTGCTGTTCCGGCACAACCGGTACAGCGGTTCCCGAAAGCCACAAGCACTGTGCAGACTGCACAGCCCGCCGCTTCGGGACTTTCGCGCTCTGCGGTTAAGCGGATGATCGTCATAGGCACTTCGACAGGGGGTCCAAGAGCCCTCCAGCAAGTGCTGACTTCACTTCCTGAAAATGTCGGGGCCCCTATTCTGATCGTCCAGCACATGCCGGCGGGTTTCACGAAATCCCTGGCAGAGCGCTTGGACAGCCTATGTGAGATCCATGTGAAGGAAGCGGAAAACGGTGAGCTGGTCGAAAAGAATACAGCCTATATCGCGCCGGGCGGCTACCATATGAAAGTCGTTCGGATAGGCGTCAGCTATGCAATCCGTCTGGATAACGCAGAGCCGCCGAGAATGGGTCACCGGCCTGCTGTCGATGTGCTGCTCGAATCGGTATCCGAATTGGCGGAACAGCAATTCACGACAGCCATCATGACAGGTATGGGGCATGATGGTCTGGAAGGCATGGAACAGCTGAGAAGCAGATGCCGGACCTATACCATCGCTGAATCGGAAGAAACTGCAGTCGTCTATGGCATGCCCCGCGCAATCGCCCGGGCCGGCCTTGCCGATATTTCGGCGCCTGTACAAGAAATCGGGAAGCTGCTCACAGAGCACGTCAAGTCTTAAGGAGGCAATTGGATGGATACAAACCAGTACTTGGAAATGTTCCTCGAAGAGAGTAAAGAGCATCTCCAGGCATGCAACGAACAGCTGTTGGAGTTGGAAAAGAATCCGGATGACCTGAGCATTGTCAATGAAATCTTCCGGGCTGCCCATACATTGAAAGGCATGTCAGCTACGATGGGATATGAAGACATCGCCAATTTGACACATAAAATGGAAAACGTCCTTGATGCCATCCGCAATTCGAAGATCGGTGTGACATCGGAAATACTGGATGTCGTGTTCGAATCGTCCGATGCACTTGAGGAGATGGTGCTCGATATCGAAGGCGGCGGAACAGGCAAGAAGGACGTAGGCGGCCTGGTGACCATGCTCAATCAGATCGAAGCGGGAGAATCACCAACCGCTGAAATTCCGGCGGCTGAAGCGGCACCTGCTCGCACAGGTGCACTTGTCTATGATGATTTCGAACAGACGGTGATCACACAGTCGATCGACCAGGGATTCCATGCCTATGAACTGGACGTGACACTCCGGGACGACTGCCTGCTGAAGGCTGCCAGGGTCTTCATGGTATTTGAAATACTCGAAAAAGCCGGAGAGGTCATCAAGACGAACCCGAATGTGGAACAGCTGGAGAATGAAGAATTCGATAACCGGTTCACTGTCGTCCTGATCACTAAGGAAGACGCCGCGGATATCAAGGCGAAAGTGGAGAAAGTGTCTGAACTCGAGACAGCTGAGATCCATCACGTACAGCTGAAGCGGGCGGAAAACGAGTCGGCGGCTGCTGTGGAGGCACCTGCGAAAGAAGAAATACCCAATCCGCCAGCTGATTCGGCACCTGCCGAGAAGCCCGTTAAAAAGGCGGATGACAAAGCGGAGGCTTCGTCCAGACGATCCGGCTCCTCCCATTCCGCGAACAAGACGATCCGGGTCAATATCGACCGTCTCGACGTACTCATGAACCTGTTCGAAGAACTTGTCATCGATCGGGGCCGTCTGCAGTCCATCGCTGCGGAACTGCAGAATGCTGAATTGAATGAAACGACGGAGCGGATGACACGGATCTCGGGGGATCTGCAGAATATCATATTGAATATGCGGATGGTCCCGGTGGAAACGGTATTTAACCGGTTCCCGAAAATGGTCCGCCAGCTCGCCCGTGACCTCGATAAGAAGATAAATCTGGAAATCATCGGCGCCGAGACGGAACTCGACCGGACGGTGATCGATGAAATCGGTGATCCGCTTGTCCATCTGATCCGCAATGCGCTTGACCATGGCATCGAAAGTCCTGCGGAACGGCTTGCAAAAGGAAAGCCCGAGGAAGGCACCGTCACGCTCCGTTCCTATCACTCAGGAAACCACGTCTTCATAGAACTCGAAGATGACGGAGCAGGCGTGAACCGGGAACGCGTCCTCCGAAAGGCGATCGAGCGGGGAATCGTCTCGGAAGATGCTGCGGATATGCTGACCGATAAGCAGGTGGCGGAACTGATCCTGTCATCCGGTTTCTCCACTGCTGAAAAACTGACAGATGTTTCCGGCCGGGGTGTCGGGCTGGATGTCGTCAAAAGCACGATCGAGTCGCTCGGCGGCCATATTTCGATCGATTCCAAAGAAGGGGAAGGCTCCCTGTTCCAGGTCCAGCTGCCGCTCACACTTTCGATCATTTCAGTCATGCTCGTCGAGATGCAGAAAGAAGTGTTCGCTGTTCCGCTGTCCTCGATCATCGAGACGGCAATCATACACAAGGATGATATCCTGAATGCGCACAACCAGCGGGTGATCGACTTCCGCGGAAAAATCGTGCCGCTCGTCGATCTCCGGGAAATTTTCCAGACAGGCCTGCCGGACGGAGAAGAGGAATACAAGTCCGTCGTCATTGTGCGCAAAGGGGAGAACCTTGCGGCGCTGGTCGTCGATTCGTTCATCGGCCAACAGGAAATTGTACTCAAATCACTCGGGAATTACTTGCAAAGCGTCTTTGCTTTGTCGGGCGCTACCATCCTCGGAAATGGGCAAGTTGCACTGATCGTAGACTGCAACGCCCTCATCAGATAAGCAGGGAGGAAATTCGAATGTCAGCTGGAACAGAAAACAAGATGATCAAGACGATCGTCTTTCAACTGCTCGACAAAGAGTATGCGATCGAAGTGGATGTCGTCCAATCGATCGAAAAGCTATTGCTCATGACGATCACGCGGATCCCGGGCGTGCCGTCCTATGTAAAAGGGGTGATCAATCTGCGCGGAATGGTGACACCGATCGTCGACTTGCGGACACGCTTCGACCTTCCTGTGACCGAGTACGATGACAATACGCGGATCATCATCGTGAACCTTGAGAACTTCGATGCCGGCCTCATTGTCGATGATGCCAATGACGTAATCGATATTCCGGCTGATGCGCTGGAATCACAGCCGGAAGTGGTCGGTTCCGTGGAATCCGACTTCGTGGCAGGCGTGGCCAAGATCGATAAGCGGCTGCTCGTGATGCTCAACTTGGATCACGTGCTGAAGCCGATCAGGAACGGACAGTCCGATGACAACTGACCTGACGATCACGGACATGCATCTCGATGTCCTGAAGGAGATCGGCAATATCGGGGCAGCCCATGCCGCGACTTCACTGTCCGAACTGCTGCAGCGGACCATCGATATGCATGTGCCGAAAGTGGCGCTCGTCTCATTCGATGACATGTTCGAGCTCGCAGGCGGCTCGGAAAGTGTTGTCGTCGGGATTTTCCTGCGCATAGAAGGGGACCTGTCCGGCAGTATGTTCTTCGTGCTGCCGATCGATTCGGCGAACCGCTTCATCCGCAGGCTGGTCGGAGATCCGTCCTTCGATTTTTCCGCTCCGGAGACGATGGCGGATATCGGGCTGTCCGCCATGCAGGAACTCGGCAATATCCTGTCGGGTTCCTACCTGTCTGCGCTGTCCGATTTCACCGGTCTGAAAATCTACCCGACTGTTCCGTCGCTCAGCGTTGATATGGTCGGGGCGATCGTCAGTTTCGGTCTGATCGAAGTCTCGCATTACAGTGACGAAGTCATCGTGATCGATACGAAAATCGTCGAGGAAGACATCAGTGATAAAAGTGTCGACGGCCATTTCTTCCTGCTTCCCGATCCGCCTTCCTATGCCGCCATCTTCAAGTCTTTGGGAGTCATGTAAGATGGCTGCAGTGAAGACGGTCGTACGGGTCGGTATCGCGGATATGAACTTGGTGAGGGAATCGGATACAATCCGGACATCGGGTCTCGGCTCCTGTGTAGGCGTCGTGCTCTACGACGAAAGGAAGAAGATTGCCGGTATGGTGCATGTGATGCTTCCGGACAGTTCGCTGGGGAAAGGAGCTGCTCTTAACGCTGCGAAGTTTGCGGATACGGGCATCTACGCCCTGATGGAGCTGCTGAAGACGGAGGGCGTCCGTCCCATGTCGCTGAAAGCGAAGATTGCAGGGGGATCACAGATGTTCCAGTTCGGGTCCAGTGACACAGTGAGGATAGGACCGCGGAACGTCGAAGCGGTGAAGAATGAGCTGAATCGCCTCTCGATACCGCTGATCGCGGAAGACACAGGGGGCTCCAGCGGCCGGACAATCGAATTCGACCCTGCATCAGGAGTACTGAGTGTCAGGACTGTCAACGAAGGAACGAAGGAAATATAAAAGCAGGCAACAGTGGTTTCAGTAGATGAAACTGCTGTTTTTTTGTGATGAATATACTTTCTGCACACTGTCTTTACGATGCCTGTTTTGCTATACTGTTCAATAGTTAGGAATACATTATACCGTTTAGCATGGAAGCGAGGGATTCTATGGCGAAAAAGGAACTGTCCGAGGATGATCACTGGGAACTTTGGCTTAGCAGACGGGATCCCGACGCAGGGGATGCACTCGTGCGCAAATATATGCCGCTTGTGAACTACCATGTCCAGCGGATCGGATCCGGCCTGCCCAGGAATGTTTCAAGAGACGACGTAAAGAGCCTGGGATACCAGGGCCTATTCGACGCGCTCACGAAATTCGACCCATCCAGGGATCTGAAGTTCGATACATACGCGTCATTCCGTATTCGGGGAAGTATACTGGACGGCCTGCGGAAGGAAGATTGGCTGCCGAGGTCCTCGCGCGAAAAGTCCAAGAAGCTGGAAGAACAGATCAGCAAATTGGAACAGAAGCTGATGAGGAGTGCCACCCCGGAGGAAATTGCAGAGCATACCGGCCTTGAGGTGGCGGATGTCTATCAGACCGTCCATGAGCATTACTTTGCAAGTATCCTGTCAATCGATGAACGGATGAATGACGACGAAGAGGATGCCGGCAAAAGCTTCGTGCTGAAAGACGAGAAGACAGTCACGCCGGAACAGCAGGCGGTAAAAACGGAACTGCTCGGTGAAATGGTTCAGAAGATCAAGGATCTGAACGAGAACGAACAGCTTGTGCTCAGCCTTTTCTATTCGGAGGAAATGACGCTCACCGAAATCGGTGAGATCCTGAGTCTTTCCACTTCCCGGATATCTCAAATCCATTCGAAAGCATTGTTCAAGCTGCGGAAAGTCCTGCTGCCGGAAGTGCTGGATCGGGGGATCCTATGAGTCTGAAATCGATCGAACTGCAGATTGCGATTCCGAAGACGTTCGATGCGGGGAAAGTCACGGAGCAGAAAAACCAGCAGTCTGCGCTGAACCATCAGCAGGCCGCCGCCCAGACGGAAACACAAGCCCGGAAACAGCGGAACACAGTAATGGACAGTGCGCAGTCCGAAAAGATGCACAATAACAATCAGCAGTCAGGCAGCGGACAAACGGGTGACGAACGTCCGCAGACGGAACAAAATCAGAAAGAATCCACCTTAAGCCATCCGTACAAAGGCGGCTTTGTGGATTTTAGCGGGTGATGGGATGACAGCTATATTCCTAGTGCTCCTGTTCATCCTCCAGCTCGGCAGTTTCTATTTCATTGCACTGCTGTATATGCGGCTTTCCAGGCTGGACAATACGGAAAAGCAGCAGAAGCAGCTCATGAAAGAGATGGAAGACAGTCTGGCGCTGTATATGTCAGATGTCAAAGAAGAGAATGACAGGCTGATCGAAGAGCTCGGACAGCTGAAGGACCGCTCCTCTGCGGCCGGAAAACCGGCCGCTCAGACTCATGAGGCACAGACGGCACCAGGGCCGGACAGGCAGCCTGCTGATTTCGAACCGCCAAAGCCGCCGGTGCTGAAGGTTATGAACTCCTATCAAGCCCAGCAAGGGCCGGCTGCATCGGCTGTTGCACGCAAACAAGGTGGCGGACACGGACAGGACGGCCGTACGGATGCTGCGTTCGAGGAAGTTTACCGGCTGCATAGCGAAGGGATTTCTCCTGAGGAGATTGCGAGCCGTCTCGGCAAAGGGAAGACGGAAGTAGAGCTCATCCTGAAATTCAAACAGTAATGGTTGCACTGATCACGGGTCGTATGTTATAGTAGCAAATGGTATTACTACACACGTGCCGGGACGCTGGAGATGGTGCCGGAAGGTCGCTCACTGCGGATGATCTGCACGGAGGAATCCAACCAAACAGGAGGAAAACACAATGTCAGTTATTTCAATGAAACAATTGCTTGAAGCTGGTGTGCATTTCGGACACCAGACACGCCGCTGGAACCCGAAAATGAAGAAATACATCTTCGTGGAGCGGAACGGAATCTACATCATCGATCTTCAGAAAACAGTGAAGAAGCTTGAAGAAGCTTATAACTTCATGCGCCAGGTCGGTGCTGACGGCGGTAAGGTATTGTTCGTCGGTACGAAGAAACAAGCCCAGGACGCTATCAAGGAAGAAGCGGAACGTGCAGGCATGTACTATATCAACCAGCGCTGGTTGGGCGGTACTCTGACAAACTTCGGCACAATCCAGAAGCGTATCGCACGGATGAAGCAAATTGAAAAAATGGAAGAGGACGGCACATTCGACGTTCTTCCTAAAAAAGAAGTCTCCCAGCTTAAAAAAGAACACGAACGCCTCGTTAAGTTCCTTGGCGGTATCCGTGATATGAAGCAGATCCCTGACGTAATCTACGTAGTGGATCCGCGCAAAGAGCGTATTGCAGTTGCAGAAGCTCATAAATTGAATATCCCACTCGTCGGCATCGTGGACACGAACTGCGACCCGGATGAGATCGACTATGTCATCCCTGCAAACGATGATGCAATCCGTGCAGTCCGCCTTCTGACAAGCAAAATGGCAGATGCATTGATCGAGTCTAAACAGGGTGAAGACGAAGAGACTGCTCAAGCAGAAGAATCAGAAGCAGTAGCTGCAGAGTAATAGAAACGGTAAGACGATAAGCGGCCAACCCCCACTTATCGTCTTTTTTAGGAGAACAGCCTACACTAAATGGTTCAATAGGAGGAATTCAACATGGCTATTACAGCTCAAATGGTAAAAGAACTTCGTGAAAAAACCGGCGCAGGTATGATGGACTGCAAAAAAGCATTGACTGAAGTGAACGGAGACATGGAAGCAGCAATCGACTTCCTGCGTGAAAAAGGACTTTCCAGCGCAGCGAAGAAAGCCGATCGCATTGCAGCGGAAGGTACAACGTCAATCGAAGTCCGCGGAAACGAAGCGGTCATCCTTGAAGTCAATGCTGAAACAGACTTCGTTGCGAAAAACGAAGCGTTCCAGACACTTGTCAAAGAATTGTCTGATCACCTTCTTGCGACGAAGCCGGAAACTGTTGAAGAAGCGACTGCTTCCAAAATGGAAAACGGACAGGTCGTTGCTGACTACATTTCCAATGCAGTTGCGAAAATCGGTGAAAAGATCACACTCCGCCGTTTCGAAATCCGTACAAAGACAGACAACGATGCTTTCGGTGCATACTTGCACATGGGCGGCCGTATTTCCGTACTGACGCTTCTGGAAGGATCGACTGATGAAGAAGCTGCGAAAGATGTCGCTATGCACATCGCAGCCATGAACCCTAAATACATCTCACATGACCAGATTTCCGAAGAGGAAGTCGAGCATGAGCGCAAAGTACTGACTGAGCAGGCCTTGAACGAAGGCAAGCCGGAAAACATCGTTGCGAAAATGGTGGAAGGCCGTCTGCGCAAGTATTTCGAAGAGATCTGCGTACTCGATCAGCCATTCGTCAAGAACTCAGACCAGAAAGTCGGCGAATTCATCGCTTCGACTGGCGGCACACTGAAGGAATTCATCCGCTATGAAGTCGGCGAAGGTATCGAAAAGCGTGAAGACAACTTTGCGGACGAAGTCATGAGCCAAGTGAACAAAGGCAACTGATTCCACTTATACAACTGACAGGGGACACATTTTGTGTTCCCTCTTTTTTAGAAAACTGAAACCAAAACGATGGGGGATACATATGAGCACTCCTACATACAAACGGATCGTGTTAAAACTGAGCGGAGAAGCGCTCGCCGGAGAGCAGGGCTTCGGCCTTTCTCCTGCAATCATCAAATCCGTCGCCGTGCAGGTGAAGGAAGTCCTGGATCTCGGTATCGAGGTCGCTGTCGTAGTCGGCGGCGGCAACATCTGGCGCGGGAAAGTCGGCAGCGAGATGGGGATGGACCGGACGACTGCCGACTATATGGGAATGCTTGCAACTGTCATGAACGCTCTGGCACTCCAGGATGCTATTGAAAAACTGGGGGCTGAATCACGGGTGATGTCCTCGATTGATATGCGCCAGGTGGCTGAGCCGTACATTCGCAGGAAAGCGATCCGCCATCTCGAAAAGAATCGGGTTGTCATCTTTGCGGCAGGTACGGGAAATCCGTACTTCTCGACGGATACAACAGCAGCATTGCGGGCAGCTGAGATTGAAGCGGATGTCATCCTGATGGGCAAGAATAATGTCGATGGTGTCTATTCGGCAGATCCGATGATCGACTCGACAGCTGTGAAGTATGAACAGCTCACGTATCTCGAAGTGATCAGCAAAGGACTCCAGGTGATGGATGCCACAGCGTCCACTCTCTGTATGGACAACGATATCCCGCTCGTAGTATTCTCGATAATGGAAGAAGGAAACATTAAAAAGGCTGTATGCGGCGAAACGATCGGTACAGTCGTTGGGAGGAACTGAACATGCCAAAATCAGTAATGGATCAGACAACTGAACGCATGGAGAAAGCGATCCAGTCACTTACGAGGGAACTTGCTTCCATCCGTGCCGGACGTGCGAACGCGTCTTTGCTTGACCGTATTTCCGTCATGTATTATGGTGCCCCGACACCTTTGAACCAAATGGCGGGTATTTCCGTACCGGAAGCACGCCTGCTGGTCATCCAGCCATACGACAAAACGACATTGGGTGAAATCGAAAAAGCGATCCTGAAGTCGGATATCGGCATCACGCCTTCGAATGACGGATCTGTCATCCGCCTGGCAGTGCCGGCACTGACGGAAGAACGCCGGAAAGAGCTCGTCAAAGAAGTGAAAAAAGACGGCGAAGAGTCGAAAGTCGCAGTCCGCAACATCCGCCGGGATGCCAATGACGAACTCAAAAAACTGGAGAAGGACGGCGAAATCACAGAAGACGAACTTCGCCGCTACAGCGAAGAAGTCCAGAAGCTGACGGATGCGTACATCTCCAAAATCGACGGTCTCGCGGAAGACAAAGAAAAAGAGATTATGGAAATCTGAACAGTAACTTTCTATTTTATCGGACGTCCTAAGCACAGGACGTCCTTTTTAGCATGCAACTTTCCCGTCAGTTTGATAGGATAAAGAGGATGAATGAATTGAATTGCCGTCGAGTGGAGGAAAAACTATGTTCGATAAACTGCTGCGCAAGAAAACAACGGCGTTCCCGTCGGCAGCCGAAGAGCGTCTTGCAGCTGTAAAAGGGAAGCCGATGCCTGCCCATATCGCAATTATCATGGATGGCAATGGCAGATGGGCGAAAAGCCGTAAGCTGCCCCGCATAGCAGGTCACCATGAAGGCATGAAAACTGTCCGGAAGACGACACTGTTTGCGAATGAGCTCGGTGTGCAGGTATTGACACTGTATGCATTCTCAACGGAAAACTGGAAACGTCCGAAGCGGGAAATCGATTTCCTCATGAAACTTCCCGGTGAATTCCTGACGACGTATCTTCCGGAGCTGGTTGAAAATAACGTGAAAGTCGAAATGATCGGCAGTGCGGAACTGCTGCCGGCCCATACGAAAGAAGCGATCGAGAAAGCGATCGAAGAAACATCGGCCAATGACGGGATGGTGCTGAATTTCGCGATGAACTACGGCAGCCGTTTTGAAATCGCGGAAGCCGTCAAAGGGATTGCCCGTCAGCTGGAGAACGGAGAACTGCGTCCGGATGATATCACAGAAGAAACCGTAGGCGATGCAATGATGACCCGGCATCTGCCAGACCCTGACCTGCTGATCCGTACGAGCGGGGAAGTGCGTCTGTCGAACTTCATGCTCTGGCAGCTGGCGTATGCGGAACTTGCATTCACCGAAGTGCTCTGGCCGGATTTCAACGAGAACACGATGCTGGATATACTAGAGGATTATCAAAAACGCAGCAGGCGGTTTGGCAGTCTTGAAGGGGAGGATCTCAAGTGAAACAACGGATACTTACCGCGGTGATAGCTGCAGCAATCTTCATACCATTTGTCATAGTGGGAGGAGTGCCGTTCACGCTGCTCGTCTATGCGATTGCTGCAATCGGCCTTCATGAACTACTGAAAATGCAGTCCATCAGGCTGGCTTCTCCGGAAGGTATGCTCTCATGGCTGTTGTCGGCGGTTCTTCTGCTTCCCCGAACGGCTGAACGGGAATGGCTTGGAGCGATCGGCTATACGAAACTGGAAGCGGCTTTCATCATAATTTTACTGTTATTAATTTATACTGTTATTGTCAAAAACCGCTTCACGTTCTCCGATGCGGCATTTTCAGTCCTGTCCGCCTTTTATGTCGGGATGGGCTTCTACTTCCTTACAGCGACCCGGGATGCCGGTCTTATCTTCATCGTCTATGCGCTCGTCGTTGTCTGGACGACGGATTCGGGCGCCTATTTTGTCGGCCGTAAATTAGGGAGACGGAAGCTCTGGCCGGAAATCTCGCCGAACAAGACGGTTGAAGGCTTCTTGGGCGGCATCATCTGTGCGGTCGTCTTTGCGATCATATTCCAGATGATTGAACCGGTCTCCCCGTCATATGCTGTACTGATCGGAGTGACGATCATCGCTTCGATCATCGGCCAGCTCGGCGATCTGGTGGAGTCTGCATTGAAAAGGACGTATGATGTGAAAGATTCCGGGAAACTGCTTCCCGGTCACGGCGGTATACTGGACCGGTTCGACAGCCTTCTGTTTGTCCTGCCGCTCCTTCATCTGCTGCATTTTGTCAGCTAATTGAAAGGGATGTATTCACAATGAAAAAAAAGATCAGCCTCCTCGGAGCAACCGGATCCATCGGTCTGCAGACACTGGATGTACTGTCCGCACATCCGGAACAATTTGAACTTGCCGCAATGTCGGCCGGACGCAATATCGAAAAAGTGAGAGAGATAGCGGCCACTCACAATCCGCCGCTTATTTCGGTCATAGAGAAGGCGGACGCCGAGATGCTGCGCACGGAATTCCCGTCCATCCGGTTCATGTACGGATCAGAAGGCCTTGAAGAAGTAGCCGCCCATTCAGGTGCGGATGTCCTGCTGAATTCCGTCATCGGCAGTGTCGGTCTGAAACCGACATTGGCGGCGATCCGAGAAGGGATTGCCATTGCTATTGCAAACAAGGAAACGCTCGTCGCAGCAGGGGATGTCGTAATGGCTGAAGCGAAGCGGCGAAATGTGCCGATCCTGCCTGTGGACAGTGAACACTCGGCGATATTCCAGGCGCTCAACGGGGAGCAGGAGAAATCCATCACCCGTCTGATCCTCACTGCGTCGGGCGGAAGTTTCCGTGATCTGACCCGCGGCCAGCTGCAGAATGTCACAGTGAAACAGGCCCTTGCGCATCCGAACTGGTCAATGGGCAGCAAGCTGACAATCGATTCCGCGACAATGTTCAACAAAGGACTGGAAGTGATCGAAGCCCATCACCTCTTCGATATGCCGTACGATCAGATCGACTGTCTGCTGCATAAGGAAAGCATCATCCATTCCATGGTCGAATTCGAAGACACGAGCGTCATGGCACAGCTGGGCTCACCGGACATGCGTGTGCCGATCCAATATGCGCTGACCTATCCGGAACGTATCCCGATGGCGTCGCCCCAGCGCCTGAAACTTGAAGAGATTGCAGTGCTGAACTTCAAGAAGATGGACTATGACCGGTTCCGCGCACTCGCGCTTGCGTATGAAGCCGGACGAATCGGCGGCACGATGCCTGCGGCGATGAACGCAGCAAACGAAGTGGCGGTCAGCCAGTTCCTTGCCGGCCATATCACATTCGTCCAGATCGATGAACTCGTCGAACGCGCGATGGAGCAGCACCAGACCATCCGGAACGCAACCCTTGAAGCCATCCTTGAGACAGACAGGCAAACTCGTCAAATCGTCCATTCCATGATAAAATAAGGTATTTAGTATAACAGCCTGAACGGGTTGAAAAGGTGGGTATAAATGGGAACAGTTATTTCGTTTATAATTATTTTCGGCTCCTTAGTATTTTTTCATGAATTCGGACACTTCCTGTTCGCAAAGCGCGCAGGCATCATGGTCCGCGAGTTTGCAATCGGTATGGGACCGAAAATTCTTGGAATCCAGAAAGGGGAAACCCTCTACACGATCCGGCTGCTGCCGCTCGGCGGGTATGTCCGGATGGCAGGCGAAGACTTCGATACCGTGGAACTGCTGCCCGGTTATCGTGTGGGTCTGATTCTGAACGACCAAGATGAAGTGACAAAGATCTATTTGAATTCGAATGTCTCCAACCCCGAGATCCTCTTCCTGGAAACCGAGGCTGCTGACTTGAAAGATGAGCTTTTCATCAAAGGATACGACGAAGATGAAAACCTCGTCCGTTTCAGCGTGTCGCGAAATGCTGTCATCTACGAAAAAGGTGAAAAGACACTGATCGCACCGAAAGATCGTCAATTCGATTCGAAGCCGCTCATGGGACGGTTCCTCACTATATTGGCGGGACCTGTTTTCAACTTCATCCTGGCGTTCTTCGTTTTCCTTGCACTCGGCCTGCTGAACGGCGTGCCGACGAACGAACCGATCATCACCGAAGTCCAGAAAGACAGCCCTGCGGCGGCGGCCGGCCTTCAGGCGGGTGACTATGTCAAAGAAGCGGACGGCAAGGCTGTGACGGATTGGAACGGATTCACCGAAGAAATCCAGAACAGCCCTGAAAAGGAAATGACAATCGAAGTGGAACGCAACGGGGCCTTGAAAACATTGACGGTGACCCCGGAGGAAGTCGAGGATGCCGGCCAGTCATTCGGCCAGATCGGCGTCTACTACACAAGCCCGGTGGAGAAGAATCCGCTGAAGGCTGTCGTCTACGGCGCGCAGCAGACGTGGTACTGGATCGCGAAGATATTTGAACTGCTCGGTATGCTTGTAACTGGCCAGTTCACACTGGATGCTTTATCCGGTCCGGTAGGTATTTACAAAGCGACCGAAGAAGTTGCACAGTACGGCATCTTCAATCTGATGAACTGGGCGGCTGTATTGAGCATCAACCTCGGGATCATGAACCTGCTCCCTCTGCCGGCACTTGACGGCGGACGGCTGCTGTTCTTCCTGTTCGAAGCGATACGAGGTAAGCCGATCGACCGTCAAAAAGAAGGGATGGTCCATTTTGTCGGCATCATGCTGCTCATGCTGCTCATGCTGGTCGTCACTTGGAATGATATACAGAAATTCTTTTTCTGAACGACAAGTACCCCTCTGGGGGATTGAGGGAGGCGATGCACGATGAAACAATCAGGCGTTTTCATACCTGCCGCTGAAACATCGAACCGTTGCTCAGCGGACCGTCTGCTGACCCAATCCGGCTATATTCAGGAGACTTCCGAGGGGATGTACGCATACTTTCCGCTCGCCGGGAAAGTGCTGGCTAATATGAAGCAGATGATACGCGATGAGATGGAACAGGCAGGTGTGCTGGAAGTGGACCTGCCTTACGAACAGTTCGAGCATGCCACAGGGAAATCGGATGAAATGGTGCTCCTTTCGCTGATCGCAAAGGAGGTCATCGCGTCCGAGCAGCTGCCCATCTCCATGTTCCATATCAAGCAGCATATCCGTCCGGACAGTTCATTCGATCCGGTAAGGGGTCTGCTGGCGGCAAAAGAATTCTCCCTGATGAGCGGCTATTCGTTCCATACGGACATCAAAGAGGCGGAGGAGCACGGGACGCTCCTCCACTCCGTGTTTTCTGCGGTCTTCAACAGGATCGGCACCCCATTCAGTATTCTGGAGAGCGAACAGCAGGCTGGTGTGAAACAGTATGAATTCACCGCCTTCTCGGAATGCGGCGATGAATGGATCGCTCGGAATGAGAGCGGAACGTATGCAGCCAAAGCAGCACTCGCTGAGGCTCCCCGGCAGGAAAGGGAAGCGGGTGTAAGGGAGAAACCGGCCAAGAAGATAAACGGCGGCGGCATGGATGTCGTGCAGCTGGCGGAATCGCTGGATATAGACCAAGACCGGATCATCCGGTCGTACCTGTATGACACGGATGACGGAGCAGTCCTGGTGCTCATCCGAAACGACTGTGAACTGAACGAATGGAAGCTGAAAAAAGTTCTCGGTACCGATTCGATTTGCAGACTGACAGACGGCAGCGTAAAGGAAGTGCTCGGTGTGCAGTCGGAAACACTCGGACCTGTACAGCTTCCGTTCGGTTTCCGTGTGATTGCGGACTATAGTGTAGAGACGGTTGTGAACGGCTTGTGCGGTGCGAACGAAACGGATACATTCCTCCAAAATGTCAATCCGGAACGGGACTTTACGGCTGATACTTATGCGGACCTGCGTCTCGTCAAAGAGGGGGAGCCCTCGCCTGACGGGAACGGCACCCTGACATTTCATAAAGCAGTGACAGTCGCCCGGATTCTCGATCCGAAACCGGTGTTCAGTACGATCGACGTTGCCGGCAAGGGGTCACTCGAGATCTCCACCGGTTATTACTACATCGATGTCACCCGGCTGTTCGCAGTGACGGCTGAATACTTCAGTGATGAGTCAGGGCTCAAATGGCCGGTACGTCTCGCCCCTTACGATATACACCTGCTGATTGAGGACACTGACGACGACGCACAGCTGCAGCTCGCCGATGAGCTGAATTCCGTCATGAAAGGCTACCGCTACCGGGTGCTGTACGACGACAGGCATGTGAGTGCGGAAAGTAAGCAGAGGACTTCCGATCAGCTTGGTGTTCCTGTCAAGATTGCAGTGGACGGCCGGGCCGCGGACGGGTTCGTGGAAGTCACATACCGGACTGCGGGGACTCATTTTCAATGGCGGAAAGAGGAAGTTACTGAAAAACTCCAGGAATTCTTCAGGATGGGGTAAGGACAAGGGATGGCCGTCTGACGGCCCTCCCTTTCTTTTTCGGGAAAGGAGAAAAAATATGGATGCTACAACTAAACTGTCGCTGCTTCTGCAGCAGACCGGCCTGACTGAAGACGCAGTGGCCGTCCACTTCCAGCATGCTGAACTGGAGCGTGTGGACATTTATAAAAAATCGAGAGTCTGGCAGTTTTCCATCACATTGGACGATCCGCTGCCCTTTGATATCTTCCAGCTGTTCCGCACGCGGGTGATCGAGACGTTTTCTGCAATCGCCGCCATCCGGCTGCAAATCAAAGCTAGAAACCGTGCCGCAGATCCAGCGAAGATCCTGTCGTACTGGCCCGCAGTGCTCGATGAGCTTGGTGAGGTGTCACCGCCGATCCGGGAAGCGCTGACAGCCCGTAAACCCGAATTATCCGGGGATAAGCTAACTGTCTGCTGTGTGAATGATGTCCAGCAGCGCACGCTGAAAAACAAATACGGCCGGCTCATCACTGATGCTTACGAATCATTCGGATTCAGCGGCATCTTTCCGGAATTTGCACTGTCCGATCTTCCGGAAGAGAACCAGCAGGCTGAAGCTGCGTTTTTCGAAGAACGGAAAGCGGAGGAGGAAGCATACGCCCAGAAAGCACTGGAAGCGATGCAGCAGCGGGATACCGTGAAGAAAGAAGGCGACGCACCGAGCGGGCCTATTTCCCTTGGTACGCCGATCCGGCATGACGAGCAGATGGTCAGCATCAAGGAAATCCAGGACGAAGAACGGCGGATTGCCATCGAAGGGTTCGTCTTTGACGCGGAAGTCCGCGAGCTGCGGAGCGGCCGGTCCCTGCTGACTCTGAAAGTCACGGATTATACGGATTCCATCTTGGTGAAAATGTTCTCCCGTGACAACGAAGACGCGGAGCTGATGAAAGCCCTGACGAAAGGGAAGTGGGTGCGGGCACGCGGCAGTATTCAGAATGATACATTCGTCCGTGACCTGATCATGATGGCGCAGGATATTATGGAAGTGGCACCGATTGTCAGGAAAGATAAGTCTCCTGAGGGCCGCAAGCGGGTTGAACTCCATGCGCATACCAAACTGAGCCAGATGGATGGTGTCTCATCTGCAGGATCACTCGTTGCACAGGCTGCAAAATGGGGCCACCCCGCCGTCGCCATTACCGACCATGCGAATGTACAAGCATTCCCGGAAGCCTACAATGCCGGTAAGAAGCACGGCATCAAAGTCCTGTTCGGATTGGAAGCGAATCTCGTGGATGATGGCGTGCCGATCGTTTACGACGAGCAGCACCGTCTGCTGGAAGACGATACATACACTGTATTCGATGTCGAGACAACGGGTTTATCCGCTGTATACGACACAGTGATCGAACTTGCGGCGGTCCGTGTGAGGAATGGCGAGATCATTGACCGGTTCGAGCGCTTTGCCAACCCGCATCATCCGCTGTCCTCCACGACGACCGAATTGACGGGCATTACGGATGATATGGTGAAAGACGCACCGGAAGTGGCAGAAGTCATGAAAGACTTCATCGGTTTCATCGGTGATTCGGTCCTCGTCGCGCACAATGCTTCATTCGATATGGGCTTCTTCTATGAATCCTGCAAGAAGTCCGGCATCGAGACGGAGAACTATCCTGCCATCGATACGCTGGAGCTCGCCCGGATGCTCTATCCGGATCTGCGGAACCACCGGCTGAATACATTGGCGAAAAAGTTCGGCATCGAGCTCACCCAGCACCACCGGGCCATCTACGATACCGAGGCGACAGCACATCTGTTTGTCCGTCTCATGCAGGAGGCGGCAGAAAAGAACATCGTCTATCTGGATGATTTCAATAAGAACGTCGGTGAAGGGGATGCTTATAAACGGTCCCGCCCTTCCCATTGCACCTTGCTTGCGACGAGTAATGAAGGACTGAAAAACCTGTTCAGACTTGTATCCCAATCCCATCTGGACTACTTTTACAGGGTGCCGCGGATTCCGCGTTCACTGCTCGTCAAGCATCGGAAAGGGCTGCTTGTCGGCTCGGGCTGTGACAAAGGGGAGGTCTTCGAGGCGCTCATGCAGAAGTCGCTGGAGGAAGCCGAAGAAACGGCGTCCTTCTACGATTATCTTGAACTGCATCCGAAGCCGGTCTACAGCCATCTGATTGAACTCGAGCTGGTCAGGGATGAGTGGAATCTTGAAGACATCATGCGGAAGATGATCAAGCTCGGTAAAAAGACGGGACTGCCTGTCGTCGCAACGGGGAATGTGCATTATATCGATCCCACTGATGCTGCCTACCGGGAAGTGCTTGTCCGCTCACAGGGCGGCGCCAATCCGATGAACCGCCACAGCCTTCCGGAAGTCCATTTCAGGACGACCGATGAGATGCTCGAGGAATTCGCATTTCTCGGACCGGAGACGGCGGAGAAGATCGTCATCGATAACCCGCTGGCCATCGTCGAACGTGTCGGGGATATCAAAGTGATCAAAGATGATCTGTATCCGCCGCATATCGAAGGAGCCGATGAGGAAGTCCGGTCGCTGACGTATACGATGGCCCATGACATCTACGGGGAAACCCTCCCCGACATACTGGAAGCCCGGATCGAGAAAGAATTGAAGTCGATCATCGGCAACGGGTTCGCGGTCATCTACCTGATCTCCCACAAGCTCGTAAAGAAATCGTTGGACGACGGCTATCTTGTCGGCTCCCGTGGATCTGTCGGTTCGTCGCTTGTTGCGACGATGATGGAGATCACCGAAGTCAACCCGATGCCGCCGCACTACGTGTGCCCTTCCTGCAAACAGGCGGAGTTCTTCTCGGACGGTTCTGTCGGCTCAGGTTTCGACCTGCCGGACAAGGAGTGTCCTGCCTGCCATGTCCCGTACCGCAAAGATGGACATGATATTCCGTTCGAAACATTCCTCGGGTTCAACGGCGACAAAGTGCCGGATATCGATTTGAACTTCAGCGGGGAATATCAGGCGCATGCCCACAATTACACGAAGGAGTTGTTCGGGGAAGATTATGTCTACCGGGCCGGAACGATCGGCACCGTGGCAGAGAAGACCGCCTATGGATATGTCCGCGGCTATATGAACGACAACGCCATCAACTTGCGCGGTGCGGAAATCGACCGCCTCGTCCAGGGCTGCACGGGTGTCAAACGGAACACCGGCCAGCACCCAGGCGGAATTATCGTCGTGCCGGATGACATGGAGATCTATGACTTCACACCGATCCAGTACCCTGCGGATGATGTCGGGTCCAGCTGGAAGACGACCCACTTCGACTTCCACTCCATCGACAACAACTTGCTGAAACTCGACATCCTCGGCCACGATGACCCGACGATGATCAAGATGCTCGAAGACCTTTCGGGCATCGACCCGAAAACGATCCCGCCGGATGACGCGGGCGTCATGTCGCTGTTCAGCGGAACGGAATCACTCGGTGTGACAGAGGAGCAGATCAACTGCAAGACGGGCACACTCGGCGTGCCGGAATTCGGCACCCGTTTCGTCCGTCAGATGCTCGAGGAGACGAAGCCGTCCACGTTCTCCGAACTGATCCAGATTTCAGGACTTTCCCACGGGACGGACGTCTGGCTCGGCAATGCCCAGGAACTGATCCAGAACAAAACGTGTGTCCTCGCCGAAGTGATCGGCTGCCGGGATGATATCATGGTCTATCTCATCTACCAGGGACTGGAGCCCGCCATCGCTTTCAAGATCATGGAATCGGTGCGGAAAGGGAAAGGGCTGACACCGGAGTTCGAAGAAGAGATGAAAAAGAACAAAGTGCCTGCATGGTATATCGCATCCTGTAAAAAGATCAAGTACATGTTCCCGAAGGCCCATGCTGCGGCCTACGTACTGATGGCGCTGCGGATCGCCTACTTCAAAGTGCACCATCCGATCATGTACTACGCCGCCTACTTCACAGTCCGGGCCTCCGACCATGATCTGGCGACGATGATCAAAGGATCCGCTTCGATCAGAGCACAGATCAAGGAAATCTATGACAAAGGCCTGGATGCGTCTCCGAAAGAGAAGAGTCTCGTGACAGTACTCGAAATTGCACTCGAGATGTGCGAGCGGGGCTTCACATTCGCTAAGCCGGACCTGTACAAATCTTCGGCCACGGAGTTCATCATCGAAGGCAATTCACTGATACCGCCGTTCAATGCGATACCTTCCCTCGGTACGAACGTGGCGAAGACGATCGTCGAAGTCCGCGAAGACGGGGAATTCCTGTCGAAGGAAGATCTTCAGCGGCGCGGGCGTGTCTCCAAAACGATCATCGAATACATGGACAGTCTCGGCTGTCTGGAAGGACTGCCTGAGATGAACCAGCTGTCGCTGTTCTGATTGGCGGCCTTCCAGCCGGAAACTGCGGCATGGCGGACCTGCTGCAGGAACCGGTCTGGCTGTAACATTTGCGGCACAGGACGGTGTATGGTATAATGAAGTTAACTTTTGCTATAGCTTTACGCGAAAAGAGTGGGAATCCCCGCTCTTTTCTGTTGTTTACTGTGAGTGTGCAAGCAAATTACAATCAGTAAGGGAGGGGCAGAATGAGTAAAGTAACCGAACAAGTGGAGGAGCTTGTACTCCCCATCGTCGAGGAACTCAAGCTGGAACTGGTTGACATCGAATTCCTGAAGGAAGGCCGGGACTGGTTCCTTCGTGTCTACATCGATACGCCGGAAGCGGATATTGATATCGATCAGTGTGCACAGGTGAGCGAGCGGCTCAGTGAAGAACTGGACCGCACCGATCCGATTCCGCAAAACTACTTTTTGGAAGTATCATCTCCTGGAGCGGAACGTCCGCTCAAAAAAGAAGAAGACTTTGAAAAAGCGGTCGGCCGTTACGTATATGTGAAGACGTACGAGCCGGTGGAGGGCATGAAAGAATTCGAAGGGCACCTTATAGTCAACGAGCCGGATGCGCTTGAAATCCAAGTGCGCATCAAGACAAGGACGCTGACTGTCAGGATCGCAAAAGACAAGATTGCTGTCGCCCGGTATGCAATCGACTTTTCGGCATAATTGAACCAATCAGGAGTGATGAAGATGAGTAGCGATCTGCTCGATGCGTTAACCGCTTTGGAAAAGCAAAAAGGAATCACCAGGGAAGTGCTCGTGGAGGCAATCGAAGCCGCACTTGTAACAGCATACAAACGGAATTTCAACCAGGCGCAGAATGTGCGCGTGGATCTGAACCTGGATCGGGGAACCATCAAAGTCTATTCACGAAAAGATGTCGTGGATGACGTTGAGGATGATCTTCTACAGATCGAACTGGAAGATGCACTGCTTATCAATCCTGCATATGAAGTCGGCGACATCGTGGAGCAGGAAGTGACACCGCGTGATTTCGGCCGTATTGCAGCACAGACGGCCAAGCAGGTCGTGACACAGCGTGTCCGCGAAGCGGAACGCGGTCTGATCTACGATGAGTATATCGACCGGGAAGACGATATCGTCAACGGGATTGTTGAGCGGTTCGATGCGCGGAACCTCTACGTAGGCCTCGGGAAAGTGGAAGCCGTCCTGCCGATGACTGAACAGATCTCTTCGGAAACATACAATCCGCATGACCGCATCAAAGTATATATCACAAAGGTCGAGCGGACGTCCCGCGGCCCGCAAGTATTCGTTTCCAGAACGCACCCGGGCCTGCTGCGCCGGCTTTTTGAAATGGAAGTGCCGGAGATCTACGAAGGGATCGTAGAAATCAAGTCCATTGCCAGAGAAGCCGGAGACCGCTCTAAGATTTCGGTATACACGGCCAACGAGGAAGTCGATCCGGTCGGTTCCTGTGTCGGTGCACGCGGAGCGCGTGTCCAGTCGATCTCCAACGAACTCCATGGTGAAAAGATCGACATCGTCGAATGGTCCGAAGATCCGGTCGTTTTCGTAGCGAACGCACTGAGCCCTTCGAAAGTGCTGGATGTTCAGGTGAAAGAGGAAGACCGGTCGACAACCGTCGTCGTTCCTGACTACCAGCTGTCGCTGGCGATCGGCAAGCGCGGACAGAATGCCCGCCTTGCGGCTAAACTGACAGGCTGGAAGATCGATATCAAGAGTGAAACGGATGCCCGGGAGCTCGGTATCTATCCGCGTATTGAAGAAGAAGAGACGGATGAGGAAGAATACTTGGAGGACGGCGATTTCGACATCTATGCGGAGGAAGAGGATTCCTACGATACAGAAGAGCCTGAATCCGATGACGAGCCCATCGATCTGTATTCCGAAGACCACCAATAAGAAGAACGAAAGGGTGCATCCGCATGGCAGTCAGCAAACGGAAAGTGCCGCTGCGTAAATGTGCGGCCACTGGTGAGATGTTTCCGAAAAAAGAACTGCTCCGCATTGTCCGGACAAAAGAAGGCGAAGTATCCGTCGATCTGACCGGCAAAAAATCAGGCCGCGGCACATATGTCTCGAAGTCCGAGTCGGCTGTCGAGCAGGCGAAAGCCAGTCATGCCATTGAAAAACAGCTGGGTGCTGCTGTTCCGGATCAAGTGTATGCAGATTTGCTGCATGCAATCCGGAGAGAGGCCATCCAATGATTTCAGCGGAGATGAAAATTTATCAAATGCTCGGACTTGCAGCCCGAGCAAGGAAATTGATAACAGGCGAAGAGCTCGCTGTGTCCGAGATCCGGGCCCAGCGCGCAAAACTTGTTATACTATCTAATGACGCATCTGACGGTACGAAGAAGAAAGTGTCAGATAAATGTACTAGCTACAACGTTGAGAAGCATGTTTTCGGGGATCGAGCATCACTCGGGCATGCAATCGGGAAAGAGTCGCGAGTCGTCCTCGCGGTAACAGACAGCGGCTTTGCCAAAAAGCTGTCTGGGCTCCTCAACGAACTATAACGGGGGTGGGCTAATGACGAAAATACGAGTACATGAGTACGCGAAAAAAGTGAACAAATCGAGCAAGGAAGTCATTGAGGAACTTGGGAAGATGAACGTCAATGTCACCAACCATATGTCCATGATCGACTCAGGCTCAGCAGACAAGCTGGATAAGAAGTTCAATTCGGCGAAATCGCCGCAATCCGGACGGGACAACACAAATCGTCCGCAGAATTCGAATGGCGGCCGTCCTCAAGGAAAAGACGGCAGTCGCCCGCAGGGGCAGGGCAGTCGTCCACAAGGCCAATCCGGCAGCCGTCCGCAGGGGCAGGGCAGCAGCCGTCCGCAAGGCCAATCAGGCAATCGCCCGCAAGGCCAGAATACTGGCAGCCGCCAGCAGGGCCAAACAGGCAATCGTCCACAAGGCCAGAATACTGGCAGCCGCCAGCAAGGCCAAGCAGGCAATCGTCCACAAGGTCAGACAGGCAGCCGACAGCAAGGTCAGGGAGGCAGCCGCCCACAAGGCCAGGGTTCTTCTTCACGCCCGCAAAACCAGAACCAATCCGGCAGCCGGCCACAAGGTCAAACCGGAAACCGTCCGCAGGGCCAGGGCGGCAATCGTCCGGCAGGCGGACAGGGATCACAGCAGCGGACAGGGCAGGGCCCGTCCTCGCAGAACCGCCAGGGGGGCGGAGGCAACCGCCGCGGCGGCCGTCCGCCAGCACGGGGCATCAACCAGGGCCGCCGCAGACACCGCCCGGCGAATCCGATGCCGAAAATCGAAAAGCCGCTGCCGGAGAAGATCACGTTCTATGAATCGTTATCCGTCGGTGAACTAGCCAACAAGTTAGGCAAAGAACCTTCTGAGATCATCAAGAAGCTCTTCCTTCTCGGTGTGATGGCGACCATCAACCAGGAATTGGACAAAGACGCAATCGAACTGATCTGTGCAGAGTATGGCGTGGAAGTGGAAGAAGAGATCCGCATCGACAAGACGGACCTCGAAATCTACTTCGAAGAGCCTGAAGCAGGGGAAGCATCCGAAGAAAAAGAGGCTGCCATGACGGAGCGTCCGCCGGTTGTCACAATCATGGGGCACGTCGATCATGGGAAAACGACACTGCTCGACTCGATCCGTGACACGAAAGTCACACAGGGAGAAGCGGGCGGAATCACCCAGCATATCGGTGCCTACCAGATCACTTCCGATGGTAAGAAGATCACATTCCTCGATACACCGGGACACGAGGCATTCACAACAATGCGTGCCCGCGGAGCGAAAGTGACAGACCTCACGATCCTCGTGGTCGCAGCTGATGACGGCGTCATGCCGCAGACAGTCGAGGCCATCAACCATGCGAAAGCGGCTGAAGTGCCGATCATCGTTGCAGTCAACAAGATGGATAAGCCGGCAGCCAACCCTGACCGGGTCATGCAGGAACTGACCGAGCATGGACTCGTGCCGGAGGACTGGGGCGGAGATACGATCTTTGTTCCGATTTCAGCTTTGAAAGGCGAAGGGATCGATCAGCTGATCGAAATGATCCTTCTCGTTTCTGAAGTTGCAGAACTGAAAGCGGACCCTGCAGTCCGTGCAAAAGGGACAGTCATCGAAGCTCAGCTGGACCGCGGACGCGGTGCGGTTGCGTCCCTGCTGGTCCAGGACGGAACACTGCGTGTCGGTGATCCGATCGTTGTCGGAAATACGTACGGCCGTGTCCGTGCGATGATCAATGACGTCGGCCGCCGTGTGAAAGAAGCCGGTCCGTCAGCTCCTGTGGAAATCACGGGACTGAGCGATGTGCCTCAGGCAGGCGACCGTTTCGTCGTCTTCGAAGACGAGAAGACAGCCCGCCAGATCGGGGAAAGCCGTGCAGGTGACGCGCTCCAGGAGTCACGTACGGAGAAAGCCCGCGTAACATTGGATAACCTGTTCGATCAGATGAAAGAAGGCGAAATGAAAGAACTGAACCTGATCGTCAAAGCGGACGTTCAGGGTACAGTGGAAGCAATGGCTGCCTCTCTCATGAAAATCGACGTGGAAGGTGTCAATGTGAAAATCATCCACACAGGCGCCGGCGCTATCAACGAGTCCGATATCTCACTTGCTGCTGCATCCAATGCAATCGTCATCGGTTTCAACGTCCGTCCGGATACGAATGCAAAACGTGCAGCTGAAGAAGAGGGCGTGGACATCCGTCTGCACCGCGTCATCTATAAAGTGGTGGAAGAGATCGAAGCGGCGATGAAGGGGATGCTTGATCCTGAATTCGAAGAAAAAGTGATCGGCCAAGTGGAAGTCAGGGAAACGTTCAAAGTTTCGAAAGTCGGCACGATTGCCGGAAGTTATGTGACGGACGGCAAGATCACCCGGGATTCCGGAGTGCGTATCTACCGAGATGACATCATGATCTTTGAAGGTGAGCTTGATACATTGAAGCGGTTCAAGGATGATGCCAAGGAAGTCACGAAAGGATACGAATGCGGACTCACCATCAAAAACTTCAATGACATCAAAGAAGGCGACATCATCGAAGCCTTCGTCATGCAGGAAGTCAAGCGGGTGTGATCGTCTTTGCAGAGTTTTCGTTCATCATTCCAATGGCGGCTTCTCTGAAAGATAAACGCGCAGTTCTCAGACGCATGATCGATCGCGTCAAAAATGGGTATAATGTGTCTATATCCGAATTGGATCATCAGAACCTCTGGCAGCGCACGACACTGGGTGTGGCGGCGGTCGCGTCTTCGACTGAAGCGGCCGAGCGGGAAATCCGCCGGGTCCAGAAGTTCCTGGAGTCCAATCCGGAATGGCAGATGACGGAAGTACAGATTGACTATGTAAGATAGTGAAGCGGGGTGAAACTCCATGACAATGCGTGCAAACCGGGTCGGTGAACAGATGAAGAAAGAACTGGGTGATATCATCGGCCAGCGTCTGAAGGATCCGCGCATCGGTTTCGTCACTGTGACGGACGTCGAGGTGACAGGTGACCTGCAGCAGGCGATGATCTACATTTCGGTGCTCGGAAAAGACTCCGAAAAAGAGGCTTCTTTGGAAGGTCTGAAAAAAGCCAAAGGATTCATCCGTTCTGAAATCGGGAAACGGATCCGCCTCAGAAAAACACCGGAGATCGACTTCGCTTTCGATGAATCCGTTGCGTACGGCAACCGGATCGACTCGCTTTTGCGGGAAGTGAAAGAAGACGGATCGGACAGTTAACTGGAAGGGATCGGCATCCGACAGGATCCCGATCCCTTTTTCCCGTGGTACATAGATTTCTTACAATGCAGAAAAGGAGGCGATACTCATATGGATGGGATTCTGCCGCTCTGGAAAGAAAAAGGGATGACGTCCCATGACTGTGTATTCAAGCTGCGGAAAATCTTGCGTACGAAAAAGGTGGGGCACACCGGCACGCTCGATCCGAACGTGGAAGGAGTACTGCCGATCTGCATCGGCCAGGCGACGAAAACTGCATCATATATCACGGATTCCGGAAAAGAATATATAGCAGAAGTCTCGATCGGTACAGCGACGGAAACCGAAGATGCGGATGGGGAGGCGGTGGATCAGGATCTTTCCTTGAAATCGATCAGCCGTGCAGAGGTGCTTGCCGTCCTTTCGTCCCTGACCGGTCCGATCACCCAGATTCCGCCGATGTATTCCGCCGTGAAAGTGAACGGACGCAGGCTGTATGAATATGCGCGCAAAGGAATAGAAGTGGATCGCCCGGAACGAACGGTGTTCATCGAAAAGATCGACCTGCTGAGCGGGGAGTCTGAATTCAAGGGACGTGAACCGAAGTTCACCATCCGGGTGGCATGCGGAAAAGGCACTTACATCCGGACCCTTGCCGTGCAGATCGGGGAACAGCTCGGCTATCCCGCACACATGTCCGCTTTGGTGCGTACGGCTTCCGGCACCTTCACGAAGGAAGACTGCCTGACCCTGGAGCAAGTGAAGGAAGAGATGGACAGCGGGCAGCTTCTGCCGCATCTCCGGCCGCTCGAGTCAGCACTATGCGGATTGCCATTCATCGAAGCACCCAGTGACCTTCTGGAGCGGGTCCTGAATGGACAAGTGCTCCCGCAGCACGCCATGCTGGAAACATCGGATGAAATCGTGTTTTCCGATGACGGGAAAGCGCTGGCAGTCTATGCACGCCATCCGGAAAAACCGGGACTCATCAAGCCCGTGAAAATGTTTCCGGCCAACCGACAAAAGGGGGACGACAGCAGTGGACGTCATCAAGCTTGATGCCGCGTCAGGCATCAGCCCGATCAAAAACAAGGAATTCTCGCTGGCCATCGGTTTTTTTGACGGTCTGCACAGCGGCCACCAGGCGGTGATCGGTGAGGCCGTCCGCAAAGCGAAAAACGACGGCCTCCAGCCGGCTGTGATGACATTCGATCCCCATCCGTCCCACCTGTTTTCGAAAGGACCGGAAAAGATCGGATACATCACCCCACTGCGGGAGAAACAGCGTCTCCTTGCTGAAATGGGGATCGACACGCTGTTCATCGTCACGTTCGACAGCACATTGGCTGGTCTGACGCCTGAACAGTTTGTGGAAGTTATACTGAAAAAGCTCAATGTCCGGCATGTGACAGCAGGTTTCGATTTCACATTCGGAAGGCAAGGCAAAGGCACGATGGCGGATATGCAGGAACTCGGCAGAGGATTCTTCACTGCGACGACAGTCGGTGAGGTGGCTGATTCCGAGGAGAAAGTCTCTTCGACAAGAATCCGGAAGCTGCTGGCGGATGGTGAAGTGGCAGAGACCGCGCGCCTGCTCGGCAGACCGTTCCGCTCTGTCGGCACAGTGACAGGCGGTGATAAGAGGGGGAGGCTGCTCGGTTTCCCAACAGCCAATATTATACCGGAAGACGATCTTATCGTCCCGAAAAACGGTGTATATGCGGTCCGTTTCACCGTGGACGGGACTGAGTACAACGGTGTCTGCAATATCGGGGTCAAGCCGACATTCGATAAGCCCGAGCAGGCGAGGAAGACCATCGAAGTGAATGTGTTCGATTTCGACGGAGATCTGTACGGCAGGGAAGCAGCTGTCGACTGGATCCGGTTCATCCGCGCCGAGCGGAAATTCGACTCGATCGACGAGCTGAAGCAGCAGATTAGCAGCGACAAAGAGACCGCAAAAAAAATTCTGGCTGACTGCGAGTGACAGTTGCACGCCGGCTGCCGGAGTGTTATCATAGAAAAGTGTACAGCGTACACAAACCTTTTCCTTGGCATCTCGATTCACCAACGGCTGCTCGGGACTTGGGGATATTACAGAATGGGAGGTGAAAAGGATGGCTATTACACAAGAGCGTAAACATGAGCTGATCAACGAATTCAAGACTCATGAAAACGACACAGGGTCTGCAGACGTACAGATCGCTATCCTTACAGAAGAGATCAACAACTTGAACGAGCACTTGCGCACTCACAAGAAAGACAACCACTCGCGCCGCGGCCTTTACAAAATGGTCGGAACGCGCCGTCGTCTTCTCCGTTACCTGCGTGAGAACGAAGTTCAGCGTTACCGTGAACTCATTGCCAAACTCGGCCTTCGCCGTTAATATCGACAACCGAAAAAGCGGGCTCTGCCCGCTTTTTTCTATGCACATAACCAGCCGGACGGCAGCCTCTTCGGATGGTTCCAGCCGGTGTAGTGAAAACTTTCGCATATCATTGCTGAATTTGATACACTGATAAGTACTACATACTACGTATGCGCAGGATGTAAACCGAGAGGAGATCAATCATGACAGAACACAAGAAGTTTACGATGGATTGGGCCGGAAGACAGCTGACGGTCGAAACAGGACAGCTTGCCAAACAGGCGAATGGTGCTGTTCTTGTACGGTACGGAGAGACGACGGTCCTTTCCACAGCAACCGCTTCGAAGAAACCGAAAGCGCTGGATTTCTTCCCGCTGACAGTCAACTATGAAGAGCGGCTCTATGCAGTCGGGAAAATACCGGGAGGCTTCATCAAACGGGAAGGCCGTCCTTCTGAGAAGGCCGTTCTGACAAGCCGTCTGATCGACCGCCCGATCCGCCCGCTGTTCCCGGATGGCTTCCGGAATGATCTTCAGGTGATTTCACTGGTCATGTCCGTGGACCAGAACTGTTCTTCGGAAATGGCAGCGATGCTCGGGTCCTCCCTGGCCATCTCGATCTCGGATATTCCGTTCGATGGCCCGATTGCAGGTGTCCAGATCGGACGCGTCAACGGGGAACTCATCGTGAACCCGACACCCGAACAGCTCGAGACGAGCGACATCGACCTTGTCGTCGCAGGTACGAAGGATGCCATCAACATGGTGGAAGCCGGAGCGAAGGAAGTGTCTGAAGATGTCATGCTGGAAGCGATCATCTTCGGCCACGAGGAGATCAAAAAACTGATTGTCTTCCAGGAGAAGATCATCGCGGAAGTCGGCAAAGCGAAGATGGAGATCGAACTGTTCGAACTCGACCGCGATCTGTTCACAGCCATCAAAGAGAGCTGCCATAATGAACTTGTCGCAGCTATCCAGACGGAAGAGAAGCATGCCCGCGAAGAAGCGATCACGGCTGTTAAGAACGAAGTCATCGCCCGCTACGAGGAGAACGAAGCGGACGATGCAACCATGAAACAGGTCCGCAATGTCCTTGAGCAGCTCGTGAAGGACGAAGTGCGCCGTCTCATCACAGATGAGAAAGTGCGGCCGGATGGACGCGGACTGGAAGAGATCCGCCCGCTTTCCTCCGAAGTCGGCGTCCTGCCGCGCACTCATGGATCCGGCTTGTTCACCCGCGGTCAGACTCAGGCACTCAGTGTCTGTACGTTAGGCGCGCTCGGAGAAGTCCAGATCATCGACGGACTCGGTCTGGAAGAGACGAAACGGTTCATGCATCATTATAACTTCCCGAACTTCAGTGTCGGTGAAACCGGACCGATCCGTGCGCCGGGCCGCCGTGAGATCGGTCATGGGGCACTCGGAGAACGGGCATTGTCCGCTGTCATCCCGGACGAGAAGGAATTTCCGTATACGATCCGCCTCGTTGCAGAGGTGCTGGAATCGAACGGCTCTTCCTCACAGGCCTCCATCTGTGCTTCCACAATGGCGATGATGAATGCAGGCGTTCCGATCAAAGCACCGGTTGCAGGAATTGCAATGGGACTTATCAAGAAGGACGACAACTACTCCGTCCTGTCCGACATCCAGGGGATGGAAGACCATCTCGGCGACATGGACTTCAAAGTGGCGGGGACCGCAGAAGGCATCACAGCACTTCAGATGGATATCAAAATCGAAGGGCTGTCCCGCCAGATCCTCGAAGAAGCACTCGCACAGGCGAAGATCGGCCGTATGAAAATTCTTGGCCATATGCTGGAAACGATCGCGGCACCGGCTCCGGAACTTTCGAAGTATGCACCGAAGATCATCATGATCCATATCAACCCTGATAAGATCCGTGACGTCATCGGACCTGGCGGTAAAGTGATCAACAAGATCATCGATGAGACAGGCGTCAAGATCGACACGGAACAGGACGGCACGATCTATATTTCATCACCTGATTCCGAGATGAACGACAAGGCGAAGAAGATGATCGAAAACATCGTCCGGGAAGCGAAAGTCGGCGAGTACTATATGGGCAAAGTGAAGCGTATCGAAAAATTCGGCGCGTTCCTCGAATTGTTCCCTGGGAAAGACGGCCTGCTTCACATTTCTGAAATTCAGGAAGAGCGTACCAAGTCGGTCGAAGATGTCATGAAACTCGGAGACGAGCTCTTTGTCAAAGTGATCGAGATCGACAACCAGGGCCGGGTGAACTTATCCCGCAAAGTGGTCTTGAAAGAAGAGAAGGAAAAAGCCGAGCAGAAGGGCGAGTAAACAGATTGCAGAAAGCCTCCTCCCACGAATCAGTGAGAGCGGGGCTTTTTTGCTTAGTACAGTTAGGAGACGACAACATGATAACCATCAACACATTGCCGAATGGCGTCCGGGTCGTCAGCGAGCCGATCGGGCATGCCAGGTCCGTATCGCTCGGCATCTGGGTGAAAACCGGTTCTGCAGACGAACTGCCCGGCGAAGAGGGGATCGCTCATTTCATCGAGCATATGCTGTTCAAAGGGACAGCTTCCAGGACAGCGAAGCAGATCGCCCAGCAGTTTGACCTGTTCGGCGGCGACATCAATGCCTTCACGACAAAAGAGACGACGTGCCTCCACGCGACCGTACTTGCAGACAAAGCGGGTGCGGCTGCTGAGATACTTGCCGATATGCTGCTGAACTCCTCTATGGATGAAGGGGAGATCGAGAAGGAGAAGACCGTCATTCTCGACGAACTCGCCTCTGTCGAAGATTCACCGGAAGATGACGCGGACGAACAGTTATGGACGGTCATGTTTCCGGATCATCCGATCGGGAGGCCGATCGGAGGGACGGCCGCCAGCGTCGGGCCGCTCACCCGGCAGCAGCTTATGAAGTTCATGAAGCGGACCTACCTCCCGGAAAGAATTGTTGTGTCAATCGCAGGTCAGTTCGGTGAAGAGCTTTTAAAGACAGTGGAAAAGCTGTTCGGCACTTTCTGCAGAAATGACCGGCCACACCAGCAGGAAAGCAGGCGGCCTGCACAATTTTACAGCGGGTCCGTCCGTAAAACGAAAGACATCGAGCAGACGCATCTCTTCCTCGGGTATCCGGGGCTGGCCCTTGCCGATCCGGAAATCTATACACTGGCCATGCTGGACAGCATCGCCGGAGGCACGATGTCGTCCCGGCTGTTCCAGCAGGTGCGTGAAGAAAAAGGACTTGCGTACTCGGTCTATTCCTATTATGCAGGGCATGAGACAGAAGGTGCCTTCGTCATCGGAGGTGCAGCCTCCGCGGAGAACGAACAAGAGCTGTTCGGCGCAGTGCAGGCCGTCATCCGGGAAATCGCTGAACACGGTGTGACGGAACAGGAACTCCATCATGCGCAGGAGCAGATGATCGGCAGTTTCCTCATCGGCCTGGAAAGTACGGAATCCAGAATGCACAGGAACGGGAACAACGAACTTCTTCTCCAGGCACACCGTACAGAAGAGGAAGTTACAGCTCTGATCCGAGCGGTCACTGTCAGGCAAGTCGCATTGCTGGCACAACAGATTCTTGCTGCGGAGCCGGCTGTTGCCATCGTGTCCCCGGTGACGGGGTGAGAAATTCAGGTGTCAGCTTTTCCGCTGTTCCGTCATAGACTGGGACTATACAGCGAGGAGGCGGATGCATGCTATTATCGGAGCTTGCACAGAAAGAATTGATCCAAGTGGCAGAAGGAATACGGTACGGCTTCTTAGCGGATACCGATCTGCTGTTCGACAGGCGCAGCGGAGCGATCATCGGTTTTGAAATCAGGGACCGCGGCGGAAAGATACCATTCTTGCAGAAAAAGGAATCCTCGAAGGAGTATATCCCCTGGAGTGAAATCGTCCTCATCGGCGAGCACCGGATCCTGTTCGGCAAGACACACTTCCTGGACGGAGCGGAATACGATGAATGAAAGTCGCTGGCTTGTTGTCGGGGCGGACGAACGGATGCAGTCCTGTGCGCTGGTTTTGCAGGCGGCGAAACACACTTGTGACGTGTGCCGGACAGATGAGGTGACGGATGAACTGATCGATCTTATCGAACGGTCGGAACCCACCCATATCATTTTGCCGGTGCGCGGCCTGGCAGGCGTCCTGCCGGCGGACTTGTTCAAGGACAACGTCCGGTTCTTTACAGGCCTGATGGACGATGAAGTCCGTCTTCAGCTGGAACAGGGAGGGCACGAGGTTCGGAGCTATCTGACGGAAGAGCGGTTTGTCTGGAACAATGCCTGGCTCACCGCCGAAGCGTTCATCAGTGAATTCTGGACCCGGACGAAAGAGCCGGCTGCCGGCACGGCAATCGCGATCGCAGGCTTCGGAAGAGTCGGACGGATGGCAGCCGAAGCCTTTTCGGCGCTCGGTGCGGACTTGACGGTCTATGCCCGGTCCGGCACCCAGCTCGGTGAAGCGGAAGCCCGGGGATACAAGGCTGAACTCCTTCATACGGAGAATCTGCCCGCTTCCGGATATCTCGTCAATACGATACCTTTCCCCTGGTTTGAGAGGAAGGCGGACAGCACACTGCATGTCTTCGAATTGGCCTCGATGCCCGGCTGCCTAAAGCCCGGTTCCTCCTCTGCATACTATACGGTACATCTCGGGCTGCCCGGCAAGCATTTTCCGCACAGAGCGGGAGAGTACTTGGCGCAGGCAGTGCTGAGAATGTGCAGAGGAAAGGAGTAGAACTATGCTTCAAAACAAACGGATCGGCCTCGGAATCACAGCATCGCACTGTACGTATGAAGAGCTGCTGCCGATGATCGGGCGTCTGCAGGACGCAGGAGCGACCGTCATCCCTGTCATCACCCATTCAGTACTCACCGCAGCTACTCGTTTCGGAACAGGGGAAGAATGGATTGAAAAGATCGAGACAGCGACCGGTGAAAAGGTGATTTCATCCATTGCAGGGGCAGAGCCATTCGGCCCTTCTTCACCCGTCGATTGTATGATCATCGCACCGATGACCGGGAATTCCATGAGCAGGCTCGCGAATGCGGCCACGGATTCACCCGTGCTCATGGCAGCCAAGGCGACGATGCGGAACCATGCACCCGTCGTACTCGGCATATCCACGAATGATGCACTTGGTCTCAACGCATATAATCTGGTCAAATTGCTGAATATGAAAAACGTATTCTTCATCCCGTTCGGACAGGATGACCCCGTAAAAAAACCAAACTCCCTCATCAGCGACTTTTCCCTCATTGTGGAAACTGCCGCTGCCGCAATTCAGAAGAAACAGCTCCAGCCGCTTCTTATCACACACACTCCCGAAAAATGACCTACAGAAAATTCGTTGTTATGGTATAATTCCTGAAACGTGAAAAACGATGAGCCGGATCCGGAACATCACTTCAGAGAAGGAGAATCAGCATGCAGACGTATAATGTTGCAATTGTAGGGGCCTCCGGTGCAGTAGGCGCTAAAATACTTGATAAGCTAATCGAACGGTCTTTCCCGATACGATCCATCAAACTGCTGGCTTCTTCCCGCTCAGCAGGAACCGTCATACAGGCGGCGGGCAGACTGTTCACGATCGAAGAGGCGAAGCCGGAGTCATTCCAGGATATCGACTTTGCCTTCTTCAGCGCAGGCGGTGCCATTTCAGAAGTGCTGGCACCTGAAGCGATCAGGAGGGGAGCTGCAGTCATTGATAACACGAGTGCGTTCCGCATGGATGCCAATGTGCCGCTCGTTGTGCCGGAAGTGAACCCGCAGGCGCTGCGGAACCACAGAGGGCTGATCGCCAATCCGAACTGCTCCACGATCCAGATGGTGGCGGCGCTCAATCCTGTGAAAGAGGCGTACGGACTGGAACGGATCATCGTCTCCACATACCAGGCAGTGTCCGGTGCGGGCGCTGATGCGATTCTTGAACTGAAATCACAAAGCAGGCAATTCGATTCCAGAGCCGGCAATACGGCAGCCCAGCTGCCGACAGCCGGATCCGAACGTCATTATCCGATTGCGTTTAATGTCATTCCGCAAATCGATGTGTTCGACAGCAAGGGCTATACGAAAGAAGAATGGAAGATGATCAACGAAACGAAGAAAATACTGGCGGATGAGTCCATTTCGGTATCGGCGACGTGTGTCCGCCTTCCTGTTGTGACCGGCCATTCGGAGTCTGTCTATATTGAAATCGGTCAAGACGGCGTGAGCGCTGAACAGCTGCGCCGCAAAATAGCGGAAGCGAAAGGGATCATCGTCCAGGATGACCCGGCGAAGCAGGAATATCCGATGCCTTTGGCAGCAGAGAACCAAGACGCCGTTTTTGTCGGCCGGATCCGGAAAGACCCGGATCATCCGCGTGGTTTCCATTTGTGGATTGTCGCAGACAACTTATTGAAAGGGGCAGCATTGAACTCTGTGCAGATTGCAGAGAAGCTGATTGAAGACGGGATCCATTCCCGAAACGATAACTAAAAAGGATGAGCGAATGAGATTAGGCCGGATTGGTACAGCGATGGTGGCGCCGTTCAGCCAGGAGGGGACAGTGGACCTCGCGGCTGCCGCCAGCCTCGTCGAACATCTATTGTCGACAGGGACCGATTCATTGATCGTCAACGGGACGACGGGGGAATCCCCGACACTTACCGAACAAGAGAAGGAAGAACTGCTGGCCGGTGTCATCGACGCCGCAGATAACCGGGTGCCGGTCATAGCAGGGGCCGGCAGTAATGACACGGCAGCTTCGATCCGTGCGGCACAGAGGGCGGAGGAGATTGGGGCAGACGGCGTCATGCTGGTAGTACCGTATTACAATAAACCTGACCAGCAGGGGCTGTATGCCCATTTCAAAGCGATTGCAGAAAGCATTTCCATACCTATGCTGCTGTATAACATCCCCGGAAGATCGGGAGTCAACATGACTGCGGAGACTGTGATCCGTCTTTCAAAGATCGACAACATCCGGGCGGTCAAAGAGGCAAGCGGGGACTTGGAGCAGATGGCGGACATCATCGCAGGAACCGATGAGGAATTCATGGTATACAGCGGTGATGATGCGCTGACACTTCCGCTGCTCGCAATCGGGGGAGACGGGGTCATCTCCGTGACCTCCCATATTGCAGGCTGCGAAATACAGCAGATGATCAGTGCTTTCCAAGACGGGCGTAACGGACTTGCCGCGGAATGGCACCGGACCCTCCTTCCGCTGTTCGGAGCAGTCTTCTCAAAACCGAACCCGGTTCCTGTGAAGTATTTCCTGAACCGAGCAGGAATTCCCGTCGGCGGGGTCAGGCTCCCTCTGATTGGTGCATCACCAAGTGAACCCGGGCTGGACGCAGTATATGAAAGTATGAAAGCAGCGGCAAGACGTCTGATATGAGCAGCCGGCAGAAATGCCGGCTATTTTTGTTTGTGCAGAACTGCTCGGTCAAGTATAATGGGAACTAGTCGTTTAGTGCGGGAATTTTTCATAGGAGGAAATAATGTGACAAAAGTCAAAAATGAAGTAATCAAAGTCATTCCGCTCGGCGGAGTGGGAGAGCTGGGGAAATCGATGTATGTGGTGGAAATCGATGATGAACTGTTTGTCGTCGACGCCGGACTCATGTTCCCTGAAGAAGAAATGCTCGGAATCGACTTTGTCGTTCCGGATATGACATATTTGGAAGAAAACAAGGACCGTGTCAAAGGGATCTTCCTGACGCACGGACACGAAGATGCAATCGGGGCGATCGCCTACTTGCTGCAGAAAGTCCAGGCGCCGGTCTACGGGTCCAAGCTGACGCTGGCGCTCGCAAAAGAGCACCTGAAGATAATGCCGGCTCCTTCCAATGTCAAATTTTTTGAAGTATCGACCAAAAGCCGCATGAATTTCAAGCAGACGTACGTGACATTCTTCAACACAACCCACAGCATACCCGATGCACTCGGCATCGTATTCCATACGAGCGAAGGGGCGATCGTGCATACAGGCGATTTCAAATTCGACCAGGCTGCAAAAGGGCCGTACAAGCCCGATTTCGGCAAGATGGCCGCCCTCGGAGAAGAAGGCGTGTTCATCCTGATGTCCGATTCGACTGATGCCGAACGACCGGGCCATACAACGTCCGAAACAGTCGTGGAAGCACAGCTGTCGAAAACCTTCTACGGCGCGGAAGGCAGAATCCTTGTTGCCGTCTACGCCTCGAACTTCCTGCGGATCCAGCAAGTGCTTGATAAAGCGGCGGAGACCGGACGGAAAGTAGCCGTCGTCGGAAAAAGCCTTGAAAGTTATTTTGAAGTCGGCCTCAAACTCGGCTACTTGAAAGTGGCTGAAGATACTGTCATTTCCGTGAAAGAACTCGGAAACCATGATGACAGTGAAATTGTCATCATCATGACCGGCAGCCAGGGCGAACCGCTCGAAGCCCTCGAAAAGATCGTCCGCAAGCATCATCGCGATGTCCGCATCAAAGACACGGATACGGTTCTGATCACCGTGACACCGTCACCGGGATCGGAAGTCTCCGTCTATTCGATGATGAATGAACTGGCGAAACTGGGCGCGAAAGTGCTCACGTCGGCGAGGAATGTCCATGTCTCCGGTCACGGAAGCCAGGAAGACCTGAAGATGATGCTCAACCTCATGCAGCCGAAAAATTTCATTCCGATCACAGGGGAATACCGGATGCTGATCGCCCATTCGAAACTCGCACAGGAGACCGGCATGCGGAAGAACCAGATCTTCATCGCCGACAAAGGCGACATCGTCGAGTTCAAGAACGGTAAGATCCGTATGAGCGGACGTGTCACAGCAGGCAATGTCCTGATTGACGGAATCGGCGTCGGTGACGTCGGTAACATTGTCCTCCGCGACCGGAAACTCCTTTCACAGGACGGAATTTTCACGATTGTCATCACGCTGAACCGGAAGCAGAAGAAGATTGCGGCAGGTCCTGAAATCGTATCGCGCGGATTCATCTATGTCCGGGAATCCGAGGAGCTCCTCGAAGAAGCTTCGAAGCTGATCCGCAAGATCGTTGAAAAGTATGTGAATAAAGAAACGTTTGAGTGGACAAACATTAAGCAGGAGATCCGGGATACCCTCAGTTCCTACTTATATCAGCAAACAAAAAGGCGTCCGATGATCATCCCGATCATTATGGAATACTGATTGAACAATCTTTCGAGGATTTCCTTGCCGTCAGGCGGGAAATCCTTTTTTCGCAAAAAGGAGGCAGAGCATGTCCAAGAAAGTCTCGAAAAAGAAAAAGAGAAGGCCCTCACCGAAAAAGAAAGGCAAGAAACAGCTGAATCCCCTCCTGTTCGAAGTGGTCGGTCTCGCCATGCTGGCACTTGCCGTCATCATCCTATTCGAATTCGGACCGGTCGGAAGAGGGTTGGGCTCAGCAGGCCGCTTCCTGTTCGGCAACTGGCATGGTGCACTTCCGCTCATGCTGATTCTGCAGGCGCTTGTCTTCATGGTGAAACGGGGCGAGCTGGGCTGGAAGAACCGGATTGTCGGGGGAAGTTTGTGCATACTCGGAAGTCTGCTTTTATTCAGCCATATATTATTATTCAAAGAATTATATGCAAGCCGTGTCCTGCTGTCGGATTCCTCATTGAAAGAGACATGGAACGTGCTCATCACAAACGGGGGAATCAGCACACGGAGCGGATCACTCGGAGGCGGCATGGTCGGCGCCGTCCTTTTTGCAATGTTCTTCTCACTGTTCGATTCTGCCGGCGCTGCGGTAGCGGGAGTGCTTCTCTTGTTGACGGGGCTCATCCTGATCACGGGGAAAGCACTCGCTCCTTACTTGGCAGAGTGGTTCCCGGCTGCCTTCGCCTCGCTGAAACAGAAAGTGCAGAGCATCGATTTCAAACCGCAGCCGAAGGTGAAACCTGAAAAGACTGCGAAAAAGACGGCAGGGACCCGGGCGGGCAGGCATCAGAAGGAAAAGGAAAAGCCGGCCAGCGAGCAAATTGCACAGCCCGCGGAACCTCAGGCGGCTCCCGAAGAGCCATATGTCCAGCCGATCATCTCGGCATTCAATGAGCGCGCCGCCGAGGAGAAGGAACAGCCGGAAAGCAGCATGGCCGCCCCTCAGCCGCCGCGGCCGGAGCCGGCAGAAGAGCAGGATGACAAGCCAGCTGTACCGGAAGCGGGAGACCCATATCAAGGCGTGTCTGGGGAGGAGGAGAATGAGTCCTACCAGCTGCCGTCCTTCAATCTCCTCAAACAGCCGCCGGAAAACGACCAGTCAGGTGAATATAATGCAATCCAGGCGAATGCGCAGAAATTGGAGAGGACGTTCCACAGTTTCGGTGTGAAGGCGCGGGTGACACAAGTGCACTTAGGACCGGCCGTGACGAAGTATGAGGTGCTGCCGGACACCGGTGTCAAAGTGAGCCGGATCGTCAGTCTCGCAGATGATATCGCCCTTGCCCTCGCTGCAAGCGGTATCCGGATCGAAGCGCCGATCCCCGGGAAATCCGCGGTCGGAATCGAAGTGCCGAACAAAGCTGTCGCTGTCGTCAGTCTGCGGGAAGTGCTCGAAGCAAAACAGAACAACCGTCCTGATTCCAAGCTGCTGATCGCGCTCGGCCGCGACGTCAGCGGCGAGGCGATGCTTGCCGAGCTGAATAAGATGCCGCACGTCCTGATTGCAGGGGCGACTGGAAGCGGGAAAAGTGTCTGTGTCAACGGCATCATCATCAGCATCATCATGCGGGCAAAACCGCACGAAGTGAAGATGATGATGATCGACCCGAAGATGGTTGAGCTGAACGTCTATAATGGCATCCCGCATCTCCTGGCACCTGTCGTGACAGACCCGAGGAAAGCGGCGCAGGCACTGAAGAAAGTGGTCGCGGAAATGGAACGGAGGTACGAACTGTTCTCACATACCGGAACACGTAATATTGAAGGGTACAATGATCATATCGACCAATGGAACGAGGAAAACGATGAAAAGCACCCGAAGATGCCGTATATCGTCGTCATTGTCGATGAACTCGCCGACCTGATGATGGTCGCCTCGAACGAAGTGGAAGATGCCATCACACGCCTTGCACAAATGGCACGGGCTGCCGGCATCCACCTCATTATCGCGACCCAGCGGCCGAGTGTGGATGTCATCACAGGCATCATCAAAGCGAATATCCCGTCCCGTATCGCTTTCGCGGTCTCTTCAGCGGTCGATTCAAGGACGATCCTCGACAGCGGCGGTGCCGAAAAACTGCTCGGCAGGGGGGATATGCTGTTCCTGCCGGCGGGTGCTTCGAAACCGACGCGGGTGCAGGGCGCTTTCGTGTCAGACCGCGAAGTGGAATCCGTCGTCGATTTCGTCATCCAGCAGCAAAAAGCGCAATATCAGGAAGAGATGATCCCTTCAGAAACCGAAGAAGTGCATGAAATGGAAGAAACGGATGACCTGTACGATGAAGCGGTGCAGCTGGTCGTCGAAATGCAGACCGCTTCCGTATCTCTGCTGCAGAGAAGATTCCGTATCGGCTATTCCCGTGCCGCCCGTATTGTCGATCAGATGGAGATGAGGGGCGTCGTCGGGCCGCCGGAAGGCAGCAAACCGCGGCAGGTCCTGGCGGACAGGGATGCGGCGGAGTAATCCTGTTGAAAGATTGTCGGAAGATGAACAGAAAGTCACTCTCTTACAAGTTTTTTTAAAATGCATTGTTTATTTTCTCCCCCGGTAATGTTATAGTATGGTTGAATGGAACGACGTATAACATCAGAGGTCTGACCTCAACCGGAGGGAGATGGATTTGTGATCAAGGCAGACCAGCGGCATCTGTATGTCCAAGTCATTGAGCACATCAAGCAGAACATCGAAGCCGGCGTTTTCAAGGAAAATGAGAAGTTCCCTTCTGAATTCGAGCTCGCCAGGACACTTGGTGTCAGCCGCGCGACGCTGCGTGAAGCACTGCGTGTCTTGGAAGAAGAGAAAGTGATTGTCCGCAAGCATGGTGTCGGTACATTCCTGAAACCAAGTCCAGTCTTCTCATCAGGGATCGAGGAATTATCCAGTGTGTCAACGATGATCCGCAATGCAGGCATGGAACCCGGCACGATTTTCATGGAAGTGACGGAAGCACCGGCTGCGGATGACAGCATTGAAAAGTTCGGTTGCGCTGCGGAGGATTCCATTGTTACAATTAAGAGGGTCCGCACAGCGGACGGGGAACCGGTCGTCTATTGTATCGATCAGGTTAAATCCGGCAGTTTACGGAATACTTCCTCTGAATTGATGAAAAATTCGCTTTTCGACGCGCTTGAACAAGATGGTAAGATCCATATCGCACAGGCTATTGCACATATTGAACCAGTGGGATATGATCAGGAAGCATCATCCATCCTGCGGTGCGGGGTCGATGTACCTCTTCTCGTCCTGTTGCAGAAGCACTACACAGACACTGGTGAAATGGTGCTTCTTTCGAAGAATTACTTCCGTGCTGATAAATTCAGCTTCCATGTAGTCCGGAAACGGGTATAAGGCGGATTCCGCCCTCATCATACCAACATATAAATAGGGAGGTCACACAAACATGAGTAAACGCAGATTCGGTCTTGCCCTGTCCCTCGTACTTGCTGCAGGCACAGTGTTGGGAGCTTGTGGTTCAGACAAGGATGACAGCAAGGGGAATGACAAAGGCTCAGCTTCTGGCGGAGACAAGTCTTCTGAATTCTCTGTGGCTATGGTTACAGATGTCGGCGGTATCGACGATAAGTCGTTCAACCAATCCGCTTGGAAAGGGATTCAGGAATTCGGTGAATCGAATGATCTTAAGAAAGGCGACGGCGGCTTCGATTACCTGCAATCACAAAGTGACGCAGACTACACAACAAACTTGAATGCGCTTGCACGACGCGACTTCAATCTTGTATTCGGAGTAGGTTTCCTGATGGAAGATGCTATCGACTCGATCGCAACTCAGCAGAAGGACACTGAGTTTGCAATCATTGACGGCGTAGTGGACCAGCCGAACGTTGCAAGCATCCTCTTCAAGGAGCAGGAAGGTGCCTACCTCGCTGGAGTTGCAGCTGCTCTCATGACGAAATCGGACAAAATCGGTTTTGTCGGCGGTATGGAAATCCCGGTCATCGAGCGTTTCGAAGTCGGTTTCCTTGAAGGCGTCAAAGCAGTGAAGCCAGATCTTAAAGTGGATGTCCAGTACACTGGCGCGTTCGATAAGGCGGAACTTGGTAAAGCAGCAGCGAACCGTATGTATTCCGAAGGTGTGGATATCATCTTCCACGCTGCCGGCGGATCAGGAAACGGTGTGTTCAGTGAAGCGAAAGAACGCAAGTCAGCTGACAAAGACGCTTATGTATGGGTCATCGGTGTCGACTCCGACCAGTACGACGAAGGACAGGTCGGCGATGACAACGTAACACTCACTTCCATGCTGAAGCGTGTGGACAATGCGGTTAACGACGTCGCTGAATTGGCGAAAGAAGACAAGTTCCCTGGCGGCGAAACAAAAGTCTACGGTCTCCATGACGAAGGGGTGGCACTTGCTGACTCCCGCGGTGCGATTCCGGAAGACGTTCTTGCAAAAATCGACGAATACAGCAAGAAAATCGCTGACGGCGAAATTGAAGTACCAGGTGAAAAGTAAGAAAAGCTCATGGATTTGAATGATGGGGGCCGGTGCAATCCGGCCTTCGTTCTTTTGTATACATAATTGGTGGGTCGGAGCCCGGTAAGTTGCCAGACTAAAAGATTTTGTTCCAAAATCTTTTATTGTGTCAATTTTAATGAGGCAGAAACTATACGCAAGGAAGTGAGAACTGTGGAATACGTCATCGAGATGCTGAATATTGATAAGAAATTCGGCAATTTCTATGCGAACAAAAATATTACCCTTCAGCTGGAAAAGGGAGAAATCCATGCGTTGCTCGGCGAAAACGGTGCGGGTAAATCCACTCTGATGAACGTCCTGTTCGGCCTGTACCAGCCGGATGGCGGACAGATCAAAGTGAATGGCAAAGCAGTCAATATCACGGATCCGAATGTTGCCAACGATCTCGGGATCGGCATGGTCCACCAGCACTTCATGCTCGTTGAAAATCTGACAGTAACAGAAAACATCATCCTGGGCAGCGAACCGACCAAAGGCGGGAGGATCAACATCAAAGACTCCGCCAAGAAAGTTGCCGAGATTTCGAAGCTTTACGGATTGAATGTCGATCCGTCCGCTAAAATCGAGGATATTTCCGTCGGAATGCAGCAGCGTGTGGAAATTCTGAAAACGCTTTATCGCGGTGCGGAAATCCTGATATTCGATGAGCCGACAGCTTCCCTGACACCACAGGAAATCGATGAGCTGATCCGCATCATGCATAAGCTGATCGAAGAAGGGAAATCCATCATACTCATCACACACAAACTGCAGGAGATCATGTCGGTGTCCGACCGGGTGACAGTCATCCGGAAGGGCGAAGGGATTGGAACGGTGATCACCGAAGAGACCAATCCGGAAGAACTTGCAACCCTGATGGTCGGACGCCAGGTGACGTTCAAGACGGAAAAGAAACCGGCAGTGCCGACCGAAGAAATCCTGTCGATACAGGACCTGATAGTGGCGGACTACCGCAATGTCAACAAAGTCAAAAACCTGAATCTTTCTGTCCGGAGAGGCGAAATTGTCGGGCTGGCAGGTATCGACGGCAACGGTCAGTCTGAGCTGATCGAGGCGATCACCGGTCTGCGCAAAGTTAAATCCGGGAAGATCATCCTCGGCGGCAAGGATATTACAAACCGCAAACCGCGGACGATTACAGAGACAGGTCTCGGCCATATTCCGCAAGACCGCCACAAACACGGTCTCGTCCTCGACTTCAGTGTCGGGTATAACGCCGCCCTGCAGTCGTATTACCAGAAACCGTTTTCGTCGAACGGTCTCATGAACTACAAAGCTGTCGCCGACCATGCCAATAAGATCATCGCGGACTATGATGTCCGGACACAGGGGGAGCACGAACTGGCCAGAGCCCTGTCCGGCGGTAACCAGCAGAAGCTGATCATCGGGCGGGAAGTCGAACGCAATCCTGATTTCCTGATTGCCGCTCTGCCGACGCGCGGACTGGATGTCGGAGCTATCGAATTCATCCACAGACGTCTCATCGAGCAGCGGGACCAGGGGAAGGCTGTCCTGCTCATCTCCTTCGAGCTGGATGAAGTCATGAATGTGTCCGATAAGATTGCGGTCATCTACGACGGAGCCATCGTCGATACGGTAACACCGGCAGAAACAACAGAGCAGGAACTTGGACTGTTCATGGCCGGTCATGACAAAAAAGAAATTGCTGAAAGTAAGGAAAGCCCTGTTTTGAAAGAAGGTGACGACAAGCATGTCTAATCGTATTATCAATCTGCTCGTTCCGGTAATCTCGATCATCCTCGGATTGCTTGTAGGAGCTGTTGTCATGCTGGTCAGCGGATATGATCCCGTGGCAGGCTATGCTGCGTTATGGAACGGCATTTTCGGAGATTCCTATGCGATCGGTGAAACGATCCGCCAGATCAGCCCGTACATACTTGCGGGACTTGCTGTCGCATTTGCATTCCGCACCGGCCTGTTCAATATCGGTGTGGAAGGACAGCTCATCGTCGGCTGGTTCGCGGCTGCCTACGTCGGAATGGCGTTCGAACTGCCGAAAGTCATCCACTTGCCGCTTGCACTCCTGGCAGCAGCTGCTGCCGGTGCAATCTGGGGACTCATCCCGGGACTTCTGAAAGCGACACTCAAAGTCCACGAAGTTATCGTCACGATCATGATGAACTACATTGCCCTTCATATCGTCAATGCGCTCATCAAGACGATTTCAGGCGGCGGCTTCAAGCTGGATAAAATCCAGGATACGGCATCACTGCGATCGGATTTCCTATCGGAGCTGACGGATTTCTCGACACTCCACTATGGTATTTTCGTTGCACTGTTCATGGTGTTCATCATGTGGTTCATCCTCGAGCGCATGAAGCTCGGTTATGAGCTCAAGTCCGTAGGGTTCAATGAGAACGCTGCACAGTATGCCGGTATGAACGTGAAGAAGAACATCATCCTGGCAATGGTCATTTCAGGGGCGTTCGCCGGACTTGGCGGCGCTATGGAAGCACTCGGAACGTTCGGAAATATTTCGTCCCGTGCCGGTTTCACCGGAATCGGATTCGATGGGATCGCCGTTGCGCTCCTTGGTGCCAATACACCGCTTGGCGTAATATTCGGTGCCAGCTTGTTCGGTTCCCTCAAATACGGTGCGAACAACATGCCGAATGCCGCCAATATCCCGATTGAAATCGTTTCGATTGTCATTGCGTTAATCATATTCTTTGTAGCATCAGGCTATATCATCCGGGTCGGCTTGCTGCGACTGAGCAAGAAAAAGGAGGCGAAGTGAGATGAGTACGCTCCTTAATGTATTGTATATAATCGTACCTTTGTCGATTGCGTATGCAGCCCCCCTCATCTTCACAGCGATTGGCGGAGTGTTCTCCGAACGCTCCGGTGTCATCAATATCGGGCTGGAAGGTCTTATGGTCATGGGTGCGTTCGTCGGTATCGTATTCAACTTGTTCTTCGCCGATACATTCGGCGCCTGGACACCGTGGGTTTCGATTCTTGCAGCCATGCTGGTATCGGCGATCTTCTCGCTGATGCATGCGGTCGCTTCGATAACCTTCCGCGCCGACCAGGTCGTCTCAGGGGTGGCCATCAACCTGCTGGGGATCGCGATCGCCCTATTCTCGGTGAAGATGATCTACGGGAAAGGGCAGACGGATTTCATCCAGGAAAAGATCGCCCGCTTCAACATTCCCTTCTTGAAGGACATCCCTGTACTTGGTCCGATGTTCTTCAAGTCGGTATATGGTTCGTCGATCTTGGCAATCTCCATAGCGGTTCTCGCCTGGTTCATCATCTACAAAACGCCATTCGGCCTGCGTCTCCGTTCTGTCGGTGAGCATCCGATGGCAGCTGATACGATGGGGATCAAGGTCAACCGCATCCGTTACATCGCTGTCATCATCTCCGGCGGACTTGCCGGTATGGGCGGTGCCGTCTATGCCCAGACGATGACAAATGACTTCGGCCATGCGACTATCAACGGCCAGGGCTTCATGGCGCTGGCTGCGATGATCTTCGGAAAATGGCATCCGATCGGAGCAATGGGCGCTGCCATCTTCTTCGGCTTCGCACAGGCGCTGGCGATCAACTCCTCGTCGCTGCCGTTCATGGAAAACGTCCCATCGTTCGTGCTGTACATCCTGCCATATGTGCTGACAATCGTTGCACTGGCCGGATTCATCGGTCGGGCGAATGGTCCGAAAGCACTCGGTGATCCGTACGTCAAAGGGTCCCGTTGATATCAGACTGTCCCGGCTGTCCTGCAAAGGATGGCGCGGGGCAGTTTTTTTGTGGGTCCCTTCGCTTGAATGCGCCACTTTGGAAATGTATAGTGAAGTTGGAAAGAAGCATACTGCTACTGTACGCTTTGTACGTGAACGAACTGAATCCATTTTGATAAATCGAGGTGTAGGTGAATGTTCAACAAAACTATTCTGCAGCCCGGTGTCACTCTTTATACACGCCCGACTGCTCAGTTCAAAACCATCAGTCTCTCCATCAAATTCACGGCGCCTCTGACAGAGGAGAACGCGGGAGCCCGTACGGTGCTTGCGAATGTCCTGGAAGACTCGACTGCCCATTATCCGACCCGCACGAAACTGCGCCAGGCTCTCGAAGAGCTGTATGGTGCGGTATTCTACACGGACACGGGCAAGCGGGGGAACCAACACAGCCTGATGGTGTTTGCGGAAAGTGTCAACGATGAGTATCTGAACAATCCGGATGGCCCGGTGTTCGAGCAGCTGCTGTCTCTGGTCAAGGAGAGCCTGTTCGAGCCGAACCTCACAGACGGAGCGTTCAGTGAAACGATCGTCGAACGTGAGAAACAATCGGTGGCGGATCGGATCCGCTCCGTCTACAACGACAAGACTCGCTACGCCAACAAGCGGATGCTCGAACTGATCCGCCCGGGCGAACCGGCATCCCTCTCCGCGAACGGATCGGAGGAGGCTGTACTGGCCGTGACGGCAGAAACTCTCAGACAGACATACGACAGCATGCTGAACAACGACTCGATCGATATCTACGTGCTCGGCGATATCGATGAGCAGCAGATGATCGAACAGGTGAAAGACCTGTTCAGCTTCCCGGCGGGAGACCGTCAAACGGTCCAGCCGGCCGGTCATGAGCATTCCGGGGAGACCCCGCCGAAACATATCCGCGAGAAACAGGACATGAAACAGGGGAAACTCAACATGGCTTACAGCACGCCGGTCGACTTCCGCCATCCCGATTATCCGAAAATGCAGATGGCCAACGGAGTCCTCGGCGGATTTGCGCACAGCAAGCTGTTCGTCAATGTTCGTGAAAAAGAGAGTCTGGCCTACTACTGCTCCAGCTCCTATTCATCCCAGTATGGTCTGCTGTATATCATGTCGGGAATCGATGCGGAAGAAGAGGAAAAAACGGCAAGATTGATCGGTGAGCAGATCGAAGCCATGAAACAAGGGAAGATCTCGGATCTGGAAATGAGGCAGACGCTCGCACTGCTGTCGAACAGTATACGCAGCGCATTCGACTCGGCAAAAGGCCAGATCGATATTTACGACCAATATAAACAGCTGGACGAAAACTTCCGCGCTGATCACCTGATTGCGAAGTGGGAACAGGTGACGAAGGAAGACGTCCAGCAGATGGCGGGACAGCTTACGAAAGAGATCACGTATCTTCTTTCCGGACGGGAGGCACTCGAAGATGAATGAAATACATTTCAATCAGCTGCAGGAAACGCTGTATCACGAAAAGCTTGAGAATGGGTTGAACGTCTACGTTCTTCCGAAAGAAGGGTTTTCGAAGACGTACGTGACATTCACGACAAAATACGGCTCCGTCGATCGTACATTCATCCCGCGGGATAGAAAGGAGTACGTAACGGTCCCTGATGGGATTGCGCACTTCCTGGAACACAAGATGTTTGAAAAGGAAGAGGGGGATGTCTTCCAGGAATTTAGTGAAAATGCGGCAGCCGCAAATGCATTCACGTCATTCACACGGACTTCCTACTTGTTTTCATCTACATCGAACCTGTACAAAAACACGAAGACTCTCCTGGATTTCGTACAGCAGCCGTATTTCACAGAGAAGACCGTCGAGAAGGAAAAAGGCATCATCGCACAGGAAATCACGATGTATGATGACCAGCCGGACTGGCGCCAGTACTTCGGGACAATCGAAAATCTGTTCAGGAACCATCCGGTCCGCATTGATATCGCGGGAACCGTCGAAACCATTCAGGACATCACAGCCGACCATCTGTATGAATGCTATGAAACGTTCTACCACCCATCCAACATGGTGTTCTTTGCGGTGGGTAATGTCGACCCTGCAGAAATGTTGAAGTTCGTGAAAGAGGACCAGCATTCGAAATCATTCAAGGCACCTGAACCTGTCGTCCGGCAGTTCCCGGATGAGCCGGATGAAGCGGCCGAGACGCGCAGCGACCTGCGGATGGACGTCACGAAGCCGAAGCTGATGATCGGAACGAAATGCCGGAATACGGCTATGAGCGGGAAAGAGATGCTCATCCGCGAGCTCGCATCCGATGTGACGCTCGATATTCTGTTCGGCCGTTCTTCTGAATTTTATACAAAAGCGTATAACGAGGGGCTGATCGACGAGTCATTCTCCTATGAATTCAACTTGGAGAACGGATTCGGTTTCGCGGTCGTCGGCTCGGATACGGATCACCCTGAGGAACTGGAGAAGCTGATCTTCAGCGTCCTGGATGAAGCTAAGAGCAATTGGTCAATCACGGACGGCCAGCTGGACAGGATCCGGAAGAAGCGGATCGGGCTCTTCATGAGGGCGCTCAATTCACCGGAGTATATCGCCAACCAGTTCACCCATTATAATTTCAATGAGATGAATCTGTTCGATGTCGTGCCTGTTCTGGAACAGCTGACTGTGGAACAGATGAAGGAAGCATTCCGTGATCTGTACTATGAAAACGGACAGACCGTGCTGACGATCCATCCGACGGGGAACGAGCAGGGATGACCAGGCGCAGGGCGCTCATCCTCGGTGCATCCGGAGGGATCGGGCAGGCGATCTGCCGCCGTCTCGCTGCGGACGGCTGGTCGCTCTGCATGCAGTATAATACGAATGGATCTGCGGCCGCAGACCTGCGTGACAGCCTGCAGCAAGAGCACCCGGATGGCGAATTCGTCTGTATGCAGGCAGACTTCACGGCAAAAGGGGCTGCCGATGCCCTTGCCACGGCGGCAGGTGATATTTCATGCATTGTCGCTGCCGGCGGGCAGTCCGCGCTGAAACTCCTGACCGAGACGACGGAAGACGAGATGGAAGCCCTGTGGCGTGTCCACGTCCAGAATCCTGCGCGTCTGATCAGTCTGCTGTCCTCAAAACTGCGTAAACACGCTCCCGCTTACGTCGTGTTCATCGGTTCCATCTGGGGCAGTGCCGGAGCGGCGGGTGAAGTGATGTACTCCAGTGTGAAAGGTGCCCAGCATGCATTCGTCAAAGCATATGCCAAAGAGGCTGCATTCGGAGGCATCCGGGTGAACGGGATCGCTCCCGGCTGGATCGAGACGAGGATGAATGAGGAGATTCCTGATGAGGAGCGCGCACTCGTCATGCAGGAGATTCCTCTGCAGATTCCGGGCCGTCCTGAAGAAGTGGCAGATCTTGTCGGTTTCCTGACAAGCGGAAAAGCCGATTACATGACCGGGGAGATCCTGAAGCTGAACGGCGGCTGGTATATATAGCCGTTTCCGTTCTGCCCAGGGTCTCCCTGTTTTAGTTTTTCCTTTCACTCACGTGCTAATTCAGCTATTATAGAAACTAAGCTGTCCGTTTCTGCGTCCTATGTACGTGAGCGGTCTACTGACGAAGGAGGGGTTCCGATGGGTGAGTGGTATCTTGAATACAAACTGCAGGTGAACCGTCCCGGACTTCTCGGGGACATTGCTTCATTATTAGGGATGCTCCGGGTCAATATTGTGACGATCAATGGAGTCGATGGAGATACCCGGGGGATGCTCGTACGGACAGAGGATGATGACCAGATCAGACGGTTCGAACTGATTGCTTCCACCATGGATACGATTGAAATCCGGAAAGTGAGGCAGCCGAAGCTGCTCGATGTCCTGGCAGTGCGGCACGGACGTTACATCCAGCGTACGGAGGATGACCGGAAGACATTCCGGTTCCTGCGCAGCGAACTCGGTGTGCTTGTGGACTTCATGGCTGAAATTTTCAAACAGGACGGTCATAAGCTGATCGGTATCCGGGGAATGCCGCGGGTCGGGAAAACGGAATCCGTTGTTGCTGCCAGCGTCTGTGCAAATAAGAAGTGGATCTTCCTCTCTTCCACGATGATCAAGCAGACATTGCGCAGCAGTTTGATGGGCGATGAATTTTCGAAAGACAATATCTTCCTTCTGGATGGCATCGTGACTAGAAAATCCGGAGATGAGCGGCATATGCAGCTTGTTCGGGAAATGATGCGCCTTCCTTCCACAAAAGTTGTCGAGCACCCGGACATGTTCGTACAGCACTCGGAATACTCCATTGAAGACTTTGACTACATTATTGAATTGCGGACAGATCCAGACCAGGAAATTACATATGAAGTCATCGATAACAATGTGATGAATTCAGGACGCGGCAGCGCGGATGGTTTCGGTATGTTCAATTTTTAAACAGGCAGGTGATTAAGTTGTCCGGATTGGGCGAACGGCTGAAAGATGCACGAAAAGCAAAAGGGTATACCCTGGATGACTTACAAGCAATAACGAAAATACAAAAACGGTATTTAGCAGGAATCGAGAACGAGGATTACAGCATGATGCCGGGCTCTTTCTATGTCCGGGCATTCATCAAACAATATGCCGAAGCGGTCGGACTTGATGCCCAGGAAATGCTGGCCCTCTATCGTGAAAACGAATCATCCGCCCAGATGCGGGAAGAGGAAGTGCAGCGCAGTGCCCCGCAGATGAACCAGAAGACAGGCTTCAGCCGGTCAGGCAGGATGAATGAAATGCTGCCTAAGATTATCGCAGCTCTTTTCATCGTCGTCATATTGGCTGTTGTCGTATTCCTCTATAAACATCAGGCAAATACACAGAAACCCGATGAGCCCGGCGCTGCGGATGAGTTGACGGTCGATAAGCCGTCAGACCAGCCGACACTTGAAGAGGACGGCAAGAAAGACGAAGGAAAAGAAGATGCTGATACAGATGAAGAGGAGCAGCCGGCGCAAGAAGAAGAGCCGGAAGAACCGGAAGAACCGGAAGAACCGGAAGAACCGGAAGAACCTGCTGCTGATCAGACCTTGACCCAGGCCTCCGTATCAGGTGCGGATTCGACATTCACACTGGAGAATGCCGAGAAGTTCTCGGTTACTGTGAAGGTCAAACCAGAAGGCGAATCCTGGATCGGGATCACAAATCCGGCAGGTCAGGAACTGATGCCGCAAGGCGCACGTGTCATGACAGCAGGACAGGAAGAGACCGTCGATCTGAGCGGACAGGAGTCAGCGAGGATCCGAGTGGGACGCACGCAATTCACCGAGATTCTCGTGAATGGCGAACCGCTGTCTTATCCGAACGATCAGATCACTCAAAATATCATCATCCAATATAAAAAATGAAATAGTCATCCGCTGCGATGACTTTTTTCTTTCCTGTTCCGGCCAAGCCGGGCCAGGAAGGACTTTTACCTACAGAGAGGGAGCGTATTCCTATGAACTTGCCAAACAAAATTACAGTATCCCGCGTTCTGCTGATTCCGGTATTCATCGTATTCATGCTTGCTGATTTCGGGATGGGGATGATCTCGATCGGCGGGACTGAACTGCCGGTCGAGCAGTTCATCGGAGGTCTGATCTTCATATTCGCATCCGCCACTGACTGGCTGGACGGCTATATCGCACGCAGAAACAATCTCGTCACCAATATGGGAAAGTTTTTGGATCCGCTCGCAGACAAATTGCTCGTGTCAGCTGCCTTCATCATTTTAGTGGAATTCGGAGCTGCGCCATCTTGGGTTGTCATCATCATCATCAGCCGTGAGTTTGCGGTGACCGGTCTCCGGCTTCTGCTGGCAGGCGAAGGGGAAGTGGTCGCAGCCAACCAGCTCGGCAAGATCAAGACCGTGACACAGATTCTCGCAATCGCTTCACTGCTGCTGCACAATATTTTCTTCGAAGCTGTCAATTTCCCGTTCGGCACAGTCATGCTCTATTTGTGTCTCGTATTCACTGTCTGGTCCGGATTGGATTATTTCGTGAAAAACCGGCATGTGCTGACACAGTCGATGTAAAGGAGGCAGCGGACAATGAAAGCGGAGATCATCGCAGTGGGATCCGAGCTGCTGCTCGGACAAATCACAAATACGAACGCACGATTCATCTCTTCCCGGCTCGCTGAAATCGGTGTGGATGTATACTATCAGACGGTCGCAGGTGACAATCCGGCGCGTCTGGAAGAAGCGATCCGCATCGCAGAAGAACGGGCGGACCTGCTTGTCTTCTCCGGCGGACTCGGCCCGACAAAAGATGACCTGACCAAAGAGACGATCGCCCGGCATATAGGGATAGCACTTGAAATGGACGAAGATGCACTGCACACCATAGAGGACTATTTCGAACGCACAGGGCGGCAGATGACAGCAAACAACCGCAAACAGGCACTCGTCCTGAAAGGGTCAACCATCCTTGCAAATCATCACGGGATGGCGCCCGGTATGGCACTTGCTGCAAATGATCATATTTATATCTTATTGCCCGGCCCTCCTCACGAGATGGAGCCGATGTTCGAGAAGCTTGCAATCCCCTATGTGCACAGGGCGCTCGGCCGCAAGGAAGCGATCGTTTCGACCGTCGTCAAGTTCTATGGCATCGGGGAGGCGGAACTCGCGTTCAAGGTGCAGGATCTGCTGGACAGCCAGTCGAATCCGACCATCGCCCCTTTGGCCTCAAGGGATGGGGTGACACTGCGGCTGACGGCGAAAGCGGACACGCCTGAACTGGCGCGGACACTGATCCTGCCTGTTATCGGAGATCTGCAGGAACAGGTCGGAGAATTCATTTACGGATTCGATGACGATACGCTCTCTTCGAAGGCTGCTGAGCTGCTTCTGGAAAAAGGGCTGAGCATCTCTGCAGCAGAAAGCCTGACAGCGGGTCTGTTCACCTCCCTTCTCGCAGAGCATGCCGGCATCAGCGGAGCGCTCAAAGGCGGTATGACCGTCTATACGGAAGAAGAGAAGATCCGCCAGCTTGGTCTCGACCCAGCCATGCTGAAACGCCATGGCGTCGTCAGCAGTGAATGTGCCGGGGCTCTGGCCGCGAGTGTCCGGAAGCGGTTCCTGACGGATATCGGCATCGGGCTGACAGGTGCTGCAGGTCCTGACCCGCATGATGGACAGCCTGCCGGCACCGTATGGATCGGCATCTCCTTTGCGGGCTCAACAGAAACCTACCAGCTGAAACTGTCGGGATCCCGGAATTCCAACAGGATGAGGGCTGCGAATTTCACGCTGTACTATCTCATAAGGAAGCTGCGGACGGCCTGACTGCAAACTTTGTTTTTCGTCCGTATTCTCAATTAGATTTCTAAAGTGGAGCATTTTCTCAATTAAATCGGTTATTTCAAGCAAAAAGTCGAATGCTCGTTCGCTTTTTGCTTGTTTATTTTTCTCAAAAGGAGTATAGTAGAGATAGTTGGAAAACACCTTTAAGGAGGAATTTTTTTGAGCGAACGTAAAGCAGCGTTGGATCAGGCGTTGAAACAGATAGAAAAGCAATTCGGTAAGGGATCGGTCATGAAACTTGGTGAAAAGACCGACAGGGAGATCGCCACTTCCTCCACAGGATCGCTTGCCCTGGATGCAGCGCTCGGCGTAGGCGGCTACCCGCGGGGCCGTGTCATCGAAATCTATGGACCGGAAAGTTCAGGTAAGACGACTGTCGCACTCCACGCGATCGCTGAAGTGCAGGCATCAGGCGGACAGGCCGCCTTCATCGATGCAGAGCATGCTCTCGACCCGGTATATGCGCAGAAACTCGGCGTCAATATCGACGAACTCCTGCTGTCGCAGCCGGATACCGGAGAGCAGGCACTGGAAATCGCTGAAGCGCTTGTCCGGAGCGGCGCAGTCGATATCATCGTCATCGACTCAGTGGCCGCCCTCGTGCCGAAAGCGGAAATCGAAGGCGAGATGGGGGATTCCCACGTCGGCCTTCAGGCGCGCCTGATGTCACAGGCACTCCGGAAACTGTCCGGTGCCATTAACAAATCCAAAACGATCGCAGTCTTCATCAACCAGATCCGTGAGAAAGTCGGCGTCATGTTCGGGAACCCGGAAGTGACCCCGGGCGGCCGTGCACTGAAATTCTATTCCTCCGTCCGTCTTGAAGTGCGCCGCGGTGAAGCTATCAAGCACGGGAACGAGATCATGGGGAACAAGACCCGTGTCCGTGTCGTGAAAAACAAAGTGGCACCGCCATTCCGCACGGCGGAAGTGGATATCATGTATGGGGAGGGGATTTCCAAAGAAGGGGAAATCGTCGACCTCGGTGTCGAAGCGGAAGTCGTCCAGAAAAGCGGTGCCTGGTATTCCTATGAAGGGGAACGCATGGGGCAGGGACGTGAGAATGCCAAGCAGTTCCTTAAGGAAAATCCGGCGATCCGTTCCGAGATTTCCGACAAGATCCGCAGCAGCTATGGATTGACGACGGATAATTACGTCATCGCAGCACATGACGAAAACGAAGACGAAGAAGAACTTGCATTGTTCGAAGACGAAGAATAATAGATTGGAAATGCCGGCTGCCTGTCCATGGGGGCCGGCTTTCCTGTTTGAGAGCGACAATCCTGTATCTCCCATCTTGACATGCCAGAATGACACCGATACAATTAGAATTGTCTAACTCTCATCATAAGAAAAGATTTTGCTGAAATGATTCATGGCGGTATATTGAAAGCTGATGTACAAGCCGACTACACATGAAAAATAAGCAAGAGGAGGTGACCTGAATGGGTACAATCATCATCTCCGCTTTGCTCGGTCTCATCGTCGGTGCAGTTGTTATGTTTGTGTACAACAAAAACGTGAACGAGTCGAAAGTGACAGGTGCCAAGCACTCCGCTGAAACTATCGTGGAAGAGGCGAAGCGCGAAGCGGAGGCATTGAAAAAGGAAGCACTGCTTGAAGCGAAAGATGAAAATCACAAATTGCGTGTGGAGGCTGAGACGGAAATACGGGAACGGCGCTCCGAGCTGCAGAAGCAGGAGAACCGCCTGCTGCAGCGGGAGGAGAACCTGGACCGTAAAGATGACTCCCTCAACAAACGCGAAGCGAGTCTGGAGCGCAAAGACGATGCGCTGTCCGGAAGACAACAGCATATTGAAGAGATGGAACGCAAGGCGGAAAACCTGGTGGCTGAACAGCAGACGGAACTGGAGAAGATTTCAGCGCTGACACGCGACGAGGCGAAGCATCTCATCCTGGATGACGTGGAACGTGAATTGTCCACGGATATCGCCGTGATGACGAAGGAGTCCGAACAGCGTGCCAAGGAAGAGTCCGAAAAACGCTCACGCGAAATTCTGTCTCTTGCCGTTCAGCGGTTTGCAGCTGATCATGTGGCAGAAACGACAGTATCTGTCGTCAATCTGCCGAATGATGAAATGAAAGGGCGGATCATCGGTCGGGAAGGCCGGAATATCCGTACGCTTGAAACGCTTACAGGAATCGATCTCATTATCGACGATACCCCTGAAGCGGTCATCTTGTCCGGATTCGATCCGGTGCGCCGTGAAATTGCACGGCTGGCATTGGAGAAATTGGTGGCGGACGGACGGATCCACCCTGCGCGGATCGAGGAGATGGTGGATAAGTCGAGACGCGAAGTCGATGAGCTAATCCGGGAAACCGGTGAGCAGACGACCTTCGATATCGGCGTCCATAACCTCCACCCGGACCTTATCAAGATTCTCGGCCGGCTGAAATTCCGGACGAGCTACGGTCAGAACGTCCTGAAACATTCGACGGAAGTGGCGTATCTCGCCGGTCTGCTTGCAGCGGAACTCGGGGAGGATGTCACATTGGCAAGACGTGCAGGACTGCTGCATGATATCGGCAAGGCGATCGACCATGAAGTCGAGGGAAGCCACGTACAGATCGGTAAAGAGCTTGCCATCAAGTACAAAGAGCACCCGGTCGTCATCAACAGCATTGCGTCACACCACGGAGACGAAGAAGCGACGTCCGTGATCGCAGTGCTCGTTGCAGCGGCGGATGCCCTGTCGGCAGCACGTCCGGGAGCGCGCAGTGAAACTCTTGAAAACTACATCCGCCGTCTTAAGAAACTCGAAGAGATTTCAGAGTCCTATGAAGGTGTGGAGAAGTCATTCGCCATCCAGGCGGGACGGGAAGTACGCATCATCGTACGGCCGGATGTCATCGATGACATCACGGCACACCGGCTTGCCCGGGATATCCGGAAACGGATCGAAGAGGAGCTTGACTATCCGGGTCATATCAAGATCACAGTGCTTCGGGAAACCCGTGCTGTGGAGTACGCTAAATAATAAGAGGGGCTTCCTGCTTCAGGCAGGAGCCTCTTTCTTTTGGAGAGGGAATGGCTATGAAAATCTTATTTATCGGAGACATTGTCGGGTCGCCCGGCAGAGACATGGTGTTCGACTATCTGCCGCGCTTACGGAAGAAATACAAGCCGGATGCCGTCATTGTCAATGGGGAGAATGCAGCTGCCGGAAGAGGCATCACGAAAGATATTTTCGACGACCTCCTGCGTACAGGAGTGGATGTCGTGACGATGGGCAACCATACGTGGGACCATAAGGAAATCTATGATTTCATCGATGATACGGAGTTTCTCATCCGGCCGGCGAACTTCTCGGACGAAGCCCCCGGGCAGGGGATGACGTATATCGAACGCGGAGGCGTACTGCTGGCTGTCCTGAACCTTCACGGGCGGACATTCCTGCCGCCGCATGACGATCCGTTCAAGAAAGCCGATGAGCTGATCAGGGAAGCGAAAGAACGCACGCCGCTCGTCTTCGTCGATTTCCATGCGGAAGCGACCAGTGAAAAAATCGCGATGGGCTTCCACCTGGATGGCCGCGCATCGGTTGTTGTCGGCACGCATACGCATGTCCAGACAGCGGACAGCCGGGTTCTTCCGGAAGGCACGGCCTATATAACCGATGTCGGGATGACAGGTCCCTACGATGCCATCCTCGGCATGAAGAAAGAAGACGTCATCTATCGGTTCCAGACGAATCTGCCGGTCCGGTTCCAGGTGCCGAAGCAGGGACGCACCCAGCTGAACGGTATCATCGCGGACATCGATGATGCAACCGGGCGGGCGTCATCCATCGAACGGATCATGATCAATGATGACCAGCCGTTCCAGCCATGAGGCTCAGCGTCTAAAACTCCGTCTCCTTTCATAGGATGGTGCATGGAGAACTGCATTCCATACACTACTGTCCACAAGGAGGAAACACGTTGAACCCATTGAAAGTATCTTCCCGATCGAATCCGAATTCAGTAGCAGGAGCACTTGTTGCAGTCATCAGAGACCAAGGTTATGCTGAAATGCAGGCAGTCGGTGCCGGTGCCCTCAACCAGGCCATCAAAGCGGTTGCGATTGCACGCGGCTTTGTCGCACCGAGCGGGAGCGATCTCATCTGCGCCCCTGCTTTTGCGGATATCGAAATCAACGGCGAGGGACGCACGGCACTGAAACTGTTTGTGGAAAAAAGGACCCGCCAGCAAGCTTTATAAACCGAGCACTGCGAAAAGAGTGAATTCTTTTCGCAGTGCTTTTTCTGTGACAAAGGAGGGACAATCCGGTAAGCTCCTGTACATATGGAAATCCCTTCAGTATACTAGGTGTACCTGATGCTTGGTTTGACGAAGAGCCGGCAAACCAGGAAAAGGTCTGTATCCACGAACGAAGAAGAAAAGGTGGCGGCATAATGGCGGAACAATACACGAAAGAACAGATCATCGACAAGGCGAGGGAAATCGCCCATATGATCGCGAATACAGAACAGGTCGAACTGTTCAAGCAGACCGAAGCGCACATCAACGAAAACAAAAAGGTGCGTGAAAAGATCGCGAGCCTGAAATCACTGCAGAAACAGGCGGTCAATTTCCAGGAATACGACAAAGAACGGGCGCTCGGCATCATCGAAAAGAAGATTGAAGAGATCGAAAATGAGATCGATGAAATTCCGCTCGTTCAGGAATTCAAGCAATCCCAGAATGATGTCAATGACCTGCTGCAGCTCGTTTCCAACACAATCTCCAACCGGGTGACAGACGAGATCATCGAGTCGACGGGCGGGGATGTGCTGAAAGGACAGACAGGATCGTACATCGAGAACACCAAGCATAAACCGTTATCCTAAAGGAAAATCGGGAGAGAATCATTCTCTTCCGATTTTTTTCACTTTCTGGGCTTCTGCTGCATAGGATGTATAGAAGTCTACGAAGGGGGAAAGAATTTGAAAAACTTACGGCAGGTCGTTACGAAAGCAATTATCGCAAAGGGCAAGAAGCGGACGGAGAAGGAAGTTTCTCTGACTCCGCCGAATCGTCCGTCCAGCATACTCGGCTGCTGGGTCATCAACCACTCGCATAGCGCCAAAAAAGTCGGTTCCACCATCGAAGTGACAGGGAAATTCGATGTGAACGTCTGGTATTCTCATCATGACCATTCAAAAACTTCGGTATTCACCGAAACGGTACCGTACAAGGATACGATCAAACTGCGGTACCGGGATGAGCCGTCTTCATCCAAAGAGGAAATCCGCGTAGAGGTGCTTCAGCAGCCGAACTGCACAGAAGCCATCATCTCGGAATGCCAGGAAAAATTCCAGATTAAAGTAGAACGGGAACTTCTGGCGGAAGTGATCGGTGAAACGAAAGTGCTGATTACGGTCCACTCGAATGAGCTGGAGGAAGAGTGGTCATTTGATGACGAATCTTCCAATGAACAGCATGCAGGCAACGGACCCGGCCGCCAGGGGAACGACCATTCATCATTTTAAAGCCGAAGCAGTCTTCGGCTTTTTCTTTTTGCCCAAAATAGGCAGCCGTGTGGTTGAACGGGACGGCCCCCCTTCTGGTATACTAAAGGAATACTATTAAGCTGTGAGGGAAATGGAATGACAACTTATACACCAATGATGCAACAATACCTGCAAGTGAAATCCCAGTATGAAGATGCGTTCTTGTTTTTCAGATTGGGTGATTTTTATGAAATGTTCTTTTCGGATGCAACAGAAGCTTCCCATCTCCTGGAAATCACGCTGACGAGCCGGGATGGCGGAGAGTCAGGCAGGATACCGATGTGCGGCGTGCCGTACCATTCTGCCGATGGCTATATCGAGACGCTGGTCGGCAAAGGGTACAAGGTGGCGATCTGTGAACAGACCGAGGATCCGAAGCAGGTGAAAGGACTGGTCAAGCGGGAGGTCGTCCGTGTCGTCACGCCAGGTACGATTACTGAAGGAAAGGCTATCGATGCCCGTACCAACCACTACATCGGATCATTGGACCGCGTCGGAGAAGCCGCATGTGCCATCTCCTACATCGACCTGGCAACGGGCGAAGGTACTGCCGAGTACATTTATGGGGATGAAACGTCGATTGTACAGGCGATCGACTCTCTCGGCATGAGAGAAGCCGTCGTGGATGAACAGCTGCAGATTGCGCTCGCCGAATCGGCAGGGACCAAAGGGATCGTCCTGTCTTCCTGTGATACGGATAGTTATGAACCGCACGGCCGTGAATTGTTCAATGGACTGCCTGCCCCTGCTGTCCCGGCGTGCAGACGCCTGGTCGGATATTTGCAGCAGACCCAGAAATCGAGCCTTGATCACCTGCAGCCTTTCCGGTTCCTGGCAAGGGAAGCCAAGCTGTCCATTGATGCCAACTCGATGAGAAACCTGGAACTTGTCGAGTCGATCCGTTCGGGCGGCAAAGAAGGGACGCTGTTTTGGCTGCTCGATGAAACGAACACCGCCATGGGAGCACGGAAACTGAAAACGTGGATCCGCCAGCCGCTTGCAGACCAGAAGGAGATTGAACAGAGACTCGCCATCGTGGAGGAACTGATTGCCGCGTTCTTCCTGCGAGATGACCTGAAAGCCGCCCTCCGGGACGTATACGATCTGGAACGGCTGGCCGGACGGATTTCGATGGGCAGTGCCAATGCAAGGGATCTGGCGCAGCTGCGCAACTCCCTGCAGACCATCCCGGCACTGAAAAGACTGCTTGCGGAGTCAAACATGCCGCGGCTCCGGGAGTTCGCCGATCGGATCCGACCGTGCGAGAATCACTGCCGGCTGCTCGTGGAAGCGATTGCGGAAACACCTCCGCTGTCCGCAAAAGATGGCGGTGTCATCAGGGACGGCTACCACGGTCAGCTGGATACATACCGGGATGCTGCACAGAACGGCAAGCAATGGCTGGCCGAACTCGAACAGAAAGAACGGGAACTGACCGGCATTAAAGGATTGAAAATCGGCTATAACCGGATTTTCGGTTACTTCATCGAAATCACCAGGTCCAACCTGCATCTCGCGGATCTCACCCGATACGAGAGGAAACAGACACTCGCGAACGCGGAACGCTATATCACCGCTGAACTGAAGGAGAAAGAGGAATTGATCCTGAATGCGGAAGCGCAGAGCCTGGAACTCGAATACACCCTGTTCACCGAAGTGAGGGAGCGGATGAAGGCTGGCATCGAAGAAATACAGCAGCTCGCCTCGGTCATCAGTGAACTGGATGTACTCGCTGCGTTCGCAGAAGTATCCGAAACACAGCAATATACGAAACCGAGTTTCACGGATGCCCGGACACTCGAGATCAGGGACGGACGCCATCCTGTCGTGGAAAAGATGATGGATCACTCCCTGTATGTGCCGAACAGCTGCAAGCTGACGAAGGAATCCAATATGCTGCTCATCACCGGGCCGAACATGTCCGGGAAAAGCACATACATGCGGCAGGTGGCACTTACGGTCGTCATGGCGCAGATCGGCTGTTATGTCCCTTGCGAGTCGGCCGTGCTGCCGGTCACCGATCAGATTTTCACGAGGATCGGGGCGGCGGATGACCTGGCTTCGGGACAGAGTACATTCATGATGGAGATGATGGAATCCCAGCAGGCGATCGCACATGCGACAGACCGCAGTCTCCTCCTGTTCGATGAAATCGGACGGGGAACCTCCACGTATGACGGCATGGCGCTCGCGCAGGCGATGATGGAGTATATCCACGACAAAATCGGTGCCAACACCCTGTTCTCCACGCATTACCACGAGCTGACGGCATTGGATGGACAGCTGCAGCGCCTGGTGAACGTGCACGTTGCTGCGATGGAACAGGAAGGGAAGGTCGTCTTCCTCCACAAGGTGATGGGAGGGCCGGCCGATAAGAGCTACGGCATCCATGTGGCGGAGCTCGCAGGACTGCCTGAAGCACTTCTCGACCGTGCCCGCGTCCTGCTGGAAGGTTTCGAGAACCAGCATGCGGATGAACAGCCGCAAAAACCGGCCGGGGAGCAGATCAGCTTCTTCGATTTTGCCCAGGAAGAGCCTGAAACGATGCCGGCCGAACATAAGGAAGTCCTGGAGATGATCGCGGAATTGGATCCTGCCAATACGACACCTCTCCAGGGACTGCAGATCCTGTTCGATTTGAAAGCGAAGCTGAAGTGAGAAAGGAAGTGGCAGAATGGACATCATAAAAGTGATGGATGCTCCGCTCGCCAACAAAATAGCAGCCGGGGAAGTGGTGGAGCGCCCGGCTTCCATCGTGAAGGAACTGGCGGAGAACTCGATAGATGCCGGCAGCACATCGATTGAAATCAGCCTGGAAGAGGCCGGCCTGACGAGCATCCGGGTGACGGACAATGGAAAAGGGATGAGTTTCGCGGACGCCATCCGGGCATTCGAACGGCATGCAACGAGCAAGCTGGAGAATGAGCATGATCTGTTCCGGATCCGGACACTCGGTTTCCGGGGGGAGGCCCTGGCAAGTATCGCCGCCGTTTCGAAAATCGATCTGTGGACGTCGGATGGCGAGGTAGGCACCAAGGTGCAGCTGGAAGGCGGCCGGATTCTCGGTCACCAGGCGGCCGCCCTGCGGAAAGGGACGGATATCACAATCTCCCAAGTATTCTTCAATACACCGGCGCGGCTGAAATATATGAAGACCATCCAGACGGAACTCGGCCATACGATCGATCTCGTCAACCGTCTGGCGATCAGCCATCCGCGCATCGCCTTCCGTCTATCGCACGGACAGCAGGTCTTGCTGAAAACCTCGGGGTCAGGGGACCTGCAGCGGGTGCTCTCCGATGTATACGGCATCGCAGTCGCAAAGAAGATGATTCCTTTCGCAGGCGGGAATGCCGATTACAGCGTAAGAGGGTATGTGACACTTCCGGAGATGACACGGGCTTCGAAGAACTATATGACTGTCCTCATCAACGGCAGATGGGTCAAGAGCTATGCGGTCAACAATGCGGTGCTCGACGCACTCCATACGTATTTGCCGATCGGACGTTTCCCGATCGCGGTGATTGAAGCGGAGGCGGATCCGTACCTGACAGACGTCAATGTGCATCCTTCGAAACAGTTCATAAAGGTGAGCAAGGAATCCGAACTGCTGTCGGCTGTCCGGGAGGGGATCCGCACGGCGGTGAAACGCGCATTGATCATCCCGGATGCGGTACCAAAGGAGAAGAAACCGAAGCAGGCGGACAGTGTCCAGGAATCATTCTGGAAGACTGCAGGTTTCCGGAAAGATCCGGTGCCTGCAGAACAGCCTGCTCCATCGGTCAGCGGTTTTGAACAGACCGAGAGCCCGGCAGCAGAGCAGACGGCTGAAACCCGGCAGGAATTCAGCACGGTACAGTCGGCAGCCTGGACACCGGATCTCACGGAAAGGATGCCGACGTCTCCGGAGTCAGCTGAAATACCAACCAAGGCGGAAACACCCATGCCAGTGCCTGCTGCATCATTTCCTGTCCTTCTGCCTGTCGGTCAGGTGCATGGCACCTATATCGTCGCGCAGAACGAAGACGGTTTCTACCTGATCGATCAGCACGCGGCGCAGGAACGGATCAAGTACGAATACTTCCGGAAAAAGATCGCGCAAGTGGATCATGCGGAGCGGCAGATGCTCCTCATGCCCCTCATCTTCCATTACTCGGCCGATGAGCAGCTGAAGATCGAGGAACGGCTCGGTGCATTGGAAGAAGTCGGTGTATTCCTCGAACAGTTCGGGCCGTCATCCTATACCGTGAAAGAGTATCCATCCTGGTTCCCGCCGGAAGAGGCGTCCTCGATCATCGAGGAGATGATCGAACAAGTACTCCACACGAGGAAAGTCGACATTGCGAAGCTCCGCGAAGATACAGCCATCATGATGAGCTGCAAACGTTCCATCAAGGCGAATCATCATTTGACACCGTCCGATATGCAGCGCCTCCTGAAAGATCTGGGAGCAGCCGAGAACCCTTACACATGTCCTCATGGCAGGCCGGTGCTCATCCATTTCACGACCTATGAACTGGAAAAGATGTTTAAACGGGTCATGTAGCGAATAGGAGGGAAAGCAGTGGAAAGAGAAACTCTGATCATGTCCGACGGATGCATGGTGGAAGCCGTGTCGCTCGGGCCCGGCAGCACCCCACGTGGCCATATTCACCTCGTGCATGGCATGGCGGAACATATCGGCAGGTATTCCGGTGTGATGGAAGAACTTGCAGCACAAGGGTATGCGGTCAGCGGACAGAACCAGCGGGGACATGGCCCGCTTGCAGAAGAGGCCGGCCGTCTCGGTGATTTTGGAGACAACGTCACATTCGACCGTCTTGCAGAGGATGTCCGGGAAGTGCTGGCCCATTACAAAAAACGGTTCGGAAGGGTGCCATGTATACTGTTCGGTCACAGCATGGGCTCGTTCGTCGTCCGGCGTTACAGCCAGAAACACGGCCGTGAACTGGATGCCCTCATTTTGTCGGGGACGGCAGGCGGACCGGGCATCGGCGGAACAATATTGGCCTCCATGCTGTCTGTGAAAGACGGCAGCCATGCCCCGAGTTATCTGCTGGATAAGCTTGGGTTCGGCGGGTATAACAGATCCGTCGATCATCCGGAAACGAAATTCGACTGGCTGTCAACAGACCGGAGAGCAGTCCGTGAATACATCGCCGACCCGCTGTCCGGAGCCGTATCGACGAATAAGTTTTTCCGTGTATTGTTTGAGGGTCTGAAAGTGATCAGCACCGCAGATGCCTACCGATCAGTCCCGAAAAGCCTGCCGGTGCTGTTGATTTCCGGGAGTGATGACCCTGTCGGCGATATGGGAGCAGGGGTTTTCGAGGCAGCAGCCCTTTATCGGAATGCCGGTGTCCGGAGTGTTACCGTCAGTTTCCGTGAAGGGGAGCGGCACGAAATACTGCAAGGGGCGGCTCAGGCGCGTACACTTGCCGTCATGCTTGAATGGCTGGTGAAATCGTGAAGAACCAGCTGGATGTTATCGTCATTGTCGGACCGACCGCTTCTGGGAAGACGGACACCGCTGTCGGTCTAGCTCACTGCCTGGCTGGGGAAATCGTGAACGGCGATGCCATGCAGGTATACCGGGGGCTGGATATCGGCACAGCAAAGATCACAGCAGATGAAATGGAAGGGATCCCCCACCATCTGTTCGACATCAAGGCGCCGGAAGAGCCGTTCTCTGCCGCGGAGTATCAGCAGATTGTCAGGGAAAAGATCACGGAAATCAAGCAGCGCGGTAAGATGCCGATTGTCGTCGGCGGGACCGGTTTGTACATCCAGTCGGTCCTGTATGACTACCGTTTCACGGAGGCAGCGGGTGATGAACGTGTACGTGCCCGTCTTGAAGAGGAACTGGCGGAAACAGGGCAGGAGCCGCTGTACAGACGGCTCACAGAGCTGGACCCTGAAAGTGCCCGGAAAATCCATCCGAACAACCACCGCCGGCTGATCCGTGCGCTTGAAATCCTTGAAGTGAGCGGCAATACAAAAGCCGAACAAGAATCGGATGTGGGTGCCGTCCCGGTCATGAATGCCTTGATCGCCGGGCTGGACATGCCGAGGGAGATCCTGTATGAGCGCATAGACCGGCGGGTGGAGCGGATGATGGACGCCGGACTGCTGGAGGAAGTCGGGGAACTGCGGAGACAGGGGATCCGTGACGTCCAATCCGTCCAGGCGATCGGCTATAAGGAATTGTATGAAGCATTGGACTGCGGACAGCCGCTGGATGAAGCCGTCGATCTGGTCAAAAGGAACACCCGCCGGTATGCAAAGCGCCAGATGACGTACTTTCGCAACAAGCTCCCGGTCTGCTGGCTGGACGCGCAGGCGGGAAGAGATGAGCTCGTCAGGATTATTTGCAGCAAGGTGAAGGAATGCAGTGAATCGATGGCGAATAGAGAAGGAAGCTTTGAAGAAAAACAACGGTAGGGGGACTCCTCATTGGCAAATGCAAATATGCAGGACGTGTTTTTGAATTCGCTCCGCAAGAACAATACATTCGTCACGATATTCCTGACAAACGGGTTTCAGCTGAAAGGGATCATCAAATCCTATGACAATTACACGGTCCTGCTTGAATCCGACTCGAAACAGCAGCTCATCTACAAACATGCGATTTCGACCTATGTGCCGGCGAAACCAGTCGTCCTGAAAGATGAACAATAAAAAAGGCCTGTGCGGGCCTTTTTTTTATTTTGGCAGCAGAGACCGCTGGGGCAGCTGCCAGTGATATTTGATCGACAGCATGCGCAGGGCGGCAGTGGCAGCCAGCAGTACATAAAGAGCAGCATCATGCACATAGTTATCGAACCCGACGATGAGCCCCGCGAGTGCTGCCCATACCGCATAGATATCGCTCTTGAAGATGAGCGGCTGGCGGCCGGCAAGCAGATCACGGATCACACCCCCGCCTGCTCCGGTCAATACGGCGGCTGCCACGACCGCAAACAGCGGCATATCCATCCGGACAGCCATCAGGGCGCCCTGGATCGCAAAAGCCGCGAGTCCGATCGCATCGAAATACGCTCCCCATCTGTTCCAGGTCTTCAGCAAGTAGCCGGAAAAGAAGAAGATCACAGCGATCAGGACGGAAGCGACAGTGAAAAACAGACCTTGTTCCCACAGGACGGAAACAGGGATGCCGATCACCAGATTACGCACAGTCCCTCCGCCGAAAGCGGTCACCATCCCGAGGATGTACACCCCGAACATATCAAAGTCCTCCTCCATTGCAACAATTGCGCCGGAGATGGCAAAAGCAGCAGTCCCAATCAGACTGAAAATGTCCCAAGTCACCGAATCGTGCCTCCGTTCTTATAATGTGCAGCTGCGCCAGCCGGCTTCATTCATTTACCGGCGGCGTCTGAACTGCTAAAATGGATTGTATATCTATGGACAAGAATGGAGCATCCTGAATGAGTATACAGCAATTGAACAACGAAATCCTTGCGCGCGCAGAAAAGATAGAGACGGAAATACGGCCATATTCGCAGGAGACGGAGCGGATCGCCCTGTTCAACCAGCAGAAAGTGCTTGCCACATTCCGTAACAACCGCGTCAGCGACTTCCATCTGAATGGCTCGACCGGATACGGCTATGACGACTCAGGCCGTGAAGTCCTCGAACGGGTGTATGCGGATACGTTCGGTGCGGAGGATTGTCTCGTCCGCGGTCAGATCATCTCAGGCACACACGCCATCGCCATCACGCTTTTCGGCATTCTGCGGCCGGGTGATGAGCTTCTTTATATTACCGGGAAACCATACGACACGCTGGAATCCATCGTATCCGGAGGGGACAAGGATACCGGCTCGCTGAAGGATCTGAATATAAGCTACCGTCACGTCGATCTTCTGGATGACGGCAGTGTCGATTTCGACGAAGTCGAGCGGCAGATCCGCCCTGAAACAAAGATGATCGCCATCCAGCGCTCCCGCGGGTACGCAGACCGTCCGTCGTTCACAATCAGCAAAATCCAGGAGATGGCGGAGCGCATCAAATCGAAGCACCCCGGCCTCATCCTATTCACCGACAACTGCTACGGTGAATTCACAGAAGAACTGGAACCGACCGAGGTCGGCATCGATATCATGGCCGGGTCCCTCATCAAAAACCCGGGAGGCGGTCTTGCGCGTACAGGCGGCTATATTGCCGGGCGCGCGGATCTGATCGAGAAATGCAGCTACCGGATGACTTCCCCGGGACTCGGCGCGGAAGCCGGCGCGAGTCTCGACACGCTTCGTGAAATGTATCAAGGTTTCTTCCTGGCACCGCACGTCGTCAGCCAGGCGGTCAAAGGGGCACAGTTCACCGCGGGCATGCTCGCCTCCTATGGACTGGAGACAGCGCCGCATTTCTCCGCCAAGCGGACTGACCTGATCCAATCCGTCTCATTTGCCAGCGCTGAGCAGATGATCGCATTCTGCCAGACCATCCAGGAAAACTCGCCGATCGACGCCCATGTCAGCCCGGTGCCGTCGTACATGCCGGGATATGCCGATGATGTCATCATGGCGGCCGGTACGTTCATCCAGGGCTCCAGCATCGAACTGACAGCGGACGGTCCGATCCGGCCGCCATACACGGCGTACGTCCAGGGCGGCCTCACCTACGAGCACGTCAAGGCGGCCATCCTGAGTGCGGTCGGCCGACTGGAGGAACTGGGTCTTATCAAGTGACAGGCCCGGGCGACTGCCGGAACTTGTCCTGGTCGCTAACGACATCTTGAACACGATCATGAAACAGGGATAATGATCATAAATTTGTAAAAGTGATCATAAATCCGCAATAGTGACCATAAAAACAGGAAAGTGATCATAAATCCGGATTTCCGCTCATAAACACGTGGAAGTGATCATAAAATCCGAAAAGCGCTCATAACTTCACATACCGGCACCCGCCGGTACGCGGCCCGTACCCCGTTCCTGCAGCAGACACGGCCGCGCAGAAAAGGAGCAAGCCAAGGATCGGATTTGCCGGCTGCGCTTCGCTCCGCGTATTCGGAGCGGGAGCGGAGCAGAGAGGTTCACTGGAAGATAAGGGATCATAAACTAAGCAAAGTGATCATAAATCACGATATGCACTCATAAACTTCCCGGAATGCCAGCCGGCCTGCGCAAGCTGCCGCCTGCCGGGGGAAACCTCAAAAAACAGCACGGACGCCATGAAAACGTGACGTCCGTGCTGTTTTTTGCTAATTCAATGGATGGTACGATACACGCCGACGACCTTGCCGAGAATCGATACATTTTCGACAATGATCGGATCCATCGATGAGTTCTCCGGCTGCAGCCGGAAATAATCTTTCTCTTTGAAGAAACGTTTCACTGTCGCTTCATCCTCTTCAGTCATCGCGACGACGATTTCACCGTTGCTCGCAGTGTGCTGCTGCTTCACGACGACACGGTCGCCGTTCAGGATTCCTGCTTCAATCATACTCTCCCCCATGATCTCCAGCATGAAAAGGTTGTCCTCTGAAGTACCGAACGAGTCGGGAATCGGGAAATATTCTTCAATGTTCTCGATTGCGGTGATCGGCAGTCCTGCCGTGACCTTTCCCACAAGAGGGACATGTACGACACCTGTCTTGAGTTCGTCGGCATCTTCCTGGCCGAGAACTTCGATCGCACGGGGCTTTGTAGGATCCCGTCGGATAAGACCCTTGCTCTCTAGCCGGGCAAGATGGCCGTGGACGGTCGAACTCGAGGCCAGACCGACCGCTTCACCGATTTCACGGACGGAAGGCGGATAGCCCTTCTTCTGGACTTCGTCTTTAATGAATGACAGGATGTCTTCCTGCCTTTTTGAGATCTTCTTCAAACGTGTTCACCTCTTCGCTGATTTCGCAGTCATTGGCAGCGCTGCGGCCTGTTTCTATAAAAATAGTATAACAGGTGTTCGTACATATAGCAAACACAGGTTCTAATTTCAAGGTTGACTTCCAAACCTCTGTTCGCATATAATAAAAACAACGAAGCGAACGTACATTCTGAAAGGGGTTTTTTTCATGGCTGCCATCTTGAATAGGAATAAAAATATCATCGGGGCTTTTGCGGTTTTGACAGTCCTAACATTCGTCCTTATACTGAAATTCTCAGTTCCCAATGAATTCGTCGAGGTGACGGTCATCCAGGGGGATACATTATCAGCGCTTGCAGAACGGTACTCGGGAGAGATGCCCGCAGACCGGTGGATCAGGGAAGTTGCAGCATTGAATGATCTGGACGGAGCGGCGATCATGGCAGGAGAAGATCTCAAGCTTCCTTTACAATCGTATCAGGGGGCCGATGATGTTCGGCTTGTCTTCGCAGAGGAGGAGTGAACTATGGGCAAGGCAGGGCGCTGCGTCATCTATTGCCGTGTAAGCACAGATAAGGATACTCAGGAAATGTCGCTCTCCCGGCAGCAGGAAGAGCTTGAAAAGCTGGCGGACGAGCTTGGCTTCACCACTGCGGCTAGTTTCGTCGACAGGCACAGCGGCTATGAACTCGATCGTGAAGGTCTGCTCGATCTGCTCGATTTCATACGTGACGATTGTATCGGAGCCGTCCTGGTGCAGGATGAGACGAGGCTCGGGAGAGGGAATGCCCGTGTCGCAGTCCTTCATCTGCTGGCCAAGACAGGTACTTCGGTATTTACGAATCATGACAGCGGACCGCTGGAACTGAATGAGATGGACACGATGCTGCTCGAAATATTGGCGATCGTGGAAGAGTACCAGCGCAAATTACATAATGCAAAGATCAGAAGAGGGATGAGACGGGCTGTGGAAGCGGGATACCGCCCTGAACGCAACTTGAGGAACCAGGGGAACGCGGAAGGCAGGGAACGGATCGATACGCCTGTGCAGGAGATCGTCTCACTGCGGGAAAAGGGACTGACGTTCGAAGAGATCACGTCTGTCCTGAAGGGGCTCGGCCACCAGGTCAGCAAGGCCACTGTGCATCGCCGTTACCAGGAATATACATCTGAGCATGGAGACTGATTGGTTGCACTTCCGCCTGTAATTGTATACGTTAAAATGACGGAAACGAACAGGAGGGATTCAATTGCTGGAAGACAAGAAAATCAAGCGGATCAACGAACTTGCAAAAAAAGCGAAAACGACCGGATTATCGGTCGAAGAGGCGAAGGAGCAGTCACAGCTGCGGAGTGAATATCTGAAGACATTCCGCTCGACGATGAGGGATACGATCGAAAATGTGAAGGTGATCGACCCCGATGGGAACGATGTCACGCCTGACAAGGTGAAAGACGCAAAAAACAGGAAATTCCTGAATTGAGCCGGAAATGCTCATGACCACCGCAGTTTGTATTCCTGCGGTTTTTTCATTACAATGAAAGAGGAAACTAGTTTCATGAAGATAACTTGAAAGGGTGTTCTAATCGATGACCAAACCTGTTGATCAATTGGCGATCAATACGATCCGCACATTGTCGATCGATGCAATCGAAAAAGCAAACTCCGGCCATCCGGGCCTTCCTATGGGAGCTGCACCTATGGCGTATGTACTGTGGACACAGCATATGCATCACAATCCATCGAATCCTTCCTGGTTCAACCGTGACCGTTTCGTCCTGTCAGCCGGACACGGGTCTGCGCTGCTGTACAGCATGCTCCATCTGAGCGGGTACGATCTTCCACTCGATGAGCTGAAGAATTTCCGCCAATGGGGCTCCAAGACACCCGGGCATCCTGAATATGGCCACACAGCCGGTGTGGAAGCGACGACAGGTCCTCTTGGGCAGGGAATCGGCATGGCGGTCGGCATGGCGATGGCAGAAAAGCACTTGGCTGCCACTTATAACAAACCGGGGTACGACATTGTCGATCACTACACATACGCACTTTGCGGTGACGGCGACCTGATGGAAGGTGTTGCCGGGGAAGCGATCTCCCTTGCCGGCCATCTTGAGCTTGATAAGCTGATCGTCCTGTATGACAGCAATGATATTTCACTCGACGGAGAACTGGACATGTCCTTCACTGAAAAGATCCAGAAGCGTTTCGAGTCTTACGGCTGGAATTATATCCGCGTGGAAGACGGCAATGATACGGACAGACTCTCTGACGCGATCGGACAGGCAAAACAGAACACCGGCGGCCCGACGCTCATCGAAGTGAAGACGATCATCGGCTACGGCTCTCCGAACAAATCCGGTAAATCGGATGTCCACGGCGCGCCGCTTGGTGAAGATGAAATGAAATTGACGAAAGAATACTATAAATGGACGTTCGATCAGGATTTCCATGTACCTGAGGAAGTCTATGAAACGTTCAAGACGTCCATCCAGGAAAACGGCATGGACAGTGAATCCGAATGGAACAAATTGTTCGGCGCCTATGAAGCTGAACATGCCGGACTTGCAAAACAGCTGAAGGCTGCAATCGACGGTATTGACACCGAGTCGGTCGGCGCTGCGCTGCCTGTATATGAAACAGGCAAGTCGATTGCGACCCGCTCAGCTTCCGGCGATGCCATCAATGCGATTGCAAAAGCACTCCCTTCGTTCTTCGGCGGAAGTGCGGACCTCGCAGGTTCCAACAAAACGGCAATCAAAGGGGCAGGGGACTTCCTGCCGGGCACTATGGAAGGACGCAATATCTGGTTCGGTGTTCGTGAATTCGCAATGGGCACTGCATTGAATGGAATGGCGCTCCACGGGGGATTGAATGTCTTCGGCGGGACGTTCTTTGTCTTCAGCGACTATGTGCGTCCTGCAGTCCGTCTCTCGGCGCTTATGGGACTTCCTGTCACATACGTATTCACCCACGACAGCATCGCAGTAGGGGAAGACGGTCCGACTCACGAGCCGATCGAACACCTGGCATCCCTTCGTGCAATGCCCGGGTTGTCCGTAATCCGTCCTGCGGATGCCAACGAGACATCGGCGGCTTGGAAGCTTGCTGTCACGTCGGCGGACAAACCGACCGTGCTTGTGCTGTCCCGCCAGAACCTGCCAGTCCTTGAAAAATCGAAGGAATTGGCAGACGAAGGTGTCCGGAAAGGGGCGTACATCGTTTCGCCGAGCGAAGCGGACCAGCCGGAAGCCATCCTGATTGCCACCGGCTCCGAAGTCAGTCTCGCTGTGGACGCACAGAAAGAGCTCCGCAGCAAAGGGATCGACGTTTCCGTTGTCTCCATGCCTTCCTGGGATCGTTTCGAGGAACAGGACGCCGGCTACAAGGAACAAGTACTGCCGAAAGCTGTCACCGCGCGTCTCTCCCTTGAAATGGGATCTTCCCTCGGCTGGCACAAGTACGTCGGCACTGAGGGGGACGTACTGGCGATTGATACATTCGGCGCCAGCGCACCTGGAGATATCGTCATGAAAGAATACGGCTTCCATACAGGGAACGTCATGGAGAAAGTGACCGGACTGCTCGGCAAGTAATTGCCTGTCCGGCGGTTTCCATCCCTCTTATACACTGCCTGCAGAGCCATCTCCGGATGGCGCCTGCAGGCAGTGTTTTTTTTTTTTTGACAGCGCCGACGATGTGATTCGACAGAACTAGTCGACTTCCGTTCCGTGAATTGACAGTCTTTTTGAAATCGTTGTTATACGATGTAGGAAAGGAGTGGTCATCCATGCGAACTTATGGCATCTATAAAATCAAAGAAACTTATCAGGACTTCGTACTTGGCAGAGAACGGCTGCTGTATGATTTACTTAGTGCGGACGGAAGCGACACCCATCTGAATGAAGTAAGATACTTGTGCGATCGTCTGGAAATCGGCGCGATTGAAAATGCGATCATGAAACAGCTTGGCAAGAACTTTCATACAATCGACAGAGGCGATATGAAGTATACACTGACCCATCCGCTGAAAGGAACGATTGACGTCGGCTTCTCGAGCCATGCCCTTCATGCGACCTGCCACGGATCCCGTATGCTCGACCTGGACTTGTTCGTTGCCCTCTCCAGTGCGGAAGACCGATATTTCGCAGTGATGGATGAATCGTGCGAGTGGGGCTGGCTGAAACCGATTCGCACATCTGATCACGTCCTGTCCGCAGGATGCCTTCTGGCCCAGTGAAATCGCTGCAGCGCGTTCGAGTGAATGCCGTAATTCCTGAAAGTCGTGATTGAGACGTTGCGAAGATGGACTGCGATGCTGTATAATCCTACTTGGTGGAAACACTTGGACTATTGCAGCAGGGGAGGTAGTACGTATGACTGTTTGGTGGATTGTTGGAATCATTGTTGCACTTGCAGCCGGGGTGGCTCTTGGCTTCTTCTTGGCTCGTCAATACATGATGAAATATCTGAAAGAAAACCCGCCGATTAATGAAGATATGCTCCGCATGATGATGATGCAGATGGGGCAAAAACCTTCTCAAAAGAAAATCAATCAAATGATGGCTCAAATGAATAAGATGTCTGACAAAGAAGCGAAAAAGAAGAAGTAATTCATTGATATACGAAGTGTTCCTGTACATAGGTGATCACTTGCTGGAATAGGGCGCTTGCGGAAGATCATAACGTGATCTTCCGCAAGCGCCCTTTGCCAATTTAGAACCATTCATGAGTTCAGCAGCCCGTATTTCCTCAGGAAGCGCCGGACGGTCATTTCATATTCTTCCGGGTTCTCATTGAAGGAGCGTGCATGCGCCCCTTTCGGAAACAGTTTGATGGCTTTCGGTCCTTGTTTCCGTTCATACAGATCTTCCGTCATCGCGGGGAGTATGAAATCATCTTCGAGGCTGTGGATGAACAGCATCGGTTTTTTGACTTGATCGACGGCCTCTTTTGGTGAAACGAGCGTTGTTGTGTAGCCATCCCGGATCTTCAAGAAAAGATTGGCAATCCGTATCACTTTCGGACTTCTGAGAGGCGTCGTCGTCCTTAGTATGTGGAACACCTGCTCCGTGAAATCGGAGAACGGGCAGTCCGCCACATAGAAGTCCGCCTCCTCCTCGTACGTTCCGGCCGTCAGGATCATCGTGGCGGCGCCCATCGACTCTCCGTGGATCCCGAGCAGTGCACGCTTGCCGATCCGGCTGCGCACAGCACCGATGATCGCATGCAGATCCATTTTTTCGTAAAACCCGAAACTCGTCGTCTTCCCTCCGGACTCTCCGTGTCGCCGGTGGTCATACACCACCGAATTGAAACCGAGACGCTCGAACATACGGGCGAATTTCATGGAGTTGATCTTATTCTCGGTGACACCATGCGTGATGATGACCGTCCTTGTCGTATCGAGCGGTTTCAAATAGACAGCATGCAGCAGATAGCCGTTCGGCGACTGGATCTTCATGACAGCCTTCGGAACCGTTTCATACCAATGGCCATCGAACCGTCTCGCGATCGTCTCGCGTTTCAGCACCAGCTCGGCATCCTTGACTTTCAAGAACATGAGCCGGTTCGTCGCAATTATGCCGAACGCCGTCACGGTACCCGCTGCCAGTGCTGTCAGTCCGCCCGTGATCGCAAGAAATCGTTTCTTCACATCCTTCCAGCCCCTCTCAGCATGTTCCTTTTTCGAAAAGACGGTACATTCCGGTGTCGATTGGCCGGGAGACGTAAGGGGCGATAGCGGATATCGCTTCGCACATCTTCCCAACGTCGATTCCCGTTTCGATTCCAAGGGAATCGAACATATTGACAACGTCTTCCGTCGCCACATTACCGGTCGCCCCTTCTGCAAACGGACAGCCGCCAAGTCCGCCTGCCGACGTATCGAACCGATCCACACCCGCCTGGAGTGCAGCAAAAATGTTCGCCAATGCCATTTTACGGGTGTCGTGGAAATGAGCAGTCAGCAGGACTGACGGGAACGCCTGGCGGAGACGGGAGAACAGTTCGAAGCTCTCTGCAGGGTTCGCCATACCGATCGTATCGGCGACACTCAGTTCGTCGACTCCGAGAGCGACGAACCGCCGGCATAGTTCGATGACGTCCTCGATATCCGTCTTGCCTTCATATGGACAATAGAATGCAGTGGAGATGCATGCGCGGACAAAGATTCCATCCTCTTTCAATTGTTCGATGACCGGTGTCAGCGCCTCCACACTTTCATCAGTCGACCGGTTGATATTCTTTTGATTGAATGTATCACTTACTCCGACAAAGACGGCAACGGCTTCTGCCCCTGCGTCCCGGGCGAGACTGACTCCTTTTGAATTCGGTGTCAGAACGATGGCGCGCTCGAACGGTACGGCATTCCTGGCAATATCCCCGGCATCCTTCATCTGCGGAACCCATTTGGGCGATACGAATGATGTCAGCTCGATCTCCCGGACGCCCGAGGTTTTCAGAAGGCGGATGAATTCGAGTTTGGCGTCTGTCGGCACCTGGTTCTTCTCATTCTGGAGTCCGTCACGCGGTCCCACCTCGATTATTGTTGCACGATTTGGTAAACTGAACATAGTATCCCTCCTGCAGTCTATTCTACCGGACACTTGCAGATGCAGGCAATCCATATGTGGGAATGTTCAGAGAACCGGACGGGAGGGCATGTTCCATTACATAAGGGGGGAATTGTTCATGACAGAAGAGATCATTATTGCAAGTGCTGTACGTACGCCTATCGGTTCGTTCCTGGGCGCCCTGAAAACAGTCAGCGCGGCGGAGCTTGGCGCAATCGCCATCAAGGAAGCGGTGCAGCGTGCCGGCATCGTGCCGGAAGAAATCGATGAAGTCATCATGGGGAATGTGCTTCAGGCGGGCTCAGGACAGAATCCTGCACGGCAGGCCTCCATTAAAGCCGGTTTGTCCGAACAGGTGCCTGCAACAACTATCAACAAAGTCTGCGGGTCCGGTCTCAAAGCAGTCCAGCTGGCCAGGCAGGCGATCCTCGCAGGGGATGCTGACGTAATTGTCGCAGGCGGAATGGAGAGCATGAGCCAGGCGCCTTATGTGCTGAAAAATGCACGCGAAGGGTTCAAGATGGGGGACCAGCAGCTCGTCGACACGATGATTTCCGATGGGCTCTGGTGTGCATTCAACGATTACCATATGGGTATCACCGCAGAAAATCTGTGTGACCGTTATGAGCTGACCCGCGAAGAGCAGGATGAGTTCGCTGCAGATTCTCAGAAGAAAGCGGCGGCTGCGCGTGCTGCCGGCAGGTTCAAAGAAGAGATTGTTCCGGTGGAGATCCCGGTCCGCAAAGGGGACCCCGTCCTGTTTTCAGAAGACGAATATATCAAAGAAGGCACAACAGCGGAAAAACTGGGGAAACTGCGTCCGGCCTTCAAGAAGGAAGGCAGTGTGACGGCAGGGAACGCATCCGGCTTGAATGACGGTGCTGCAGCACTGGTCATCATGTCGAAGACGAAAGCGGATGCGCTTGGCGTCGAACCGCTCGCGGTGATCCGGGCGAATGCCACCGCAGGCGTCGATCCCGCTGTCATGGGAATCGGACCTGTCCAGGCGGTTGCGAATGTGCTGAAACGTGCTGACCTGACGCTTGACGACATCGACCTGATCGAGGCGAACGAAGCGTTTGCCGCCCAGTCGCTTGCAGTCGGCCGTGAATTGAAATTCGATAACGCTAAGCTGAACGTCAACGGCGGGGCAATCGCACTCGGTCATCCGATCGGCGCAAGCGGTGCCAGGATCCTCGTCACCCTGCTGCATGAGATGAAGCGCAGGGATGCGAAGCGCGGTCTGGCAGCTCTTTGTGTCGGCGGCGGCCAGGGTGTCGCTGCTGTTGTCGAACGCACTGATGTGTAAAAGGAGACGATGGAATGAGTAAGAAACGGACAAGCAGCCAAAAGCCCGCTGGTAAACAAGATGACGGGAATCTGACACTTGCGGACGCCCTCGGAGACAGCGTACTATCCAAGCTGAAACAAGCGAAAACAGAGCTGTCCCAGAAAGCCGCACAAGAAGAGGAAGAAAAGAAACAGCGTGCAATCCGCGAACGGCAGGAACGGGAAGCGAACAAGTCGTTTGCTGAGCTGCTGGACGAATACGATGGACCGGCACGCAAATATTGAACAGGGGACCGCACAGTATTTTGTGCGGTCTTCTTTTGAAGGAGCTGGCAGGCTGGATGAAAATCGAGAGGATCATTATTAGAGAACTGGAAATGATGATGAAGAATCCGTTCACGACAAGTTTCGGCACGATGCAGAAACGGCGGTTCTCTGTCGTCGAAGTGCAGGACGAACTCGGAAACTGCGGGTTCGGGGAAGGAGTCGCATTCACCGAACCATCCTATACGGAAGAAACAGCCGGGACGGCTCTCCATATGATGCAGGACTTCCTCATTCCCCTCCTTGCAGGGAAAACAATCGAACACCCGGACGATGTATCAGTGATCTTCCGGCCGATCCGCAAAAATAATATGGCGAAGGCGGCAATCGAATGCGCTGTCTGGGATTGCTGGGCAAAACGCATTGGAGTTTCTTTGTCCGCTGCACTCGGCGGAACGAAATCCCTCATCGAAACAGGGATCAGCATCGGCCTCCAGCCGTCACCTGCTGCTCTGCAGGACCGCATTCGGCAGAGTCTGTCAGCGGGATACAAACGGATCAAAGTGAAAATTAAACCCGGCAATGATCTCGAGTTGCTCGCAGGCATACGGGAGGTGTTTCCCGATATCCCGCTCATGGCTGACGCCAATTCCGCTTACTCCCTCGCGGATATCAGCCTGCTGAAAAAGCTCGACCGGTTCGATCTCATGATGATCGAGCAGCCGCTTGCGGAAGATGACATCGTGGATCATGCAGCCCTGCAGAAGGAATTGCGGACGCCGGTCTGCCTGGACGAAAGCATCCTGTCGGCGGAAGACGCCCGTAAAGCGCTCCAGCTCGGGAGCTGCAGAATCATTAATATAAAGATTGGCCGTGTCGGGGGACTGACGGAAGCAAAAAAAATCCATGACATCTGTCAGGCAGCAGGTGTTCCGGTCTGGTGCGGAGGAATGCTTGAAGCCGGCATTGGCCGTGCCCATAACATAGCGTTGACGTCGCTGCCTGGATTCAGTCTGCCAGGCGATACGGCAGGCTCCTCGAATTATTGGGAACGTGACATCGTGATGCCTGAAATACAGGCGGAAGACGGACACATCCCCGTACCTGAAGGACCGGGGATCGGATTCGATATCGACTGGGAAGAGCTTGAGCAACACACAGTCAATCGGCTGACATTCGATTTGCTCCGATGAATACATAGTTTCTTTCTCTTCGTCCATACTGTCAGTAAACAGGATGGAGGAGAAATGATTATGAAGAAACTGATGATGCTTCTTGCTGCCTGCCTGCTGATGGCTTCGCTTGCTGCCTGCGGAAAGAAAGACAATGCCAATAATGGGACTGCAGACAACAATACGGATACCACCGGGCAGATGGACAAAACGGACGAAACGGATGACATGGCCGATGATGATACAACTGCAGGTACAGACACGGATGCAGATATGGATACTGAGAACGGTGACAGCGCAGCGGATGATCAGAACAATGTGGAGACGAGTGATGACATTGCAGAAGCGGTTAAATCGATCGACGGCGTCGACCATGCCAATGTCCTGAAGATGAATGATACCCTCTATGTAGGTGCAACACTGAAAGAAGGAACTAATTCCACAACGGAACTCGATGGTCAGATTGCAGACAAAGCGAGAGAAGCCTCCGATGATGCCGACAAAGTGTATGTGTCCACGAATCCTGATTTTGCGAAAGAAATCGACGAGTATAGTGACAAGATCCGGAACGGGGAACCGGTCCAAGGATTGTTCGAAGAAATCGGCGATGCCATGTCCCGAATGTTCCCCGATGCACACTGACTCAAAAAACCCGGCTTCCCAAATGGGGGAGCCGGGTTTTTGTCAGCTGATTTTCTCCAGGGAAGAAGGAACCTCCGTGACCCAGCCGAGAGGATCGCTTTCCTCGCCCGTCTGGATTTGAGTGAGCGTTTCGTAAAGTTTTTTGGAGACGGGTCCGGTTTCACCTTCGTTCACTACCATGACCGTATCATTCCAATTCAGTTCACCGACCGGGGAGATGACCGCGGCAGTACCGGTACCGAACACTTCCTCGAGTTTACCGGCGGCATGGGCATCTGCGACTTCATCGATTGAAATTTTCCTTTCAGTCACCGGAGTTCCCCAGTGGGCTAGCAATTCGATGATCGATTTGCGTGTGATCCCTTCCAGGATGCTTCCATTGATGGCAGGTGTGATGATCTCTCCGTCAATCTTGAAGAAGATATTCATGCTGCCGACTTCTTCCACGTACTTTTTCTCGACACCATCGAGCCACATGACCTGGGAGTACCCTCTCGAGCTGGCGGTCTCCTGCGCTTTCAGGGCAGAAGCATAGTTTCCTGCAGTCTTGGCGCCGCCTGTCCCGCCTTTGACAGCACGGACATATTCGTTCTCCACCAATATCTTGACTGGATGGATCCCCTCTTCGTAATAGGAGCCGACCGGCGACAGGATGATGTAGAATTGATAACTGGCTGCAGGCGCCACGCCGAGGAATGCTTCAGTCGCAATGACGAACGGACGGATGTACAAAGACGTTCCTTCAAGATGAGGGACCCATCCCTCTTCGACACGCAGCAGTTCCAGAAGCCCCGCCAGTGCATCTTCTGTATCAATTTCCGGCATGCAGAGACGGTCCAGTGAACGATTCAGCCGTCTGAAGTTTTCCTCGGGACGGAACAGCCGGATGGAATCGTCTTCGGCCCGGTAGGCTTTCAGGCCCTCGAAAACAGTCTGCCCGTAATGGAATACGATGGCAGCCGGGTCAAGGGAAATTGGTGCATACGGTACAATTCTGTGATTCTGCCAGCCTGAGCCTTTGACATAATCCGCGATGAACATATGGTCTGTGAAGCTTCTGCCGAATACAAGAGTTTTGTCATCCGGCTTTGTTTTCCGGGATTCGGTTAAGTTATAAGTGATCTTAGATGTTGTCATCAGGCATATCCCCTTTGCGGTTCATTACATCGATATATCGAATACAGCCATTATACGCCTTCTGTCAAGAAATGAAAGAATAGTCCGTATTTTATTTTTATTACAATTTTGAAATCGTTTTCAGTAATATCGTTTGTTGAATATCTGTTTAGCATGTACACTTGGGAACTGAAAAGGAGTGGGATGCTATGCTTCGAACAATTGTCATCGGGGGCGGCATTGCGGGCTGCGCCGCTGCCTATGAACTGGCCAAACGGGGATGCCGCGTGACGGTGATCGACAGAGACGACAAAGGAAGGGCTACAGATGCGGCAGCAGGCATCATCTGTCCCTGGCTGTCGCAGCGGCGCAACCAGGATTGGTACCGGCTTGTGCGGGAGGGGGCGAGGCATTACCGCGTTCTGATTCCCGAGCTGGAGCAGCTCGGCGAGACAGAAACAGGTTACCGGCAAGTCGGAGCCCTCAGCCTGTTCACTGACCAGAAGAAGCTGGAAAAAGCATACGAGCGTGCGCTTTCAAGACGGGAAGACGCCCCCGAAATCGGTGAAGTGCATATGCTCGATGAAACGGAAGTGAAAGACGCTTACCCGCCTGCTGCTGAAGGGTACAGGGCACTGTACGTTTCGGGGGCTGCCCGGGTGGATGGCAGACAGCTGCGGCTTGCACTCAAGCGTGCGGCAGAACGGCTCGGAGCGCGGTTCATTGCAGGGAATGCTGTGCTGGACAGTTATGCTGTTGGCTGTCTGTCATTGCGTGCAGGTTCAGAGAGCTTTACTGCCGACCGGCTGATCTTTGCGACGGGGGCATGGCCTCCTGCCCTGGAAGCTGCAGGCATCCAGCTCGATATACGCGGACAGAAAGCGCAGATTGTCCACCTGGATCCGCATGACAGCGGGGCATCGGATTGGCCGGTCGTCATACCGCCCGGCGACCAGTATCTGCTGTCCTTCGATGACGGACGGGTGGCTGCCGGGGCCACCCACGAAGACGAGGATGTGTTCAATACGGCGGCAACGGCCGGCGGTCTGCATGAAGTGCTGGACAAGGCCTTGCGGGTCGCGCCGGGATTGGCGGCATCCGAATGGATCGGGGCGCGTGCGGGTGTTCGTCCCTTCACACCGGGGTTTCTGCCGGTTGCGGGGGAGATACCGACACATCCGGGTCTTTACGTTGTCAACGGACTCGGCGCTTCCGGCCTGACTGCGGGGCCATTCATCGGCAAGCTGATCGCTCAAATGTGCACGGGAGAGAAAACCGACCTTGAGATGGATGTGTATTCACCGGACCAAGCGATCCGCGCCTTGTAGAGGAAACCGTTTACATTCTTAAATCTTTGCGGACCCCTTGTTTTTTCAGTGCGGCATGCTATACTGATATCAAAATCGAATACATTCACTCATATAATAGCGGGGATATGGCCCGCAAGTTTCTACCGGTTTGCCGTAAACGAACCGACTATGAGAGCAGCGGATGTGAAACAACCTGCGGAAAGACTGCAGGTCACTGTTTTGCGTTTCATCTGGTGATTCTGAAGCCGTGATGACCCTTGCTCCACTCATAGATATGATTGGATGCGCGGGTCATGCGGCTTTTTTGTATGCCCGCCATATCATTGAGGAGGAAATCGAATGCAATTGCTGAAAAACAAGATTATGGAAGAGGGCAAAGTGCTGCCGGGCAACGTATTGAAAGTTGATTCATTCCTGAACCACCAGATCGATCCTGCACTCATGCAGGCGATCGGTGATGAATTCGCAGAGAAATTCGGACAGTCAGGACTCACAAAGATATTGACATTGGAATCATCCGGTATAGCCCCCTCGGTGATGGCCGGCCTCAAGCTCGGCATTCCGGTCGTGTTTGCAAGGAAGTGTAAATCGCTCACACAGAACAGTGCGCTGTACAGTGCTTCCGTCTACTCCTATACAAAGCAGGAGTCGAACGAAATCTCCGTTTCCCAGGCACATATCAGCGGTGATGACACACTTCTGATTATCGACGATTTCCTGGCAAATGGACAGGCGGTCCTCGGCCTGCTCGATATCGCGGAACAATCCGGTGCTTCTGTTGCGGGTGTCGGCATCGTCATCGAGAAAGGGTTCCAGCCGGGAGGGGACATGCTCCGTGAAAAGGGCTGCCGTGTCGAGTCGCTGGCCATCATCGAATCACTTGAAAACAGCCGGGTGACGTTCAAGGAGGCTGTCAACCAATGAAAACGGCCCTTCTCGGAATCCAGCACCTCCTCGCGATGTACGCCGGCGCAGTCCTGGTCCCTCTGATTGTCGGCGGGGCGATCGGCCTGTCATCCACGCAGCTGACATACCTTGTGTCGGTTGATATCCTGATGTGCGGTATTGCAACGTTGCTGCAGATCATGACCAATAAATTCTTCGGCATCGGTCTTCCTGTCGTCCTTGGATGCACCTTCACCGCGGTCGGCCCGATGATTGCCATCGGCAGTTCGTTCGGCCTGTCTGCGATTTACGGCGCTGTCATCGCTTCAGGCGTCATTATCGTGCTCATCAGCGGATTCTTCGGGAAACTCGTCAAATTCTTTCCCCCTGTCGTGACAGGTTCAGTCGTGACGATCATCGGGATCACTCTGATACCCGTCGCCATCAATAACATGGGCGGCGGACAGGGGGCCGCTGACTTCGGCTCCCTGCATAATATTCTGCTGTCGTTCGGCACACTTGCATTTATCGTCCTCGTCTACCGGTTTTCCACAGGGTTCCTGCGTGCGATCGCCATCCTGATCGGAATGGCAGCAGGAACTGTAGGAGCGGTATTACTCGGGGTTGTCGATTTCTCGGCTGTCCACGAAGCGTCGTATTTCCACTTGGCAAAGCCATTTTTCATTGCCGTGCCTTCGTTCCATTGGCAGCCGATCCTGACGATGACCATCGTGGCGATGGTATCGCTTGTCGAATCGACAGGTGTCTACTTTGCCCTGGGAGATATTTGCGAGAAGGAAATCGACCATAAAGACTTGGAAAAGGGGTATCGGTCGGAAGGACTCGCTTCCGTCCTCGGCGGTCTGTTCAATGCATTCCCGTATACGACATTTTCACAGAACGTAGGACTCATTCAAATGTCCGGCGTCAAATCGAGGAAGGTGCTGGTCATTACAGCAGGCATGCTGATCGGCCTCGGCTTCCTGCCGAAAGTGGCAGCACTTGCAACAGTGATCCCGAATGCGGTCCTCGGCGGCGCCATGGTGGCGATGTTCGGTATGGTCGTCTCGCAGGGCATCAAGATGCTGAGTACGGTTGTCGTCCTTTCCCAGGACAACGCCATGATCATCGCATGCTCCGTCGGAATCGGCCTCGGCGTCTCCGTTGTGCCGGAACTGTTCGCAAAACTGCCGGCCGGCCTCCAGTTGCTGACGAGCAATGGCATTGTGGCAGGCAGCGTTACAGCCATCTCACTAAATATCATGTTCAATATGCTGCCGAAGCGGAAACGCAAGAAAGCAGTCGTGCTGACAGAACAGGAAGCATGAAAAGAGCAGGGGGACATCCAGTCCTCCTGCTCTTTTTTCAGATTCTGTGCTGGTCATACACGTGCTTCGGAAGGAGGGTGACGAGATTCCCGATTTCCTCATCGGACACTGCGCTCCGATACGCATTCAGTGTGTCTGTCAGCTGTTCCTCAGTGCGTGCGCCTGCCAAAGCGCATGCGACGGTGCTGTCCGACAGGCAGAACCGGATGGCGGCCGCATGCAGATCGGATGATTCTGCCGTCAGACGCCGGACGGTATCCGTCAATTCGGGCTGTCCGAATGCGGCGAACGCCCCCGCCCTCTCCGCCCGTCCCTGTCCTTCGGCAGTCAGCAGACCCTTGGCAAGCGGCCCTCTGGCGATGACGGATGCACCTTGATCGGATACTGCATTGAACCACTCTTCGGGACGCCGGTCGAGCATGCTGTACTGCATCATGACGGATATTGCACTGCTGTGCGATAGGAACCGCTCAATGACATTCGGCCGGATCGAAGAGATTCCATACTGGCGGATCAGGCCTTCCTTCCTCAGCTGCTCGAATGCTTCAATCGTCTCTTCATAGTCATCTTCCATAGTCCCACCGTGCAGCTGATACAAATCGATATAATCCGTGCCTAGGCGTTTCAGACTCGCCTTGGCGCCTTCGAGAATATGCTTCTTCGAAGGATTCCACGTCCAGCCCTTCCCGTCCGGGTCGATCTGGTTGCCGACCTTCGTCGCAAGGATGATATCCTGCCGGCGCCCTTTCAATGCTCTGCCGACAAGTTCCTCATTCGCACCGCCGTCATAGAGATCCGCTGTGTCGATCAGCGTGATCCCCGCGTCGATGGCTGCCGCAACGATACGGTCCGCATCTGATTGCCCGGATGGCAGCGACATGCAGCCGAGCCCGAGTTCCGAGACATACAGACCGCTGTTGCCGAGTTCCCGTTTGTCCATGTAAACACCTCCTGTAACCTCATGGTATACTGGTCGAAACGAGAAAGGAAGCGGGGAAGCTTATGGCCAAATTTGAAGAAAAGACAATTACGAGCGAAACAATCTATGAGGGGAAGATCATCGACCTGCGAGTGGAGGAAGTCGAACTGCCGAATGGCAAGCGGTCTTCCCGCGAACTCATCAAGCATCCCGGCGCGGTCGCTGTCATCGCACTGACGGATCAGGGGAAGATCGTGCTGGTGGAACAGTTCCGCAAAGCGCTTGAGCGGACGATCATCGAGATTCCCGCGGGAAAAATCGATCCGGGTGAGCAGCCCGAACTGACAGCTGCCCGGGAACTGGAAGAAGAGACGGGATATCGTGCAGGCAGTCTCGAGTACCTCCAGTCATTTGCGACATCACCGGGATTCGCGGACGAAATCATCCATCTCTATGTGGCACAGGACCTGGAACGTGTGGACAACCCTGCCGAAGGGGATGAGGATGAATTCCTGAATGTGCTGGAATGCACGCTCAAACAGGCGGAAACGATGGTGGAAGACGGGCGGATCTACGATGCCAAAACCGCTTTTGCAGTTTTGTATGTGAAGCAGCGGTTCCCGGGCTGATCTACTAATTGCCTCCGGACGAGCATAGGATGTACAAACTATGCGGAGGTGTGAGTTACATGATACGTTCACTGTCCTTTATCCAGCTGTTTGTCATCCTGACCGTAGGATATACCGGAGGAGTCCTGCTCTATCGAAGCATTCCCTCTGCGGATTTCACGCTGCTTGTGCAGCTGTATGATCAGCGCGCTGTCTCTGATGGCAGCCCGTCTCTCGTCTACCAGCTGCTCTCTGTCCTGTCTTTCTATATAGTGGCGGCCGCGCTGGCGCTTTCCGGCAGGACGAAGTGGCTGGTCATGATGTCCGGAGCACTGAAGAGCGTCCTGTTCGGGCTGTCATCCGCCTATTTGCTGGCAGACGGCCTGAAGATGACTGTATATGCAGGCTGGTGGTTCCCATTCCAGCTTGCGGCGACACTCCTTGTGTTTTTCTGCTGCTGGACCCTTTCCCCGCCATTCTATCTGAAACAGCCGAAAAAGAAGAAGTTCTCCTGGCGGGTGCCTGTCCTGTTCGCAGCGGCAGGCCTGATCGTCTTTTTTGCCGATAAGATAGTATACAAGTTAACAGGCGGCTGAACGTTCGGCGGGACGGTTTCCTTTCTATTGTCAACACGAATGACGATTTGCTATAATAGAATCATTCTTGAGGGGGGCGTCCTATGGAAAGCCGAATCGAACGCATAAAAAAACAACTGCATGGGGCCAGCTATAAATTGACGCCTCAGCGAGAAGCTACCGTAGCGGTACTCTTGGAAAATGAAGCAGACCATCTGAGTGCAGAAGATGTATTTCTTCTGGTAAAGGAAAAAGCCCCGGAGATCGGTCTTGCGACAGTCTACAGAACACTTGAATTATTAACTGAATTGAAAGTGGTCAACAAAATCAATTTCGGCGACGGCGTAGCGCGATACGATTTACGGCAGGAGGGGGCGGACCGCTTCCACCACCATCTGATCTGTATCGAATGCGGGACGGTCGATGAAATCCAGGAAGACCTTCTCGGTGAGGTGGAGAAAGTCGTTGAAAAGCGGTTTGGATTTACAGTCAAAGATCATTGGCTCACCTTCCATGGTATTTGCAAACGATGCAAATCAGAGGGGGATACAAAGGGAAAGTGAGAGAGGGTGGCTTCGTGCTGCCCTCTTTTACTGTTCCATCCGAAAAAGGAGGGAGGCAGTACGGCGATCCTTCGGGCAACAACTGCCGGACTGCCGTCATGTATGGCTGATTTGAAAGATCCGCTGCAGGATTATCTGCATTTCCTGAAAGTGGAGCGGCAGCTTGCGGAAAATACGATTTCATCCTACAGGCGGGACCTGGCTCCGTACGTCTCGTGGCTGGACAGCCAGCAAGTGGCGACGGATGCCGTCGATCACCAGAAAATACTGGAGTATCTGCATCTGCTGAAAGAACAGGGCAAGTCATCCAGGACGATCTCCAGGCACATTTCGTCCATCCGGTCATTCCATCAGTTCCTGCTTCGTGACCAGGTGCTGCCGACAGATCCGACAGTCCACCTGGAGCTCCCGAAACTCGAGAAGAAGCTCCCCCGTGTACTGTCCGTCAAAGAAGTGGACAGCATCATCCGGGCGGCCGGCGGCGAATCCCCGCAAAACAGGCGGGACACTGCCATATTGGAACTGCTCTACGGAACAGGGATGCGTGTCAGTGAACTGATAGGCATGAATACCGACGATCTGAATGGTATAATGGGCTTTGCAAGGGTGTTCGGCAAAGGCGGGAAAGAGAGGATCATCCCGCTCGGCAGTTCGGCTGTGAAAGCGTGTACAATATACATGGAGACAGTCCGGCCCGAGTTTGCTGCCGCCGCTTCCAAAGATGCACTGTTCCTCAATGCACGCGGCGGCCGGCTGACGCGGCAGAGCATCTGGAGCCTGCTGCAGGATGTCGCTGAAAAGGCCCAGCTGAGCAGAAAACTGACCCCCCACATGCTGCGGCATTCGTTTGCCACCCATCTGGTGGAAAACGGGGCGGATCTGCGCGCTGTCCAGGAAATGCTCGGACATGCCGACATCTCCACCACACAAATCTATACGCACGTAAGCAGGACACGCCTCAAAGATGTGTACAGCCAGTACCATCCGAGAGCATAAGGGAAACTGAAGGAGGAAAAGAATTATGACGAAAAGTTCATTTGAAAGAATCCATCTGATCGTACTCGATTCCGTCGGTATCGGAGAAGCACCGGATGCACACCTGTTCGGAGACGAAGGTGCCGATACACTCGGCCACATAGGGGACCATATGGAAAACGGTCTCCAGCTGCCGCACATGGCACGTATGGGCCTGTCCAACATCAAAAAGATCCCCGGCGTCCCTGAAGAGCAGGAGCCGATCGGGTTCTATGGAAAAATGCAGGAAGCATCCGTCGGCAAAGATACGATGACCGGCCACTGGGAGATCATGGGCCTCAATATCGATAAACCGTTCAAAGTATATCCGAACGGTTTCCCGGAGGAACTCGTCAGCCAGTTGGAAGAACGGACCGGCCGGAAAGTCATCTGCAATGCGCCGGCAAGCGGGACAGCTGTCATCGAGGAATACGGGGAAGAACATATGGAAACCGGTGCGCTCATCGTCTATACGTCGGCAGATCCCGTGCTCCAGATCGCAGCCCATGAAGAGATCATCCCGCTGGAGGAGCAGTACAGAATCTGTGAAATCGCCCGCGAGCTGACACTGCAGCCGGAATTCCTCGTCGGCCGTGTCATTGCCCGCCCGTTTATCGGGGAGCCGGGAAGTTTCACCCGGACGTCCAATCGACATGATTACGCATTGAAACCGTTCTCACCGACAGTCATGAACGCGCTCAAGGACGAAGGTCTGGATGTCGTCGCAGTCGGCAAGATTTCGGACATCTTCAATAACGAAGGTGTGACGAAGGCGGTCCGTACGAAAAGCAACATGGATGGTGTCGATAAGCTGCTGATTGAAATGGAGGAAGACTTCCATGGTCTCAGCTTCACGAATCTGGTGGATTTCGACGCCTTGTTCGGTCACCGGCGGGATCCGCAGGGATATGGGGATGCACTGCAGGAATTCGACGCGCGTCTGCCGGAGATCATGGAGCGCCTGCGTGGGGATGACCTGCTGATCATCACGGCAGATCACGGAAACGATCCGATCCATGCAGGAACGGACCATACACGTGAGTATGTACCGCTTCTCGTATACTCGCCATCGTTCGAGAGCGGAGGATCGCTGCCGCTCCGCAAGACGTTTGCGGATATCGGTGCAACCGTCGCCGAGAACTTCCATGTCACGGCGCCTGAATTCGGAGAGAGCTTCCTGCAAGTACTTATAGAAAAGGTTCGGTGATAGACATGAGGATGGTCGATGTAATTCAGAAGAAGAGAGACGGGGATACGCTGTCGGAAGCGGAGATCCGGTATTTCGTGAACGGTTATACGGATGGATCCATCCAAGATTACCAGGCAAGTGCATTTTTGATGGCAACCTATTTCTCGGGCATGGAGCCTGAAGAGCAGGGAGCATTGACAATGGCGATGGCGGACTCGGGAGACAGGATCGATCTGTCCGCCATCGAAGGCATCAAAGTGGACAAACATTCCACAGGAGGTGTCGGGGACACGACGACGCTCATCCTTGCCCCACTGGTGGCAGCATGCGGTGTGCCCGTTGCCAAGATGAGCGGGAGAGGTCTCGGCCACACAGGAGGCACTCTCGACAAGCTGGAAGCCATCGATGGGTTCCATGTCGAGATTACGGAAAAGGAATTTGTCCGTCAGGTGAATGACCTGAAAATCGCGGTCATCGGTCAAAGCGGGAATTTGACACCTGCCGATAAGAAACTGTATGCGCTGCGCGACGTTACAGCCACAGTGGACAGCATTCCGCTGATTGCGAGTTCGATCATGAGCAAGAAGATCGCTGCTGGAGCGGACGCAATCGTGCTGGATGTCAAAACGGGGGACGGCGCCTTCATGAAAACACCGGAGGATGCAGAGGTTCTGGCCGAGGCGATGGTCGACATCGGCAGCGAGGTCGGCCGCCATACGATTGCCGTCATATCGGATATGAGCCAGCCGCTCGGATATGCGATCGGCAATGCGCTGGAAGTGAAGGAAGCGATCGAAACGCTGAAAGGGCAGGGGCCGGATGATCTGACGGAACTCTGTCTCGTCCTCGGCAGCAAAATGCTCATTGCAGGCGGGAAAGCGAAGGATACGAAGGAGGCGCGTCAGCAGCTGCAGCGTGTCATCGATGATGGCTCCGCGCTTGAACTCTTCGCCAAGTTCCTCGAAGCCCAGGGAGGCAATCCTGAGATCGCCCGCAACCCCGAGCTCCTGCCGAAGGCATCTATCGTCAGAGAGGTCAAGTCGACATCAACAGGGTATATTTCGAAGATGGAAGCAGATGAAATCGGCGTCGCTGCAATGCTCCTTGGAGCGGGACGGGCGACGAAAGAAGACGAAATCGACTTGGCTGTCGGAATCGTCCTCAAGAAAAAGATCGGGGATGCCGTCCAGGCCGGCGAAACGATCGCCGTCATCCATGCCAACTCGGAACAGACCCAGCAGACAGAGAAAATGCTGGTACAGCATATTCACGTTTCACGGCATCCGCAGAAGCGGCCGGAACTGATTTACAAAGTCATCGACCGGATTGCAAAGTGACAATAGGACTTGCCATAGGAAACACCATCCGTATTCATTCCGGATGGTGTTTTTTTGGTTTCATGTCTAATCACGGCCGAATCTGTTCACACTGACCGGAGAAACAATTGTCGGAATAACAGTGCTTTCCACTAGTTTTGACTAGTTTTGTCACCGAGAAGGGTTCCGTCCGACCGCCGCAGAATAGAGGGCGGGAAGGAGGCGGTACACGTGACACAAATGTCAATTACACCTGATGGAATCATTGTCGTGACGCTGCAGGGAGAATTAGGGAATCATGAGGCGAACCGGATCCGGACACAAATCTCTTCGGAGATCTTCAGCGGGACGGCGCATGCGATCATTTGGGATCTTACACACTTGAGTTTCATGGACAGTTCGGGAATCGGGCTTGTTCTCGGGAGGATGCGCGATCTTGCCCCGCAGCAGGGGGAGACGCTGATTCTGAATCCGTCCCCGACTATGGAAAAGATCTTTCAGTTTTCGGGGCTCGGAGATGTATTGAGGCGCGGCACCGTAGAAAATGCGATAGGGGAAATCGGAGGGGTTTTACATGAACAATGAGATGACATTGTCATTTGTCGCACATGAAGAAAACGAAGCACTCGCCAGAATGACGATGACGTGCTTCATCACACCGCTGGACCCGACGCTCGAAGAACTGTCCGAGTTCAAGACGATCGTTTCCGAAGCAGTCACGAATGCGATCATCCATGGCTATGACTGTGACGGCATCCGGGAAGTGACCATCCACGCCAAAATCGAAGACAGCAAAGTGACGATGACAGTGAAGGACGAAGGCAATGGCATCTTCGACGTGGACCAGGCGATGGAGCCGATGTTCACAACAAAGCCGCTTCTCGAACGATCCGGGATGGGCTTTACGATCATGGAAAGCTTTGCGGATTCGCTGTCTGTCGAATCTGCCATCGGGCAGGGGACTGTCGTCCGTTTCGAAAAAACATTTTCTCCGGTCACGGAAAAAAGCAGAATGAGGTGACCGAAGAATATGTCTGTTGAAAAAACTGAAGCACTTCTATCCCAAGAGGAAATGAGAATGCTGATTCAACAGTCCCAAGCAGGCGACAAAGAATCGCGGCGCCGGATGATAGAAGGAAACACACGGCTCGTCTGGTCGATTGTCCAGCGATTCGCATCGCGCGGTGCAGACTTGGAAGATCTCTTTCAGATCGGCTGTATCGGTCTCATGAAATCCGTCGACAAATTCGATTTGTCGTACGATGTAAAATTTTCCACGTATGCAGTCCCCATGATCGTCGGAGAGATCCAGCGCTTCCTGAGGGATGACGGCATGGTGAAAGTGAGCAGATCCATCCGGGAACTGAGCTTTAAAATCCGGCATGCCACTGATAATTATGTGAAGAAATACGGGACGTCGCCTTCCATTTCGGAGCTGTCCGCCGAGCTGGACGTCTCAGTGGACGACATCATCCTGGCGTCGGACGCATTGCGGGATCCGGCTTCCCTCCACGAACAGCTCTATGACAGCGATGGAGACAGCCTGACCCTGATGGATCAGCTGAAAGATGACCGATCTGCAAGGCTGTTCGATCACATTCCGCTCCGCGATGTCGTCTCAAGGCTCAACAAACGGGATCAGACGATCATTTACATGCGCTATTATCTCGACTGCACACAGAGTGATATTGCAGAGCGGATCGGAATTTCGCAAGTGCAGGTATCCCGGCTGGAGAAGAAAATACTGGCACAGCTGAAGACCTGGATGGGCGCAGCAGCAGAGGAACCATTAGAAAAAGCGAGGGCTGATCAGTAGATGAATCCATTATTTGCAACAAAACGTGAAGCGGAAGCCTGGTTTGTCGACAAGTTCGGTACAGGTGAAACATACGACGCCGTCTCCAGGGAGCTGCATCTGTATGATCTGCCTGTCCTGATGCTGTACGTCAATGGCCTGGTAGATGGACAAACCGTCACGACGCTGCTGACGGAAATGCAGGATCAGTCCAAAGAAGTCACAACTTCTCACGATACAGGTGAGAAGTTGCTTTCCTTCTTTCCATATCATGCAGTGGAGCAGCCGAAGAGCCGAGACAATCTGCTGACGTCACTGCTAAGCGGACTTGCGGCTTTCATCACCGAGGATGGTTTCACGATTCTCATCGATGTGCGGAGCTATCCGGGCAGGCAGCCGGAAGAGCCGGACAACGAGAAAGTCATCCGCGGTTCACGGGACGGATTCACGGAAAACATCCTGCAGAACACGACACTGGTCCGCAGAAGGCTCCGGACGGACAATCTGCGTTTCGAGATGCACCAAGTGTCCGCAGTCGGCAAGACGGACGTGGCCATCGCCTATATGAAAGGCGCGGCGAATGAAAAAATGCTCGACGGCATCCGGAAACGGCTTGATGATATCAAGACGGACGGATTGACGATGACCGACAAGTCGCTGGAGGAGTTCCTCTTCAAGCAGCGATTCAATCCGATGCCGTTCGTGCGGTATACGGAGCGGCCGGATATTTGTGCGGCCCATCTCCTGGAAGGCCATATTGCATTGATTGTTGACACATCTCCTTCTGCTATCCTCGTGCCGACTACGATTTTCGACCATCTGCAGCACGCGGAGGAATACCGTCAGGCCCCTTTCATCGGGACATTCGTCCGGTGGGTCAGGCTGACCGGTGCGCTGTTCAGTCTGCTGCTGCTTCCTTTCTGGTATCTGCTCGCCACCAAGACACAGTATATCCCGCAGTTCCTGCATTATATCGGACCCGATGATCCGGGCGCCGTTCCGCTCTTCGTCCAGCTTTTGCTGGCTGATCTTGGGATCGAAGTCCTGAGGATGGCGGCCATCCATACGCCGACCCCGATGACGACCGCCATGGGGCTCGTGGCGGCTATCGTCATCGGCCAGGTGGCGATCGATGTCGGTCTCTTCACGGGCGAAGTCGTCCTATACGTAGCGGTAAGCGCAATTCTGACATTTGCAATCCCTTCTTACGAATTGAGCATCACGACCAAACTATTCAGGATCGCCCTGCTGATTGCGGCAGCCGCAGCCGGAGCTCCCGGGTTCTTCATCATGCTCGCTGTTCTGGTCTATTACCTGAGTTCCATGAAACCGCTCAACACGCCATACTTGTGGCCATTGCTGCCGTTCTTCCCGAAAGCCATGATGCGCATACTTCTGCGCATGCCGATGACTGAAGACATGCCGCGTCCGTTCATCACCCATTCGCCGAAACGGAGCCGGATGCCATAGGCCATTGCCTGCCCTCCTGACTTATGTTAGATTTGTCCATAGATACTGTTTTCCAATCGCCGGAAAACAGGTGACGAACTGCATATTGGAGAGGGAGGGACTGGCGTATGGAATTATACGGAACTCAGACAGTGAACGGACAGGGCCATCTTATGATTGGCGGAGTGGACTCAGTCGATCTTGCTCATATTTACGGAACACCGGTTGTCGTCTACGATACAGCACTTATCCGTGAACGGGCTGCCGGCTTCCAGGCAGCTTTCAGGAAGATGGGTGTGCAGGCACAGGTTGCGTATGCCAGCAAAGCGTTCTCTTCCGTCGCCATCTATCAGCTGGCCGCAGAGGAAGGCCTGTCCCTGGATGTCGTGTCAGGCGGAGAGCTCTTCACCGCCGTCCAGGCGGATTTCCCGCGTGAGCGCATCCATTTCCATGGCAACAACAAGAGTTACATGGAATTGAATTTTGCGTTTGACGAAAAAATAGGATGTATCGTGGCAGATAATTTCCTTGAACTTGGAATGATCAGCGAAATCGCCCAGTCCCGGAAGCAGACGATGAAAATCCTTCTCCGTGTGACACCGGGAATCGAAGCGCATACCCATGAATTCATCACGACGGGACAGGAAGATTCGAAGTTCGGTTTCGATCTGAAGAACGGTCAGGCGGATGAGGCGTTCAGACGGGCAGCGGACATGCCATACGTCGAGGTGCTTGGTCTCCATTGCCATATCGGGTCCCAGATCTTCGAAACGGAAGCGTTCACGCACGCTGCGCATTCCTTGATGGAGAAAATGAAAGCATGGCGTGACGAACATGGTTTCGTATGTTCCGTCCTCAATCTCGGCGGCGGGTTCGGCATCCGGTACACGGACGAAGACAGGCCGCTGGAACCGATGCAGTATGCCGAGGAGATGGCGGAAGTGGTATCCGGCCTGTCAGAGGAATGGGGATACCCGATGCCCGAGATATGGATAGAACCCGGCCGCTCGCTGGTCGGCGACGCCGGGACGACCCTCTACACTGCAGGCAGTGAAAAGCAGGTGCCCGGCATACGGACATACATCGCGGTCGACGGAGGCATGTCGGATAATATCCGTCCGGCATTGTATGATGCCAAATATACGGCGGCAGCTGCTCAGCAGATGCACAGTCCACATGATACGCGTGTGACCATCGCCGGAAAATGCTGCGAATCCGGAGACAAACTGATTACCGATGCCACGCTCCCGCGGCTTCAGGAAGGTGACTTGCTCGCCGTTTTCTGCACAGGTGCTTATACGTACTCAATGGCCGGTAATTATAACCGGCTGCCGCGGCCGGCGGTAGTATTTGCCGAGGAGGGACACCACCAGCTCGTGATCCGCCGTGAAACCTACGAGGATCTCACCCGGCTGGACCTTCCCCTGCAGCAGAAGGTGAGGAAAGGGCAGTAATGAAGAAAAAGAGGAATATCATTTTGTTTGTCAGCATCGCTGTTGTGGCGCTGATTTGGGGTGCGGTCTACTGGTACTATGTCATGCCTGTCATCGACCCCCGCTGAACCATCAGTTGAAAATTGTGCGGGTTTCCTGTAAAATCAACGGATAGGCAATGCTGAAAAAGAAGGGGTATCCATGAAACTTGTTCGCTACAAAAAAATGCACCAGAAAATAGCAATGGGATTTCTTTCTTACATCCCAGGTGAGTATTCTGTGAAGCAATTGCAGGAAATCCTTGCCCGTTATGAAACCGAAGAGGACCTTGAATTATTTCTTGTGAAACAGCAGGAAGATTTCATCGGCATAGTAGGGGCTGAGATTGAAGAGGACACGATGACGGTGCACCACCTGTCACTGAACCCTTCATTCCGCGGGGAAGGAATCGGCAAAGAAGTGATGGCGAAGCTGCAGGAGGAATATCCGGATAAGATCCCGTATGGGAACGATTATACAGATGCTTTCGTCAATAAATGCATGCTGGAAGAAGCAAGAGCGGATCGCTAGCGTCCGCTCTTCTTCTTTTCGTTCCGCAATTCCAGAATATCGGACCGGTCCCTGCGCATATGCTTATGGACAACATCTTCACTGCCGCGGGGCAGCAGCGTCATCGTCCGCCCGGCTTCTTCCGTCTTCTGCAAGAGGGTCTGCGAGAGGACGATGATCGGGAACGGTCTGAACGGCCGGCGCTGCTGCACCAGTCCGCGAGCCGACTCCAGATCCGCGAGCAGCCTGCCGATATCCAGCTCCTCCCTGTACTCGGGATACGAACGAGCGGCAGCTGCGAACCGCTCTGACGATTTGCCGAACGTCCGTGATGCGCCGCTGAAGTTTCCGCGCCGCCAATGGTACATACCAGTCGTCAGCAGGATGAAGGCCGTGAGAGGATGTTCTTTCGAAAAACCGGGCACCGATTTCCAATACTCTTCGAGCACTTCATGACCTTCGAAATAGTCTTGATTCCTATTAAAATAGACGAGAAACTCAACAAAAAGAGGATGATGGTAAGGTTGCATATTATTCTCCTTTACAAGGAATTCCGTCTGCCGAAAGCAGAGAAGGTGAAACCGTGTCATACAAAGTGAAACTGGAAGCATTCGAAGGACCGCTGGATCTTCTGCTCCATCTTATCAACCGGCTGGAGATCGATATCTATGATATCCCGATGGCTCAGCTGACGAACCAATACATAGAACATTTACATGCCATGCGAGTCCTGGAGCTGGATGAACTCAGTGAATATCTCGTACTTGCCGCAACATTGATAGAGATCAAGAGCAAAATGCTGCTGCCGGTCCATGAAGGTGACGTATTCGATGAAGACGGAACAGACTTCCAGATGGAAGATGATCCGCGCGAAGAACTGATCGCACGTCTGCTTGAGTATAAGAGATACAAAGAAGCGGCCGTCCAGCTGAAAGAGTCGGCAGAGGAACGGGCCGTCCACTTCACGAAACAGCCTGCCGACATGGGTGCATACGGAACGCTCCCGCAAAACGATACAGGGGAGGCCCTCAGCGTTTTCGATTTAGTCGGTGCATTCCAGAAGATGCTGCAGAGAAGGCGGCTGAAAGCGCCCCTGACAGCCAGTATAGCAAACAACGAACAGTCTGTCGGAGAAAAGATGGATGAGATCATGGGCAGCATCGTACAAAAAGGCGGCCGCTGTACGTTCGATGAACTTTTCGACGAGGGGGATGTCAGTTCACTGGTCGTCACATTCCTGTCGGTTCTTGAACTGATGAAACGCAGGGATGTCTATGTCGAACAGCAGGGGAACTTCGACCGCCTGTACATCATGCTGCCAACTGGAGGAACGAATGGATGACAAATACGAAACGGCTGGCAGCCTCAATTGAAAGCTTCCTGTTTGTTGCGGGGGAAGAAGGACTGCCATTGAAGCAGCTGGCTGCCCTGACCGTCTGTACGGAAGGGGAAGTGACCGCCGCACTGGAACACCTTCTCGGACAATATGAGGCGAGGGAAGACAGCGGCATCACACTCCGCCAATACAGCGGCGGCTATCAGCTGGTGACGAAAGCGGAATTCGCGGAGGACATCAAACGGCTGTTCGAGAACCCGCCTTCCAAAATGATGACCCAGGCCGCGCTTGAAGTCCTTGCCATCATCGCATATAAACAGCCTGTGACACGGGTGGAAGTCGATGAAATCCGGGGCGTCAAATCCGAACGGGCCATCCAGACACTGCTGTCCAAAGGATTCGTCATGGAAAAAGGCCGGCTCGAAGCGAGCGGGCGGCCTATCCTCTACGCAACGACCCCTTACTTCCTCGACCGGTTCGGGCTGAATACATTGGAAGACCTTCCCGAACTGCTGCAGGAAACGGACGACGAAGAAGATACCGATCTATTTTTGACCAAGTTCCAGGATATGCTTGAAACAGAAGAAGGTTAAGGAGGAAATCATGCTTGAAGAAAGCATTTGTATGCCTGCTGCTTGTGCTGTTCGTCAGTGTTCCATTCCAGCTGCCCGCGTCGGCGGCTGTGCATTCCTCGTGGGCCGTCATCGATGCGGACACAGGAAGGCTGCTGGACGGGTATCACCCCCATGACAGACTGCCGATTGCGAGCCTGACGAAGATGTGGACGGCTCTGACGTTCATCGAATCCGGCGTGACTGAAAAAGAGGTGGAAATCTCTCCGCGGGCCGCTTCGGCGGAAGGATCCTCCATCTATCTGACGCCGGGCGACTCGGTTTCATCGGAAGACCTCCTGTACGGTCTCATGCTGAGATCCGGCAACGATGCGGCTGCAGCTCTCGCTGAGCATGCAGGCGGCTCGCTTGAAGGATTCGTCACGATGATGAATGAGCAGGCGCGGCTCTACGGCCTGGAAAACACCCGTTTCACGAATCCGTCCGGCCTGCATGACGAGGAGCACTTATCCAGTGCATATGATACCGCCATGATGCTGCATTACGGCATGAAGAACAAGGAGTTCCGAAAAATCGCCTCCACCGAGAACTATACGTCCGGTATTGGTCAGGCAGCCGCCTGGCAGAACAAGCACCGGCTCGTGACATCCGATACGGATGCCGTCGCCGGAAAGACGGGATTCACGAAGGCAGCCGGCAGGACGCTCGCTACGTATTTCGAGCATGGCGGCAAACGGGTGATAGTGGTGACGCTGAATAACGGCAACGACTGGAACGTCCATAAGACACTTGCCGCTGAAGCTTTCAAAACCCATGATATCGTAAGGATCGCGAAGAAAGGCACATACTCGGTACTGCCGGGTGTCACAGCTGAACTGGACCATCCGATCGAACTTCTGCTTACCAAGGATGAACGGAAAAAGACAACATCCATCATGCGGCTGCCAAGAAGCAGTTCCAGCGGGGACACCGGCCAGTGGATCGTCACGCTCGGCCAGGAACCTCTGGTGACAGCTGCTGTGAAACTGACAAGGACCGATTGACCGTAAACATGATGAGAGACTGCACAGAACAATGAGGCGGCGTCCCATTGTACCGTGGAGTCTCTTTTTCATGTGAATCGGCTGTTTTGCAAAGTATCGAGGCGGGCGCCCGGCGATTTACAGTCGGTCTCCTTTTCATTTGCTGTGAAATGTGACATAATTTTTTAGACTGAAGAATGAGGTGACGGAATGGAAAGACTGCAAAAAGTATTAGCCCGTGCAGGCGTGGCATCCCGCAGGAAAGCGGAAGGTCTGATCACAGACGGGAAAGTGAAAGTGAACGGCACGGTCGTGACGGAGCTCGGTACGAAAGTGACGGCGTCAGACCGGATCGAAGTGGAAGGCATCCAGATCGTCAAAGAGACATTCGTCTATTATCTGCTCTACAAACCGAGAGGATACATCTCGACGGTCCACGATGAGAAAGGACGGAAAACGGTTCTCGATCTGCTGCCGGGCGTCGAACAGCGTATTTTCCCTGTAGGCCGTCTGGATTATGACACGTCCGGTGTGATCATACTGACGAATGATGGTGATTTCTCCTATACGATGACCCATCCGAAATACGGCATCAAGAAGCAATATATTGCAAAAGTGAAAGGTGTTCCCACGAGGGAAGCACTGAAGAAGCTGGAAAACGGCATCGAGCTTGAAGACGGAATGACAGGCCCGGCCCATGTCAAACTCCGTTCAATGGACAAGAAAGCGCAGACCGCTCTTGTGGAGATTACAATATCAGAAGGCAGGAACCGCCAAGTGCGCCGCATGTTCGATGCAATCGGCTGCCCCGTCGTCAAATTACGCAGGGAATCGTTTGCGAACCTGACCACACACGGTCTCAATGCAGGTGAAGCGAGGGAACTCACAACGCACGAAGTGAAACAGCTGCGGGTCCTTGCCGAAACCGGCACAATTGGCTGAACAATCGCCAAGTGTCACAAAACGCTCACGAAGCGACTCCATTCAAAAACACATCTTTGTTATAATAAAGGTTGCTGTGCAGGAGCTGAACGAATCACGTGAGGGGGGAAAGAAGTGGCGAAAATGGACAAGAAGAGAAAGCGGCTCATCATACGGGGTGTCATTCTCCTCCTTCTTGCAGCTGCCATTGTCTTTGCACTGACTTCTAAGAAGGAGACAAAAACTCTTGCAGCAGGAGACCGTGCACCTAATTTCGAACTCCTTGATATGGATGGCAGCAAAGTGAAGCTGTCCGATTACGAAGGCCAGGGTGTCTTTTTGAATTTCTGGGGAACATGGTGTCCTCCCTGTAAAAAAGAGATGCCATATATCGAAAAGCATTACAAGGAATTCAAAGATAAGGGAGTCCAGGTCCTTTCCGTCAACATCGGTGAGTCCGACTTCAAAGTCAGCACGTTCATCGACCAATATGGACTGACGTTTCCTGTAATGATCGACAAAAATAAGAGTGTCAGCCGCAACAGCTACAATGTTGTTCCTCTGCCGACCACAATGCTCATCGACAAAGACGGCGTCATTCAAAACATTATTACACGGGAAATGAGCGAGACTGAAATCGTCTCACTCATGCAAAGCGTACAGCCCGAGTAAGGAGCAGGGTACCAATGAGCAAAATCAAATGTCAATGCGGTCACGAGAATCCATACGGCACAGTACTCTGTGAAAAGTGCGGCCGGCCGCAAACGGATGAGGCAAAAGACAGTAAAATGGTGGACATGCGCTACGAAGGGTCCGCCAGGCGATCACAGACCTATAAAAAATCGATCATCGACAAAATCTGGAACTTCTTTTCGAGCGTCAAGATCGGAGTCAGCATCATCGTCGCTGTGCTGTCCGTGTCCGCTATCGGCACGATCCTGCCGCAGAAGTTCTATGTCCCTGTAGCCGGGAACGATCCATCCGAGTACTTGGATTACTATGAACGTCTGTATGGAACATTCGGCAAGATCTACTATCAGCTGGGCTTTTATAATATCTATGACAGCTGGTATTTCAAAGTCCTGATCGGCATGCTCGGCACGTCGATCATCATCGCCAGCCTGGACCGTGTCATCCCGCTGTACAAATCGCTGAAAAAGCAGCGGACGAAGCGCCATCTTTCCTTCATGAAACGTCAGCGGATCTACGGGGAAGGTCCTGTAACGGATGCTGACCATTCCATGACGGAAGCGGAAAAAACATTGAAAGAGCTTCACTACAATGTGAAAACCGAAGACGGAGCGATCCTCGCGGAAAAGAACCGCTTTTCGCGCTGGGGTCCATACGTCAATCATACAGGCCTTATCATATTCCTCCTCGGTGTGCTGTTGAGGGGCATCCCGGGCTTCTACGTTGACGAGACGATGTGGATCCGTGAAGGTGAAACAAGAGAGATTCCGGGCGCTCCCGGCTATCTCCTCGAGAACGTCGCATTCACGATGGAGACATATTCAGAGGAAAATGCTGATGCTGTATTCGATGAAGCCATCCAGAAGAACGGCGCCATCGTCAGCAACTATCAGTCCGATGTCAAGCTGTACAAAGAGAAAGAAGGCAGCCTGCCGGGTTCTGCTGATGTCGAATTCATCAAGGAATACCCGATCGTCGTCAACAAACCGCTGACATTCGACGGCTACAGCATCTTCCAGATGGATTTCAAGACCGGGGAATTGAAAAACATGACCTTCTCCCTTCAGAACAAGGAAACCGGTGAATCACTCGGTGATTTTACGGTCGACTTGAACAATCCGGCGAAGAAGTATGATGTAGGAGACGGTTCTGCAGTCGAACTGATGGAATACTATGCAGATTACGACGGCATCAAAGACGGGGAACCGACCTCCAAATCACCGATTCCGAACAATCCGGCCTTCATTTTCAATATGATCACGCCTGAGCATCCGGAAGGTGAAAAGAGTTTTGTCGCCATCCGCCAGACGCTCGAGGTGGAACCGAACGATTACGAAGTGAAGTTCCAGGATGCAGACACCCGCAATGCTTCAGGTCTGACCATCCGGAAAGACAAAACGCTGTACATCCTGCTTCTTGGCGGTATCGTCTTCATGATCGGTGTCATCCAGGGATCCTACTGGCAGCACCGCCGCATCTGGATCCAGAAGGGGGACAGCGCCGATATGGTGCTTGCCGCCCATACGAACAAGAACTGGTATGCGCTGAAAAAGGATCTGGATAAAGTGAAAGAAGCAGCAGCCCTTCCCGAGTATACGGATAAGCAGGACAAGGATGCAGCGGCTGATGCAGTGGAAGGAGAGACAGTTTAATGGATTACGCTTCGTTAAGTGCCAATTTACTGCTGATTTCGTTTGTCGCGTATTTGCTCGGGACATTCTTCTTCGGCGGAGCAGTGAAAAAATCGAAGTCCGAGAAAACGTACAAAGACAGTGTATGGGGGAAAATCGGCATTCTGATCACGATTGTCGGTTTCATCTCCCAGCTCGGCTACTTCATTACACGGTGGATGGCCTCCGGGCATGCACCTGTCAGTAACATGTTTGAATTCACGACAGCGTTCAGCATGATGCTTGTCGGTGCATTCATCCTGATCTTCTTCATCTACAAGACGCCTTCACTCGGATTGTTCGCTCTGCCGATCGCAATCGTGATCATCGCCTATGCGAGCATGTTCCCGCGGGAAATCACACCGCTGATCCCTGCACTGAAGAGTTACTGGCTGACTGTTCACGTCATCACAGCGGCAATCGGGGAATCGATCCTGGCAATCAGTGCGGTTGCCGGTCTGATCTATCTGGCGAAAAATGTGGATCTGACGAAGAAGTCGAAAGAGCGGTTCTGGCTGGAAGCCGTCATGTTCACGCTGGTGCTGGTGCTTGGCTTTGTTGTTTCGTCTTCTGCATTTACGCTTTCAGGCTATGAAGCGAAATTCAATTATGTCGACAAGAACAACCAGCCGGCAGAAATCACGTACAATTATCCGCCGCTCTTCGGCATGCATGACTATGAACAGGTAACGACTGACACGATGAAACCATGGGCGGAAATGCCGGCGATCGTCAATGCGAAGACGCTGACGACATTCGTCTGGTCGCTTGCATCCGGAATCGTGCTGTACGTGCTGCTGCGCCTGATCTTCAGGCGGCCGATCGCAGCCGTGCTGCAGCCGTTCGCGAAGAAAGCGAACTCCCAGCTGATGGATGAAATCGGTTATCGGTCTGTCTTGATCGGGTTCCCGGTGTTCACCCTCGGGGCACTCATCTTCGCGATGATCTGGGCTCACGAAGCCTGGTCGCGTTTCTGGGGCTGGGACCCGAAAGAGGTCTGGGCGCTCATCACATGGCTGTTCTATGCGGCATTCCTCCATCTCCGCCTGTCGCAGGGCTGGGAAGGGAAGAAATCCGCCTGGCTCGCGGTCGTCGGGTTCGTCATCATCATGTTCAACCTGGTGGCTGTCAACCTGATCATTGCAGGTCTCCATTCATACGCATAACCAACAGACCGCACAGCCTATCCGCTGTGCGGTGTTTTTATGGACCCTTGCGATACAGGAAAGAATGGCGGCCGCCATCGTGCAGCTCTGCCGAAGCACACCAGCCGGGCACGGTGCATATTACACAGCAAAGTATTGTAGTTTCTTTTTCGGAAGAGGACAAGTACAATGAAGACAGCAGTTCTGAAAGGGGCAATCGTCAATGGATGAAAACGTCAAATTGCTCGTCGTAGACGACGAAGACCGGATACGCCGCCTTCTAACGATGTATCTTTCACGTGAAGGCTATGAAATGGATGAAGCACAAAACGGAATGGAAGCATTGGAGAAAATCCAGGAAACACAATATGACTGCATCCTGCTGGATGTCATGATGCCTGAGAAAGACGGTATCGAAGTTCTGCATGAACTCCGCGCTGAAGAGGACCAGACGCCGATCATCCTCCTTACGGCTAAAGGAGAAGAATCGGACCGGGTCACCGGTTTCGAGACAGGAGCGGACGACTATATCGTGAAACCGTTCAGTCCGCGGGAGGTCGTCCTGCGCGTGAAAGCGCTTCTGCGCCGTGCCGGTGCTGTCAATGGGACGCAGGCGACTGCATCTTCGAAAGACCTTGTCGTGTTCCCGCAGCTGACGATCGATCATGATGCACACCGGGTCACCGCGGAGGGCAAGGAAGTGAGCCTGACGCCGAAGGAATACGAACTCCTCTATTTCCTGGCAAAAGCACCTGACAAAGTATTCGACCGTGAGCAGCTGCTGAAGGAAGTCTGGCACTATGAATTTTTCGGCGATCTGCGTACTGTTGATACACACGTCAAGCGGCTCCGTGAAAAGCTCAACAGAGTATCCGAACGTGCTGCCAAAATGATCGTTACAGTGTGGGGAGTCGGCTACAAGTTCGAGGTGCCGGCTGAATGAACCGAATATGGAATTCAATCGTCGGGAAGCTATGGGCAACCATATTGCTTCTCGTTTCATTTGTCCTGTTCATCGTAACGGCTCTGCTGCTGGAGTTCTTTGATAATTTCCATACGCGTCAGGCGGAAGAGACGCTTCTGCGTGAAGCCAATACGATTGGAAGCATCATTCAGGACCATGATAACGAACAGGCGATGCAGCTGGTCGTCCATGACATCCTGAATAACGGAACGAGCGCAATCATCGTGGATAATACAGGGGGCATCGCCTATTCGTTCCACGATAAGGATCTGGACGCAAAGCCGATTGAAAGTAAAATCCTGCAGGACGAAGAACTCAGCAGCCGAAGCGGAAAGGACAGCCTTTCCAAGCAGATGATCCTCCCGTCGATGACGGAAAAGGACGTATCCGAACGGTATATCGTGAGTTCCGCACCGGTCCCGAACGACCGGGCGAGCCATGTCATCGTCTATCAAAGCTTCGAAGCCATCCATGATACGACGAAATGGACGACGCATATCGTCCTGCTGTCGGCGTTCATCGCATTCCTGCTGACGACCTTCTTTGCGTTCTTCCTGTCCACGCAGATCACACGGCCGCTCCGGCAGCTGAAAGAAGCGGCATTCCAGCTGTCGAAAGGGAATTTCAATGCAAGGATCCCCGTGAAGCAAAATGATGAAATCGGTCAGCTGTCGACAGCATTCAATCAGATGGGCCGGCAGCTGAAATACAATATGGAACTCATCAAGCAGGACAAGGAACAGCTTTCCAGCATCCTGACGTCCATGACAGATGCCGTCATCACATTCAATCGCGACCACACGATACTGCTGAGCAATCCGCAGGCGGAGAAGCTGCTGCAAAAATGGTCGTTCCTCAACCAGGAAACCGACGAACTTCTCCCCCCGGAGATCAACCACATGCTCGAGCATGCGATCACCTTCGCGGAGGAAGTGGATGCCGAACTTGAAATCGGCGGACTCTACTTCGTCGTAGCGATCAGTCCGCTGTACAGCCGGAACAGCATCCGCGGGGCGGTCGCGGTCCTCCGCGACATGACGGAGCAGCATCAGCTCGACAAGCTGCGGTCGGATTTCATCGCGAATGTATCCCACGAACTGCGCACGCCGATTTCCATGCTGCAAGGGTACAGTGAAGCGATTCTCGACGGAGTCCCGGAGACAATGGAAGAGAATCATGAAATGGTGAAGATCATCCATGACGAATCCCAGCGTATGGGGCGGCTCGTCACCGACCTGCTGGACCTGGCAAGGATGGAGTCGGGCCATATGCGTCTGTATAAGTCGGAAATGGCAGTCGTGCCGTTCCTTCTGCGCGTGCAGAACAAGTTCACACAAGTGGCGAAAGACAGTGAAGTGTCACTGTCGGTACAGCCGAACGGCCAGGAATCCCTTCATATCCAGGCGGACGAAGACAGGATCGAGCAGGTGTTCACGAATCTGATTGACAATGCAATCCGGCATACGCCGAATGGCGGCAGTGTGACGCTGTCGGTCGAGAAGTACCCGAAGAATGTCGCCATTTCCGTGACCGACACTGGCAGCGGGATACCGGAAGAGGATCTGCCGTACGTGTTCGAACGTTTTTACAAAGCGGACAAAGCGCGGACACGCGGGAAAAGCGGTACAGGGCTCGGACTTGCCATTGCAAAGAATATCGTTGAATCCCATGGCGGCACGATCAGTGCGAGACGGGGTGACGGCGCAGGCACAATCTTCACCGCTGTCCTTCCTCTGGAATAATATGTGTAACATTCCGGCCTGAAAGCCGTCAAATCGAGTGAACGAGGGGGATTGCTGTGGACGAAGCCGTATTTCATCATCTCTATGAAACGTATCATCGGGATGTGTTCAACTTTTTGACATACTTGACGAAAGACCGGCAGCTGGCGGAAGACTTGTCGCATGAAGTATATGTGAAGGCGATCCGCGCATACTCCTCGTTCGAGCGCAGAAGCAGTGAGAAGACGTGGCTGTTTTCCATCGCAAAAAACGTGGCGGTCGATCACTTCAGGAAAACAACTGTCCGGAAACGTCATGCCGACCGGTTTTTCGACTGGGACACCATGGAAATCGAGTCCGACAAGAAAACGCCGGAACAATGGGCGGTCGAGAGCGAAGAAATACGGACGGTGCTGCGGTTGCTGGATGACTGCACAACCGATCAGCGTCTGGTGCTCATCATGAGGTATATGAATGATTTGACGATTGCTGAGACGGCAGCATCTCTTGAATGGTCGGAAGGAAAAGTGAAAACGACACAGCACCGGGCCCTGAAAAGGCTGAGAAACCAGATGGCTGCTGCGGACAGGGAGGAGGACCGATGAATGGGGAAAAAACGGGATGATGAGATGCTTGAAAAACTGCTCCGCTCCCTGCCTGAGCAGAAGGATACCCGCTCCCGCGAGGAAATCCTGAAAAGGCTGCAGGACGACGGCAGGTTATCCGGTAAACCGTCGATTCCGTCGCGCAGACGCAAGAAATGGCGGATACCGGCAGCCGCAGCAGCCGCCGCGGTTCTCCTGGCGGCCGCTCTTTTGGTCCCTGCCTTCCTTGACCGGCAGAACGGCAGCAGGGAGTCGGCCGATGCCGTCCTGGAAGACAGGGACGACAAAGCCGCCGATCAGAAACTGGGGAATACGCAGGATGAATCGGAGAAATCCATGCCAGCTGAGTCGCGGATGATGATGGAGACCGATGAATTTGCTTCGAAGCAGGCGGTCTATGCGGATGAATTGGACGGGAGGCGCATCCTCCATATCGGCCTGCAGGACAGCCAGGCCGTAAGTTTGCCGGTCTCACTGACGCTGACGGGAGAGCAGCTCAGCGAAAAAGGTCTCGCCGGTGATTCGACTGACCTTGAAATATACAGGGTGTTTGCAGGTGAGCTGGATGAAGAGGCGCTCGGTTTTGAGGACTACCATCCTTACCAAGCGGAGTTGAAGGAAGAAGGGGCCCGGCTCGATGTGCTCCTCGATGATGACCATGGATATGACCGGTCTGCCGCCGCCATCGAAGTTTTCTTCCACTCTTTGCAGCAGACTTTCCCTTCCTATGAAGAGATCAGGATCCTGGATTCTTCAGGGAACCCTGCAGAATTCGATGAGATGGGAACAGTGCCGCCAATCCATCCGTCCAAATTACCGAAAACACCGTATTTTGTATATACGAAATACGATAAGAGCCAGCTTCTTGCACCGAGCTTCATGCAGAGGGCGGATTCGTTTGCAGAAGCGGTCAGCGCGATGCAGACCGAACCGAATGACCTGTTCACCTCGCCGATCCCCGCAGGGACACATCTGGAAGTCGAACAATCCGGACAGCTGGCGACTGTTACATTTGACCCTGCCCTGTCATTGGGGGAGTTGGGAAAAGAGCAGGCAGACCTGCTCATGGACAGTCTGGCATTGACAGCCGCGAGCTTCGGTCTTGAACTCCAACTGCGTCAAGTGGAGCCGTCCGAGTGGAACGGGATCGATCTCCGGCACGCCCTTCCGGCAGCCGCCGGGGCAAATCCCCGGGCAATGACAATCGGGAATGACTAACCTGTAAACAGACGAGTTTACAGGCTGGTCTTTTTTTTGTATACTGGGAGTGTAATAAAATATTGATTCATCTTCGGGGCAGGGTGCAATTCCCGACCGGCGGAAATGGAAGCGAAAGCTTTTTAGCCCGCGAGCCTAACAGCTGATTCCGGTGTGATTCCGGAGCCGACAGTATAGTCTGGATGGGAGAAGGTGAAGGCGAAGCCGTCTTTTTTGTCTGTTTGACAGCGGCTTATTTAAGTGCGCCTATCCGGGTTTACCGGGTTTGGCGGTGCTTATGTAACCACGTCTGAACTCTCCCTTCAGTGATTCGACTGGAGGGATTTTTTTTGAAGGCGGACAGTGAAAGCGGCAGAACCTTTCCTATTTGTGAAGAGAATCGCAAAAGGAGAGAGTATGATGAACAGCAAGAAACTGCGGGCGATGATCTTGATCGCCATCCTCGGCAGCATCTCAACGGTGCTCATGCAATTCAATTTTCCGCTGCCGGCTTTACCCGGATTCCTGAAGATCGATTTCAGTGAAATTCCGGCAGTCCTGGCAGTGATGACCCTCGGCCCGGTTGGAGGGATTTCTGTTGAACTGCTGAAGGTTGTCCTGTATTGGTTCCTTCAAGGCAGTCCGACCGGCGTACCCGTCGGCGAGATCGCGAACTTCGTGACCGGCGTATTATTCATCATGCCGATCTATTTCATCTTCAACAAGTTCCGCAATTCCCGCGGACTGACAGCGGGACTCGTGACCGGAACGGTTTCCATGGCAGTCGGTATGAGCCTGCTGAACTACCTCGTGTTCCTGCCGGCGTACACATTCTTCCTGAATGCACCGCCAGTCACAGGGGATGGGCTGTATACGATGATCGTGCTCGGAATTCTGCCGTTCAACCTCATCAAGGGAGCCATCCTGATGGTCATCACACTGCTTCTGTTCAGGAGCATGCAGAGCTGGATCAGCCAGCAGCATCGGAAACTATCCGTATAAAGAAGAAAAAACAGGCTTGTCCGCGTAACGCGGCAGCCTGTTTTTAGTCTTCATATTTAAGCGGATCCCCATCAAATGGATCGTCTGCGATTTTGATGGAGTCTGTCGGACAGCCGTCGAAAGCATCTTCCAGGTCCTCCAGCAGTTCTTCTGGAACTTCGGTATTTCCCGTGTTATCATCTAGGATAACGTACGCAATACCCTCATCATCGTAGTCGTATATATCAGGCGCTGCAGCTCCGCATGCTCCGCAGGCGATACATGTGTCCTGATCTACAATAGTGAACTTACGAGTAGACATGATCGTTCTCTCCTCTTTTCTTCGCACTTGCAACTTGTTACTTCATCCATTCTAAAACGGTTTTCAGCAGTTTTCAACCTTTACACTCCAGAAAGTAGGGATTCTTCGTGAAGTTAAGTTCTATTATTCTCAAGATTGCAGAGAAGATGGACGGCCAGCGGACCTTGAATGCCTGCCTGCATATATTGCGCGGTAAGCGGTCGGGACAGACACTTCAGGATGTCGACGCGTTTTCCGTCAAACCCTATTTCGCCATCCTTCCTAAACTTTCGGAGGCGGCGTTTGCCGAATCTGCGGATTTCCTGCAGAAACAGCGCCTGCTTGGCACGGAAGGCGGCCTGATCCGGCTCTCTCCGGAAGGGAAACGGGCGGCAGAGGAACTTCCCGAGTTCCGCTTCGACGGCTGGCATTTCAGAGGACGCGAGAATGTATTCTTCCAGCGGCTGCAGCTGCTTGTACAGACATGCTCGCAGCTGCGGAGCGGAAACACGTCGTTCCTGCCCATCACGAACGACCGCGCTGTCCAGCAATTCGTCAAAGGAGTGGTGCGGAATTCCCGTATGACGGGACGTGATTTGGCAGAACAGCTGGCGCGCGAACTGGCGGAGGCTGTCCGGGCATCCGGGATGTCGGACGTGCAGGCTGTCATCTTCAGTCACAGACTGACCGGGTACGGTGCGGCCGGCTGGACGTGGGACCAGATCGAAGAGGCGGCAGGTGAACCGAGGAACAGTCTGCAGCTCGACTGGCTCGAAGGACTGCACCGCTTCACCACTGCGGCGGCTGCGCCATCCGCCAGGGAGGATTTGCCGCTCCTGCACGGACTGTCCGATGGTATCCGTATGGAAACCCCGCTGACCGACTCGACGTCCATTACCAAAAGGCTGTTCGATCAGGGACTGACAGTCGAAGAGATTGCGCATGCCAGACAGCTGAAGACGAGTACGATAGAAGACCATCTGACAGAGCTTGCAGCGAACACGGCAGCATTCCCGATCAGCCGGTTCGTGAGCGCGGAGGACCAGCACGCCGTGCGTATGGAAGTGAGTCTGAAGAATGTGAAACGGCTGCGGCTGCTGAAGGAAGCATTTCCCCATTTGTCCTATTTCCAGCTGCGCCTTGTGCTGAGTGCAAGAGAAGAGGTGATGCCAAGTGAACCTTCATGATGAGCTGAAGAGACGGTTCGGGTTCGACCGGTTCCGGCCGGGCCAGAAAGAGGTCATCGGGGCGGTGCTGGACGGCAGGGATACACTGGCCATACTTCCGACAGGCATGGGGAAGTCACTTTGTTATCAGCTGCCGGGTGATTTGCTGGACGGTCTTGTGATCATCGTATCGCCGCTTGTCTCGCTGATGGAGGATCAGGCTGCGTCCATCCGTAAGCGCGGTGAGAAAAGGGTCGCTGCCGTCAATTCGATGATGGCGGCCGAACAGAGGAAACAGCTTTTTGCTGAAATCCGGCAAATCAAATTCCTGTTCATCTCCCCCGAGATGATGAACCGTCCGGATATGACAAGGCTGCTGGCGTCGCAGCCAGTTGCCCTTCTGGTCATCGACGAAGCGCATTGCATCTCCCAGTGGGGGTTCGATTTCCGTCCGGATTACCTGAAGATCGGTGAATTCATCCGCAAGGCGGGGAACCCGCGGATCCTGGCGCTGACAGCGACAGCCGACCAGCGGGTTGAACAGGATATACTTACATATTTGAACATGCAGGATGCTTCGGTCATCCGCCAGTCCGTGAACCGGCCGAACATCTATTATTCGTTACGCAGGTTCGACAGCATCCCTGAGAAGAATGACTGGATTGCAGGAAGGCTGAAAGCAACATCAGGTCCGGGCGTCCTGTACGTGGCGTCCAGGAAGCGTTCGGAAGAACTCACCCAGCTGCTGCAGAAGGAAGGCATACAGATCGCCGCCTACCACGCAGGCAAGGAAGCCGGCGACCGCCAGATGATCCAGCAGCAGTTCCTCTCGGGTGAACTTGACTGGATCTGTGCGACCAACGCATTCGGCATGGGCATCCATAAAGATGACATCCGGCAGGTGATCCATGATCAGATGCCTGCTTCCGCTGCTGCTTATGTGCAGGAGGCCGGGCGGGCAGGCAGAGACGGGAAACAGTCAAGTGCAGTGCTGCTCAGCCTGCCGGACGACGGACAGAAGATCCGGTTCATCGTCCAGAATGATCTGCCGGACGACACGGAAGTGACCTATTATGCGCGACTGAGGAAGGCGGGGAATCAGCGGGAACAAGCCGCTGAACTTGCGGGGATTTCCGAAACGGGCGCCCGGCTCATCGATCATTACGCGGAACAGGAGAACGAGGCGGGGATTGCGGATATCTTCACAGGTCTCCGGTTCGGCAAGGAGGAGAAACTCCGGCAGATGATGGATTACACGACCGGAAACACCTGCCTCCGGACGAAGCTGCTGTACTATTTCGGGGAACAGCCGCCGGAACAGCAGGACGTCTGCTGCTCGGCGTGCGGGGACCCGCCGGAAGACTGGCTCGGAAAACAGCATGCTGTGCTGAACGAAAGGCGGCTGCTGCCGTGGGAGGACCGCATTCGTCTGCTGCTATGCTGACAGCTTGATTGGCGTTTACTTTTCCGACAGAATTCGTCATAATGAAGAGACAGCAATAGGGGATAGGAGAATGAGCTATGACAAAAAGTGACTTTCATTCAGACTTCGAGAATAATAGACAAGCGATCGAGATGGATGAGAAGGCCCCTGAGGAAATGCCTTCCCGTGTTGAGGTTCATAAGAGCAGGAAAAAGAGCCCGCAGCGGAAGAAACAGGATAAACGCAAGGGACTTACGCTTATCAATATCATCCTTATCCTGTTCACTCTGATTCCCATCGGAATATTTGTGTATGTTCTATCCGATTTGTATAATCCTAAAGAGGGAAATACAGTAAGTATCGATAAATCCGGAGTCACATTTGAAATGGACTCGAAAGAACCGGGAGGCAGTACAGGCATCGCTGCCGAGAAGGAAGACGGGGACCAGGACCAGGACAGCTCCGCTGACAAAAACGGCAGTGCCGGCGACGACAAGCAGGCAGAGGACAATTCGGGAGACTCCGCAGACCCGGATAAGAGCCGACAGCAGGATAAGGCGGAGGAACAGAAGGCTGGCCAGAAAAAGCCCGTCCAGCCTGAACAGAAACCTGCACCAGAGCCGGAGAAAAGACCGGCTCCAAAACCGAAACCCGAGCAGAAACCGGCTCCGAAACCCGAGCAGAAACCGGCGCCGAAGCCTGAAGCGAAACCGGACCCCCCTGCGCAGACGAAACCTGCAGGGAAAACCCATACTGTGGGCCCCGACGAAACACTCTATCGGATTTCCGTAAACTATTACGGTTCAGGGGAATATGTTGAAAAGATCAAGGCTGCAAACGGGCTGACGTCCAATTCGATCAGTGTCGGACAGACGCTGATCCTCCCGTAAATTAAAATCAGGAAAAGGCAAAGTCCGTATGCTTTGCCTTTTTCATATGGCAGGTGGATGTATGAAGACATGGAAAATCGCATTTGGTGTGCTTTCGGCATGTGCAGCTCTCGTGACTGCGAGTATGCTGTGGAGTGCGAAGCGGGTGACCGTGAAAAAGCATGCAGTGGAGATCGATCCGGATCCCGATTCGGAATTGACGGTCTTCTTCATAAGTGATGTGCACCGGAGACGGGTTCCCGGACGGCTGTCCGAAAAAGTGCAGCAGACCGGAAAGTCACCTGACCTCGTCATCATCGGAGGGGATTTTGCGGAAAAAGGTGTCCCCGTCCGGCGTGTTCAGCAGAATGCCGCCCGGCTTGCTGAAATGGGCCCTGTCTATTATGTGTGGGGCAATAACGACCGTGAGATCGGGGAGGAGACGATGCGGTCCATCATCGCGGACGTCGGCGGGACTATACTGGATAATCGCACTGTACCGGTCGCATCTCATCCTGGCTGGATCATCAGCGGTGCCGATGATCCTTCAAGCGGCAATGCCGACTTGCGGAAGGCAGTTGAATTCGGCGGACAGTATGATTTCCGTATCGTCGTGATGCATAATCCGTCCTCTTTCGGGAATTTGGCGGATATGGCGTCTCCGGCACTTTTGGCAGGAGGCCATACACATGGCGGGCAAATCAGGGTAGGACCCTGGGGGATGCAGCCGAAAGGGACATTCAGGGTGGACCGCAGGCAGGCTGAACTGATCAGCAACGGGTTCGGCACGTCTCTCGTCCCGCTCCGTTTCGGCGCTCCTCCGGAAACACATCTGATCACACTGCGGTATAAAAAAGGAGTGTAAACATAGAGTATGATTAAAACCGACGCTATCATAATCGGAGCTGGTCCATGCGGTCTGTCAGCTGCCATTGAGCTGCAGAATCTGGGGCTGCAGGTGATCCTCATCGAGAAAGGGAGCATCGTCAACTCCATCTACCGGTATCCGACCCACCAGACGTTCTTCAGCTCGAGCATGAAGCTGTCGATCGGCAATATTCCGTTCATCACCGCAAAAGAGAAACCACAGCGCAACGACGCGCTTGTCTACTACCGGGCTGTAGCGGAACTGGAGCAGCTGGATATCCGGAGTGGTGAAACGGTGCTGTCTGTCGAAAAGAATGACGGCGGTTTCACCGTCACGTCGAACAAGGCCGTCTACCAGGCGGATTACACAGTCGTGGCGACAGGATATTATGATCAGCCGAACCGGCTGGATGCTGAAGGTGCTGAATTGCCGCACGTCCATCATTATTTCAAGGAGGCACACCCGTACTTCCGCAAGCATGCAGTTGTCATCGGCGGTAAGAATTCCGCGGTCGACGCTGCCCTGGAACTCGAACGTGCCGGCGCCTATGTCACTGTGGTGTACCGGGGCGGGGAATACTCGAAAAGTGTGAAACCGTGGATCCTGCCGGGATTTGAGAGCCTGGTGAATAACGGGAAAGTCCGGATGATATTCGAGGGCTCCGTAGACGTCATCACAACGGACACCGTCACGGTCAGTACACCGAACCGACAGGAAGAGATCCGCGCAGATGTTGTCTTTGCGATGATCGGCTACCATCCGGACTATGAATTCCTGGGGAATATGGGAATCCGCCTCGATTCCGTCAGCGGCTGTCCTGACTATAATCCCGATACGATGGAGACATCCGTGGACAATCTCTATATTGCAGGGGTCATCGCAGCCGGCAACAATGCAAACTCGATTTTCATTGAAAACGGCAGACATCACGGTGAACTGATTGCAGAGACGATCAAGAAGCGGCTGCAAAATAAAATTGCAGAATAGCCGGGTCTCCATATGAGCAATATGTTATAATCTCCCTGATTGGGGGTGCGGAAGTTGTTCATATTATTCACTGTGGCGATCGCACCGTCACTTGCGCTCTTCAGCTATTTGTATTTACGGAAAGAGATTACACAGGAACCTTCCCGTGCCCTGTTCCAAGCGTTCGTCTATGGTGCTGTCATGACATTCCCGATCCTTTTCATCCAGCACGTCTTCTTGGAGGAACACGTGCTGGCGAACGGATTCCTCCATAACACACTCTTCACAGGAGCCATCGAAGAGTTTTTCAAGTGGCTTGTATTATTGATTTTCCTCTATAACAATTTCGAATTTGACGACGCATATGATGGCATCCTGTTCGGGGCGAGTGTCTCGCTCGGTTTTGCGACTGTCGAGAATATCCTGTTCCTCTTTACGTTCGGCCTGGATACGGCCTTCATCCGTGCACTGCTGCCGGTGTCGAGCCATGCCTTGTTCGGTGTCGTCATGGGGTATTATTATGGACGGTCGAAGTTCGCGCCGGGAGAGCGGAGAAACCGATACTTGGCGCTGGCATTCCTCCTGCCTTTCCTGCTTCACGTAACATATAATGCTATCTTGGAGATACATGATCTCTGGCTCTATCTGATGATCCCGTTCATGCTGTTCTTATGGTGGTTCGGACTGACGAGGGTCAAATATGCCCATGTTTTCGCGTTGAGACAAGCGAGGAGACGCATGCGCTGAGCGAACTGCCCGGAAATGTTGAAAAAACATTTCCGGGCAGTTTTTTTGTTTTACAAAATGCGTCATAAAACAACTGAATACGGGCAGGATAGACACTAGGAACGAAGACTGGAGGAAAACGTGATGAACAAACGGATACGCTCGCTGCTGGCAGGCATATTACTGCTGGCTGTTCTGCAGCTGTCATTCAGCTCCGATACGCAGGCATTCACAGATCGTGGTCTCGCAAAAGGGGCAAAAGGGGATGACGTCATCGAGCTGCAGGCAAGACTGCAGTACATCGGATTCTTCAAAGGGAAGATCGACGGAGTATTCGGCTATCAGACCTATTGGGCACTCAGGGAATTCCAGGAGAAGTACGGACTGCCTGTCGACGGAATTGCCGGCAGCAAGACAAAAAGGAAATTGGTGAATGTCTCATCTTACGACAAACAATTCGTGATGGACAACTTACGGAATGGGAAAGAGTTCACCCACTATGGCGGAAAACCGCTGTCCAGCCAGGCGAAAGGCGGAAGTGCCTCTTCCGGGAATAAAACGACACAGATGCCTGGAAAGTATAGTGAAGACGATTTGAAACTGCTGGCTAATGCAGTCTATGGAGAATCCCGGGGCGAACCGTATGAAGGGCAGGTTGCGGTGGCAGCAGTCATCCTGAACCGGATCGAACACCCCGACTTCCCGAACACTGTGGGGGGCGTCATCTTCCAGCCGGGGGCATTCACGGCCGTCTCTGACGGGCAGATCTGGCTGACTCCGAATGAACGTGCGAAAGAAGCGGTCATCGACGCGATGAACGGGTGGGATCCTTCGGAGAATGCTATCTATTACTTCAACCCTGTCACGGCAACAAGCAAGTGGATCTGGTCACGCCCGCAGATCAAGAAAATCGGCATGCATATCTTCTGTAACTGATCGATTGTATCAACGACATTAGGAAAAGAAAGCAGGTGTACCTACAGATCATGAAACGATTCAGTTTTCTGGCGCTGTTCGCTATTTTTTCTCTGAGCGTATATGCATATACGACGAACATCCAAAAGAAAGATCTCCAAAACGCCCTGTCAGTGCAGTATGCGAAAAACATTGCTGATGCTTCAGCCAAACTGCAGGAGCTCGACACTGCCGTGAAAAAGACGATGCTGTTCAACGAAGGGGAAGGTGATCTGAGGGCGAGGGAAGATATATGGCGGCTGTCGTCCGATATTCAGCAGTCCGTTTCGTCACTTCCGCTCGATCCCCATTTCTCGTCTGTCTGGATGAATTACTTGAGCAGGCTCGGAAAGTTTGCGAAGACCGGACCCGAACAGACGGAGCCGCGTGAGTTCCATGCCGTCATGGATAAGGCCTCCGGAAATATCGAAAACCTGTCGAATGAGTGGGCGGCGGCAACAGCCGATATGGCAAGCGGCAACCTGTCGATGGAGGAATGGCAGCAGCGGATGGACAGTGAGAAAGCGTCATTCGACTGGAAAGGTTTGAGTGCGTCCGTGCAGCAATATACGGAAAGCGTATTCCCGCTCACCGCCAGCGAGTCGGATGCCCTGAAAAAGAAAGAGCTGAAACATATAGAGGACCCTGCAATTTCGAAAGAGCAGGCCCTGGACAAGTTCAAGAAACTGTTCCCCGACACGGCAGACCAGGTGATAGACCTGAAAAAAAGCAAACCTGGATCCCCGTATCCGTTCTATCATATCCGGTTTTCCGATCAGGAATCGGTCGGTTACATCGATATAACCGAAAAAGGCGGCCATGTGCTGTCCTTCTTGACCGAACGGCCGGCAGGGAACGGCAGATTGGATGCAGTGACGGTGCAGAAGCAAGTCGAACAATTCCTGAAGGTAGCGGGCTATACCGATGTCGTATTCGAGGAAGTCAGGGAGAATGACACGGCATTCCACTTCGTCTACACCCGCCAGGAGCCTCTGCATAAGGCGAAAGTTCTCTCCGACACAATCCAGATCAAAGCTTCCAAGGAAGACGGCAGGATAGCAGGGGTCAACGCTGCGGAATACATCCGGAAAGAACAGCTGAAAGACCAGCCGATCGTGAAAATCGACTGGAATACGTTCTTCCATAAGCAAGTGAAAGTGAACCGCGAGGAACTCGTCTATGCGGAAAATGAGCATGGGAGGCAGCGCCTGGCGTACGCACTGACCGTCACAATGGAGGAGAATGGGGAAACCGGGACATATATCGTGCTGGTCGATACCGAGACGAAAGAGGTCATCCGGACAGAACAGCAAAAATAACGGAATCTATTGGAAAAAAACATCTGCCGTGCCATAATAACTATAAGAACTGAGACAGGTGGCGGTAAGATGAGACTTAAAATCGGGACCTCGATTGCAATCGATAAAGATTATACGGAAAACGGCGAGAAATACAAAAGCCGTGTCGTGGATATTGAAAAAGGCTGTATCATGATCGATTATCCGACACAGCTGGATACCGGCCGTACTGCTTTCTTCATTGACGGTACCCAGCTGCTCGTTTCGTTCGTGGACGAATTGAAGATGGCGTATGTCTTTCGGACGGAAGTCATCGGCCGGCTGAACAGGGGCATTCCGATGCTGCAGCTCACATACCCGGGGGACAGCGGACTTATCAAGATCCAGCGCCGGGAGTTTGTCAGGGTGGAATCCCCGCTCGATGTGGCGATCGACAAGGACGGCACTGTGCATCAGCTCGTGGCGGAAGACATCAGTGCCGGCGGGATGGCAGTGAACCTGGCCCGCGCTTCCCTCGAGCAGGATGATATCGTGACTGCAACACTGGTGCTGCCGTTCAAAAACAACTCCATCAACTATGTGCGCGTCAATGCAAGGGTTGTGAGGGTATGGGAGAAGGAAGGGCGACCGATCGCTTCCCTGCAATTCGACGAAATCGATCCCGAATCAAGGCAGCAGGTCATCCGCCTATGTTTTGAGAGGCAGCTGAAGAAACGCAACGAATAGGAAAAGGTCTTGCTGTATAAGACTTTTTCCTTTTCGCTGTGGTACAATGTGTTCGAATCGAGTACGGGGGTAGAGGATATGAACAGAGGAATTCAAATTGCGATCGACGGCCCGGCAGCTGCCGGGAAAAGCACGATTGCGCGGATAACAGCGGAAAAACTGGGCTATACCTATATCGATACAGGAGCCATGTACAGAGCCCTGACATACAGCGCCCTTCAGCAGCATATAGATGTCAATGACGATCAGGCGCTCTCATCATTGCTCGAACGGATGGAAATCGAGCTGCTTCCTTCTCCGGAAGGCCAGCTGGTGAGGGTGGACGGCAAAGATGTCACGGAAGCGATCCGCTCCCAGGAAGTCACGGCCAATGTGTCAGCAGCAGCAGCCCAGCCGACCGTCCGCGGACTGATGGCGGAAAAACAGCGGCTCCTGGCGAATGCCTCAGGCGTCGTCATGGATGGCAGGGATATCGGCACCGCCGTTCTGCCGGATGCTGAGCTGAAGATATTCATGACCGCTTCGGTGGAGGAACGTGCAGCACGGCGGTATGCGGAAAATGTAAGAAGAGGGATAGACTGTACAATGGATGACCTGTGCAGAGACATTGCGGAGCGTGACAAGGCGGATACGGAACGCATCACTTCACCGTTGAAGCAGGCGGCAGATGCGGTGTTCATCGACACGACCGCTCTCACTATCGAACAAGTCGCCGACACTATCATCCGCCATGCAGAAATGAGGATGGACTCATGAACTTATATCCGCTCGGTAAAGCAATCTGCGCAGCTGTGCTAAGGCCGCTCTACCGGATCCAGATCATCGGCCGGGAGAACTTCCCCGAGGAATCGGGTGTCCTGCTCTGCACGAACCATATCGACAACCTCGATCCGCCGGTCGTCGGACTGACAGCTCCAAGACCGGTCCATTTCATGGCGAAGGAAGAGCTGTTCCATCAGCCGGTGTTGAAGTCGGTCCTGCCGAATGTCAATGCGTTCCCGGTAAAGCGGGGACTCAGCGACCGTCAGGCGATCCGGAAGGCACTGGAATTATTACGCTCCGGACAAGTGGTCGGAATGTTTCCTGAAGGAACCAGGAGTAAAAACGGGGAATTGGGGAAAGGATTAACAGGAGCAGGTTTTTTCGCATTGAAAGGAGACGCCGTGGTGATGCCCTGTGCCATCATCGGTCCGTACCGTCCATTCCGGAAGCTGAAAGTCGTGTATGGCCGGCCGATCGATATGACGGAATACCGGGAACGGAAAGCCTCCGCGGAAGAGGCGACGGAAGTCATCATGTCGGCAATCCAGGAACTGCTGGAAAAAAACCGCTGATAAACAAGTTCAATTTTTTGTTTTTATGGGTATATTCCAATAGTATAGAGATATGATTATTATGGAGGAGGACTACATATGACTGAAGAGATGAATGTAGAAGCGATGGATGGATATAACGAAGGAGACCGCGTGACAGGTAAAGTCACTAAAATCGAAGACAAGTCAGTTACCGTGGAAATCCCTGGAGCTCCGTTTGACGGTGTGATCCCGATCAGCGAGCTGTCCAGCCTTCACATTGAAACGGCATCTGACGCTGTGAAAGACGGGGACGAACTCGAACTGTCCATCATCAAGGTCGAAGATGATGCCTATGTGCTGTCCAAGCGGAAAGTGGATGCGGAAGATGCCTGGGATGCACTCGAGGAGAAATTCAATAACAATGAAACGATCACCACAGAAGTGAAGGACGTAGTGAAAGGCGGCCTCGTCGTCGATCTGGGTGTCCGCGGCTTCATCCCCGCTTCCCTGGTGGAAGATCATTTCGTGGAATCATTCGAAGATTACAAAGGACGCACGATGGATTTCAAGATTGTCGAGATGGACAAGGAGAAGAACCGTCTTATCCTTTCCCACCGCGCAGTCATCCAGGAAGAGAAGTCTTCCAAGAAAGACGAAGTGCTTGCTGATCTGGAAGAAGGTCAGGTGCTCGACGGCACTGTTCAGCGGATTGCATCATTCGGTGCGTTCGTCGATCTGGGCGGCGTGGACGGCCTTGTGCACATTTCACAAATCGCACACGGCCACGTCGAGAAAGTGTCCGATGTCCTGAAGGAAGGGGACAAGGTGCAGGTGAAGGTCCTGTCAGTCGACCGTGATGCAGAACGTATCAGCCTGTCCATCAAGGAAACGCTTGCTGGTCCTTGGGAAGGAATCGAAGAAAAGGCTCCTAAAGGTACTGTCCTCGAAGGAACTGTGAAGCGCCTTGTCTCGTACGGGGCATTCGTGGAAGTGTTCCCAGGCGTGGAAGGGCTTGTCCATATCTCCCGCATCTCCCACCAGCACATCGGAACGCCGAACGAAGTGCTGTCTGAAGGGCAGACAGTCGAAGTGAAGGTGCTGGACGTCAATCCAATCGAGAAGCGCCTGTCACTGAGCATCAAAGACCTGACAGACAAGGAAGAGGAGTCTTACGACGATTATGAAATGCCTGAAGAACCATCAGGTTTCTCGATCAGCGACGTCATCGGTGACCAGCTGAAGAAGTTCTCTGAATAACCTTGTTCAGTGTCCTGTAACAATCAATTGAAAGAGATGGCTCTTTTAAGAGCGCCATCTCTTTTTTTTGTGTATAATATGCAGAAGATAGCGTGGAAGGATGTATGATGAATGAGTAAACCAACAGTAGCCATCGTCGGACGGCCGAACGTCGGCAAATCGACGATCTTCAACCGGATTGTCGGTGAGCGGATTTCAATCGTGGAAGACGTTTCGGGCGTCACACGTGACCGGATCTACAGCTCAGCGGAATGGCTGACACATGATTTCAATCTGATTGATACAGGGGGCATCGACATTGGCGATGAACCGTTTTTGGAACAAATACGGGCCCAGGCGGAAATTGCGATCGAAGAAGCCGATGTGATCATCTTCCTGACGAATGGCCGTGAAGGCGTGACGAACGGTGATGAGCAGGTCGCGAAAATTCTATACAAAACAAAAAAGCCGGTCGTCCTGGCCGTCAACAAAGTCGATAACCCTGAAATGCGTGAGATGATCTATGATTTCTATTCACTCGGCTTTGGCGACCCATATCCGATTTCCGGTTCCCACGGTCTCGGTCTCGGAGACCTGCTGGACGGTGTCGCAGCCAGTTTCCCCGAGCCTGCAGCAGAAGAGATCGAGGAAGACGTCATCCGTTTCTCCTTGATCGGCCGGCCGAACGTCGGGAAGTCCTCGCTTGTCAACGCGCTTCTGGGTGAAGACCGTGTGATTGTCAGCGACGTTGCCGGAACGACGACAGACGCCATTGACTCGCTGTACGAGTATGAAGGTCAGAAGTTCAGGATCATCGATACCGCCGGCATGCGGAAAAAAGGCAAGGTGTATGAAAACACGGAGAAGTACAGTGTCCTGCGTGCATTGAAAGCGATCGACCGCTCGGATGTCGTACTCATCGTGCTCAATGGTGAAGAAGGGATCCGTGAACAGGACAAGCGGATTGCCGGCTATGCGGAAGAAGCGGGTAAGGGTGTACTCTTCGTCGTGAATAAATGGGATGCCCTCGAAAAAGATGAGAAGACGATGAACCGTTTCACGGAAGACATCCGCAAGAACTTCCTGTTCCTGGATTATGCGCCGGTCGCCTATGTGTCGGCAAAGACGAAACAGCGGGTGCGGACATTGTTCGACCTGATTACGACAATCAGTGAGAATCACTCCCTCCGTATCCAGTCGAGCGTCCTGAACGAAGTGATCGAAGACGCGGTGGCACGAAATCCGGCGCCTTCCGATAAAGGGAAGCGTCTGCGCATCTATTACACGACCCAGGTGGCTGTCAGACCGCCTGCATTCGTCGTATTCGTGAATGATACGGAACTCATGCACTTTTCGTACGAACGTTTCCTTCAGAACCGTCTGAGGGAGTCGTTCGGTTTCGAAGGGACACCGATCCGTATCATCACCCGCGCACGCAGCTGAGAACCTGGCAGAAAGGATGAACACTTTGAAAAATGTCTCTGTAATCGGGGCAGGGAGCTGGGGAACCGCCCTTGCATTCGTCCTCGCAGAAAATGGACACAACTGTCTGATCTGGAGCAGACGCCAGGAACAGACCGATGAAATAAATGAGCACCATACCAATTCGTCCTACTTGAACGACTGCATTCTTCCGGAATCCCTGCGCGGCACCTCCGATCTGAAAGCGGCAGTCGACCATGCGGATATCCTGATAGTGGCCGTGCCGACCAAAGGGATCCGCGAAATTGGCAGGCAGCTGGACCAACTCATCGAACGGCCTGTGACAATTGTACACGTTTCCAAAGGAATCGAACCGGATACACAGAAACGGATCACTGAAATGCTGGCAGAGGAGATCCGTCCTGCAGTCCGGAAAGCGCTGGTCGTCCTGTCTGGTCCGTCCCATGCGGAGGAAGTGGTCCTGCGCCATCCGACAACGGTCTCTGCGGCCTCGGATGATCTCGCTGCAGCAGAGGAAATCCAAAATTTGTTCATGAATTCCTATTTCCGGGTCTATACGAATCAGGACGTGCTCGGTGTCGAGCTCGGCGGTGCGCTGAAGAATGTCATCGCGCTGGCAGCCGGCATTACGGACGGCCTGGCATACGGGGATAATGCGAAAGCGGCATTGATCACCCGCGGGCTTGCCGAGATCACGCGCCTAGGTGTCAAAATGGGTGCCAATCCATCGACCTTCGCAGGACTGGCGGGCATGGGGGATCTCATCGTGACTGCCAACAGTGTCCATTCCAGGAACTGGAGAGCCGGCAATATGCTCGGCAAAGGGCAGACGCTGGAAGAGGTGACGGCAGGGATGGGCATGGTCATCGAGGGCGTGCGCACGACCAAAGCGGCCCACCAGCTGGCTGCTCATTACGGCGTTTCCATGCCGCTGACGGAAGCCCTCTACTCGGTCTTGTTCGAAGGTCACGAACCGAGGGAAGCAGTCGACTGGCTGATGAACAGGGACAGGAAGAAAGAAACTGACCAGTTCACTGACTGACCGGCAGCTGCCGGGCAGCCTTCAATACTTAACTATATGGCCGTTCGCTAACGGCTGGAAGGAATGACTCGCTTTGTCCTCGCTGGATAAAATGTGGCTATCGTTTTATGCGATGGGTTGCATGGTGATTTCCATGGGACTCATCCATCTGAGCCGAACAAAAATAAAAAACAAGATTGTAAGCATCCTGTTTGCAATCATTGCCTATGCACTGCTGCTCTTTTCGTTTTTCGCAATGGTCTATCTTGTATTCAATGGACCGACAGGAGGCGCATAAGCTGATGAAACGCATGATCATGCTGCCGATGGCTGCTGCTGTGATGCTGCTGCTGTCAGGCTGCCTGTACCCGCAAGACGAGCTGGAAAGCAAGCAGACACCCTACGAAGATCAGATGGAGACTGTCCAGAAGGCCGTCGATACGTACCAGCAGCAGACGGACGGCCTGCTGCCCATCAAGACGAGGGATCAGGAAACCGATCCGTATATCAAATACCCGATCGAGTTTTCGAAAATCGTCCCTTCATTGACTGAGAAGATACCATCGAACGCCTATGAGCAGGGGGGGATCTATCAGTATGTCCTCATGGATGTCGAGGAGGATCCGACTGTGAAACTCGTGGATCTGCGTGTCGCGGAACGGATCCGTGAACTGATTCTGCGCAAGACGGTGAATGGTGTCCTGCCTTTCAAGGATCCGGTGCAGGAAGGTGCGAACGTCTACGAGGTCGATTTCCAAAAGATGGGGCTTAAAGAGCCGCTGACAGTGGAAAGCCCTTATTCGGATGCCCATCTGCCGCTCGTCGTTGGCGGCGACGGCAACTTCTATATCGATTATGCCATCGACCTGGCGCGTATCGTGGAACGGGATAAGCCTGACGTCAAGCCCGGAGAGGATATCCGGTATCTGCTGGCCGACAATTATCCGATCCTGCCGGCATACTCCCTGCCTTATACGGTGAACGGACAGAATGAAGTGGTTTTCCTGAAATCCTCCAACTGAACAAAAAACGTTTCGTGCTTCAGGCATGAAACGTTTTTTTGTTTCATAAACTATTATGCGTAGAAAAGGAGGACGATGGAAATGAAAGAAGAACTATATGAAAACTTGGCCAGACGGACGGATGGGGATATCTATATCGGAGTGGTCGGCCCTGTCCGGGTCGGAAAGTCCACATTTGTCAAACGTGTCATGGAAGAAGTCGTAATCCCGAATATGAGCGAACAGGCAGACCGGACGCGTGCGCAGGATGAACTTCCGCAAAGCTCGCCGGGTCCGGTCATCATGACAGCCGAGCCGAAATTCGTCCCCGCACAAGGTACCGCTGTGTCGGTAGGGGACGGCGAACTGTCCTTCCAGATCCGTCTGGCGGACTGTGTGGGCTACGTCATCGACGGCGTGAAAGGGTATGAAGACGAGGACGGTCCGAAGTATGTGCATACCCCTTGGCACAACGAACCGATCCCGTTCGAGGAAGCCGCACGCATCGGCACTGACAAAGTGATCCGTGACCACTCGACAATCGGCATCCTGCTGACAACTGACGGAACGGTGAACAACATCCCGCGTTCCGCCGCTGAAATTGCGGAAACGGAGATCGTCGGAAAGCTGAAAGAAATCGGGAAGCCATTTGTCATCGTCCTGAATTCCAAGATGCCGGCCCATGAAAAGACGGTCCAGCTCAGACAGCAGCTGCACGAAACCTACGGGGTACCCGTCATCGCCATCAGCGCAGACCAGCTGAATGCCCAGGAGATCCAGCTGATCCTGAAAGAAGCGCTCTATGAATTCCCGATCACCCAGATCGATCTGCAGAAGCCGGATTGGATGGATGTCCTGGGTCCCGAGCATATGCTCAACGCACAGATCGATGACATCATCAATGAAGGATTCCTGGAAGCATCAAAAATCAGGAAAGTGCAACAGCTGGCGGAACGTCTCAATGAAGAAGACTATATCAAGCATGCGGATGTCATCGAGGTGGATGCCGGGAAAGGGAAAGCGACACTGGACCTGAAGATCACGGAAGAGACCTACCTGGCCGTGTGCGAGTCCTACATGGATACGGAGATGAAAACGAAGAAAGACTGGCTGCTGTTCATCCAGGATGCAGTGAAGGCGAAGAAATCATACGATATGTTCGCCGAGGCAATCGACACAGCCAAGAAAGAAGGCTATGGGGTTGCGCTGCCGACGATTGCAGACTTCGAACCGACACAGCCGGAGCTTATCAAGCAAGATTCCTTCTATGGAGTCCGTATGAAGGCGACCGCTCCTGCCCTGCATGTGATCCGGATCGATATGGAAGCCGAATTCGCGCCGCTGATCGGCTCGGAATTCCACAGCCACCACCTGCTCAAGGAGCTGAAGAACGCCTACCTGCATGATCGTGAAGCACTGTGGGAGACACAGCTGTTCGGCACGCCTCTCCATGAAGTGCTGAAAGAAAGCATTCGTTTCAAGACATCGTCAGTCCCGACCAGCGCGAGACGGAGACTGCGTGAAACGATCGAAAAAATGGTTAATGAAGGAAATAAAGGGATGGTGACATTTATCGTCTGACTTGAAAAGATCCGTCTTAAACGGGTCTTTTTTTTCGTTCAAGCTAGCCGTAAGCCTTGCTGCAGCCACAATATTGTTGCACCTCAGAAATGGTTATGTTACTCTTTTTACAGTGTTAATGAGCTTCAGCAGACCTTTCTTTGGAAGGAGGTGAACGGGATGAACAAAACTGAATTGATCAACTCCGTAGCAGAGGCAGCAGGTCTTTCGAAGAAAGATGCGACAAAAGCTGTTGAAACTGTTTTCGAAACAATCCAAGACGCTCTTGCAAAGGGTGAAAAGGTGCAATTGATCGGCTTCGGTAACTTCGAAGTACGCGAGCGCGCTGCTCGTAAAGGCCGTAACCCTCAATCAGGCGAAGAGATTGAAATTGCAGCAAGCAAAGTACCAGCGTTCAAAGCAGGAAAAGCTTTGAAAGATGCGGTAAAGTGAGTTCACTTACATAGAAGCCCGTCAGATGTCCTTTCCGGATACGCTGGCGGGCTTCTTTCCGCTGGCCGCCGCACAGCGGGGCGGGCAGCTGTACTGAATGTGGCGAGTGTGCTACTATTTTGAAGGACTGATATACAGGAGAGGAGGTTTTAGCCATGGAGGAAAATAATCTGCGCAAGATCGAACAGGCGGTGACGATGATCCTGGAGGCGATCGGTGAGGACCCGGGCCGGGAAGGTCTCCTGGATACACCGAAACGCGTAGCGAAGATGTACGGTGAAGTTTTTTCCGGCATGGATGAAGACCCGCGGGACTATTTCAAGACGATCTTCCATGAACAGCACGACGAAATGGTCCTGGTGAAAGACATTCCGTTCTACTCGATGTGCGAGCATCATCTCGTTCCGTTCTTCGGTGTTGCCCACATCGCCTATATTCCGCGTGACGGCGCCGTCGCAGGTCTCAGCAAGCTGGCAAGGGCTGTCGAGACGGCAGCAAAACGCCCGCAGCTGCAGGAAAGGATCACGACGACCATTGCGGATGCGATGATGGACATGCTGAAACCCCTTGGTGTATACGTGATCATCGAGGCGGAGCATATGTGCATGACGATGCGGGGAGTCAAGAAACCAGGTTCCAAAACCGTGACAACCGCCGCCCGCGGTATCTATGAACACGACGATGTCAAACGGTCGGAGATCCTGTCACTTGTAAAGTAGGCCGGGCTCCTTTGCGATAGGCGCTTTACCTGTGCTATGATAGACAGGATATGAAAGACGGGAGAGATAATCATGACTGCACCTGACTATATAATCATCAAGGCAGAAGAAGATGGTGTCAGCGTAATTGGGTTAACCCGCGGAAACGATACAAAGTTCCATCATACTGAGAAGCTGGATAACGGTGAAGTGATGATCGCCCAATTTACGGAGCACACATCCGCCATGAAAATCCGTGGGAAAGCAGAGATCACGACTGCCCACGGGATTGTCTCCAGTGAAGAGAGAGCCTGATCAGAGAGCGCAGCTCTTGCATTGGAATGGAGAAACAGTGATGAACAAACAGCAATTGGACACATTCATAGAAAATTATATGGCCGGCTTGCGGTCTGCATTGAAGGAACCGACCCTGGACCGGGAGATCGCGGATGTGCCGCTTGACCGGGACAAGGCCTTCTATCTGCTGCTTCCGCTGCTGAATGACGGGATGACAGCGGATAGACCAGCTGAGGAGGTCATGATCGCTGTAGGAGCCATCCAGGCTGCCTTGGATATCCATGACCGCATCGAAAAGAAGGGCGCAGCATCGGCTGTCCAGCAGCTGACGGTCCTGGCGGGGGATCATTTCAGCGGCGTCCATTACAAACTGCTGGCAGACATCGGGGAGTTCACTCTGATCCGTGAACTGTCACAGACCATTGGCCGTGTCAACGAACAGAAAGCCGCCCTGCAGACGGATTCCCGGCTGACCGCGGAGCGCCTGCTGTCCCGGCTGGCTGTCATTGAAACTGCGTGCATTTCGACTTTCTATGACCGTTACGGGTACGACAGGTACCGGAAACTGGCCGAGTACGCGCTTACATATATACGACTGCATGATCCCGAAGCCCTGAAGTCATTCGGCGTCGAAGAAGAGCTGGCACGCCGGGCGGTCGGACTGCTCGGTTCAAGATGGCAGTCGGAGACCGGGCAGGCTGCAGGGCTGTCCCCGGTCCTCGCGGATACAGTGCAGGATCGCCTGCATTCATTATCATCATCAAGCTGACCAATGAAAAGAGGGGATCCTTTTGAGTCAATCGAAAGAAGAAAAGGTACATTCCGTATTCCAATCCATTTCGAGTGAATACGACAAGATGAATTCAGTCATCAGTTTCAATCTGCACAAAGGCTGGCGTGCGGATATCATGGAACGTATGGATATCAAGCCGGGTATGAAAGCCCTGGATGTCTGCTGCGGAACGGCGGACTGGACGATCGCCCTCGCAAACGCTGTCGGCACGAACGGCACTGTCACCGGGCTGGACTTCAGCGAAGCCATGCTGTCGAGCGCGGCGCCTAAGACCGAAGACTATCCGAATATCACGCTTGTCCAGGGCAATGCCATGGAACTGCCATTCGAAGATAACACGTTCGATGTCGTAACGATCGGATTCGGTCTGCGGAATGTGCCGGACTACGAACAGGTGCTGAAAGAGCTGTACCGCGTCGTGAAACCCGGAGGCCTTGCCGCCTGTCTGGAAACATCACAGTCTCTCATTCCGGGATACCGGCAGGCATTCAGGCTGTACTTCCATTACATCATGCCGGTGTTCGGCAAGCTGTTTGCGAAAAGTTACAATGAGTATTCCTGGCTGCAGGAATCAGCAGACGACTTCCCCGGAAGGGAAGAGCTCGCGCATATGTTCAAGGATGCGGGGTTTGTCAGGGTCGACTATCGGCCATACAGCGGCGGCGTTGCTGCCGGACACATCGCAATCAAATAATATTATGCAGGCGGGAGAAGGGAATCATTTTGGAAAAATTGAAGGCGATGGCGTTATATACAGATTTCCGGAAGGAACTCATTTATATCGAGAAAGAGCTTGAGAATGCCGTTCAGTCGGATTCCCCGCTCATTCAGCAGGCGTCCATGCATCTGCTGAGAGCAGGAGGGAAGAGGATCCGTCCAATTTTCGTATTCCTTTCTTCAAAGTTCGGTTCGTATTCGATGGAACGCACAGCGAAAGTGGCGGTCTCGCTTGAACTTGTCCACATGGCCTCTCTCGTCCATGACGACGTGATCGACGATTCGGATATGAGAAGAAGCCGGAAGACCGTCAAAGCGAAATGGGATAACCGGATTGCAATGTACACCGGTGATTTCCTTTTCTCACGTGCACTGACGTCCATCGGCGAAATCGAAATGATTCCTGTCCACCGGCTGCTCGCGACAACAATGCTTGAAATCTGCAAGGGTGAGATCATCCAGTTCGATTACCAGAGGCAGACCGATCAGTCGCTGCGCGATTATCTGCGCCGTATCAAACGGAAAACGGCGCTTCTGCTGTCTTCCAGCTGTGAACTCGGCGCGCTCATTTCCGGCGCGGACGGTGACGTTGTGCGCAGACTGCGGAATTTCGGCTATTATGCAGGGATGGCATTCCAGATCGTCGATGATATACTGGATCTCACCTCATCCGACAAACAGCTCGGCAAACCGGCAGGATCCGATCTCCTGAACGGGCATATTACACTGCCGATCCTGTACATACGGGATGAGCCGGACTTCCAGCCGTATTTGACAAGCGCATTCGACGGCAGCCTGACTGAACACGAACGGTCTGCCATGCTGGACTACGTCCGCAAAAGCGGCGCTATCGAGAAAGCCCAGGCTGTCAGCGACCTCTATCTGCAGAAAGCCGCAGATGAAATCAAGTGGCTTCCGGACAGCGATGCAAAACAGGCATTCGAACAAATTGCCGATTTCCTCGGGAAACGGACGTATTGAGCATTGCCGAATAAAGAAAAAATTGAAAGATTGTCCTGTGTTTGATACTATTCAGTAGGGGCATCCCTGATTCGCAATGATAAGGAGAGATCATGTATTATGGAAAAAACATTTTTGATGGTAAAACCGGATGGCGTCCAGCGCGGACTTATCGGTGAGATCGTTAACCGTTTCGAAAGCAAAGGCTACCAGCTCGTCGGCGGTAAGCTGATGCAGATTTCACAGGAACTTGCCGAGCAGCACTACGGCGAGCACAAAGAGCGTCCGTTCTTCGGGGAACTTGTCGAGTTCATCACATCCGGTCCTGTATTTGCAATGGTCTGGGAAGGCGAGAATGTCATTTCGACAGCACGCCTCATGATGGGTGCAACAAACCCGAAAGATTCAGCACCGGGAACGATCCGCGGCGACTTCGCAGTCACTGTCGGCAAGAACATCATCCACGGTTCGGATTCACCTGAATCCGCTGAGCGTGAAATCGGCTTGTTCTTCAAGGAAGAGGAACTTACTTCCTACAAAAAAGATATCAACAGCTGGATCAACTAAATTCTTGCAAAAGCAGCCTAGCGGTTTCCGCCGGCTGTTTTTGTTATACATAACGAGCAAGGGAACGGGGGCAGAATCGTGTCGGATTATACGCAGTTCATAGCCAATGTGAAGAAGAAGACAGGAATCGACCTGTCTCTCTATAAAGAGGCACAGATGAAACGCCGGCTGACATCGCTGTATGAGAAACGGAAATGCCGGGACTTCATGGAATACTTCGAGCTCATCCGCAGTGATCAGGCGATGATGGATGAGTTTCTGGACAGGATGACCATCAACGTGTCTGAATTTTACCGCAACGGATCCAGATGGGAAGTCCTTGACCGTAAGATCATCCCGCAGCTGCTGGAGAATTCCAAAAAACTGAAATGCTGGAGTGCCGCCTGTTCGACAGGCGAAGAACCGTATTCCATGGCCATGGTTCTATCGAATCATATGCCGCTCCGCGAAGTATCCATCACAGCCACCGATCTGGACCAGGGTGTCATTGAAAAAGCGAAAGTCGGACTGTATCCGGAGCGTTCGCTGAAAGAGGTGCCGGCTGATGTGAAGAAGAAGTATTTCACACAGGAAGGCCAGTTCTTCCAGGTGACCGATGAAGTGAAACGTACGGTCTCCTTCAAGAAGCATAACCTGCTTGAAGACAGCTATGGCAGCGACTACGATCTGATCGTCTGCCGGAATGTCATGATCTATTTCACGGAAGAGGCGAAAGACCAGATCTATTCCAGCTTTGCGAAAGCTTTGAAGCCCGGCGGCATCCTATTTGTTGGCAGTACTGAGCAGATTTTCAGTCCCGACCGGTACGGCCTCGAGTCGGAAGATACGTTCTTTTATAAGAAATTATGAAAAAACCGGAGTTTTCCGGTTTTTTTCATTTAAACAAGTAGTCAACACGATTGTAGTTTGGTAAAGTGCTATCAATGGTCACATTCCAAGCGTGGCCAAAAGGGGGATGATCAGATGAGAGTACTGACAGCTGGTGAATCACACGGCCCTGAGCTGACAGCCATCATTGAAGGGATACCCGCACAGCTGCCGCTGACTGCGGAAATGATTACGAAGGAACTCAGCAGACGTCAGGGAGGCCATGGACGCGGACGGAGAATGCAGATCGAAAAGGATCAGGTCGTCATCTCATCCGGCGTCCGGCATGGGAAGACGCTCGGCTCCCCGATCACGTTGACAGTGGTCAATGATGATTGGAAACATTGGACATCCATCATGGGCATTGAGCCTCTTGGAGATGAGATCCGTCCTGAAGATATCAAACGGCAGATTACACGGCCGCGTCCGGGTCATGCCGACTTGGTGGGCGGCATCAAATACGGCCATCGGGATTTGCGGAATGTACTGGAACGGTCCTCTGCGCGTGAGACGACGATGCGTGTCGCAGCCGGAGCGGTCGCGAAACAGTTCCTGCGTGAACTGGGCATCCGGACAGCTGCACATGTCATTGAGATCGGAGGCATCACGGCAGACCCCGATACCGCCGCATCCTTGTCCGCAGACGAAATCAGGAAGCGCGTGGAAGAAGATCCGGTCTATTGTGCAGATCCTGCAGCTTCACCGGCCATGGTCGAGGCGATCGACGATGCGAAAGGCAGGGGAGATACGCTCGGAGGCGTCGTGGAAGTCGTGATTGAGGGCTGCCCGCCGGGAATGGGCAGTTACGTCCAGTTCGACCGTAAACTCGATGGCCGCCTCGCTGCTGCGATGATGTCCATCAATGCGTTCAAGGGTGTCGAATTCGGCATCGGATTCGAGATGGCCAAGCGTTTCGGCAGTGATGTACATGACGAAATCGCCTGGTCGGAAGAGAGAGGCTATTACAGGAAGACGAATCGTCTCGGCGGACTGGAGGGCGGAATGTCGACAGGAATGCCGATCATCATACGAGGGGTCATGAAGCCGATCCCGACGCTTTACAAACCGCTCGAAAGTGTCGATATCGACTCGAAAGAACCGTTCACTGCCACGATCGAACGTTCCGATCCTTGTGCGGTTCCTGCTGCTTCCGTAGTAGCGGAGCATGTCATCGCAACCGAGCTTGCCAAAGTGATCATCGAAGAATTCCGGTCATTTGAAATGGATGGCCTGAAAGAGGATGTCGACCAATACAGACGCTACGCGAAGGAGTTTTGACAATGGAACAGATCACTGTCCGTGCAGGCGGCACCCCCTATGACGTCCTGATCGGAACGGACGTCTACAGGCTTTTGCCGCGAGACTGCCGGGAACTGTTTGCAGGCAAGGACAAAGTAGCGGTATTTGCGGATGAAACAGCTGCCGGACTTCATTTGCACATACTTGAGGAAGCTCTGCAGGACACGGGGATCCCTTACATGGTGCGCCTGCTGCCGTCCGGTGAATCCTGTAAATCAGCGGACAGCTTCCTTGCGAGCCAGTCGTTCCTGCTGCAGAACAATTTCACCCGAAATTCCCTTCTTATTGCGTTCGGCGGCGGAGCCTGCGGTGATCTGACCGGATTCGTTGCAGCCACCTTCATGAGAGGGATTCCATTTGTGCAATGTCCGACGACCATACTTGCTCATGACAGTGCGGTAGGCGGCAAGACGGCCATCAATATGCCCGAAGGCAAAAATATGGTCGGTGCATTCCATCAGCCCGCAGCTGTCCTGTTCGAAACGGACTTATTCACCACGCTGCCGGACAGGGAAATCCGGTCGGGTATGGCGGAATTGCTGAAGCATGCATTCATCTCGGATGCCGGCTGGACGGAGTCATTGCTGAATAACCGCCAATTCCCGAAACTGCCCGCTTCCGAGCTTGAGGAAGAACTGGTGAAAGGAATCAGGGTCAAGACTGAAATCGTGGAACAGGATGTCTTCGAAGGCGGCCGGCGGAAGCACCTGAATTTCGGCCACACACTCGGCCATGCCGTGGAGGCTCATTTCGGGTACGGAACCCTCAGTCACGGTGAATGTGTCATGATCGGGATGGCATACAGCCTGCTGCTCAGTGAAACATACGGCAAAACGGACAGGCTGCTGACAGACCGGTTCATCCGTTTCGCTCTGGATGCTGCATATCCGATGGAGCGTATTCTGGAGATACCATTCGAACCGATCCTGACATATATGAAAAAAGATAAAAAGGCGGAATACGGCAACCTTGTTTTCGTGGTGCTGGAGCAGCCGGGCCAGCCATTCATCACACAAGTGCCGGAGGAGACGGCTGAATCAGCTTTTGCCGAACTCCAAAAACGGGTGGGAGAGGGGATGCGCAGATGACAGTCAGAGGAATCAGGGGAGCGACAACAGTCGTGTGCGATGAGGAGCAGGCGGTGCTGGAGGTAACAGCTCGTCTTGTGAAGCAGATGGCGCAGGAGAACAATCTGCTCCCGGATGATATCGCATCCGTCCTCATTTCCACTACAGTGGATGTGACATCGGCATTTCCGGCGAAAGCGGTCCGGACAATTGAAGGCTGGACGTATGTCCCGGTCATGTGCATGCACGAGATGGACGTGGCGGGCGGCATGCCGCTCTGTATCCGGGTGCTCATGCACGCGAATACATCCATCGGACAGAAAGATATCCGGCACGTCTACATGAATGATGCCGTGAAGCTGAGACCGGATCTTGCCGGGCAATAACTAAACCGAGGTGAATGCAGATGAAATGGAAAACCGCCCTGTCGGCTATGAAACCATACAAACCCGGGCGATCGATCGAAGATGTGCAGAAGGAATATGGCATCCGCACGATCGAAAAACTTGCGTCCAACGAAAATCCTTACGGCTGTGCGCCTTCAGTCCGAACCTTCCTGGAACAGGCACTCGTCCAGTATGAAATCTATCCGGAGACGGGAAGGCCGGCATTGAAGACCAAGCTATCTAAACTTATCGGTGCTGATGAGTCCATGATCCTGCTCGGGAACGGGTCCGATGATTTGATCACCATCATCTCCAGGGCACTGCTGACGCCGCAGAGCAATACGATCATGCCGTCTCCGACATTTCCCCAATATGCCCACAATGCCCGCATAGAAGGGGCGGACGTGCGCGAAATCCCGCTTATCGATGGCCAGCATGACCTCGATAAGTTCCTGGAAGCGACAGACGCGTCGACGTCCGTGATCTGGATCTGTTCACCGAACAATCCGACCGGTGACCTGCTGCCGTCCGACCGGCTTTTCAAGTTCCTGGAACAAGTGCCGTCCGATATTTTGGTCGTGCTGGATGAAGCCTATTACGAGTACATAACTGACAAAACCTATAAGGACCCGGTCCGATGGCTCGGGCAGTTCCCGAATCTGGTCATCCTCCGCACCTTCTCCAAAGCATACGGCCTGGCTTCGTTCCGGATCGGATACGCAATCGGTTCGCCGGCTGTCATTACGGAGCTGAACAAAGTCCGGAATCCGTTCAATACGGGCTCGCTCGCACTTGCTGCTGCGGAACAAGCGCTCGAGGATCAGGAATTCATCAGCCGCTGCCGTACGGAAAACGCCGAGCAGAAAAAACGCTTTGAACAGTTTGCGCGTGAGCATGGTCTGCATGTCAACCGGTCGGAAGCGAACTTCGTCCTGCTGGAAGTGCCGATGGATGCAGACGAAGCGGCAGAGCTGCTGCTGAAGGAAGGGTTCATCGTACGGAGCGGGAATCTCCTCGGGACTCCGAACCGCATCCGGGTGACAATCGGTTCTGAAGAACAGAATGACGGTTTTTTCAACGCATTGTCAGCAATACTTACAGACAGAGGGTAATAGGATGACAACACATGTATCGATCATAGGACTCGGGCTGATCGGCGGGTCACTGGCATTGGCACTGAAGCGCAGTCAGGGCGTCACAATTACGGGCTTCGACCGCACGTATAAGTCTGCGGACGAGGCATACCGCCGGGGGATCATCGATGCGGTCGCTCCGTCCGCCCGGGCGGCGGCAAAAGACGCTGATTTCGTAATTCTTGCCGTACCTGTTTCTGCGGCTGCAGCATTGCTGCAGGAAGCGGCTTCCTGGGAACTGAAGGACACGGTCATCGTGACCGATACAGGCAGCACGAAGCTGCCGATCATGGAAGCTGCGGATGGCCTGCTGGCCAGCGGAACCACCTTCATCGGAGGGCATCCGATGGCAGGGTCGCATAAGAGCGGTATCTCAGCAGCCATCGGCCATCTGTTCGAGAACGCTTATTACATCCTGACGCCGCCTCCCGGATGTGCTGAAGAAGACTTGAAACGGCTGCAGGACCTTCTGGCTGTGACGATGGGAAAGCTGGCTGTGCTGGATGCTGGTGAACATGACAAGATGACTGCGGTTGTCAGCCATTTCCCTCATATCATCGCTTCGTCCCTCGTCAACCTGCTGGCGGATCAGGAAGACAGCCGGCCGTTCATCAGACGCCTGGCCGCAGGCGGTTTCCGGGATCTTACCCGGATCGCTTCCGCAGATCCGGTCATGTGGCGGGATATCACACTACAGAACAGGACCGAATTAGCCGCGCAGCTGGATCGCTGGGCAGACGAAATGGCGCAGGTGGGACGGATGCTTGCACACAGCGACCCACAAGAAGTGGAAGCGTATTTCACGGAAGCGAAACGGTACAGGGACGAACTGCCGGCAGTCTCTGAAAATGCCGCACAGGGTGCGCTGTACATGCAATTCGATCTGCATATCGACGTACCGGATCATCCGGGCGTCATTTCGGAGATCACTCACATTCTGGCATCTCATGAAATCAGCCTGACGAACATCCGGATCGTTGAAACGCGTACGGATGTATACGGGATCCTGGTTATCAGTTTCCGCTCTGCGAGAGAGCGGAACCAGGCCTATGACGCACTTGGCAGTGAAACGGATTATTCCATGCAAATACTTTGACGGGGGTGCTTATAATGGAGAAAATGGATATACACGAAGTCTCATTCCACGGCGGCCCGCTGAAAGGGGAGCTGCGTGTCCCGGGAGACAAATCGATCTCCCATCGTGCAGTCATGCTCGGCGGGATGGCGGAAGGCACGACCACGATCAGCGGGTTTTTAGCAGGGGAAGACTGCCTGTCGACAATCAGCATATTCTCCCGGCTCGGTGCAGTGATCGAACGGGAGGGGACAGATGTGACGGTGAAAAGTCCGGGGATGGCGGGATGGAAATCATCTTCCCTCCCTCTGGATGCAGGCAATTCAGGCACGACAGCGAGACTGCTGCTCGGAATTCTGGCAGGCTCATCGGTCACGGCGACCGTCACGGGTGACCGGTATTTGTGCAAGCGTCCGATGAGACGGGTGACGGATCCGCTGGCTGCGATGGGTGCCGCTTTCGACTATGAAGGAGGCGGGGGCACCCTTCCGCTGACTGTGGAAGGAAGACAGCTGCAGGGCATCCAGTATGAGATGCCGGTCGCAAGTGCACAAGTGAAATCGGCTATCCTGCTCGCGGGCGTCTCGGCGGCAGGCACAACCACCGTGAAGGAAAAAACGGTATCCCGCGATCACACGGAACGGATGCTTGAGCAGTTTGGCGCTGCAGTCATTGCAGAGGATGGAAACGTGGCAATCGAGGGCGGTCAGCGGCTTACGGCGGCTTCGGTTAAAGTGCCGGGTGATATTTCATCCGCCGCTTTCTTCATGTGTGCAGCCGCCATGGTGCCGGGCAGTTCGGTTACGTTCAGGGGAGTCGGTCTCAATCCGACCCGTACAGGCATCGTCGATGTGCTGATCGGCATGGGAGCGGATGTTGTGCAGAATCCGGATCCCGATGCTGCAGGCGAGCCGTACGGCGACATAACTGTGAGTGCAGGCGGACTGAAAGCTGTGGAAATCGGTGGGGACCTCATTCCGCGGCTGATCGATGAACTCCCTGTCATTGCTCTCTTGGCGACGCAAGCGGAAGGGACGACTGTCATCAGGGATGCAGGAGAACTCCGTGTCAAAGAGACCGACCGGATCGAAGCGGTCTGTACCGAACTCCGGAAACTTGGTGCGGATATCGAGCCGACGCCCGACGGCATGATCATCAAAGGGCCGGCAAAGCTGAAAGGTGCCGTCCTGTCATCGAACGGAGACCACCGGCTCGGGATGATGGCTGCAATTGCCGCTCTTGCAGCGGACGGGCCTGTCTCAATAGAGGATGCCGGCTGCATCGATGTCTCCTATCCGGGATTCTTTGATGATCTGCAGTCTCTGATGTAACGTAAAAGACGATCAGCGTCGTGTATACAACATGCGCGGGAAGGTGAAACTATGGAACAGATACAGCAACTGGAAAGAAGCATCATGACAGGTGATCTTGAGGCTGTCGAAGAACTGGTGGGGCAGCTGGAGTCGGATCCGGATCTCGGGATGGTCTACGACAGTGCATCCCTGCTGATGGAAGTCGGTCTCGTTCCGCAGGCAGACCGCTTGTATGAGGCGCTGATAATCCAGATGCCGGACGCCGGGCAGCTTAAAATCGACCGCGCGGAAGCCTTCATGGCACTCGGCCGTGAAGACGAAGCCCTTCTGCTGCTTTCGGATATCAGGCCGGATGAAGAGGAATATGTGCAGTCACTCGTCCTGCTTGCCGATTATTATCAGACAATCGGGATGGCGGAGGTCGCATTGTCCAAGATCACCGAAGCTGAATCACTCGCTCCGGAGCAGCCTGTCATCCTGTTCGCCAAAGCCGAGCTGCTTCTCGGGAGCGGCAGATATGCGGAAGCCGCCCGTCTGTATCTCCTGCTTCAGGAACGGGGGGTGGAGGAGATGGCCGGGCTCGCGATCGAGGCCCGGATTGCGGAAGCCTTCAGTGCAGGAGCCGCCTATGAAGAAGCTCTGCCGCATTATGAAGCCCTGATCCAAAAAGGTGATGTCATGCCGGATACACTGTTCGGGGCAGCATACAGCCACTACCAGAGCGGACTTCCCCAGCAGGCGCTCACCTATCTGGATGAATTGCTTGAAATGGATCCCGATTACTTCTCTGCGTATATGCTGGCCGGCCAGGCAAGCCTGATGCTGGAAGAGAACGACCGGGCGCTGGAATACTTCACCGAAGGGATACGGCGTGACGAGTATGACAAAGAACTGCAGCTGGCAGCCGGCAAGGTTTCCCTGAAGCTCAGCCTGCCTGATGAAGCGGCAGCGCATTTTGCAGAAGCGCTGGCCCTCGACCCTGAATACACAGAGGCCAGGATTTCCCTGGCGTCGCTATATGAACAGCAGGGCGCCTTCGGGGAACTTCTCGATCTGCTGGAGGCTTCTCCTGAAGAGCAGCTTGAAATTCCGTTGCTGGCAGCATTCAAGGCGTATGCCGAAGAGGATGCCGAGCGGTTCGGAGAGGCATATGCTTCTTACACACAGGCATACACTGGCATGAAGGAAGACCCGGAATTCCTCGGGCGGTTCGCTTCGTTCCTGCTTGAAGAAGGCAGGCGTGAAGAGGCGGTCCGGATCGTCAGACAACTGACAGCTTTGGATCCGGGTCAATCCGAGTGGACGTCCTTTCTTGAGGATCAGGAAGAAGAGGAGGCATAAGATGGAAGCCATGATTCCTGTAGCTGCCAAAAAAGATTTCATCAGGTGGTTTTTGAAGCGCTATCGTCTGAAGCGCCGGGAATGCGTATGGATCTTGAATTACTTATTAAGCCATGAGAAGATTTTGGAGAATGTTCACTTCACCGAGGATGCCCATTTTTGCCCGCGTGCGATGGTCATTTCGGCTATTGAATCGAACGGCGTGCCTTTCCGCTTCTACAAAGGCAGCCTGATGACGACAGATGCGGAAAAATCGTTCCACGATCTGCGATTGCATCCTGACGAAAAGATGTTCATCCAGCTGAATTTCCAGAAAAGCAACAGTTCACCTCATTATGCGAGCGTCCTGGAAGAGAACCCATACTTTCCTGAAGATCAGCAGGTGAGCGAGCGCGACCGGAAGCTTGCCCGGCAGCTGCTGCATGAAAGTGCCGTGACCGCCTCCAAGGAAACGCTGATGAAGCAGGTCGATGCAGCCCTGGATGCAAACGATGAGGAGCGGTTCCTGGCGCTGTCCGGCATGCTGAATGAATTGAACGACATGAAAGAGCACTGACTCCGTCTGATCAGATGGAGTCTCTTCTCTATTAGAAAGGTGTGGCACCATGAATTGGAACGCAGAAGATATGAATGTTTTCCTGCAGCAGAAAGAATACATAGACACAGCGATCATCCCGCTCATCAAGATGGAAGTGGCGGAAGGACGCATGAAAGCCAGTGCGTCGGGCAGTGATTTCCTCATGAACCTGTCCGCCTATATGGAACAGCAGTTCAAAGGTAGGGTCATGGTGACACCTCCTTTCTCGTATTCCCCGTCCATGGACATGCAGTCATTCGGCAGCATGCTGTCGAACGATCTGGCGTCCTCTCCGTTCCGCTATGTGTTCTATCTGACGACGGACGCAGCATGGACAAGCCTGGAGATGAAAGGGAAAGTTCTGTGGCTGCCGGCGATCCCTATCGAACATATGGATGACCGGCTCAAGCAGACGATCATGGAAGACCAGCTGAAACAGCTTCTTCCGCAGCTGACCGCCGAATGGACTGATTGAAGGGGGACCTGAAGAATTTGTGAAATGTAATTGAGAAAAAGTCAATATTTGTTCACAAACAGAAACTGTGTCCAAATGCAACATTGAATTTCATGTGACGGTAGGATATTATAGATATGTCCTAGTAATAACAATTAGCAAAAGTATGTCCGCTGGACTGACTTTGGAGTAAGAGGAGGGAAATTGATGAGCAGCAAAGTGTCTAGACGCCAATTCCTGAACTACACATTAATGGGTGTCGGCGGATTCATGGTTTCTGCCGCAGCGATGCCGATGATCCGCTTTGCGATCGACCCTGTTTTAGCATCTTCGGAAGGTGCTGATTACGTGCCGACCGACCAGAAAGCCGACGAAGTGACGGAGACACCGGTGCGTGTCGACTTCACGATCAAGGACCGGAAAGATGCTTGGTACAAATCAGACGTTTCGAACACAGCATGGGTTTATAAAGATGGCGATAAGATCATCGCTCTGTCCCCTGTATGTAAACACCTGGGCTGCACAGTGAACTGGGCGGGGGATGAAGCACACCCGGACCAATATTACTGTCCATGCCATGGCGGCCGTTATGAAAAGAACGGTAAGAACATTCCCGGCACTCCGCCGACCGGTCCTCTGGATCAGTATGAAGTCGAAGTTATTGACGGATTCGTCCACATTGGTAAAACAATGCCGAACCAACTAGTTAAATAAGTCAGGGGGTACACTCAAATTGATGAACAAAATTTATGATTGGGTCGATGAACGGCTCGATGTCACCCCGATTTGGCGCGATATCGCCGATCATGAAGTACCCGAACACGTAAACCCCGCACATCATTTTTCTGCATTCATCTATTGTTTCGGAGGATTGACCTTCTTCGTCACAGTAATCCAAATCCTGTCCGGTATGTTCTTGACCATGTATTACACACCGGATATTGAAAATGCTTGGAAATCCGTCTACTACCTCCAAAATGAGGTGGCGTACGGGGAAATCGTGCGCGGCATGCACCACTGGGGAGCTTCACTCGTTATTGTCATGATGTTCTTGCACACGCTACGTGTCTTCTTTACTGGCGCTTATAAAAAACCTCGTGAATTGAATTGGGTGGTCGGCGTACTTCTGTTTGTCGTCATCCTGGGTCTCGGATTCACAGGATATCTGCTGCCATGGGATATGAAAGCTCTGTTCGCTACGAAAGTAGGAATCGAGATCGCTGGTTCCGTTCCGTTCATAGGAGAGTGGATCAAGATCCTCCTTGCCGGAGATGCGACAATACTCGGTGCACAGACACTGACACGTTTCTTTGCGATCCACGTATTCTTCCTGCCTGCAGCACTCCTCGGTTTGCTTGCAGCGCACTTTATCATGATCAGAAGACAAGGTATTTCCGGACCATTGTAAGCCGGAGACCCTTGATTTCTCACTAAGGAGGGGAACAAGATGCAACACGGAAAAGGCATGAAATTCGTTGGGGACTCGCGTATCAAAGCGGTCCGTAAGCCCAACGTACCGAAAGACTACTCCGAATATCCGGGGAAGACGGAAGCCTTCTGGCCGAACTTCCTCTTGAAAGAGTGGATGGTCGGTGCAATCTTCCTGATCGGTTATTTGATTATCACACTTGCACATCCATCGCCTCTTGAGCGTCAGGCGGATCCGACAGATACGACGTACATCCCTCTTCCGGACTGGTATTTCCTATTCATGTACCAGCTCCTGAAGTATGAGTTCGCATCCGGTCCATTCAACGTGGTCGGTGCTATCATCGTTCCGGGACTGGCTGTCGGTGCTCTCATGCTCGTGCCTTTCATGGATACGTCGAAAGAACGCCGTCCATGGAAACGTCCTCTGCCGACAGGCTTCATGCTTTTGGCATTCGCTGCAATCTTCTACCTTACATGGGAGTCTGTCGTCAACCACGACTGGGTGAAAGCGGAAGCACAGGGTAAGATCGTTGAAGAGGTCAATTTTGACGAGAGTGCTGAAGGATATCAAATTTACCAAGGTTCGACATGTATCGGCTGTCACGGCGATCAGTTCCAAGGCGGATTGGGTCTTCCGCTGACGGACACAGGCCTCAAACCTGAAGAGATTGAAAAGATCGCCCATGAAGGGATCGGCACAATGCCGCCGAACCAATGGGACGGTTCTGATGAAGATTTGAAAACGATGGCAGAATTCATTTCCAATCTCGGAAACGAATAATGGAAAAGGAGTCAGGAAACTGACTCCTTTTTTTTCGTAACTCCTTTTAAATTTTCCACAGCTGGGGTGATACGTTTGCAGCAGGCACGAATTTGGATCCGGTACATCCTGAATCATCAGGCATTCCTTTGGATCCTTCTTTTCATCAATATTATCGGGACGGTGTACGGCTATGACTGGTATATGTGGCAGCTTGAGATCACAGAGCCGAGGTTCTGGATTTTTGTGCCCGACAGTCCCACTGCCAGCCTGTTCTTCTGCTTTGTCCTGATCGGCTGGATTCTCCGCACGAATTTCAGGCTGTTCGAATCACTCGCTCTCCTGACGCTCGTGAAATACGGTATATGGGCAGTTGTCATGAACCTATGGACGCTCGAGGAAACCGGCAGCATCGGGGCGGCCGGCTGGATGCTCGTCATCTCACACGGCGCGATGGCGCTTCAGGCTGTCCTCTATTGGCGCAATTACCGGTTCGGCTGGGTGTCCATCGTTCTGGCTGCCATTTGGACACTGCACAATGATGTGATCGATTATGTGTTCGGCCAGATGCCGATCTATGGAGATCTCATGGAGTATGCGGCCAACATCGGCTATTTCACGTTCTGGCTGTCGGCTGCATGTATCGGTCTGGTCGTATGGAATTGGAAGAGCCGTCATAAAGTTGTAACAGAGCGGCTGGACCCTGGTGTCTAAAAGTTGCGGGCCATCGGGCAGGCCATATAAAATAGAAGCAGAGAAAGGGTGAGGGATGATTGAATTATCTAGTATATTTGGGCATTATCATTTTGCTGCCTTTGTATGCACAATTCAAAGTGAAAAGTACGTATAACAAGTATTCAAAAGTCCGTTCGACTTCCGGTATGACAGGTGCGCAAGTAGCCCGTCTCATTCTTGACCATAACGGACTGCAGGACGTGAAGGTGGTCGAGACACCTGGAGTTCTGAGTGACCATTACAATCCTGTCACGAAAATCGTCGCATTATCGAGCGATAATTATCACAATGCGTCTGTCGCCGGTACAGCCGTCGCTGCGCACGAAGTCGGTCATGCCATCCAGGACAAGGAAGCCTATGCGGCACTCCGTTTCCGTCACCGGCTTGCTCCTGTCGCCGGTCTGACATCGAACGCCAGCTGGTTCTTCATCATGGCAGGTCTGATCTTTTCGAGCATGAACAGTCTGCTCGGCATCGGGATCATCATGATGGCGGTCGGCGTCGTGTTCCAGATCGTCACGCTGCCGGTCGAGTTCAATGCCTCCAGCCGGGCGATGACACAAATCGTCGAGCTCGGGATTATCCGGAACGAAGAAGAACCGCATGCCAAGAAAGTGCTCAGTGCAGCTGCCATGACCTACGTTGCTGCAGCGGCTGTAGCCGTGTTGGAACTCGTGCGCCTTCTTTCGATCTTCCTGAACAGGGACTGAGAATAAAGCAAAACGCCTTATGCTGCCAAGTAAAGCGCAGCATAAGGCGTTTTTTTCCGTTATCGCGGAATCGGCTGTTTCTGATCGTCCAGCGTAAACCCTTCGCCCATGACATCATGGACGTCCATGACAGAGACGAATGCGTGCGGGTCAATCGATGTGATGATAGTCTTCACCCGCATGATTTCGTTCTTCGCAATGACACAGTATAAGATGTTACGGTCCGCTTTCGTGAAGTGGCCGTATCCTTTGAATACTGTCACGCCGCGGTCCATCTCGAGCGCAATCCGGGTGGCGATCGCATCCTGATGATCGGAAATGATGAACGCACCTCTGGCAGCATACGCCCCTTCCTGCACAAAATCGATGACGCGGGCGCCGACGAACAGGGCAACGAGCGTATACATGACGGACCGGTGATCCAAGTAGACGAACCACGACACGAGGATGACCGCCGCGTCGAACATGAACATCGTCTTCCCGATACTCCATCCCCAATGGACTTGGGCGAGCCTGGCGAGTATATCGACACCGCCCGTCGTGCCGCCGAAGCGGAAAATGATGCCGAGTCCGACACCGACGAAGATACCGGCAAACAGGGCGACGAGGAACATATCATCTTTCAGATGGATGTCGATCTGATACTTCATGAACACCCGCAAGAACAGGGACACCGCAACTGTCCCGACAAGTGTGTAGATGAAGATCCGTCTTCCGAGCATCCGCCAGCCGATGATGAACATCGGAATGTTGAGCACAAGGTTCATGACAGCCGGGTCCCATTTGAAGGCAAAGAACAGAATGAGCGTAATCCCTGTAAATCCGCCTTCTGCCAGTTCGTTCTGGATATTGAAATGCACCAGACCGAAACTGAAGATTGCAGAACCGAGTATGATGAAGAATATGTTTTTCAGTTTGATGTCTTTGAACATTCGATCACCTTCCTTCAAAAAGCACTAGTGCTATTATCAGCCATCCAATATATTTTGACAATAGCAAGATGAATGAATACGATAAAGAAGGAAAGGTGGGATCCATGATGACTGAACAAGTGACGATGAAAGCGATGCAGCAGCAAGTGGATGGATACATATCAGGATTCGAAGAAGGGTATTTCCCGCCGATGGAACTCATCGCACGGCTGACCGAGGAACTTGGCGAATTGTCGCGTGAAGTGCAGCACGTGCACGGCATGAAGAAAAAGAAGAACACGGAAGGCGCCAGCACGCTTGCAGAAGAGACGGGTGACCTGCTCTTCGTCCTCATCTGTTTTGCAAATTCGCAGGGAATCGACTTATCGGAAGCGCTCGACATGGTAATGACTAAGTTCAGGAGCCGGGACGCAGACCGCTGGACGAAAAAGGGGGAGACCGAGTGACAATACGCATCGCAATCGCAGGGATCCGGGGCCGCATGGGCAGTACTGCTGCCGCAGCCATTACGGAGGCCGCCGATATGGAGCTGGTCGCAGCGCTGGACTATAAGAATGACGGGATGGTCTATCATGAAGGAACTATCGCAGAGGAGGGGCCGGGTACGAGAATCTACACTTCTCTCGCTGACCTCCATGAACAGAAGCACCCGGATGTCCTGCTCGACCTGACAGATCCCGAATCGGTGTTCCCGAATGTCCAGAAGGCGCTCGTCCTCGGAATACGTCCCGTCATCGGCACATCCGGACTGACAGCGGAAGAATTGGCTCAGCTGGAGCAGCTGAGTACACAGAACGGGATCGCCTGCATTGTGGCGCCGAACTTTTCGATCGGTGCGGTGCTCATGATGAAATTCGCACAGCAGGCCGCCCGGTATCTCGGGGATGTGGAAATCATGGAAATGCATCACGACCGCAAATTGGATGCCCCGTCCGGGACAGCTGTCAAAACAGCCGACATGATCTCCGAGGTGCGGACTCCTCACTTGCAGGGGCATCCGGACGAACAGATCCATGCATATGGTGCGAGGGGAGCGGATGTACAGGGGATGAAGATCCACAGCGTCCGTCTGCCGGGCCTGCTTGCACATCAGCAGGTCATGCTGGGCGGAGAAGGGGAGCTGCTGTCGATCCGGCACGATTCATTCGACCGGAAAAGCTTTATGCCGGGTGTCCTGCTGGCCATCCGGGAAGCGGTCACCCAAAACCGGTTCATCAACGGACTTGAACACCTCATCACCGCGTGAGCATTTTATAACGGAAGAAGTGAAAGGATGAAACGACTGAAAATCGGGGTGATCTGCTACCCTTCCCTCGGCGGCTCAGGTGTTGTAGCGACAGAACTTGCCATGAAAATGGCGGAAAAGGGGCATGAAATCCATTTCATCACGTCCAGTCTGCCGTTCCGGTACAGCGAGCCGAATGAGCAGATCCATTTCCATGAGGTGAAAATTGATGGCTATGCCGTCTTCAAATATCCGCCGTATGACATAGCACTCGCCAATCGGATCGGCCAGGTCGTCGAAGCCGAGAGTCTCGACCTGCTGCACGTCCACTATGCAGTGCCGCATGCGGTTTCAGCCGTTCTTGCAAAAGATATGATCCAGTCGGATATCGGCATCATCACGACGCTCCATGGGACGGATGTGACGATTCTCGGGCATGATCCGGCACTGAAAAACACAGTGAAATACGGGATCGATAAATCAGATATCACAACGGCCGTCTCGGACTCGCTGCGGAAAGAGACCATCGAACTCATCGAGCCGTCAAAAGAGATCGTTACGGTCTATAACTTCATCGATGAAACGACATACCATCCCGTCGACGGAACTGCTGTACGGCGGGAGTTCGGTTTGGCGGAAGATGATAAAATCATTGTCCATATTTCCAACTTCCGCAGCGTCAAGCGGATCCCCGATCTGATCCGCGCTTTCGCCAGGATTGTCAAAGAACAGCCTGCCAAGCTGCTGCTTGTCGGAGAAGGACCTGAACTGCCCCGCATCCGCCGGCTTGCGAACAGCCTCAAAGTGGCGGATCACGTCATCTTCACAGGCAAGCGAAATGACTTGCCGGCCATCCTGTCCGTCAGTGACGTCATGGTGCTGCCATCCGAGAAAGAGGCGTTCGGCCTGGTGCTGCTGGAAGGGTTCGCATGCGGGGTACCGGCTGTCGGCACAACCGCCGGCGGCATCCCTGAAGTGATTGAAGATGGCGTGAATGGTTACCTGGTTCCGGTCGGAGATCCGGCTGCAATCGCAGAACGCACGTTGCGAATCTTGCAGGATCCCGAGAAGCAGCGCCTGTTCCAGCAGAATGCCCTGCAGACCGTTCACGGAAAGTTCGCATCGGAGCAGATCGTCTCGCAGTACGAGGAGCTCTATGGAAAACTGATAAGGAAAGGCTGATGCATATGTTTGGGACTGCCAACAGCAGAGCGGTGGCCGAACGGCTAGAACGGGCAGGCTTCGAAGCCGTATTCGTCGGGGGGGCAGTACGCGATCATCTGCTCGGCAAGGAGCCGAAAGACATCGATATCGCAACGGCGGCGATGCCTGAGCAAGTGAAGGCATTATTCCCTGCGACTGTCGATCTCGGAACAGATCACGGCACCGTCCTCGTGATCGAGCAGGGGGAACCGGTGGAAGTCACGACGTTCCGGACGGAAGGGACATACTCGGACAACCGCCGGCCTGACGACGTGCAGTTCGTCACCTCCCTTGATGAAGACTTGAAACGCCGCGATTTCACCATCAACGCTCTGGCGATGACGCTGGATGGCGGTATCATCGATCCTTTCGGCGGCCGGTCCGACCTGGCGTCCGGGATCATACGCGCTGTGGGTGAACCGGCCGTTCGGTTCGGCGAAGATGCACTCCGCATGGTGCGCGCAGTCCGTTTCGTTTCGGTGCTCGGCTTTTCGGTGGAATCCGCGACCCAAGAGGCGATCCGGCGGCTCAGCGGCACGGTACGGAATTTGTCGGTCGAGCGCATCAAAGCGGAATTCGACAAGCTGTTCACAGGCGCTTCGGCAGGACAGGCGCTCGGTCTGATCGAAGATACAGGACTTTCGGAGTCAATGCCGCTCTACCCGGCCGGAACTGTGCCGTTCCCCGCCTGTGCGCCTTTCCGGAATGCGCTCGATGGCTGGGCGTCCCTGATGGCGGCGGGCGGCTTCGAACCGTCCGCAGTCGCCAATGCCTATAAGCTGTCGAACAAGGAACGCGCCTATCTGAGGGCCGTGCAGGCGCTGCTGAAGACAAGACGGCGCGGCGGGTACACAGCAGCCGATTACTACGGCCGCTCGCTCGATGAACTGCTGACGGCCGAGAAACTTGCCGCTGTCCTGCTGGGGGACAAACCGGCAGCCGAGCAGACGATCCGGGACGCACTCGGCAGTCTGCCGATCCGGTCTAAGCAGGATCTCGCTGTACGGGGCGGGGACATCATCGGCTGGGAGCGGTCCCGCCGGCCCGGACAGTGGGTCGGTGCCGTACTGGATGCAGTCGAGCAGGCGGTTCTCCATGGAGAACTCCTAAATGACGCCAATGCGATTAAAGGATGGTATGAGCATGAATACAAACATGAAGAGTGAATTGCTGAAGCGGATGTCTGCCGGTATGGAAAATCCCGTATCCGGTCAGCAGCTGGCTGATGAGTACGGGGTGTCCCGAACGGCTGTCTGGAAATGTGTCAAGGACTTGGAAAATGAAGGGTACAAGATCGGCACTGTCCGGAAAAAAGGCTATTACCTGATCGGATCGCCGGATCTTGTCACAGGTCCGGCGATCGGTCAGCATCTGAAGACATCCGTGTACGGACGCACGATCCAATACATAGCCTCCTGCCCATCCACACAGCTGATTGCCCACGAAGCTGCACAAAACGAGGCTGCCGACGGAACGGTCATCATCGCGGATGAGCAGACAGCAGGCAAAGGCAGACTGTCCCGGCCATGGTCTTCGGCAGCCGGGAAAGGCATTTGGATGAGTGTGATCATCCGGCCGGATCTGCCGCCCCAGCAGGCTCCCCAGCTGACGCTCGTCGCCGCTGTGGCGATCGTGCGCGCCATCGAAGAGTGTACAGGAGTGTCGCCGTCCATCAAATGGCCGAACGATATTCTGGTGAACGGAAAAAAGCTGACAGGAATCCTCACGGAACTGCAGGCGGATCCTGACCGTGTCAAAGCGATCATCCTCGGGATCGGCATGAACGTCAATCAGACAGCAGAAGACTTTCCTGAAGAATTGGAGACGATCGCCACATCGCTTGCCATCGAGGAAGGCCGGCAGATCAGCCGCGCCGAACTGGCCGCTTCGGTCCTGTTCCACTTGGAGCAATATACCGGACTGTACGTCGAAAAAGGATTCGCTCCCATTAAGCTGCTGTGGGAGGGTTATGCGGATTCCATCGGCAGACGGATCAGGATTTCCACGCTGCACGAAACCTATGAAGCGGTGGCGCACGGCATATCGGAGGACGGCCGCCTGGAGGTCGAGCTGGATGACGGGACAATCCGTGGAATCTATTCGGCGGATATCCATATTGTCTGAAGAGTGGGCAAATGGGCTGGCATGATGACCCGACGCATGCTATAGTGAAAGGGAAGGGCGGTATCCGAACGAGCCGCACCTGCAAGACCTTTGGTTCAATAACTTGATAATTCTGCCTTGATCGTAATGGACAGGGACGGAGGAAACCGATGACACAAACTTACGCAATCCTTCTGTCCGTTTTTTGACAGAGGGGTTTTTGTTTTGGTTTTCTCCTGAAAAGGAGAGGAGACGGACAATGAAGACAGTCAATGACTTCAAGAAGATGAAAGCCTCCGGCGAGAAGATCGTCATGATGACGGCCTATGATCACCCGACAGCTGCCGCCGCAGAACAGGAGGGGGTCGACATCCTGCTGACAGGCGATTCGCTCGGTATGGTGGTGCTCGGCTATCCGTCAACCGTATATGTGACCGCCGATGATATGATCCATCATGGCAAGGCGGCAAGACGCGGGGCGCAGGATACGTTCCTGGTTGTCGATATGCCATTCGGAACGTTCCGCGGTTCGGAAGACCGGATCCTTGCTGAAGCGGTGCGGATCTTCCAAAAGACGGGCGCTGACGCATTGAAAGTGGAAGGTGCCGGAGAGGTCATCGAAACAATCTCCCTGCTGACGAAGACCGGGATTCCGGTTGTTGCCCATTTAGGCCTGCTGCCGCAGTCGGCGTCCGTGATCGGCGGGTACAAGGTGCAGGGGAAGACGGCGGAGAGCGCCCGGCAGCTGATCGAAGAGGCAAGAGCGTGCGAGTCGGCGGGCGCCTGCATGATCGTCGTCGAATGTATTCCCCATCAGCTGACAAAACAATTGTGCGAAGCCGTCAGCATACCGATCATCGGGATCGGCGCCGGTGCGGATGCGGATGGGCAGGTGCTCGTATTTCACGATCTCGTCCAGTACGGCACCCATCATCTGCCGAAATTTGCGAAGGGGTTCAGCAATGCGGGCGAGGCCGTGCACTCAGGCATCCGGTCGTATACACAGGCCGTACGGGACTGCTCATTCCCGGCGGCACAGCATCAGTTCACGATGAAGGAAGAAGAACTCGACGCGCTGTACGGAGGCGCCCGCTCATGAAAACCCAGCTTGGAATCGAGGTCATTGAAACGATACAGGAGCTGAAGATATGGCGTGCAGGACAGCAGTCAGCGGGCAAGACAGTCGGCTTCGTCCCGACAATGGGCTTTTTGCACGACGGGCATGCAGCGCTGATCGAACAGGCGAAAGACCAATATGATACTGTCGTCGCCAGCATCTTCGTCAACCCGACACAGTTCGGACCGGACGAGGACTTTGACGCGTATCCAAGGGACTTGGAAGCAGACAAGCGGACAGCTGCCGCTGCAGGCGCGTCCCTGCTGTTCTGCCCGTCCGCTGATGAAATGTATCCGTCGGACGGCGGCATCCGGATCACACCCGGCCCGCTTGCCGGCCGTCTGTGCGGGGCATCACGGCCGGGCCACTTCGACGGGGTGCTTCAAGTCGTTCTGAAACTCACCAATCTTGTCAGGCCGGACGGACTGTTCTTCGGCATGAAAGATGCCCAGCAGCTCGCAATCATCGAGACATTCTTCCGTGACTACAATATGCCTGCCAGAATACACCGGGTACCGACTGTCCGGGAGGCTGACGGGCTTGCGAAGAGCTCGAGGAATGTCAATCTGACCGTGCCGGAGAGACAGGAAGCGCCGCATATATGGGCGTCGCTGCAATACGGACAGCAATTGTTCACCCAGGGGGAGCGTCCGTCTGTCATCGAACTGCTTGTTGCAAAACGGCTGCAGGAACGGACATCCGGAGAGGTCGACTATGTGACGGTCCTCTCCTATCCCGACCTTGAAGAACGCAGCGGTGACCGTGAAATGATCCTGGCCTGCGCCGTCCGGTTCTCCAAAACACGGCTGATCGACAATATCATCATGACGAAAGAAGGCTGAACCTGTGTACCGAACAATGCTCACAAGCAAGCTCCACCGTGCTGTTGTCACGGAAGCGAATCTGAACTACGTCGGCAGCATTACGATCGATGCGGATCTGCTCGACGCAGCATCCATCCTGCCGAACGAAAAAGTGCAGATCGTCAATAACAATAACGGGGAACGGTTCGAGACGTATACGATCGCCGGAACACGCGGGAGCGGAATGATCTGCGTCAACGGGGCGGCAGCACGGCTCGTACAGCCGGGAGATGTCATCATCATCCTTGCCTATGCACTTATGGCAGACGACGATGCGAAGCATCATATCCCGACAGTGCTCCTCATGGATGAAAACAACCGGATTACAGAAACGATTAAAGAACTGCCGCAGATGACTGTCTGAACAATTCCTGCCAGCCACCGCGAGAAAACCGCCATTGCCCCTCTGAAGTGAGGGCATATGGCGGTTTTTCTTTTATTTCCGGCTGTCCGTCCGTTCTTCATGGAGCCGCCGCCTGAAAATATGATACAATCTGCTGTAGGAAATCGAACAGGAAGTTGATGATTCCATGGAAAAGTTGAAATTTGCTGTTGTCGATCTTGAAACAACCGGTCACTCCCCGGAAAAAGGGGACCGGATCATCCAGATTGCGATCATGTTTATCGAAAACGGCATACTGACGGACGAATACGTACGGTTCGTGAATCCCGGGCAGCCGATCCCTGTTTTCATCCAGGAACTGACCGGTATCTCGGACAAGGAAGTCGAGGAGGCCCCTGAATTCCGGGAAATAGCGCTTGAAGTATCCGAGCTGCTGTCCGGCTGGGTGTTTGCTGCTCATAACACGAACTTCGACCTGCCTTTTCTCCAGAAAGAATTCTCACGCTGCGGGGTACCGCTCTGGAGCGGCAGACAGGTCGACACGGTTGAATTAGCAAAGATTGTGTTTCCGACAGCGGTCAGCTACCGTTTGAAGGAACTGACGGAAGAGCTGGGAATCCCGCTTCCTTCCGCACACCGGGCAGACGACGACGCGAAGGCAACCGCTCAGTTACTGCTCCGCTGCATTGGAAAAGTACATCAGCTGCCTGCTGAAACGACGGCTCTCCTGCACAAACGCTCATTCTCATTGAAATCCGATCTTTCCATCTTGTTCTACAACGTACTGCAGCATCTGAATAAGAAAGTGTCAGGCAGCAGACTTCCCACGTTCAGGGGAATCCCGTACCGACAGGCCCGCCATTTGTCCAGACCGGAAGGCAGGAACACCGCCTATCCGGAATCACGCAAGGAAAAAGATGAGCTGCTGGCTGCCGCTTATCCGGCCTACGAGTCAAGGGAATCCCAGCTGGAATTCATGGATGCGGCCTGGACGTCACTGCAGCAAGGAACGGAAGCGATGGTGGAAGTGCCGACGGGCATGGGAAAGACAATCTCCTATCTGCTGCCTTCCGCAGTCCATGCAATCCGCTCAAGTCAAGCGGTCATCGTCAGTACGTACACGAACCACCTTGCAGACAAAATCATGAACGAAGAGCTGTCGGCTGTTTCACAGGCGCTCGGTCTTCCGGTCCAATCAGTTGTCCTGAAAGGGATGGGCAACTACATATCCTTAGCGAAATTGGCAGAGATGCTGCTGAGCGGGGAGTCGGGCTATGATGCCGTGTTCACGGAAATGCAGGTGCTCGTCTGGCTGACGGAAACGGAGACAGGTGACCTCAGTGAACTGAACTTATCGGGCGGCGGTACATACTTCATCGACCGGCTGAGAAAACGGACTGCCCGGCTCGCTGACGACGAGGATGGAGTCGATTATCATCAGGTTGCACTGCGAAACTGCAGCGAAGCGGATCTGGTGATCACCAATCATGCGCTGCTGCTGAGTGAAGGGGACAGCAGAGACCGGCTGATCCGTGAATCGGCGGGGCTGATCGTCGATGAGGCCCATCAATTCATCCACGCAGCATTCAAGACGAACGAAATCATCTTTTCGTATACAAGCTGGAAATATATGATGGGGCAGATTTCTTCCGAAGCGAACGATCAGATCAGCTGCCGGCTGGAGAAACTGCTCACTCGGAGACGTCTCTACCGTTCGAGACTCCACAGTGCAGTCAACTCAGCATTCGATAGATTTTCGAAATCCTTCGACCATGCAGTCCGCGAACTTGCCGGTTCGGGTTCCGGGAAAAAAGGGCATGTCAGAGGCAGCCGGATGCATATCGGACTGGATGAGCTGCCGGCTGACAAGGGTGTTTTCGAAGAAGTGTACAAAGCAATGGAGCAGCTCACCAGCTGTATGGACGATTATGTCCGTCCGCTCGGCAAGGAAAAGGGCAGTCTGTCACCGAAGGAGCAGGCCGTCCTTGCAGAATGGGAGTATTGGACAGGCGAATTGCGCGGCAGGACGTCCGACTGGATCGAATTGTTCCTGGAAAAGGAACGTGACAGCACTGCCTGGCTGGAGCTGGATGAACGCAGCATCCCGGGAAGCCTCATGGTCATCAAAAGTCCGGTCGACAGTGCAAAAGTGATCCGGCGGTCGCTGGAGCCCTTCCTGTCGGGAGGTAAGGGGATCATCTGGACATCGGGAACCCTTTCAGTGAAAAGCGATGAACGTTTCGTCGCCAGTCAGCTGGGCATAGCGGATTCCGTCCCTGTCCGGAAGTTACTGGCGCCTGATCACTTTTATAAAGGATCAGAGATTTTCATCGTACAGGATATGCCTGATATCCAGCAGGTGTCCCAGGCAGATTACGTGGAGGAAGTGGCAGAAGCGGTAATCCAGACAGTGATGGTGACGGAAGGGAGGCTGTTCGTCCTGTTCACCTCACAGGAGATGCTGAGGAACACATACGATCTGATTGCCGACAGCGGTCTGCTGGAGGAATACGCATTGATCGCCCAGGGGATCAGCTCGGGGAGCCGCTACCGGCTGCTGAAATCGTTCAAGCAGTATAACAAAGCAGTGTTATTCGGGACAAACAGCTTCTGGGAAGGCGTCGATGTTCCAGGCAATGCGCTTTCGGCGATCATCATCGTCCGCCTGCCGTTCTCCTCACCGTCGGAACCGGTCTTCAAGGCGAAGACCGCACAGCTGAACAGGAACGGCCAGAATGCATTCACCAGCTACGCCCTGCCTGAGGCGATACTCCGTCTCCGGCAGGGATTCGGGAGGCTGGTGCGCTCTTCGTCCGATACCGGTTTTTTCATCATCCTGGACAGACGGATCGAAACGAAATCATACGGACGGAAGTTTCTTGAAGCGCTTCCCGATGTGCCGGTGAAAAAAGTGTCACTTGCACGTATGGTAGATGAACTCAATAATTGCTATAATGAATGAGGTATCCGGCATAGCGATGGAACAATCTGCCGGGAAATCGTCTGCAGTAGTGACCTTTTTTAACGGGATGTGAAATTGTGGGGAACTGGATAAAGTTCTTTCTTGTCTTCTTCCTTGCCCTGACGGCAGCGCTGTCGACATTCGTCTTCTACAAAGCCTACCAGCCTGTCTCCCAGTGGAAAAACCAGGCCGAGCAGAAAGTCCTCGCCGCAGGTCTCTTGGAGGAGACGGATCGTGCTGAGGTGTTCAACGGTACGGAAGCGTGGACGGTCGTATATGGAGAAGACGGTGCAGGCACGGAAAAAGCGGTATTCGTCAGCAGGGAAGCGGGCGCTGGTAAGGACATGAAAGAAATCGTACTGAAAAAAGGAGTCACCGCAAAGCAGGCCGTCGACGCTGTGAAAAACGAAAAGGCGGTCCGGAAACTTCTGCATGTGAAACTCGGTATGGAAGACGATGAACCGATATGGGAAGTGGTCTTCAAAAATGATGCCGGCAAACTGAACTATGTGTATGTTTCATTCACCGACGGAAAATGGCAGAAGCGGATTTTAAATCTTTAAAGTGCTCGCAGCAGGCACTTGCAAAGGGAGCGATAGACTTGTCAAAGCAATTAGCGTCCAGAGTGGAGGCACTTTCACCTTCTGCTACACTCGCCATCACGGCAAAAGCGAAAGAAATGAAAGCCGCCGGCAAAGATGTGATCGGACTCGGTGCCGGGGAACCGGACTACAATACACCGGACAATATCCTGGAGGCGGCTTGGCAGTCCATGAAGGACGGCAAGACGAAATATACACCGTCCGGCGGTCTTCCTGAACTGAAAGATGCAGTGATCCGAAAATTGGAGAGAGATCAGCAGCTGACGTACGGCCGACAGGAGATCATGATCGGGATCGGGGCAAAGCATGTGCTCTATACGCTGTTCCAGACGATCCTGGATCCAGGTGATGAAGTGATCATTCCTGCGCCTTACTGGGTGAGCTATCCCGAACAGGTGAAGGTGGCAGGCGGCATTCCGGTCATCGTCGAAGCTGCCGCAAGTGCGGAGTACAAAGTGACCGCCCCGCAGATAGAAGCAGCGGTCACTCCGAAAACGAAGGCTGTCATCCTGAATTCACCTGGCAACCCGACAGGCATGGTCTACACACGTCAGGAACTGCAGGAGATTGCGGACGTGTGCAGGAAGCATGATCTGTGGATCGTTTCCGACGAAATCTATGAAAAACTGATTTACGGTCCGGCTGAGCATGTGTCGATCGCGCAGCTGAACGGCGATGCGAAAGGACGGACGTTCATCATCAACGGCGTCTCCAAGTCCCACTCGATGACAGGCTGGCGGATCGGATTCATCGCCGGCGACAGCGTTGTCGTCAAAGCGATGACGAATCTCGCGAGCCATTCGACCTCCAATCCTGTGACGACGTCCCAATATGCGGCAATCGAAGCATATAACGGTCCTCAGGATGCAGTCGAGACGATGCGGAAGGATTTCGAGTCGAGGCTGGAAAAGATCTACTCGCAGCTCGAGGCGATTCCGGGATTCCGGACGGTGAAACCGCAGGGGGCCTTCTATTTGCTTCCGGATGTGTCGGAAGCGTTAGAGCATACCGGGTACACGGATGTGGATTCATTCGCAGAGGCGCTGCTGGAAGAGGCGAATGTTGCCGTCATTCCGGGAAGCGGTTTCGGATCCGCAACGACGATCCGGCTATCCTATGCGACATCGATGGATCTTCTGGAAGAGGCAATAAAACGAATCCGTGCATTCGTAGAAGATAACTGGAAAGACTGATAAAAAATCGAGTAGGTGCGTCACCTATAGAATCTGGAGGCTTTTATGAAAACGATCATGATACACGAAATGCCCGATCACGAAGGCGAAACAGTACGGATAGGCGCTTGGCTCGCCAATAAACGTTCGAGCGGTAAGATTGCGTTCCTTCAGCTGCGCGATGGCTCGGGATTCGTCCAGGGCGTAGTCGTCAAAGAAGATGCGGGTGAAGAACTGTTTGCGAAAGCAAAAGGGCTGACGCAGGAATCTTCCCTGTATGTGACAGGCGAAGTGACAGCCGACACACGGTCAAGTTTTGGATATGAGCTGCAGGTGAAAGATCTTGAAATCATCCAGGCTGCTGAGGATTATCCAATCACACCGAAAGAGCATGGAACCGAATTCCTGATGGACCACCGCCACTTATGGCTCCGGTCCCGGAAGCAGCATGCTGTCATGAAGATCCGTGATGAAATCATCCGTGCAACCTATGAATTCTTCCACATGAACGGATTCGTCAAAATCGATCCGCCGATCCTGACAGGCTCATCGCCGGAAGGGACATCGGAGTTATTCCATACGAAATACTTCGACGAAGATGCATATCTCTCGCAATCCGGCCAGCTGTATATGGAAGCCGCATCGATGGCGCTCGGAAAAGTGTTCTCGTTCGGTCCTACATTCCGTGCCGAAAAGTCGAAAACCCGCCGCCATCTGATTGAATTCTGGATGATCGAACCGGAAATGGCATTCACTGAGCATGCACAAAGCCTTGAAGTGCAGGAGCAGTATGTCACACACGTCGTCCAGTCCGTCCTGCAGAACTGCAAGCTGGAACTTGAACGCCTGGGCCGGGACACATCGAAGCTGGAAAAGATCCAGGCTCCATTCCCGCGCATCACATACGACGAAGCAATTGAATTCCTCCATAAGAATGGTTTCGACGATATCGAATGGGGGGACGATTTCGGTTCACCTCATGAAACAGCGATTGCTGAGAGCTTTGACATGCCGGTGTTCATCGTCAACTATCCGATCGGCATCAAGCCGTTCTACATGCAGCCGCATTCAGAACGGGATGATGTCGTCCTCTGCGCTGACCTCATCGCTCCGGAAGGGTATGGGGAAATCATCGGGGGTTCTGAACGGATCCACGACTACGAATTGATGAAGAAACGGATTGAAGAGCACCAGCTCGATCCGGCAGCCTACGAATGGTATTTGGAACTCAGTAAATACGGTTCCGTCCCGCACTCAGGTTTCGGTCTCGGACTTGAGCGGACGGTCGCATGGATTTCCGGTGTCGAACACGTACGGGAAACAATTCCGTTCCCGCGTCTCTTGAACCGTCTGTATCCATGATTGGCAAAACAGGAAGGAGTTCGCGATATGCAGTACGATGACCGGCTCCGGATGTGGATTGAGCAGGGGAATGTAACCATTCCCCAGCTTTTTTTTAACTCCTATAAAAAATTGGGCATCCGGGATGCCGATGCAATGCTTATATTACAGATGGAAGCCTATCGTCTGCAGGCGGTGGAGTTTCCGACACCGTCTGACTTTGCCTCGCGGATGCACTTCAGCGAAAATGAAATCTCCGAAGTGCTCCAGCGTCTTATGCAGAAAGGCTACTTGAAGATCGATCAGGCCAGTGATTCAAATGGTGTATTGTACGAGCAGTTCTCTCTGCTGCCGCTTTGGGAAGCGGTGGCGAATCATGAAATGGAGCGCCGTACGGCTTCCTGTGATACAGGAGGCAAGGAAGAGGAAGGACAGATCTTTCATATTTTTGAACAGGAATTCGGACGCCTGCTGTCCCCGATGGAGTGTGAAACGATTTCAATGTGGATGGACCAGGACTACCACAGTCCGGAGATCATCAAAGCCGCATTGAAGGAAGCTGTCATTGCGCAGAAACTGAGTATGCGGTACATCGACAGGATCCTGTTCGAATGGAAGAAAAAGAATGTGACGACGCTTGCGGATGTGGAGCGGCAGACGAAAGCGTTCCGTTCACCGGTCCAGACCGGTCAGGCGGCGCATAAGCAAGAAACGAAAAAACGGGTCCCTCTCTATAATTGGCTGGAGGACCGGGATGGGTGAGTGCTGTGCTGACAAAGACTGAATGGCAATTCTGCCTTGAAGAGATCGACCGCATGTTTCCGGAAGCACACTGTGAACTGGTGCATGACAACGCATTCGAGCTGCTGATTGCGACACTCCTGTCCGCCCAGTGTACCGACGTGCTCGTCAATCGGGTGACCGCAGACCTGTTCAAAAAGTACAAAACACCGGGCGATTACCTGGAGGTGCCGATCGGGGAACTGGAACAGGACATCCGGTCGATCGGTCTGTACAGGAACAAAGCTAAGAACATTCAGGCGCTGTCGCTAATGCTGCTCAGCCAGTTCGGCGGAGAAGTGCCGGAGGACCGGGACACATTGACGACGCTGCCGGGGGTCGGCCGGAAGACGGCGAATGTTGTCGTCTCCAATGCATTCGGTGTGCCGGCGCTGGCGGTCGATACACATGTCGAACGTGTGGCCAAACGGCTCGGCATGAACCGGTGGAAAGATTCCCCGCTTGCAGTCGAAGAGAAACTGATGCGCTGGACACCGAGGGACCGGTGGACACAGACTCATCACCAGCTCATCTTTTTCGGGAGATACCACTGCAAAGCCCAGAAGCCGAATTGCCCGGAGTGCCCGCTTCTCGCAGTATGCCGGGAGGGTAAAAAAAGGATGAAAGCTTATGGAATCTAACAGGCGGATGGTCACTAAAGAACGTATCGCACCATATTTTGAGGAATGGCGGGCCAGTATGCCGGCCATCCAGCAGAAATACGAAGCGAAAGACGGTACCGTGAGAGAAGACATGGAGAACGCCATAACAAAGTATGAAGAACTGCTAGTAATCTGTTCTGCCGCAGGTGGAAGTGACAGGCGTACGCGGCTCGTTCCGCTGAACGGCGAGGAGCGGCTGGCATTCGTGAAAGATAAGATTATCAGTCCGTTCGCTCTGGTTCAGCTGGATGCCCTCTACACGGAACTGCAGAAAAAGACAGCGCGTTATACGGCAAAATAAGCAAAAGCGCCACCCGATCATGATAGATCGGGTGGCGCTTTTTTGATCAGTCTTCCGAAGACTCGCTGTCGGAAGGTGAGGCAGCAGGTTTTTTCGGTGTGCTCGCAGTGTTGGACTGGGACCCCGGCGAGTTGTTGCTGCTGACATCGCCGGAATTGCCGGAGGAGCTGCCCCCGCTGCCGCCGTTGTTTCCATTACCATTCTGGCCGCCCTGGTTTTTATCGTTTCCATTCGTACCTTGGCCGCCATTGTTATTGTTTCCCTGGCCGCCCTGATTGTTGTTGTTTCCGTTGTTGCCGTTATTGCCATTGTTCTCGTTGTTACCATTGTTTCCGTTGTTGCCTTGGTTGTTGTTTCCGTTGTTATTGCTGCCGTTGTTATTGTTCTGGTCGTTCTGTCCGTCAGAATTATCGCTGCCGTCATCCTGATCATCGTTATCCTGATCGCCGTCTCCATTGTCGTCGTCCTGCTGATCATCATCAGCATCCTGTTCAGGAGGGGTTTCCTCTTCACCTTGGATCATCAATGTCGTTGACGCAGGGGAACTTGTGACACTGCCGGCTTTTGCGGTCACTGAGAACGTATACGTATGACCGGGTTCCACGCCGCCGAATGTATAGGAATCGTCATTCGTTGACGTCAGACCCTGCGATCCGCCGCCGTCGATGGAAACGGAAACGTCGAACACGATGTCGCCATCGTAATCATCCGAATCCGGCTCATTGTGGTTCCAGCTGAGTTCGATTTCCTTATTATCCGAATCATAGTCCGCTGTCAGGTCGGTCGGTGCTTCCAGCTCGAACGATTCGTCTTCCTCAGGTTCCGGCGGCACGTACGTGCTCTCCGGCAGGGTGCCCCGGACGAACAGTTCGTCACTCTTCATATTATATGGTGTCGAGCCTGATGCGAGTTTCAGCGGATTCGAGCCAACAACGATGGCCGCTTCCTCGACACTGCTCGGCTGCTTGAATGTACCCGGGGACTGGGCGGAAGCCAGATCAGTCATCACCTGACGGAACAGTGACTTCGGCATATCCCGACCGCCCGGGAAGCCGACGATCGGATCGGTCCGTTTTTCGTGACCGCCCCATACGGCGATCGTATAGTCTGTCGTATAGCCCGCAAACCAGGCATCCGGTACACTTTCACGGCCGATGTTATTTTTCGCTTTGAAATCGGCATCGTAGTTCGTTGTGCCGGTCTTACCCGCAAGATCGACGCCGGGAATGTTCGCGGAACGCCCTGTACCGTTCGAAGCAGTGAGCACATCGCGCAGCATATCGGTGATCATATAGGCTGTTGAATCTTTCATGGCTGTGACCGGGTCCGGTGTCAGGTTGATCTCCGTCTTGCCGTCCCGGAGGATGATCTTCTTGACTGCGTGCGGTGCGTTATAGATGCCTTCGTTTCCGAATGCGGCATAGGCGCCTGCCATCTGCATCGTCGACACATCATTACCGCCGCCGCCGATTGCATCGGACTGGTTGAGTTTCTTCATCGGGAGGCCGAGTCCCTGTGCAAAGTCGGCAGCCTTCGCCGTGCCGACTTCACTGAACGCCTTGATGGCTGGAACGTTGCGTGACTCATAGAGTGCGTGCCGCATCGTGATGGCCCCCTTGTAGCGGCCGTCAACGTTATTTGCCTTGATGCCTTTTGTCTTTTCATCCACGATCGTCTGGCCGGTCGACCAGTTCAGATACTCGATCGCCGGACCGTAATCGAGGATCGGTTTGATGGATGAACCCGGCTGGCGTTTCTGGTCGGAAGCATAGTTGTGGTTGAACAGCTTGTAATTGCGGCCGCCGCCGACAGCTACGATTTCACCTGTTTTCGTGTCGACGACTGTCATCCCTGCCTGGATCGTGTCCGATTCGAAATTGGACGGGTCTGCCAGCGCCTGTTCGACAGACTGCTGTGCGTCCGGGTTCATGGCAGTGACGATGGTGACACCTTCCGCTTCAATGTCCTTATAGCCTTTCTGCTGCAGTTCGGCCATGACGATATCGATATAAGCCTGGTACTTCGTAACAGTTGCGAGCTGGCGCTGGTCTTCCGGCAGCACGGTCTGTGCTACGTGCACGGTCTTTGCTTCCTCCATCTGGTTTTTCGTGATCTTGCCGTGCTGGTTCATGAGCTTGAGAACGATATCACGGCGTTTTTCGGCGCGTTCCGGATGCTTGAACGGATTATAAGCGTTCGGCGACTGCGGCATGCCGGCCAGCTGTGCCATCTCGGGCAATGTCAGTTCGTTGACATCCTTGCCATAGAAATACTTGGCCGCTGTCCCGATGCCGTATTTGTTGCCAGACATGAGAACTTTGTTGAAATACATTTCAAAAATCTCTTCTTTTGAATATTGCCGTTCGAGCTGGAAGGCGAGCCATGCTTCCTGCGCTTTCCGTTTCAATGTTTTTTCATTCTTCAGGAATGAGTTCTTGATGACTTGCTGTGTCAGAGTGGAAGCCCCCTGCGACCCGAAGCCGCTTCTGAAGTTGGCTAGTACTGCACCGCCAAGTCGCCAGAAGTCGATGCCGTGGTGCTTGAAGAAGCGGACATCTTCCGTTGCCAGAATGGCATCCCTCAATTCATCGGGGATCTGGTCGTATGGCACATAATCCCGTTTTTCGGCACCTGTCTCGTAGAGCACCGTCTTTTCGTCAGCCAATGTGATTTTAGAGGACAGCGGGTCCTTCAGCAGGCTTTCATCGAGTTTGGGCGCTGTGCTGGCATAGAAGGCGAACAGTCCGGCACCCGCCACGAGAAACAGAAGTCCGGCGATGACGATTGTTTTAATGATCGTTTTTATGACGCCTTTTTTCTTTTTCGGAGCTTTCTTGCGTGATGTTTTCTGATCTGCTTCCGCTTGCTTTCTGCGGGCAGTCCGTGATTTCGGAGTATTGTCCATTAGGATTCCTGCCTTTCGGTTCGTTCACTTTCCGTCAATGCGTTCAATGCCTGCAAATAATCGAGTCGCGGCTGGTAGCCCGGTGTCAGTTCGATGGACAGGTCTTCGATTTCCGAAAGCGTCATCGATTTCCGGCCGCCGTTCTGCATCCGCTCCCATTTGTCACGGAATGGGGCGAATGGCAGTACGAAATAGCGGTCCAGCTGTGCGAAGCGGATGATCAGGAATGTGATGCCGCCCTGATCGTGCACCTGCTGCATATGGTCCACCTGATGGTCGTGTATATTCTTCAATGGGAATGATGTCCTGTTTTTCGTCTCCTTCGCTTCGAAATCGACATACTTTCCGTTCCAGATGCCGTTATAATCCGTCGTGGAAGCGGTCTTGAAGTATGCTTCCGTGATGACGGCAGCACTTCTGGCCGGATACCGGACGTTGACGATCTGGATGGGCACCGGTTTTTTGTGGATGACGGCAATCCGTCTGCTGTTGTAGAACTCATTACTGTCGTTCAGTTCGTCTTCCAGCGTCTTTCCGCGGTTGCTGAAAGACAGCTGAGCTTTCTTAGCATGCGGCTCCGCTGCTGCAGGTGTATATTTTTTTCCGTTAGGATAGCGTATTGCCAATAACCTCACCTCACATCATCAGTCTATCATACCACATTATTGTGACGTCAAAACGTCAGGCGGGTTGCATTTCCAAGTCAGCCGGAAGCAGCTGCAGCGGAATGCACGTTCGCTCCTTGTAGAACAATGCCGTCAAATTTGGTAAACTGGCATAATAGAAGGAACTAAAGAGGTGAAGGGTAAATGGATTTGCTGCTGCTGACAGAACAGCTGCTTCAAGTGTGCGATGAGTGCCTGAAGCGCCATGAGATGATGAGGAAAGAAGACCGGGAACCGCATTTCTATAATGAAGTGAAGCCGTACGCGGATCACTGGCATAGGAAGATAGACGAATGGAGCAGTCAGACGGAGGAGTGGATCCGGAAAACGCGCCCGAAGCATGTCAGGCCTCTGCAGGTTTCGACATTGAACGACCTGATGAAACAATTCACGGTCCAGTCGTTCTATCAGAAGACCGGCAAAAAGAGATTTGCAGAATCGATCCAGTCGGCTGCCTATACATTGAATACAGTTCGTATTGCCCTGAACAGGCAGAAGGAGGAGGTCGGCCATGAAAGCGAATAGGGACCTGCAGCAAGTCATCGAAGAGCTGAAAAATGACCCGGAGTTTGCACCGAACGTCAAGCACTACCGGGTCATCGAAGGCAAGGATGCTGTCTATGCCCCGTTTCCGGATTCACTCCATCCTTCGCTGACTTCCGCTTTAGCCCAGAAAGGGATCAGCCGGCTGTACAGCCATCAGCGGCAGGCCTATGATACAGCGGAACAGGGGCGTCCGTTCACGGCAGTGACGCCGACTGCCTCGGGCAAATCCCTCTGTTATCATCTTCCCGTCCTGCAGAGCATACTGGAAGATGACTCCTCCCGTGCACTCTACTTGTTTCCGACAAAGGCGCTGGCCCAGGACCAGCTCGCCGATCTGCACGAACTGATCGAAGCGAGCGGAGAGACTGTGCTCAGTTATACGTATGACGGGGATACGGCTCCCGGTTTGCGGACGAAAGTGAGGAAATCGGGCCATATCGTCCTGACGAATCCCGATATGCTCCATTCAGGAATTTTACCGCATCATACAAAATGGGTGTCACTGTTTGAAAATCTGAAGTATATCGTCATCGATGAACTGCATACGTATAAAGGGGTGTTCGGCACGCATGTCGCTCACGTCCTGAGACGGCTGCAGCGGATCTGCGCCTACTATGGAAGTGATCCGGTGTTCATCTGCACGTCTGCTACCATCGCAAATCCGAAACAGCTTGCAGAGAACCTGACGAACCGGCAGATGGAATTGATTGCTGAAAATGGGGCTCCCTCAGGGAAAAAGCATTTCCTCTTCTATAATCCTCCCGTCGTCCACGAAACGTTCGGTATCCGGCGGAGTGCTGTGCTGGAAGTCCGTGATATTGCATCGCGTCTCTATCGCGAGAGCGTCCAGACGATTGTGTTCGCAAAGAGCCGTGTCCGGGTGGAGATGCTGGTGACGTATATGAAGGAACTGACAAAGAAGAAACTGATGGATGACACGATCATGGGGTACAGAGGCGGCTATCTCCCTTCCGAGCGGCGAAGGATCGAAAGGGGACTGCGCGAAGGAACCATCAAGACGGTCGTCAGCACGAACGCACTGGAACTCGGCATCGACATCGGTCAGCTGCAGGCGTGCGTGATGACAGGTTACCCGGGAAATATCGCGAGCGCCCTGCAGCAGGCGGGACGCGCTGGCAGGCGGCAGGATGACGCACTGATCATCTATGTCGCCCAGTCGATGCCGCTGGATCAATACATCATCGAAAATCCCGGTTATCTGCTCGGCGGATCACCCGAAGAGGCCCATATCCATCCCGATAATATTCTGATCTTGATGGACCACCTCCGCTGTGCATCGTTCGAACTCCCGTTTTCCACGGCGGACCGCTATGCGGAATTCGATGTCCAGCAGCTGCTTGAATTTCTGGCATTGGAAGGGGTGCTCATCCTGGCGGGAGACCGCTGGCACTGGATGACCGACCGTTTCCCGGCAAGTGAAGTGAGCCTGCGGTCGGCGTCGCAGGAAAATGTCGTCATCATCGATAAGTCGCGGCCGAAAGAGACGACGGTCATCGGCGAGATGGATCGCTACAGCGCGATGACCCTGCTTCATGAAGAGGCGATCTACATCCACCAGGGGACCCAATACCAGGTGGAGATGCTCGACTGGGAAGAGAAGAAGGCGTATGTCACGGAAGTGGATGTCGATTATTTCACGGATGCCAACCTGGCTGTCGAACTGAAGGTCATCAGTGAAGATAAGAAGGAAGAACACACTTCGGGGGCGGTCGCGTTCGGTGACCTCGCTGTCCTGGCCATTCCGACAATATTCAAGAAGATCCGGTTCGATTCCCATGATAATATCGGGTCGGGACCGATCCATCTGCCTGCCGAGGAACTTCACACGACATCGACGTGGCTCTCATTCGACGTACCGGACGGCTGGACGGAGGCTGCACTGACCGACGCGATGACCGGCGCGGCTCACGCGATGCAGTCGTTCATCCCGCTGTTCGTCCAGTGTGATCGGACCGATATTCACGTCGTCCCTCAGGTGAAAGCCGTCCATACCGGCAGACCGACGTTTTTCATCTACGACAGCTACCCGGGCGGCATCGGTCTCAGTGAAAAGATGTACGGCATGTGGGATGATCTGCTGCAGCAGGCTGCCCAGCACGTGAATTCCTGTGGCTGTGTGTCGGGCTGTCCGGTATGCACAGGTCCGCCGGAGTCTGAACTCAATGTGAAAACAGGTGCGGAGGCCCTGCTGAAAAGCCTGGCGGACGGTGAACTGCATGTCGTATGAGAAGAATCTGATGAAGATGAAGGGCATGCTGAAGAAAACGGAACCGTCCGCAGACATACCGCCGGCCGCTGAAGCGAAAAAGATAACACAGGCACCGACGCCGGAGTACGAAGAACAATGGCTGGCAGCCGGGCTCGCCAAAGAGACCAATCCGTATGGGACTGTCTACACAAAGACAGTCGATTATCCGGAAGAGTATATGCACGGGGACTGCCAGCTCTCTGAACTGCCGGCAGTGCTGCAGAAGTGGGAGCAATCCGGCGAGTGCCATCCGCTTGCGCCGGATCCAGGCAGGCGGCTGCTGTTTTTCGATACCGAGACGACCGGCCTGAAGGGGACCGGCACGCTGATCTTTTTGATCGGTCTTATCGAACAGAGGAAGACCGGGTTCCGTCTCACGCAGTATGTACTGCCGGGTCCGGCGCACGAAGCGGCTTTCCTGTATGCGACAGGCCTGTGGCAGCAGCCGGTGACGCTTGTCATGTATAACGGGAAAAGTTTCGACATGCCCCAGCTCGAAACCCGCTGGACGATGAACCGGGATGTCCTGCCGCCTCTGCCGAAGCATGCAGCCATCGATCTGCTGCATGGCTCCCGGCGCATCTGGAAAGGCGAGATGGAGTCCTTCAGGCTGCCGGCCGTGGAAGAAGAGCAGCTCGGCTTCTTCCGGAAGGATGACATGCCGGGACACATGGCCCCGATCATCTATCAGGATGCCGTGAAGAACGGACGTGCAGGAATGCTCATGGAAATCCTGCGACATAACGAAGACGACATCCTGTCGCTCGTTGCACTGTATGTCCGGTCGACCGATCTGCTGCTGACCGAGCAGCTGACCGGCACGGTTATCAGCCAGACGAATATCGGCAAATGGTATAAAGATCTGAAGTCACACAACCGGGCGACCGCCGTGCTTGAACAGGTGATCGAAGAATACGGGACCCAGCATCCGACAACCCACTTCCATTTCGGCTTCCTGCTGAAGAAAGAACGGCGATATGAGGAAGCACTGCAGTCATTCGGCGTGTGCATGACGAAATCTTCCGGCCGGGAGCGCATCCTTGCACTTGAAGAGATGGCGAAACTGTACGAGCACCAGCAGAAAGACTGCACGAAAGCATTGCAGATCACAGGCATCGCACTCAGTCTGCTTGCAAAAGACAGGTCTCTGACGGAAACATTTGCAAAACGCGGGAAATCGGAGTTCGAAAAGAGGGAAATGAGACTGAAGAAGAAATTATTTCCCGGGCAAGCGCACAAACCGACAAAATAACCCGACCCGGTCCGGCGCAATGAGACAGACTTGGACAGGATATGCTATACTTAGGGCAGTTACCACTGACGGAAGGACGTTGTTGAATGGATATTAAACTGGATTCAAAAACGATTCTGGAAAAAGAGTTCAAAACTGCGATGCGCGGCTATAATCAGGAAGAAGTCGACCTGTTCCTGGATGACGTGATCCAGGATTACGAAGCGTTCAAAAAGAGGATCGCTGAGCTGGAACGTGAAAATGACGAACTGCGGAACGAAGTCTCGACTGCACAGAGACGGCCGGCATCCAGCGCTCCGGGGACGACGAACTTCGATTTGCTGAAGAGGATCTCCAATCTGGAGAAGGCAGTATTCGGCAGTAAACTCTCCGGAACGGAATGATCTTGTCCGCTTCCCCTTGCGATCAGGTCAGTTATACTGTATACTTGTTTAGCCATGAAGGAAATTCAGGTAATTGCTGCAGTGCTTGACACTGGAGAGGAAAGTCCATGCTCACACGGTACTGAGATGTCCGTAGTGTTCGTGCCCGGCCAAAAAATAAGCCGGGGCGCCGGCGATGCCGGCTGACGGCGGAAATAATTCCTACGTCCTTCGGGATATGGAAGACGTTTCCTGAAAAGTGCCACAGTGACGGAGCTGTACGGGAAACGGTACAGGTGGAACGAGGTAAACCCCGCGAGTGAGAAACCCAAATTATGGTAGGGGCGCTCTTCCGAAGGAAATGAACGGAGGAAGGGACAGACAGATGTCTGTAGATAGATGATTACCGCTCTTCGTACGAGGCGCAGGCCGTTCGAGTACAGGAGAACAAAACATGGCTTACGAATTTCCTGACGGCACTTACAACATATTCGACACATGCTCTCCACATTATCTGGAGAGCATTTCTTTGTTAAAAACCTGGTGAGGGACCCATGATATACATAACAGAAACCCGATGGAGAGGACGTGGGGCACGATGACACAATATAAACTAGCAGCAACAGCTGCAATGGGCCTGGAAGGGATCGTCGCGGACGAAGTGAAAGCACTCGGATACGAAACGACGACAGAAAACGGCAAAGTATTCTTCACTGGCGGGCCAGAGGCAATCGCTAAAACGAATATGTGGCTCCGTACCGCCGACCGTGTACGGGTTATCGCCGGCGAGTTCAGGGCGACAACGTTCGATGAACTGTTCGAAAAGACGAAAGCATTGCCGTGGGAGCAGTTCCTCCCTGTGGACGCCGCCTTCCCGGTAGCCGGCAAATCCGTCAAGTCGATTCTGTTCAGCGTGCCGGACTGCCAGGCCATCGTGAAAAAAGCGATCGCAGAGCGAATGAAAACAGCCTATAGAAGAGTTGGATTCCTGGATGAAACCGGTCCGCTGTTCAAACTGGAAGTCTCCATATTGAAAGACAAAGTCACGCTGACCATCGATTCGAGCGGTGCCGGTCTGCATAAGAGGGGCTACCGCGTCGGACAGGGGGATGCTCCGCTGAAAGAGACGCTTGCAGCTGCACTGGTCAAATTGACGAAGTGGAACCCGGACCGGCCGTTCGTCGATCCGTTCTGCGGGTCCGGCACCATTCCGATAGAGGCGGCCATGATCGGACAGAACCTGGCCCCCGGCTACAACCGTGAATTCGCGAGCGAACAGTGGCCGTGGATGGACGCAGCGGTTTGGGACCGGATCCGTGAAGAGGTCGAAGACACGGCACAGTATGACCGGAAGCTGTTGATCACCGGATCGGATCATGATCCGTCGATGATCCGCATTGCTGAAAAGAATGCCGCGGAGGCGGGCTTCCTCGGGATCATCGATTGGCAGCAGCGGGACGTGAGGGATCTGAAGCTTGAAGGTGTCAATGGTGTGCTGGTCGGAAATCCCCCTTACGGCGAACGGCTGGGGGAACGTGAGGAAGCGGAAGAGATTACTACCATCCTCGGAGGGATCATGGCGGACTACCCGTCGTGGAGCACGTACATGCTGTCCTCCCTGGATAACTTCGAAACGATGTACGGCAGGAAAGCGACAAAGAAACGGAAACTGTTCAACGGTTTCATCCGCACCGACTTCTACCAATACTGGGGCAGGCGGGTCTGATAAGGGAGCATCGAAGAGAGGGCGATCCTCTCTTTTCTCTTGGAGCGGAACGGCCAACCATAGATTGCAATGTAAAGAAAGGGGTTCACTATGGCAGGAAAGATACCATTTGCGCTGACCCGCGAAAAGACTTTTTTCGAATCACTCAATGAGTGGATCGGTGATACATTATATGACGACCTGACGGAAAAAGGATTCGATCTGAGGGACGAACAGATCTACATGGCGTTCCAGATCGAACAGGCACTCCGTGAAAAAGAGATCCTGTTCGCCGAAGCTGGCGTCGGCACAGGCAAGACAATCGCCTATCTGCTTCCGGCAATCGCTTATGCGCGTTATACCGGCAGGCCGGCACTGATCTCCTGTGCCGATGAGACGCTCATCGACCAGCTCGTGAAGCAGGAGGGGGATATCCATAAGCTCGGCAAAGCGCTGGACCTGACCATCGATGTCCGTCTGGCAAAGTCGAGGGATCAGTACCTCTGCCTGAAACGTCTGGAGGAGATGAACCGCACCGGCGAACCCTATGCGGAAGACGTGGAAGTGCAGCTGCCCGACTTCGTCTATGGCAACGCGTCCTTGGCCGAAGTATTTCCATACGGTGAGCGGTCTTCCTACCCGGAGCTCAGCGACAGCCAATGGGAGACGATCAATTACCATCCTATCCAGCAATGCGGCGGCTGTGAGCTGAGGAACCGCTGCGGCCAGACGATCCATCGCAGTGAGTACAGGAATGCGGCAGATCTGATCATTTGCTCCCATGACTTCTTCATGGAGCATATCTGGACGAAGGAATCGAGGAAGCGGCAGGGGCAGCTGCCGTTACTTCCTGATATTTCCATGACTGTTTTCGACGAAGGCCACCTGCTGGAATATGCAGCACAGCGGGCCCTCACCTATGAAGTGCAGGACAGCACGCTGCTCGGCCTTCTGGAACGTGTGATGGCCGACGGTGTCCGGGAAGAGACCCTGCAGCTCATGGAGCAGCTGATGGAGTGCCATGAGCTCTTCTTCGACTATCTTTCCGAATCCGCCGAAGACGATGGAGCGGAACGGCTGGCAGTCCGGAAGAGTGATGTTCTCCAGAAAACAGCGAAAGAGGCAGTGAGACTGTCGAATGCTCTCCTGGAAGAATTCGTTTTTGACAGTGAACTGTATGTGATCCCCGAATATGACCTCCGGATGGTGGAAGAGTATCTGGAACAATATATTTACTCGCTTGAGCTGTTTGCGGACCATTCGGAAGCTGTTGTCTGGGCAGAGGACCGGGAAGGTGAATTGACGCTTGTCATCATGCCCCGCCTTGTGACGGACGTCCTGCAGGAACGGCTGTTTTCCGAGAAGATGCCAATCGTCTTCTCATCAGCAACGTTATCCGTCAACAAAGATTTCACCTACCTGGCAGACAGCCTGGGCATCCATGAGTATACATCGTTCTCCATCGACTCGCCGTATGATTATGAGGAAGTGATGGAATTGTCGGTGGAATCCGTAGCGGCGGAACGGAAACCGCAGAAACTTGCGGATCTCCTGTCGGACGGACAGCAGACATTGGTGCTGTTCAAATCGAAACAATCGATGGAACAGTTCCGTTCGGCGGTCTCACCGGAGCTGCTGCGCAATACCGTGTTCGAAGGGGACCGCGAGCTGTCATCGATGGTAAAGGAATTCCAATCGAAACAGTGGACCGCTTTCTGTTCCTATCATCTCTGGGAAGGGCTCGATATTCCGCATGATGCGCTGACACGTGTCATCATATACGATCTGCCGCTGCCTCCGTCGGATCCCCTGTTCGACGCAAAACGGCAGCATGCGGATTCTCCATTCCAGGAGGTCGATCTGCCGTACATGATCCTCCGCCTGCGCCAGGGTGCCGGGCGCCTGATCCGGACGGCGACCGACTCGGGATCTGTGCGCATATTGCTGACTCCTGAAGAACTGCCGCTGCTTTCCGAATTCGAAACGGTATTCCCGGTCACGCCTGAACTGCTGATCTGAAAAAAAGCTGTTCTGCGCCAGAAATGGCACGGAACAGCTTTTCTTATACATCTATCGTAAGAAGGACATTCGTCGGTGAAACATCCGCGAATCGGAGGGGAAGCTTGAATGCCTGGCTGAAGCCGTAAAATTTCGTCTCGCCCGTCAATACGGTCGGCGGGGAAATATCGAGAGTGAGTGAGTCTTTTTCAAGTAATGTGCACAGGTTGCCGGCGACCATGTTGCCGAGTTCCCCTGTGAACGATTCGATCATTTCACCTTCGATCTTCATGCCGAACATCGCCTCGCCAATCCGGGATACGGTCCCTTCGTTCGTATCGATGATGAGTCTGCCCCGCACATCCCCGAGCAGGGCGATCAGGACGCTTAGTTCTTTTTGTTCATAGGGCTGGGTTGTAAGGGAAGGGGCGAGAACATCGAATTGGATGGGGATGACAGAAGTCAATGATTGGATGGTGCTGTTCAATATATGCTGGACAGTCGCTGCATCGGTCATAAAGACACTCCTTAAGTGATAGTATTAGTTCTATTATACCATCGCGTGTATTTTCTGTATAGCCGCTTTTCCATGTTCTTTTTATAGGGCACATCCCGAAATGATGATATGATAGACAAAGTTACAGACGAAAGGATCGAACGGCATATGACTTCCCACGAAGAATTTCTACACGAAACAGCAGCATTAGGACTGCTGTGCAAAGAAGACGGAGACGAAGAACGATACCGGAAAGCGGAAAAGCTGGCAGAGAAACTAGTGAAAGATGAGTATACGATCGCATTCGCAGGCCACTTCTCGGCCGGTAAATCTTCGATGATCAATGCATTGACAGGAGATGACCTCCTGCCTTCAAGCCCGATTCCGACGAGTGCCAATATCGTCAAAGTACATAAAGCGGACGAAGATTTCGCGATCGTCCACCGGCAGGACGGCTCATCAGTCAAAGTGGTCGGTCATGGGTTTGCGGACGCGGTGAAGAGGATGAGTAAGGAAGGCGCAACGATCAGTTCGCTTGAAATCGGACATACCGGATCCGGACTGCCGGACGGCATCTCTGTCATGGATACTCCGGGGGTCGATTCGACCGACGATGCGCACCGGCTTTCAACGGAATCCGCCCTTCATCTGGCAGATATCGTATTTTACACAATGGACTACAACCACGTGCAGTCCGAACTGAACTTCCGGTTCACGAAAGAACTGATGCGGTACAATCCGAATGTCTATCTGATCGTCAACCAGATCGATAAGCACCGGGACAGTGAGCTGTCGTTTGCGGACTTCAAGGAATCGGTCCGTCACTCGTTCTCCCTCTGGGGAGTTGAGCCGAAAGGGATCTTCTTCACTTCCTTGAAGACCCCGGATCTTGCGGAAAACGATTTTGCCGCGGTCAAGAAGATTGTCAGCAGTTCCATCGACCACCGTGATGAGCAATTCACTGCAACGATCGAAGGGACACTCGCTCAGCTGAAAGATGAGCATACCGACTATCTGAAGCAGGAGGTCACCGAAGCGAGGGAGAACCATCCGGAAATCATGGAATCCGAATGGGCTGAACCCCATGACCTGGAAGAGGCTGTTCAGGAACTGTCGAAACGTATTTCACTGCTCGGCGGAGATGCCTTCCATATCCATTTCGAGAAGAAGAGGAAAGAGCTGCTGGAAAGTGCGTCCCTGACACCTTATGAAACGCGGGAACTGCTGAAAGAGTATTTGGAGTCGCAGACGAGCCACTTTAAAGTCGGCGTCTTCTTCAGTGCCAAGAAGACTGAAGAGGAGCGCGCACGGCGCAGGCAGGCGCTGAGTGAGTCGCTGGAGAAACTGGCCCATACACAAGTGGAGGTCCACTTGCGCACCCTCATGAAACAGGTACTGAAAGAAGCGGGGCTGCTGACGGACGAGAACTCGATGGCAATCGACACTATGGACCTGACTTTCCGTTTTGGGGACATCGTCCAGGAACTGACGACACCTGATATTCTGACCGGTGAGCTCATTTTGAACGCGTCGGGCCAGCTGCGTGATGCCATCCTGTCATTCTATAAGAAAAAGACGGACGCCTGGAAGCTCGAGATGGCCGAGGAAGCGAAACGGCAGGGAAGCGGAAAGGCGGCCGGTCTGCAGCGGCAGCTCGACGAAAACGAGGCCAAACTGGCGATCATCCGGCAGGCCGGCAGCAAAGCGGCCAATCTGGCGCGCTTCGAGTCAGGACAGATGCACAGCTGGACAGCTGAGGAAAAAGCTGAAATCGGACGTCTTATCCGCGATTGGGAAAAACAAACCGAGCCTGAAGTGCTGCGCGCAGACGAGGCGGCTGCAGAAACAGCTGCCAGGGAAGCTGAAGCCCGTCACAAAGAGACGGATGAAGAAGGACCGGCCGAAGAACGGACGGAAGATGCAGCACCGGTCGTGCGCCGTGCTGAAGAAGTGGCTGTACAAGTGGGCGGAATACCCGGCTTCGGAGATACGGCAGCGTACTTGCAATCCAAGTCGGAACGGCTCAAACAGAAGGAGTTCACAGTGGCCTTGTTCGGCGCCTTCAGCGCCGGGAAATCATCATTCTCCAATGCGCTGCTCGGCGAGGCGGTACTGCCGGTTTCGCCGAATCCGACAACGGCTGCCATCAACCGGATCCGTCCGGTTTCCGAATCCAACCTGGACGGCACCGCGGATATCCGTTTCAAAACAGCTGAACAGATGACCGAAGACGTCCTGGATGCGTTCCGATTGGTCGGACTGCCGGTTACCTCCCTGGAAGAAGCGTACGGCCGGGCGGATGAAGCGCTGGCTGTAAAGCTGAAGGAGGAGTCACTCCACATCCACAAATCGTTCATACGCGCCTTCCGGACCGGCTACCCTGCGCACCATGAGCAGCTTGGACAGGTGGTGACCGCTGAGCGGGATGAATTTGTCAGGTATGTGGCGGAAGAGTCACGCAGCTGCTTTGTCGAGTCCATCGATTTCTATTTCGACTGTGAACTGACACGGCAGGGCATTACGCTGGTGGATACGCCCGGTGCTGATTCCATCAATGCCCGGCATACCGATGTCGCGTTCGAATATATCCGCAATGCCGACGCTATTCTGTTCATCACGTATTTCAACCATGCATTCTCAAGGGCGGACCGGGAATTCCTGATTCAGCTCGGCCGGGTGAAAGACGCCTTCGAAATGGATAAGATGTTCTTCGTCGTCAATGCGATCGATCTTGCGGACAATGAAGAAGAGGCCGATGAAGTGAAAAACTTCGTCGCATCCGAGCTGACGAAGTTCGGTATCCGGAATCCCCGGGTACACGGCATTTCGAGCCTGCAGGCACTGGAGGCGAAGCGGGATGGCGGCGCCGAGAAGAAGATGGAAGAGTTCGAAGGCCGGTTCTATTCGTTCCTCGAGCATGACTTGAATGCGCTGGCCGTCCAGGCGCTGCAGGAAGAGACTGAAAAGACCGTACAGCGGGTGGATGATCTCATCCGCCGCACAGAATCGAACCGGGAGCGGAAAGCGGAACGTCTGGCGGACCTTGCTGAGATAGAGCAGAAGGTGCAGCAGCACTACGAAACAGGATTCGCACCGGTGCTGCGCCATGCCGCACACGAAGAATTGAAGGAGCTTGTCTTCTATATCCATCAGCGGGTGTTCCTCCGGTTCTCCGACTTTTTCAAAGAGGGCTACACACCGTCGCTCTTCGTCCATCATTCTGCATCCGATGCCCTTCGCATCGCACTTGAGGAGACTGCCGGCATGACCGGCTATGACTTCGCGCAGGAATTGAAAGTCGCGAACTTCCGGATGCTGACGTATATGAAAAAACAGATCGAAAGCCGTCAGCAGACGGAGCGGCGCTGGCTTGCAGAACTCGATGATGCCCTGTCGCCTTCACTGTTCGATGCGCCAGACGCCGAACTCCTGACATTCAGCGCACCTTTCAGGGAGCTGGACCGGTACAGGCATGTGAACCGATTGTTCAAGAACGCCAAGTCATTCTTCGAAAAAGGGGACCGTACCCTCCTGCAGGAGAAACTGATGGAACTTTTGAAGAAAGATGCGGATGCCTATCTGGAAGAGGAACGGCAGCGTCTTGGCGTGTGGGTCGACCGCTGGCTGGACAGTACATCGGAACAGCTGGCTGTGCATCTTCAGCAGGAAGCGGCTGCACAGCTTGCGGCTGAGCGCAATCTTCTGGAAAGCCATGAGCAGCTCGAAGACTGGAAACTGATCTACAGTAAAATCCGGCAGAAGGAGATGGTCTGAATGTCAGTGTTCAAACAAGTCACGAAAGAACAGCTCGCGGATCCGGAAATCAGATGGATTGATGCGCGATTTTCCCTTCAGGATCCCGAAGCGGGCAGAAGGCAATATGATGAGGGGCACATACGCGGGGCGGTCCACTGGGATCTTGAGAAGGACTTGTCGGATATGACAGCAAAAGGCGGGCGTCATCCTCTCCCTAGCCGTGACAGGCTGACAGCTCTGTTCCGGAAAAGCGGTCTCCGTCCCGACGATGAGATTATCGTCTATGATGACGGCGGTGAACCATTTGCTGCCAGGGCATGGTGGATCCTGCAATATGCGGGATTCCGGAATGCTTTCATTTCGCTGGAAGGGTTTGGCGGACTTGAAAAGTTAGGGGGGGACATCGAGCAGGCTGCGCCTGCGCCAGCACCGACGCCGGTCGAGCCGGAATGGAACGAATCCATATTGGCGCACAAGGAAGATGTCGCGGATTTGACGGAAAGACCGGGAGAAGGGCTGCTGCTCGATGCGCGGGCTGCTGAACGGTACAGAGGCGAGGTGGAACCGCTCGACCGGGTGGCAGGCCATATCCCGGGGGCGAAGAACTTCGACTGGTCCCAGCTGGCCTCAGACGGGACATTCGACAGAGACGGGGAAGCGGCAGGACGGCTTGCGGAAATGGCCGGATCCGGTGAGCCTGTCACCGTATACTGCGGCAGCGGTGTGACAGCTGCACCGTTATTCGCCATGTTGAAGGAAAAAGGGATCCGGGATGTACGCCTGTACGCAGGCAGCTACAGTGACTGGATCGAAGATGGGGACAGGGAAGTGGAGACAGGGAACACCGGGAGCGGTGACGGCTTGTGAGATACGCACTCTTCGGTGACATCCATTCATCCAAACATGAATTGGAACAGGTCTTAAGCCAAATTGAAGAACAAGCACCGGATGCCAAGAAGATCGTCCTCGGCGATCTGTTCGAATGCACCATATCGAAAAAGGACCTGGACGGCACAGTCTATCCATCGCTGGATGACGTGCTGCTGGATCCCCCGGGATTCGAACGGATGCTCAAGTTCCCCTCCATTCGGGGAAATCAGGAAGAACGGATCCTGCTCGTCACCCGATCCGGTGACCCGCTGCGGGAGAAGATCGCCGCGCTCCCCGAACGGATGGCCATCGATGGCGCGATGCTCATCCACGGGCACCAATGGCCGTATAACGAACTCCCGCCGTCCCGGGTGATCGGTGGCGAACGGCTGACATTCCACGGCCATACCCATCGCTCATCCTGGTCAGCGGAAGGGATCATCCGGCCATTCGTGTATTCAGAACTCATCCGGCTTCCGGACGCGAATGTAATTGTGAACGTGGGGTCGGTCACCGACCATCTGGAGTGGGTGCTCTATGATTCAGTCGAAAGGACGATCACCTTCATGAAGGCGAGATGACATCATCCGTTTTTCTGCCGCTGGATGGCCTCCCTGGCGAGCGCATCGGCTGCCCGGTTGGAGCTGTCCGGGATCCATTTGATGAAAAAGTATTCAAAATTTGATGTCAGACGGAGGACTTGCTGCAAATATGGATGATATTCAGGATTTTTGACGAATTCCTTTTCGACAGCCTGGACAACGAGCTGGGAATCGCTCCGCACTGACAGCATGCCATCTGTCAGGGAAGCCGCTTCTTCCAGTCCGCGGATCAGCGCCTGAAATTCGGCCGTATGGTTGTCGCAGGGAGGGATCGGCTCGGAAAGTTTCACCGAGTGCCCTTCCCCTGTCAGATAGATGCCGATGCCGCTGACGCCCGGATTGCCGGCGCTGGCACCGTCGGTATACAGTTCAATCATTCAGTTAAGCCTCCCGGATAGTTGCAGCCGCCTGCCGAATCCCTGTACAATGGAAGAGTGATCAGAAGGGAGGGGCGTATGGAAAAAGCTGCAATCATTTCTGATATTGACGAATTGCTCGATGAGTATTGTGAAGGTTGTCTTGTGAAGAAAACGCTGACCTCAGAACGCGGCAAGGCGGAGGCCCACAAGTTCTGCATCAAAGAATGCACAGTGGGAGATCAGCTTCGTTTCCTCGGTTCCGAGATGAATAAATACATGAAATAAGATCCCGCTGAGCGGCTCAGCGGGATCTTTGTATGTGATATGATCAGTCTTCTGCAGTGACGTTAGCCGCTTGAGGACCACGGTTGCCTTCTATGATTTCAAACGAGACACGCTGTCCCTCATCCAATGTCTTAAAGCCTTCTCCAAGGATGCCTGTGAAATGGACGAAAACGTCTTGTCCGTCATCCGCTTCAATGAACCCGTATCCTTTTTCATTACTGAACCATTTGACTTTACCGTGGTGCATTGTGATTCCTCCTCGGCGCTGGATGTCTTCCCATAAAATTCATGGTGCTTTCACTATACCCTACCGGCTTATCCAGGTCAAACCGGCCGATACACGACTACTTATGAAACAGAAAGGTGCTGACCAGCTGCAATGACATATATTCAACAGTGTGCGGAACTGACGAAGGATCTATACAGCAAATTTGACGCAAGCCACGATATGGACCATATCCTCCGGGTGCTGCAGAATGCACGGACCATCATGGAAGAGGAGCGGACGGCGGACCGGACGGCAGTCGAGCTGGCCGTGTACCTCCATGATATCGATGATCCGAAGTACGCCGCCGCGGGAAACCCATCGGCCGCAGATCTCCTGAAGGCGATGAATGTCCCCGCCCAGCTCGCAGATCATGTCCTGGCGATCATCCGCTCCGTATCGTTCAACGGAGGGAACGAGGAACCGATCATGTCGCCTGAGGCCGCGATCGTCCGCGATGCTGACCGGCTGGATGCCATCGGGGCTGTCGGAATTGCCAGGGCGTTTGCATTCGGCGGGGCGAGAGGGCGGAAGCTGTATGATTGGGAAGAATCCTCAAGGAGTTCGATGACCGAGGAGGAGTACCGATCGAAAAACACGTCGACGGTCACCCATTTCCATGAAAAGCTGTTCCTGCTGAAGGACCTGATGGTAACGGAACGCGGCAGGCAGCTTGCACAGCAGCGGCATACTTTCATGGAAGCCTTTCTGAAGCAGCTGGAACTGGAAACGGGCGAACGGTTATGAATGCAAAAAAAGCAGGCATCACTCCACGAGGATGCCTGCTTTTCGTAAGCATTCGAACGCCCGGTCGATCTGTGCCGGATCGTCTGCGGAAACGGTATGCAGATGTGTATGGTCTTCGCTCAGAGCAGACAGATAGACGGCATTCGATGATGCGACCTTTGCCAGGAATTCTTTGACTTCCATTCGGTTTGCAACCATGATGGACGCTGTCAGATCTCCGTAGACAGGGTGCTCGACCTTGACGTCCTTCACCGTCACGCCATGATCGACGAACGCAGTCAATTCCTCCTCCGTCTGCTCAGGAGCGTGCCGGCAGACTGCAATCCGTTCAAACTGCTGCCCGCCCTTTTCTTTGTCCATATAGACATACCCTCTGCTTGTGGCGATGATCGGTTCATCCACTGCCTTCAGCAGATTGATATCCCCGACGACCACCTGCCGGCTGACGCCCGTCCGCTCGCCGATCTCTTTTCCGGTCAGCGGCCTGTCTGACTGTTTCAGCAGGTCAAGTATTTGATGCCTCCGTGTTTCACCAGCGCTCAGTTTAGCGGTCATCTGCCTTCCACCCTCCGTATGTCATCATTTCTTTTTCCTGAACTCTTTCAGCCGCTCGTAGATTGCTGCGGTCTTCTTTTCCTCTCCGGCCTGCACAGGGACATAGAATTCCGCATCGGAAACGGCATCAGGCAGGTATTCCTGGTCGACCCATCCGCCGAACGAGCCGATCGGGTGGTCGTGCGGATAGATATATCCCTCATGTCCGAGAGCTGCCGATCCTGCATAATGGCTGTCCCTGAGATGGAGCGGAATTTCACCCGTCTTTCCGCCGCTGACGGACTGGATCGCTGAACCGATGGCTTTGTAGGCTGAATTCGATTTACTCGCCAGACACATCTCGATGACGGCGTTCGCGAGAGGGATACGGGCTTCCGGCATGCCGAGCCGGTCGGCGGCATCCGCTGCAGCCAGGACTCTCGGGCCGGTATCAGGGGATGCCAGACCGATATCCTCATATGCCATGACGAGCAGGCGCCGGCTGACAGCTGTCAGATCACCTGTCTCAAGCAATTGCGCCAAATAATACAGCGCTGCATTCGTATCGCTGCCGCGCACGGATTTCTGGAGTGCGGACAGCAGGTTGTAATGATGGGAGCCGTTTTTGTCTCCGAAGACACCGATGCGGCCGAGCAGGTTGTCGATCAGCCAGTCCTCGATGAGTATCTGCCCGCCTTCCTCGTCTGAAGCGGACACCAATGATTCAAGCAGGGTCAGTGCTTTGCGGGCATCCCCATTGACACCTGAGGCGATTTTCCGGATCTGGCTGTCCGATATGGCGATATCCTGTTTTCCGAGTCCGCGGGATCCATCATGGATGGCCCGGTCGAGAAGTGTCACCAGGTCCTCCTCCTCCAGCCGTTTCAGCTGCAGAATGTCCCCGCAGCGGGACCGGATTGCCGGGTTGACGTCGTGGAACGGATTCTCGGTTGTCGCACCGATCAGAACGACCGAGCCGTTCTCGACATGGGGCAGCAGTGTATCCTGCTGAAGCTTGTTGAACCTGTGGATTTCATCGAGGAACAGGATCACTTTCCCTGTCAGCCGTGCCTCATCGACAACGCGCTCGATATCCTTCTTGCCTGATGTCGTCGCATTCAGCGGGATGAATGTCAGGTCGGTCGAGCCGGCGATGGCATAGGCGAGCGAAGTCTTGCCGATACCCGGTTCACCGTACAGGAGCATGGACGGGATATGTCCGTTTTTGACCATCCTGTACAGCGCGGTATCCGGTCCGATGACATGCTGCTGTCCCGCGATTTCATCGATCGTCTGCGGACGCATCCTGAATGCGAGTGGTTCGTTATGCATAAGATCCCTGCTTCCATTCGAAAATATCTGATGACCCTAAGTATACATGGCGGGCGTGCTGAAGTCATTTCAAGGAATTCGGGCAGATGAGTATGGTATACTGTCTGCAGCAATTTTAAAAAGAGGACGATGCCTGATGAGGATTTCAACTAAAGGACGCTACGGACTGACCATTATCGTGGAGCTCGGGAAACGGTACGGAGAAGGACCGGTGCCCCTGCGTAAAATCGCGGAAGAACAGACCCTGTCGGAGGCGTATCTGGAGCAGCTGATCCCGCTGCTGCGCAACGGAGGGCTCGTGAAGAGCATCCGCGGCGCATATGGCGGCTACAAGCTGTCCAAGGAACCATGCGAAATGACAGCGGGAGATGTGGTCCGTCTGCTGGAGGGGCCGATCCAGCTCGTCGAAGGGCTGGACAGCGAGGAAATACCGCAGCAGTCGCTCTGGCTGAAAATCAGCGAAGCCGTGCGAGAAGTGCTGGATACGACGACAATCGAAGACTTGATACTTGCCGAACGGGATGAGGAGAAACCCGACGGTTATATGTTCTATATCTAAAAGGAGTTTACCATTATGAAACCATCTATCTATCTGGACCATGCGGCGACTTCTCCGATCCGGCCGGAAGCTGCCGCTGTATATATGGAAGCGATGCAGACGCTCCCGGGCAATCCGTCGAGTGTCCACAGTCATGGACGGGAAGCGAGGAAGCGGACAGACGATGCCCGGCGGATCCTGGCGGGAACGATCCATGCAGCCCCCGGTGAGATCGTCTTCACTTCCGGCGGTACGGAAGCGGATAATTATGCGATTGCCGGTACAGCCGGAAGCCGGGCGCACCTCGGCCGCCATATTATCACGACGGCGATCGAACACCACGCAGTCCTGAATACGTGCGGTGAGCTTGAACGGCATGGGTTTGAAGTCACCTATCTTCAGCCTGACAGGAACGGCCGGATTGACGCCGGACAGGTCGCTGATGCACTTCGTGATGATACGATCCTTGTCTCGGTCATGTACGGCAACAACGAAGTCGGCACGATCCAGCCGATCCGGGAAATCGGCGGACTCTTAGACGGTCACCAGGCGCTATTCCATACGGATGCTGTACAGGCATACGGCATGCTGCCGATCGATGTGCAGGATCTGCAAGTGGACCTTCTATCAGTGTCCGCCCATAAAGTCAACGGACCGAAAGGCATCGGATTCCTGTATCAGCGCAGAGGGATCGACCTGAAACCGCTGCTGACCGGCGGTTCCCAGGAACGCAAACGGCGTGCGGGTACCGAAAATGTGCCGGCAATCCTCGCATTTTCCGAAGCCGCCCGTCTTGCTGCTGCCGAGCAGCTGGAGAAGTCGGTGCGCTGCAAGGAATTCGAAACAGCGATGATGGACGTCTTCGATGCAGCAGGTGTCAAGTACCGGGTGAACGTGATTGATGGTGTCCCGAAGCTGCCGCATATCGCGAACTTCCATTTCCCGGGGACGGACATCGAATCGCTGCTTGTCAACCTGGACTTGGACGGCGTATCCGTCTCTAGCGGATCCGCATGCACAGCAGGATCACTGGATCCATCCCATGTACTGGTCGCGATGTTCGGAGGGGACTCGCCGGAATTGAGAAGTTCCGTCCGCTTCAGTTTCGGTTACGGCACAACGGAAGCGGACGTACGTGAAGCCGCCGAGCGGACCGCGCGGATCATCGGACGCACTGCAACTACCACACATTAAAGGAATGAACGAAAAGATGAGAATTGATAAAGCGAAAAAAGATACGCGCGTCGTTGTCGGGATGTCGGGCGGGGTCGATTCATCTGTCGCCGCCTACCTGCTGAAGCAGGAAGGATACGAAGTCATCGGCATCTTCATGAAAAACTGGGATGACACGGATGAATCGGGAGTCTGCACGGCGACGGAAGATTACGAAGACGTCATCAGTGTCTGCAACCAGATCGGCATCCCATATTATGCTGTGAACTTCGAACAGCAATATTGGGACAAAGTGTTCACGTACTTCCTGGACGAATACAAAGCGGGCAGGACGCCGAACCCGGACGTCATGTGCAATAAGGAAATCAAGTTCAAGGCGTTCCTGGCGCATGCGATGAGTCTCGGTGCGGATTTCCTCGCAACCGGCCACTATGCGCGGATTGCGGAAACCGAAGACGGGGTCGCCATGCTGCGCGGCGTCGACAGCAACAAAGATCAGACCTATTTCCTGAATCAGCTGTCACAGGGCCAGCTGTCCAAAGTGATGTTTCCGATCGGTGAACTGGAAAAGAGCCGGGTCCGTGAAATTGCAGAGGAGGCAGGACTTGCCACTGCAAAGAAAAAAGATTCGACAGGCATCTGCTTCATCGGGGAACGGAATTTCAAGGAATTCCTCGGCAATTACCTGCCTGCCCAGCCGGGTGATATGAAGACGATGTCCGGAGAAAGGATGGGGCGCCATGACGGCCTCATGTATTATACGATCGGTCAGCGGCACGGCCTCGGTATCGGCGGTTCGGGTGAGCCGTGGTTCGTCATCGGCAAAGACCTCAAAACGAACACGCTGCTTGTCGGACAGGGATTCCATCATGACGCATTATATTCGGACAGTCTGACAGCAGCGGACGTCAGTTTTACGGGGGGACAGCCGATGCCTGAACAATTCCGCTGTACAGCAAAATTCAGGTACCGGCAGGCAGATACCGGAGTGACAGTGAAGATGACCTCTGCAGATGCTGCTGAAGTGATCTTCGATTCACCAGTCCGCGCCATCACCCCGGGTCAGGCTGTCGTGTTCTATGATGGGGATGAATGCCTCGGTGGCGGGACGATCGATACGGTCATCAAGAACGGCACAACACTCGATTACGTCGGTTAAGGAGGAATTTCGGATGGGACATAACGAAGAAGCGATCCAGGCATTGGAAGCCGGGAATTTTGAAAAGGCAGTTGCGGAATTCATCAAGGCGGCTGAGGAAGCACCGGATGATCCGGTCGGCTATGTGAACGTCGGGAACGTGTTTGCATCCATCGGCGATACGGAGAAAGCGGAGCCCTTCTTCCAGAAAGCGCTGACCCTCGATCCGGAAATGGGGACGGCTTTCTATGGGCTCGCCAATCTGTATTTCAACCAGGAACGATACGGCGAAGCGGCGACTTTGTACGAGAAAGCGGTCCAGGCGGGTGTGCAGGAAGCGGATGCCTATTATATGCTGGGCAAAAGTCTGGAGCGTGCAGAAAAGGGCCGGCTTGCCCTCCCATACATGCAGCGTGCTCTGGAGCTGGCGCCGGATGATCAGGAAATCCGTCTGTCCTATGGCATCCTCCTTGCGAACGAAGGTGTCTATGACCTGGCGAAAGAAGAATTCGAACGGCTTCTCGATGAGAACCCGGAAAATGCCGATGCACAATTCAATTTAGGATTCCTGTACGCGGTCTCCACCGATGACAGGGAGCAGGCGCTGCATCACCTGGAACGTGCGTTCACCATCGATCCCGAACATGTCCAGGCGAGGTACATCCATGACATGATCCTGACGGGGGAAGAGAACAGCAGCAGCGGGGAATGAGGTGATTGTGATGGGACAGTCCGAAATAGCGAATACCGAAGAACCCTTCCTGATCGGGCGGGCGGTTGTGACGATTTTCCACAACCCGGACAGTCTGTTCACGATCGCCAAACTGAAAGTGAAAAAGACGAACTGCTCTTTTGAAGGGAAGGAAATCGTCGTGAAGGGAAGTTTTCCGCGACTTTCCGAGGAAGAGGACTATAGGTTCACAGGCAGGCTGATCACACATCCGACCTACGGACTCCAGTTCGAGGTGAAAACGTTCCGGAAAGAACTTCCCGGCACGGAAACCGGGCTCATCCATTACTTATCCGGGGACCTGTTCCCCGGTATCGGCAGGAAGACGGCGGAAACGATCATCGAGCATCTCGGCCAGGAAGCGATCAGCAAAATCCTGGAAAACGAAGATGTGCTCGATGAAATCCCGAGACTCAATGCAGAAAAGAAAGAGACGCTCGTATCCGTCCTTCGTGAGAATCTTGGGCTGGAGCGTACCATCGTCCGTTTGAACGAGTGGGGGTTCGGACCGCAGATTGCGATGCGGATCTATCAGACGTATCAGGAAGATACGATCGAGAAGCTGACCGAAAACCCGTACCGTCTGATCGAAGACGTCGAAGGGGTCGGGTTCCAGAGGGCGGACGAACTCGGCAGGCAGCTCGGCATCACAGGAACGCATACGGCCAGAATCCAGGCGGCGGTCCTCCATACGATCAGCACAGCAACGCTGTCATCGGGCCATGTCTACCTGGATGCCGCACAAGTGATGCCCGAATCGAAAAAACTGCTCGAGATGAGCCAACCTTTCGAAATACCGTTTAAGCTCCTTTCCGAAGCGATCATCATGCTTGTGGAAGAAGGGCGTCTCAGCGCGGAACAGCGCCGGCTATACATGCCGTCCCTTTATTTTTCGGAACTTGGCATCGCTGCAAAGATGGCCATGCTGCTGGATCAGGACAGGGACGGGGCGTTCCCCTCCTCGGAAATACGCAAAGCGATCGGTGAAACGGAAGAGCGTATCGGCGTCAGTTATGCGGAGACACAGGCGGATGCAATCGAGAAGGCGCTCAACTCACCTGTCATGATCTTGACCGGCGGGCCGGGAACCGGCAAGACGACAGTCGTACGGGGTCTGGTTGAAGTGTATGCCGAACTGCACGGACTGTCGCTCGATCCGAAGGAATATGCCAAGAAAGAAGAACCGTTCCCGATCGTCCTCGCCGCTCCGACCGGCCGGGCGGCAAAACGTCTTTCCGAATCGACTGGCCTCCCTGCGATGACCATCCATCGTCTGCTCGGTTTCACAGGACAGGAGAAGGAAGAAGAGACGGAGCGGGAAATCGAGGCAGGTCTGGTCATTATCGACGAAGCCTCCATGCTCGATACGTGGCTGGCCCATCAGCTTTTGAAAGCGGTCGGCAAAGGGGCGCAGCTGCTGTTCGTCGGCGACCAGGATCAGCTGCCATCCGTCGGTCCGGGGCAAGTGCTCCGTGATCTGCTCACTTCAGGTGTCATTCCGGTCGTCGAGCTGACGGAAATTTACCGTCAGAGCGCGGGATCGACGATCATCGAACTCGCCCATGCCATCAAACAGTCCGAACCGCTTGGGGATATCACCGGCAAGACAGGGGACCGTTCCTTCATCCGGACAGATGCCGAACAGGTGACGGCCGTCGTCAGCCAGATCGTCAAGAATGCGATGAAAAAAGGTCAGGCCATCAAGGACGTCCAGGTCCTCGCTCCGATGTACAAGGGTCCGGCAGGCATCGACGCGCTGAACAGGGTCATCCAGGAGATGGTGAACCCGCCTGCCGCAGGGCGCAAGGAAGTGACGTTCGGTGATGTGACCTACCGGATCGGCGACCGGGTGCTGCAGCTGGTCAACCAGCCGGAGAGCAACGTATTCAATGGGGACATGGGCGAAGTGACCGCCATTCTGAAAGCGAAAGAGACGGTGGAAAAGAAGGATCTGATGGTCGTCTCATTCGACGGTATCGAAGTTTCGTACGAGCGGCCGGATCTGAACCAGCTGACGCTGGCCTACTGCTGTTCCATCCACAAATCCCAGGGAAGCGAGTTTCCGACGGTGATCATGCCCGTCGTGCGCAGCCACCGCAAAATGCTGCGGCGCAACCTGCTGTACACCGGCATCACCCGCGCCAAGAACTTCCTGATCCTCTGCGGCAGCCCGCAGGAATTCGCCGAAGGCATCGCCAGAGTGGACGAGAGGGAGCGGCAGACGACGCTGAAAGAACGGCTGAACGGCGAGACACCGCCTGCCCAGCCGGCAGAGGAACCGCAGAAAGCCGGCCTGGATATGGATCGGGCGCCTGAACAGGCACAACCGGCCGGAGATGAAACGGAAAGCACACCGGAAGTCCTGCCGGAAGAACTGACAGCGGAAACCGTCCTGCATGTCGACCCGATGATCGGTATGCAGGGTGTAAGTCCGTATGATTTTCTTGAAACCGCGGATTGACAACGTGCGGATGCTTCCTTATAATCCAAGTAGACATGTAAGACCAACACGTTGATGGAGGAAGTAGGCATTCGCCTGCATGACCAGAAAGGCATCCCCTGGCTGAAAGGATGCTCATGCGGCATTTGCTGAAAGCTGCTCCGGAGTGCAGGGGGAAAACCCTGCCGTCTGCTGCGTTAAAGCAACTCAAGATACCGCCAGTCACGACCGGCGGCAACGAGGGTGGTACCGCGAATCGAGCTTCGCCCCTTTCCAGGGGGCGGAGTTTTTTGTTTTTTGCGGATTTACAGCCGAACAGCATATCTTTTAGGAGGAATACAGATGAAATCATTGACCGCTTCGGAAATACGAAACCTGTTCTTGGAGTACTTCCAGTCGAAAGGCCACGCCGTGGAGCCATCCGCCCCGCTCGTGCCGATCGACGATGCTTCCCTGCTATGGATCAACAGCGGAGTCGCAACTCTGAAGAAATATTTTGACGGCCGGGTCGTACCGGCCAATCCGAGGATTGTCAACGCACAGAAATCGATCCGTACGAATGATATCGAGAATGTCGGGAAGACAGCCCGTCACCATACATTCTTTGAAATGCTCGGAAACTTTTCCATCGGAGACTATTTCAAGAAGGAAGCGATCCTGTACGCATGGGAATTCCTGACACATCCTGACTGGATCGGTTTCGACAGCAGTCTGCTGTCCGTCACGGTCCATCCCGAGGACGAGGAGGCATACTCCATCTGGAAAGACGAAGTCGGCATCCCTGAAGAGCGGATCATCCGGCTCGAAGGGAACTTCTGGGATATCGGGGAAGGACCGAGCGGACCGAACTCCGAGATCTTCTACGACAGAGGTCCGTCCTATGGAGACGATTTCTCGGATCCGGAACTGTATCCGGGCGGCGAGAACGACCGCTACCTTGAAATCTGGAATCTCGTGTTCTCGGAATTCAATCACAACCCGGACAACACATATACCCCGCTTCCGAAGAAAAACATCGATACGGGAATGGGGCTCGAGCGGATGGCGTCCGTCATACAGGGCGTGCCGACCAACTTCGACACGGATCTGTTCCTGCCGATCATCCATGCTGTGGAGAAGGTTTCCGGTGAAAAATACGGCGAGACGGCAGAAAAAGACACGGCATTCAAAGTGATCGCCGACCACATCCGTACTGTGGCGTTCGCCATCGGGGACGGTGCGCTGCCGTCCAACGAAGGAAGGGGCTACGTGCTGCGCCGCCTGCTGCGCCGTGCAGTCCGCTTCGCCAAGCAGCTTGGCATCGACCGGCCATTCATGTATGACCTTGTACCGATCGTGGCGGGCAAAATGGCCGACTTCTATCCGCAAGTGAAAGAAAAACAGGAATTCATCATGAAAGTCGTGAAAAACGAGGAAGACCGCTTCCACGAAACACTGAACGAAGGGCTCAGCATGCTGAACGGTATTCTGGCGGAAGCAAAAAAATCTGAGCATCCGATAGTGTCAGGGACAGATGCATTCCGGCTGTACGACACATACGGATTCCCGTTTGAACTGACTGAGGAGTTCGCAGAAGAAGCCGGTATCGCGGTGGATGAGGAAGGGTTCCGCAGCGAGATGGAAGCGCAGAGGGACCGGGCGAGGAAAGCCCGGCAGGATGTCGATTCGATGCATGTCCAGTCGGGAGTCCTCGGAGAAATCCAGGAGCCGAGTGAATTCGTCGGCTACGAACAACTCGAAAGCGAATCGAAGATCATCGTCCTGCTGAAAGACGGCCAGCTTACGCAGCAGGCTTCCGAAGGGGATGAATTCCAATTCATCCTCGACCGGACACCGTTCTACGCAGAGAGCGGCGGTCAGATCGCGGACAAGGGGACCATCATGAATGACTCGTTCACAGCAGACGTCACATCAGTGAAGAAAGCGCCGAATGGACAGCATCTCCACACAGCGGTCGTGCGTTCTGGTGAAGCGTCACCGATGACGTTCGTCCGTGCACAGGTGAATCGTGCAGATCGTGCGCTGACTGTGAAGAACCACACGGCGACCCACCTGCTGCACCGCGCGCTGAAAACCGTATTGGGTGAGCACGTCAATCAGGCAGGCTCCTACGTCGGACCTGACCGGCTGCGGTTCGACTTCTCCCACTTCGGACAGGTCACGAAAGAGGAGCTCGAGCAGATTGAACGCATGGTCAATGAAAAGATCTGGGAAGATATCGCTGTGACGATCGAACAGAAAGGGATCGAAGAAGCGAAAAACATGGGAGCGATGGCTCTCTTCGGCGAGAAGTACGGCGACGTCGTGCGGGTTGTTTCAGTCGGTGATTATTCTCTGGAACTATGCGGCGGCTGCCACGTCCATTCGAGCGGGGAGATCGGTGTCTTCAAAATCGAATCGGAAGGCGGCATCGGGGCAGGCACCAGACGGATTGAAGCGGTCACAGCCAAGCAGGCCTACCGTTCATTCAAAGAGGAGGCGGCAGTGCTCTCTCAGGCGGCGGCCCTCTTGAAGGCAAACCCGAAAGAACTGGCAGGCAAAGCCGAAGCGCTTATGGCGGATATGAAAGAGCTGCAGCGGGAAAACGACTCCCTGACTGCGAAGCTCGGCAACAGTCAGCTGACCGACGTTCTGGCGAATGCAAAGCAGATCGATGACATGACCGTCATCGCTTCCCGTGTGGACGCGAAAGACAACAATTCACTCCGCCAGATGATCGATGAACTGAAACAGAAAGTGGAAAAAGGTGTCATCGTCCTCGGAGCGGCGGCCGACGGCAAAGTGATGCTTGCTGCCGGTGTCACGGACGATCTGAAAGGACAGCAGCACGCCGGTAAAATCGTCAGCCACACCGCATCACTGTGCGGCGGGAAAGGCGGCGGCCGTCCGGATATGGCGATGGCTGGCGCAAAAGATGCCTCTAAACTTGATGAAGCGCTGCTTTCCGTGTATGATTATGTCAAATCTGTTTAACTGATTTCGGCTGCCGTCCCAGCGGCCCGCAACATGCTGGGGCGTCCGGCGGATCGGATGAATTGAAAGCGGGGTGTCGATTGTGAATTCATATGACAAAACGATGAAGTTCAATTTTCCTGAGGAATCGATGGAGCAGGAAGTGCAGCAGGTCATGCTCCATGTTTACAGAGCATTAGAGGAAAAAGGATACAATCCCATCAATCAGCTTGTTGGCTATTTGCTTTCAGGCGATCCTGCTTACATTCCGCGTCATGAGGATGCTCGCAACATGATCCGCAAATTGGAACGGGATGAGATACTGGAGGAACTGGTCAAGTTCTATATCCGTGAAAACGGAGGCGGTGCGAAGTGAAGGTGATGGGGCTGGACGTAGGCTCCAAAACCGTCGGTGTGGCGGTCAGTGACGCCATGGGCTGGACTGCCCAGGGCATCGAGACCATCAAGATCGATGAAAGCATCGGAAACTTCGGCATGAAACGGATAAAGGAGCTTGTGAAGGAGCATGATATCAGTTCCTTCGTCGTCGGCTATCCGAAGAATATGAACAACACGGCAGGCCCGCGTGCTGAGGCATCCGAACGGTATGCAAAGGCACTCGAAGAGAAGTTCGGGCTGCCGGCCATATTGTGGGACGAGCGTATGACGACGATGGCTGCGGAACGGATGCTGATCGAAGCGGATGTCAGCCGGAAGAAACGCAAGACAGTCATCGATAAGATGGCAGCTGTCATGATTCTGCAAGGATATCTTGACTCAAAAAACTAGATGAGGTGATCGCATGGAACACGGAATGGAAACAATGACTATTGTCGATGAAAACGGAACGGAGCATGTGTGCGAAGTGATTTTCACATTTGAATCCGAAGATTATGGAAAATCATATGTCCTGTACCACGTACTCGGTGACGAGCCGAAAGATGACGACGAGGAGATCGAAATCTTCGCTTCCAGCTTCGTCCCTTCAGAAGACGGGGAAGACGGCGATCTGATGCCTGTCGAAACCGACGAAGAGTGGGAAATGATCGAAGAAGTTTTCGGTACATTCCTTGACGAGCAGGACGAAGAAGACGAGTAAGCCATATGCGCACGTACGGAACGGTGCACACCGTTCCGTTTTTTTCTTTGCTGGCAAGCTGCTGATCGCAACTGCAAGTGATCCAACAAGAAAGAGGTGACACCCGGATGGCGAAAGGGTCAAAAAAGGAAGTCATGTTCGAACGAATGCAAGAGCAGAAGAGAGAAGTCCGCACTGTCCGCAAGATCGTATTGTGGATTGCTCTGGCGATTATTCTGGTTACCGCCATAACAGGATTTTTCGGATACCGATACATAAAAAGTGCACTGCAGCCGATGGATGAAAACACCGAGAAGACCGTGCAGGTGGAAATCCCCATAGGATCAGGGCTCGATACGATCTCCGATATACTGGAGGAAAAAGGGCTGGTCAAAAACTCCAGGATCTTCAAGTATTATGCGAAAGTGAATAACGAAGCGGATTTCCAGGCCGGTACGTACGAGCTCTCGGCTGCAATGACGCCGGATGAGCTGCTGCAGAGTCTGAAGACAGGGAAAGTCTACCGGACTCCTGTATTCACGATGACAATCCCTGAAGGCCTGACGGTCGATCAGATCGCGGAACGGGTAGCAGCGAAAACGGATATCACGGCTGAGGAATTCATGGATTATGTCGATGCGGATGCGACGATCGAGAACTTGCAGGCCGCCTATCCTGAAATCATCACGGACGAGGTCAAGAACGAAGAGATCCGGCATCCGCTTGAAGGCTATCTGTTCCCGGCGACCTATCCGTTCTACGAGGAAAAGCCGACCGTCCAGACGATCGTGGAGACAATGGTCGACGGCACGCAGGCGAATGTGACGCCATATCTTGCCACTCTTGAAGAGCAGAAGAAATCCGTCCACTGGCTTCTGACATTCGCCTCCCTGCTGGAGAGGGAAGCGACAGCGCAGGCGGACCGGCAGACGATTGCAAGTGTGTTCAACAACCGTCTGGAGGCCGAGATGCCGCTGCAGACGGATCCGACCGTCCTGTATTCACTCGGTGAGCATAAGGACAAAGTGACCCATAAGGACCTCGAAGTGAAGAACGCTTACAATACGTATCAGAACAAAGGACTTCCGCCCGGTCCGATCGCCGCTCCGGGGGCTGAATCGATCGAAGCGGTCATCGATCCGTCCGATACGGGCTATTTCTACTTCCTGGCTGACAAGACAGGGAAGAACCATTTTGCCAAGACGTATGACGACCACCTGAAACTGAAAGCGAAATATATCGACGGCAAGTAATTGCATGGAATGGAGTGCGCAGCATGTCCGATTATGTAACATACCGGAAACGGTTTGATAATGAAACCGATCCCCTGATCGGGGAGATGGAAACGTATGCGGAAGAGAATCGTGTCCCCATCATGGATCGGGAAGGTCTCGACACGTTCATCGGTCTCCTGACGATCCAGCAGCCTGGACGGCTGCTGGAAATCGGCAGTGCGATCGGGTACTCGGCAATACGCCTTGCCCGCGCAGTCCCCGGACTGCATGTCTCGACGATCGAGAGGGACAGCGATCGGCATGCAAAAGCTGCCGAATATATCACCCGGGCAGGTCTGTCCGGCAGCATCCGTCTTTTCCTGGATGATGCCTTGCTGTTCGATGACTCCGAGTTGCCGTTCCGCCAGTACGACGCCCTTTTCATCGACGCGGCCAAAGGCCAGTACAAGCGTTTCTTTGAAAAGTACACGCCGGCTGTCCGTGAAGGCGGGATCATCTACTGTGACAATATGTTCATGCACGGGCTGGCGTTCCTCGAAGATGGAGAGATCCCGAAGCGCAGCAGGACAATGATCCGCAACTTGAAGTCGTTCACCGAATGGATCATGGCAAATCCGGCATTCGCCACATCGCTGATCCCGGTCGGCGATGGTATTTTAATTGCCCGCAAGCTGTAAACTTGCCGAACGGGCCGGCAGAGGAGGAAACTGTACAGATGGGAACACAGAAACCGCTAGTCATCGGCATCGCAGGCGGCTCAGGGTCTGGGAAAACAAGTGTTACGAAAAAGATCCACAACGTCTTCAAGGAGCATTCCGTCGTCGTGATCGAACAGGATTTCTATTACAAGGACCAGTCGCACCTCCGATTTGAGGAGCGGCTTGCAACAAACTATGATCACCCGCTCGCATTCGATACGGATCTGCTGATAGAGGATATCGAAAAACTTCTCGTCCGGCAGCCGATCGAGAAACCGGTCTATGATTACGAGCTCCATACACGCGCAGCGGAGACGATCGCAATCGCCCCGAAAGATGTCATCATCTTGGAAGGTATCCTCATTTTGGAGGATCAGCGGCTCCGAAATCTCATGGACATCAAACTGTTCGTCGATACGGATGCGGATCTGAGGATCATCCGGCGGATCCTGCGGGACATCAACGAACGCGGACGGACAATCGAATCTGTCATCGATCAGTACATGAATGTCGTGCGGCCGATGCATAACCAGTTCATCGAACCGACGAAGCGTTATGCTGATATAATCATCCCGGAAGGCGGACATAACGAAGTCGCAATTGACCTCATGGTAACGAAAATAAAAACAATTCTTGATTCTGGCAATGATTTGTAATATGATGTTGTCAGATATTCATATAATAGACGCTATGTCGCATACCTTTTCCTAGGTGCGACATATTATTTTGATGATTTTGCAAATTGAGGAGTGAGATAAATGGTTTCTGAAAAAAAATATCCGATGACAGTTGCGGGGAAACAGAAATTACAAGAAGAACTTGAGCTGCTGAAGACGGTCAAGCGTAAGGAAGTCGTCGAACGCATCAAGATTGCAAGAAGCTACGGGGACCTCTCTGAGAACTCGGAGTATGATTCCGCGAAAGAGGACCAGGCGTTCATCGAAGGGAAGATCTCGTCTCTTGAGTCGATGATCCGGAATGCGGTCATCATCTCGGAGGACACGGTGACAGACGAAGTGCAGCTGGGCAGCACAGTGACCTTCAAGGAAATACCTGAAGGCGATACTGAAACGTATACGATCGTAGGATCTGCTGAGGCGGATCCGCTGGAAGGGCTCATCTCCAATGACTCACCGATCGCAAAAGGGCTTCTTGGCCATAAAAAGGGCGACCAAGTGAAAATCACGACACCGGGCGGCGAAATGCAAGTTGAAATAACAGAAGTGAAGTAATATAGAGATGCCGCCTTCTCACCAAGGCGGCTTTTTACGTGAAACATCGGATGCCGCCGGACGTCCAATCGGATAGGCGGACAGGAATGGAGTTGAAGACAGATGAGTGAGCAGAAGCCGGAATTCTCGAGAGTGCGCCGCAAGCGGCAGAACAGCAAAGCGAATAAAATGCTCAATTGGATGATTGCGATTGTTGTCCTGCTGATCGTTCTGGTCGGTGTCAAGATCATCACAGGCGGAAATGCACCTGATGACAATCAGGCCGCCGTCATAGATGATTCTCCTGAAGAGAACACCGTGCTGGACGATCAGGATGGGCTGGCTGAATCGGATTCAGGCGAGACTGATGACGGCGATGAGGAAACTGCGGACAATCAGGAAGAAGGGTCCGACACGGCAGAAGGCACAGTGAAGGATGAGTCCGAAGATGGTGAACAGGACGCAGAAAGCTCAAAGGACGAGAAACACGAAGGAACGGTTACATACAGCGCAAGTGAAGATGCGGTAGTCGATGAGACGATGACCAATACATCATGGGAGCCGATCGGCACATCACAGACCGGAAACCATGTATCCCGGTATGACGGCAGTTCTGCCGACTGGAAGGAAAAACAGAAGGCGCTTGCGTATGCAACCGGGGTCCCGGAAAGCGATCTGATCTTCTGGAAGATCAAAAACGGCGGCAGCCCGCAAAAGTCGATCGGCATCGTCTCGACAAAAGACAAGTCGAAGAAATACAGAGTCTATCTGGAGTGGGTGGACGGAGAAGGATGGAAGCCGACGCAGATGGACATCTTGAATACGTTGGATTTCAATTATTAAAGAGCCGGACAGGACGGAGGACATAACTATGAAGATAGGGATCATCGGCGCGATGGAGGAAGAGGTCGCGATATTGAAAGACCGGATGGGGCAGCCCGCAGAAACAGTGATTGCAGGCTGCAGATTTTATGAGGGAGATATTGCCGGCTGCAAAACAGTCCTGGTACAGAGCGGGATCGGAAAAGTGAATGCTGCAGTGGCGGCAACGCTTCTCATCCAGCTGTTCAAGCCGGATGCTGTGCTGAACACCGGTTCGGCAGGCGGTATCGGTGAGAACCTGGAAGTCGGCACAGTTGTGCTTTCGAGTGATGTCACGCACCATGATGCCGATGTGACAGCGTTCGGGTACGCACGGGGTCAAATACCGGGCGGACCGGTCACATACAAAGCCGACGAGCGGCTCCTGGCAATTGCAACAGAAGCTGTCGGAACGGTCGGCAAGCATCCGTCCGCAACAGGTCTGATCGCCTCAGGTGACGTATTCATGAGCGACCCGGCACGCGTGTTCAAAGTGAAGGAGCAGTTCCCTGAACTGATTGCAACAGAGATGGAAGCGGCCGCAGTGGCGCAAGTCTGCCATGAGTTCGGTGTCCCGTTCGTCGTCATCAGGGCGCTGTCCGATATCGCCGGCAGGGAATCATCCGTATCGTTCGATGAATTCCTGCCTGCAGCGGCACTGCATTCATCTGAAGTTGTGGAAGAAGTCCTCTCGAAACTTTCCTGATTTCGTGGTAGACTGGTATCAGAGAGAACACAATTATTCCTTAGCGCAAGGAGGAAACCTGAATGCTGTATCTGATGTTAGGAGTTTTTGTCGTCATGTCCGCGATTGCCGGCGTGATCATGTGGGAAGTCAAAGCCAACTGAGCCAATCAGTGAAGACGTCTCCAGCGAGGGTACGACCGCTGGAGACGTCTTTTTCTCATGCTGGCTGTTCAGTCGGCGGGCTGTTCCCGTTTGAACAGCTGATACAGCTTCACGATTGCCCGTTTTTCAATTCGCGAAACGTAACTTCTTGAAATGTTCAGCTGCTCTGCAATCTCTTTCTGTGTCATCGGTGTGTCATCACGGAGGCCGAATCGTTTCTCAATGATCTCCATTTCACGGGCATCCAATTTGTCCAGGTGGCGGTAGAGCCGCTCTTTCTGCTCGTTGAACTCTGCATGCTCGAAAGGCGTCTCCTCGTCAGTCTCCAGCAGATCGCCGATTTCAAGTGACTGCCCCTCGCTGTCGGTACCGATCGGCTCATGCAGGGAGATATCCTTCTGCGTTTTTTTCTGCGTCCGGAGGAACATCAGGATTTCGTTCTCGATACAGCGTGCAGCGTACGTGGCAAGCTTCGTCTTCCGGTCCGGTGTGTAACTGGAAATAGCTTTCATGAGACCGATCGTGCCGATTGAAATATAATCATCCAGCTGCTCATGCTTCGGATGGAATTTCTTGACGATATGTGCGACCAGCCGCATGTTATGCTCGATCAGTTCGTCACGGGCGTCCTCATCCCCCTCGGAGAGCCGCCGCAGGCAGTCCGCTTCCTGCTCTTTGGAAAGGGGACGTTTAAAAGCCTGGCCGCGGATGTATCCGAGCATCGCGGGGATCTCCAGCCAAAATTGGACAAACGCCATCACCAAGCCGCTCAAATGATCCACCTCCTGTGTCGTTGTCTGACATCCTATGCACCGGAAACTTGGCGTATCACCGGTCATTTTGACGGACGAGCAGTTTTCGGATCCAGCGGCTGGTGCCGGCCGGTCTTAGAAGGTTCATGCAAGATTATGATATAATGAGTGCGAAACTGCACAGTAACGGAGTGGATATGATGTACAACTATTTCCTGCCTGACGAATACATTAAAGACGTTTATCAGCTGTCGGCTGAGGCGCTTAAAGAAAAAGGTATCAAAGGGATCATCACGGATCTGGACAACACACTGGTTGCGTGGGACCGTGCTGACGCAACCCCTGAAATCGCTACGTGGATAAAGGACATGCAGGAAGCCGGTCTCCAGGTCACCATCCTGTCCAATAACAACGAACTCCGTGTTAAGTCATTTTGTGATCCGATCGGGACGCCGTTCATCTTTTCTGCAAGAAAACCGATGAAGAAGGCGTTCAGGAAGGCGATCAATCAGATGGGCCTGAAAAAGGAGGAAGTCGTCATGATCGGTGACCAGCTGATGACGGATGTCCTCGGCGGCAACCGGTTCGGACTCCATACGATCCTTGTCGTGCCTGTCGCAGGCTCGGATGCCAAGATGACAAAATTCAACCGGCAGATCGAAAGACGCATCATGAACAAGCTCAAGCAAAAAGGGCTCATATCTTGGGAGGAATGAATTTGGAACTTACGTGTATTGGCTGCGGTATTGCAATCCAGACCGAGCAGCCCGGCAAAGAAGGTTATGCACCGCCAGCATCCCTGGAGAAAGAAGAAGTCATCTGCCAGCGCTGTTTCCGGCTGCGGAATTATAACGAGCTGCAGCCTGTGTCATTATCAGGGGATGACTTCCTGGCAATTCTGAACGGTATCGGCGACAGGAGCGGTCTCGTCGTCCTGGTTGTCGACATCTTCGACTTTAATGGAAGCTGGATCCACGGCCTGCAGCGATTCGTCGGGAAGAAGGATATCCTGCTGATCGGCAACAAAGCCGATGTGCTGCCGAAGTCCGTCAAACGGACGAAGCTGATCAATTGGATGAAGGAAGCGGCCGCGAAACTCGGACTGAAGCCCGCCGATGTCCTGCTGGTGTCCGCGGCGAAAGGCCAGGGCGTTCCAGAGGCGCTGGAGCGCATCGAGGAACTGCGGCGCGGCAAAGATGTCTATGTCGTCGGCTGCACAAATGTCGGCAAGTCGACATTCATCAACCGGATCATCAAAAATGCAACAGGCACAGGCGAAGTGATCACCACTTCCCACTTCCCGGGGACTACACTCGATCTTGTGGAAATCCCGCTTGATGACGGAAAGGCGATCTATGACACACCAGGTATTATCAACGACCATCAGATGGCCCATTACCTGGACCCGAGCGAATTGAAGGCGATCACGCCGAAAAAGGAACTGAAGCCGACAGTGTTCCAGCTGAATGCCGAACAGACGCTGTTCATCGGAGGTCTTGCGAGGTTCGATTTCCTGCAGGGCGGACGCTCTTCCTTCAACATCTACGCGGCGAATGGCCTGAACGTTCACCGGACAAAACTCGAAAATGCTGATGAACTGTACGCATCGCATCTTGGAGAGCTTCTCTCTCCCCCGGGACCACAGTCGCTTGAACGCTTTCCCGAACTCGTACGGCATGAATTCTCCATCAAGAAACCGAAGACCGATCTGGTCATTTCGGGTCTCGGCTGGATCACAGTTCAGCATGCGGACGTCGTGGTGGCTGTTCACGCGCCTCGCGGTGTCGATGTTGTCGTGCGCAATTCGCTGATCTGACAAGGAGGGATCTTGATGAAGAAATGGTTCGCAGTTATCGGAGATCCTGTTGCGCAGTCGCTTTCGCCATTCATGCATGAGGAATGGTTCCGGGAAAACGGCATCGATGCCGCCTACATCCCGATTGCGGTTCCGCGCGGACAGATCGCTGAAGGGATCCGGAGCCTCCAGTTTCTCGGCTGCAGCGGCTGGAATGTAACCGTACCCCATAAAAGCAGCGTTCTGCCGACTCTCGGGCATATCGACAGCCTCGCAGAGCAGATGGGCGCCGTCAATACCGTCTCGGTCGGTCCGGCTGGTGTACTTACCGGCTTCAACACAGATGGTGAAGGATTTGTGCGGGCGCTTGAAGAAACATTCGGCAGCGATCGTAAAACCGATGAAATCCTGCTGATCGGCGCGGGCGGCGCCGCCCGGGGCATTGCGCTGGCGCTTGAACAAAATGGCTATGGACCGATCACCGTTGCGAACCGGACTGTTGAACGGGCGGCCGGCGTAAGCGGGTTGCTGAAACAGGCATCGCCAGTCTCCCTCGAAGACATCTCCGGGAAGCTCGGCCGCTTCGGCATCATCATCCAGACAACAACAGTCGGCATGTCGTTCGCGGAAGAGGGAACGCCCCTCGCTCTCGAAGGACTGCAGCCCGGCACAGCAGTCATCGATATAATCTACAATCCGCTGGAAACGGAGTTTCTCGCGGAGGCCGCAAAGCGCGGTGCTGTTACAGCGAATGGAATCGGTATGTTCGTCCATCAGGGCGCGCTCGCGTTCGAGAAATGGACGGGCATCAAACCGGATACAGCAGGCATGATCCGGCGACTAACTCAATTATTGGAGGAAGACCATGTTAACAAGTAAACAAAAAAGTTTTCTGCGCAGTCAAGCGCACCACTTACAGCCGATATTCCAGATTGGGAAAAGCGGCTTGACCGATCCAATCATCAAGCAGATCGAAGAGGCGCTGGAGGCGAGGGAACTCATCAAAGTATCCGTCCTCCAGAACTGCGAACAGGACAAAGATGAGGTTGCAGAAATCCTCAGTGAGCAGGAAGGAATCGACGTCGTCCAGGTGATCGGCAAGACAATCGTGCTCTATAAGGAATCGAAAGAGAAAAAGAAGATCGTTCTTCCATGAAGGACACCGTTAGGAAGAAAGTCGGAATTCTTGGCGGGACATTCAATCCGCCGCATATCGGCCATCTCATTATGGCGGACGGGATCTGCGATGCACTCTCCCTCGACGAAGTGCGGCTGATGCCGACTGCAATCCCTCCCCATAAAGTCATGACAGACACGGCGACGCCCGAACAGCGTCTCGCGATGTGCGAGCTTGCCGTGCAGGGGAATGCGAAGCTTGCCGTATGTGATGCAGAAGTGCGCGCAGGCGGCGTCTCCTATACAGTCGATACGATGGAGCGGCTAACAGCGGCTGAACCCGACGTGGATTTCTGCTTCATCATCGGCGGAGATATGATCGATTCCCTTCATACATGGCACGAAATTGACCGGTTGCTCGGACTTGTCCGGTTTGTCGGTGTCCGGCGTCCCGGTACCAGCAGCCAGACCCGCTATCCTGTCGACCTCGTCGAAACGCCGCTCGTCGAGGTCTCCTCGACAATGCTGCGCATGAAGTACAGAATCGGGAGGTCGACAGCCTATCTTGTCCCGCGGAAGGTCGATGAGTATATCCAGAAGGAGGGTCTATATGGAGCCCGCACAGCTGATTGAGGAATTGAAGAGCAGGTTGTCCATACAGCGTTTCCAGCACGTCCTCCGTGTTACGGAAACGGCAAAAGCGCTGGCCATGCTGAATGGAGTACCTGTGGAAAAAGCGGAGGCGGCAGCGCTCTTCCATGATATTGCAAAAAACATGGATGCAGAGTCGCTGCAGGACCTGCTCGTCTCGCACGGAGCCGGCGGGGAAGTGCTCGGTTATAATAAAGAACTGTGGCATGCCCCTGCTGGAGCGATCATTGCCGAAGAGCAGTTCGGCATCGCGGACAGTGACATCCTGAATGCCATCCGGTTCCACACGACAGGAAGACCTGACATGTCACCGCTCGAGATGGTCATCTACGTAGCGGATATGACAGAGCCTGCAAGGGATTTCCCAGGTGCGGACGGACTTCGCCTGAAGGCGGAAGGGCCGGTCCGTGACGCCATGAAGGAATGCATCATCCATTCCGTGGAGCACCTCATCAGCAAGCGTGTGCCCGTGCATCCCGACTCCATCAGGTGCTATAATTACTTTGTAAAATGAAAGGAAAGTGACAGAATGCCAACACTACTTGAAACAACTTTCAAAGCTGCGGATGATAAACGGGCTGAAGATATTGTCGTATTGAATATGGAAGGTGTCTCCCTTGTGGCTGATTTCTTCGTCATCTGCCACGCGAATTCCGAGCGCCAAGTACAGGCGATCGCCCGCGAGATTGCGGACAAAGCATCCGAAGGCGGTCATGATGTTAAACGGATCGAGGGCATGGATGCCGGCAGATGGGTTCTCGTCGACCTGGGTGACGTTATTGCGCATGTCTTCCATAAGGATGAGCGCGGATTCTATAACCTTGAAAAACTATGGGGAGATGCCCCGTCGATCGAAGTGGCAGAAGACTCTGCCCGATGATGTATGCACGATTTGCATCCGTCTACGATGAACTGATGTCAGACATCCCTTATGGAGCGTACATCAGTCTTCTGGAAACGGCAGTGGGCCCTATTGGTAACAAGAAAATCCTGGATGTCGCTTGCGGCACTGGGATTCTCTCCGTCCTGCTGGCAGAACGCGGAGCGGATGTAACCGGGATCGACCTGTCCGAAGAAATGCTCGATATTGCCAGGAGACGGTTGGAAGACAGGCGGCTTTCAGCAGTCTTCCTCCATCAGGCGATGCAGGATCTGGATGCCGGTACGGGTTTCGACGCGGCGATCATTCCGATCGATTCACTGAACTACCTGGAAAGCGAGCACGATGTCAGCAGGACGTTCCAGGGGATCCACAAAGCCTTGAAACCCGGCGGGACCCTGCTGTTCGATGTCCACTCGACCTTCAAGACGGACATCCTGTTCCCGGAGGGCCCCTTCACGTATGACAGTCCCGGGATTTCATACATATGGGAAACCGAGCCCGGCGCGGAAATGCACTCCGTCCATTCGGAACTTGCATTTTTCGTCAAGGGAGATGACGGACGATACGATCGTTTCGACGAAGTCCATTATCAGAGGACATTTCCAATCATGACGTACGCGGAGCTGCTTGAAAAAGCAGGCTTCTCAATCGAACGCATCTTTGCGGATTGGGAAGAGGAAGCGCCGGAAGAGGAAAGTGAAAGAGTCTTTTTCCAAGTGAGAAAATAGCGGTTCCTCTTCATAGGGAAATGAGGTATAGTGGAGGGGGCTCGTCAAGGCGAGCCAAGCTATACAGAAAGGGATGACGCCTCTGTTTTCTGAATTGCTTTTCGGAAAATGGCGGAAAGTCACCACTCCTCTCGCGATAGCAGCGGTGATTTCGGCAATCCTGTTCTTTCCCCGAGGACAGGCGGATACCGGGCTGCTCCCTCAAAATGATAATTTCAACACACCCCAGGCTGCCCTGCCTGAAGACGGCAGACCGGAAGATCCCGCCGAAACAGCGGAGGATGCAGAACCCCTTGTCCCTCCGCCTGTGATGGTGGATGTCAAGGGTGCTGTCCTGCACCCGAATGTCTATACCTTCGAAGAAGGCCAGCGGGTCATCGATGCCATCACAGCAGCAGGCGGCTATGCAGAGTCTGCGGACAGCCGGCTGCTCAATCATGCACAGCTGCTGGCCGACCAGATGGTGATCTATGTTCCGGCAGAAGGTGAAGAGATGCCGGTGTTTGAATCTGCAGGCATATCGGAAACGGTCCAGGGCAGCGGGTCTTCTGCACTCATCAACATCAACACGGCGGACGAAACCGAGCTGATGACGCTGAACGGCATCGGTCCTGCCAAAGCGTCCGCCATCATCGCCTACAGGACCGACAACGGAACTTTCCAGACTGCGGAAGACCTGATGAAAGTTTCAGGAATCGGGCAGAAGACGTTCGATGCACTGGCGGATGCCATCACGGTGAAGTAGACCATTCCAATAGAGAAGGGAGATGGAAGCATGGACCGAATCACCTGGGAACAGTTTTTCATGGCGCAGTGCAGTCTGCTTGCCGTCCGGAGCACCTGCACGAGACTCGCAGTCGGCGCAGTCATCGTACGTGACAACCGGATCATCGCAGGCGGTTATAACGGATCTGTGTCCGGCGGAGATCATTGCATCGACCAAGGCTGCTACGTTGTCGATAATCATTGCATCCGAACAATCCATGCAGAGATGAATGCCCTACTGCAATGCGGGAAGTTCGGGATCCCGGCGGCGGGCTCCACGCTGTATGTGACACATTTCCCGTGTCTGCAATGCTCCAAAGCCATCATCCAGGCCGGTATTTCAAAAGTGTTCTTTGGCCAGGATTACCGGAACAATGAGTATGCGATCGAACTGTTCCGCCACGCAGGGATCGATGTGCATCGGATACCATTCGACGCAGGAAGTCTGGATTTTGAAAGAGCACCGAAACAGGAGCTGTTCGAAGAAATGCTCATGACAATGGAGCAGGCGGGCATCCCGGAAAACGACCTGAGACGTTTCACTGAGAAAGCCCAATCGTTATTTGGCGGCTGATCCGTCCTTCCCGTTATATCTATTACACGATTTCAGCTGCCGTATCAGTGTTTGCTGCGTACGGCTCAGCTGAACTGCTGTGGCTGCAGCTTCCCCTCATCCCCCTTCTCATGAAACACAGAAAAGATTTTCCAGCGGTCCTGCTGTTCGGGTTTTTTGTGTTTCTATCCTTCACTTTTTTCCACAACCATTCATCAGTAAGCAATGCTTCCAGCAATTCCGGCGCGGCGGAAACCGGAAGGGAGATCATGCGCTTCAAAGAACAAGTGAAAATCGACGGCGCAAGACTGAAAGGTTTCGCTGAAACAACGGATGGCATCGTCTATTATGTGCTGTATACGATTTCGGATGAACAGGAAAAACAGATACTCCAAAACTATGTCTTGGCCGGAAGGGCCATCACGGTGACCGGTTCAGCGGAACCGCCTGAGGCTCCGGCACATCAGTATGCTTTCGACATGGCATCCTATTTGCGCATGAATGGCGCCGCCCTGCTGTACAAGGCGGACAGCCTTAAGATCGCAGGGCAACGGGATACACGCCGACTGGCACGGCTGCATGCGCAGCGGCAGAAACTGAAACAGCATATCCGGAAGGTTTTTCCTGAATCGCTCAGGACGGAGGCGGAGGCTCTCCTGATCGGCGACCGGAGCAGCATGGACGAGGAAGTATCGGCACAATACCGGACGCTCGGCATCACCCACCTGTTTGCGATATCCGGTCTCCATGTCGGACTCCTTACAATCCTTTTCCGGACAGCGGCGAAGCGCCTGCATATCCGGATTGAAACAGTCGACTCGCTGCTGCTCGTCCTGCTGCCCTGCTATGCACTTTTAGCTGGAGGTGCGCCGTCCGTGTGGCGTGCCGTGACGGTGACGATGCTGATCCTGCTGACGCTGACAGGGAAGATCCGCCTGCCGATGGATGATGCATTGGCGCTCAGCGCGCTCGGTTTCCTCATCCTGAAACCGTATATCCTCTTCCAGCCGGGTTTCCAGCTGTCCTATGGGGCAGCCTTTTCACTGATCTATTCCGCCCGGTTCCTCCAAAGCCGCACATCCGCCCTCGGTTTATCCGCAAGTGTCACAGCGATCACGCAGACGGCTCTTGCCCCGATCCTGCTGTACCATTTCTATGAGCTGTCGCTGTCATCATTCGTGGTCAACTTGGTGTATGTACCGCTTTACTCTGTCATCATCCTGCCCGCGAATATCATCCTGCTTGCCGTTTCACTTGTATCCGGTACAGCAGCGCTCCCTCTGTTTGCGCTCTATGAACCGCTCAGGTCCCTGCTCACCGTCTGCACTGCCTGGCTTGCAGATCTGCCATACCAGATGTGGACGGCCGGACAGCCGTCAGGCGGGTGGATCGGCCTGATGGTGCTGGCTGTCATGCTGGGGTTCGTCAATATTGAAAGGACCGGACGCATATCCAGCGGGATAGTGATCCTGGCTGCACCCATGCTGCTGTTCCATCTGAAACCATACCTCGATCCTGCACTGCATGTCACGTACCTGGATGTCGGGCAGGGGGACAGCATCGTCATCGAGCTGCCGCACCGCAAAGCGGTGTATGTCATCGATACGGGAGGGAATGTTCCGTACAGTGACCCCGATTGGCGGACTCCCGAGAAGCCGTTCCAGATCGGCAGCCAGCTTGTCGTCCCGTTCCTGAAAGGCAGAGGGATCAGCCGGATCGATACGCTGGTCATCACACATGCGCATCTGGATCATATGGAGGCGGCGGATGAAGTGCTCCGGGACATAAGGACAGCGGCAGTCCATGCGCCCGCCGGCAGTCTGCAGGAAGAGCAGATGATCCCGGTTGCTGCTGAAGCGGAACGCCGCCGGACGGAGCTGCTCAGCAGGCAGTCCGGAGATGCCTGGCACGCCGGAGACATCCGGTTCACCTACTTGTCGCCGTTCGATGATCAGTACACGCATAATGACAGTTCCCTTGTATTGCTGATGGAAACGGGAACGCATAGATTCTTGTTCACCGGAGACCTGGAGACTGATGGGGAACATAGGATCATCCGCAGCTATGGCCATATGGACTGGAGGGGGGTCGTCCTGAAGGCGGGGCACCACGGGAGTGATACATCGACAACCGCGGAGTTCCTGGAATTCCTCCAGCCGCGGCTCGCAGTCATTTCAGCCGGCCGGAACAACCGGTACGGCCATCCGCATCCGAATGTGACCGCACGGCTGGACGAGCAGCAGATTCCATACTTCGTGACGGCCGACCATGGGACTGTCGGCATATCGGTCCGGGACGGGCAGCTCGATATCCGATTGACCAGAAAAAAAAAGGAAGACCCCGGCTGACGGGGTCTTCCTTTTCATACTGCTATTGTCTGATCAGCGCGCAGCGACTTCGACAATCGTAGCAATTACCCAAATTAAAGAGAAACCTACGAAAGATACGATGAAGCCGACACCTGAGTCAAGAAGATCATTACGTTTGGACTGAACGTCCTTTTCGAATTCGTTCATTGCTACACCTCCTGATTCAACTTCAAGTATAGAGCAACCGTCCGCAAAAATCCACAGGAAAACGGATATATGACAATCGTGTTCCGATTTGTCACAATTTCTTCATCAGCAGCGGAGTTGAGGTATAATGGATGACAGAGTGAGGTGAGGTTCCATGGTAACAGCGGCATGGAAAGAAATCGAGAAGAATGCCGGACAGGCAGTCTATCTGCTGACGGGCAGCGAGCACTATCTGCTGCAGCAGACGGTGGACAAAATCATCAGCGGACTGGAAGGGATCACGGAGGAGGATGTCACCTATATCGATTTGGAAGAGCAGTCTGCCGGCCTCGTCATCGAGGAGGCGGATACGCTGCCATTTTTCGGCGACCGTAAAGTGATCGTCGCGAAAAATGCGTCATTCCTGAAGGCCAAAGACAAAGGGAAAGAGAAGATCGATCATCCGCTGGACAGGCTGGCGTTATGGCTGGAACATCCGTCGCCTACAGCGACCGTCATCTTCACTGCGCCTTACGAAAAGCTGGATTCCCGCAAAAAGATCACGAAGCTCATGCAGAAACACGCGGTGGTCGTGGAAGCGAATAAGTTATCGGGAAGTGATCTGACAGTGTGGGTGCAGCATCAGGCCGGTTCGCTGCATCGCAGCATCGACCGGCAGACGGCTGATTATCTGATCGGAACGGCAGGGGAAAATATGATGCAGCTGTCGAAGGAACTTGAAAAAATCGCTTCCTATCTGGATGAAGGAAAAGAAATCACGGAAGAGGTCATCGATCTTCTTGTTCCCCGGTCGCCGGAAACGGAAATTTTCCGTCTGACGGATGCTTACATTTCAGGCAGCCGTCCGAAGACGTTGGCGGTCTACCATGATCTGCTGCGGAATGGGGAAGAACCGATCGCGATGACGTCGCTGATCGCGGGACAGGTACGTCTCATGCTCCACGTCGGCACGCTCAAGAAAAAAGGGTATCATCAGCAGCAGATTGCAAGTATGCTCAATGTGCACCCCTACAGGGTCAAGCTGGTCATGACGAGCCGTTCGATGCCGCCGGAACACCGGCTGCTCCAAGTGCTCGACCGTCTGGCGGCTGTCGACCTGAAACTGAAAACGACGTCCGTCAGCCGCGAACGCGTATTGGAACTGTTCTTCATGGAACCGTTATAACGAAAAAAGCTGCCCGTCATTGACGGACAGCTTTTACCATTACAAAGCTTTTTTTGTAAGGCGTGCTTTTTGACGAGCAGCTGTGTTTTTATGGATAAGGCCTTTACCGGCAGCAGTGTCCAATTGTTTGATCGCAGCGCGCTTAAGTTCCTCAGCGTTGTCAGCGTTGCTGCTGATCGCAGCATCTGCTCTCCGAACTGCAGAGCGCATTGCAGCTTTTGTGCTTGAGTTCTGCTCATTCGCAGCGTTGCTTTGCTTTACGCGTTTGATGGCACCTTTAATGTTTGGCATTTCATTCACCTCCAAAAATCAGGTAAGAAGAGTGTTTCCATTATTTCTCGGATATCTCTTTATAACAAAAGTAATCTTATCAAATTGACGCCGTTTATGCAACAAGAAAAGTATAGGGCATATGTTTGAACAAAATGAGAGAGCATAAAAAACCTGTCCCGCGTCCAGAATGGACAATGAGGTGATGAATATGGAGAGCCATGACTTTTACCGTACGGATCTGGTTGTCGAAAGCGAAGAGATGGTGAGACATAGAACTGAAGATGAAAAAGAGACGCTGGATAACTCACGGGGCGTCGAGTTCCGAGAAGACAAAAAAGGCAGGATGCTTGTGACAACAGTGCGGATCGACAAGAAGGGCGAAGAGCGGATCGGGAAAAAGGAAGGGACCTATATCACCCTGACAGATCCGCTGCTGCATGCCGATGACAAGAGCGGACTGGCGAAGCTCACGAAAGAGATGGTGCGCCAGCTGAAGAGTCTGACAGAGCCGCTTGCATTGAAAGACGACAGCAAGCTGCTGTTCGTCGGTCTCGGAAATCGGGATGTGACACCTGACGCAGTCGGACCGCTGACGATGGAGCGCCTGCAGCCGATTGTACCGGATTACTACCAGGAAACCGGCGCGGAAATCTACCTGTACGCACCGGGTGTCACGATACAGACTGGGCTGGAGACAGCGGATTTCATCAAAGGGATTGCAGACGTTATCCGCCCGGATCTGCTGGTGGTTATCGATGCACTTGCCGCCCGTGACAGCGGCCGGCTTTGCCGGACCATCCAGATCACTGATACAGGCATCCATCCGGGTTCGGGTGTCGGCAACAGCCGGAAGGAAGTGTCGCAGGAAACGCTCGGTGTGCCTGTAATTGCAATCGGTATCCCGACAGTCGTCGATGGGCCTGTACTCATCGCGGATGCGATCGATACATTATTCGGCTACATGGCAGCTAAAATAGAGGAAGAGAGCAAACCGTCCGCCAAGCTGTCCGTAGCTCCCTGGCTGCACAATGAGAATAAGGGTGCCGACCGGAAGACCCTGATTCCGATATTCGGTGACTGGGCATCATGGCCGCACGAGGAACGCGTCCAGCTGTTCGAAGAGGTTCTGTCGAATCACCAGCTGAAGACGTTTATCTCCCCGAAGGAGATCGACGGATGGGTGCAGCTGTATGCATCTGCACTCAGTTCGGCACTTGCTTCCTGGATCCATTCGTTCAAGAAAAGTTCTTGAATCGCCGTCTCCGGCATATAGTAGCCGGAGACGGGGGGATGACTCTTGAAAAAAACACTGTATATCTGGACTTTTGCCGTATTAGCACTTTTTCTGTTCCCGATCCTGCTCCAGCTGATTCCCGCCAAACAGCCGGGCAGCGCGCCTGCCGCATTGAAACAGAAAGCGTACATCGTCTATGCATCGAATGTACTTGAACCGCCGAAAGCTGCAGACCGGAAAAAGATCCTCCTCCACTTCACCCATTCGGAGGAAGCGTATGAACCGATCACCAAGGCTGCAGATGGGAAAGTGGCCGTTTCCCATAAAACAGAAAACATCACCAAGTTCGGTGAAACGCTCCGTCTTCAGCTGGATGCCATGGGTGCGGAAGCGGATATCCTGCCTGTCGACATCCAAAAAGAGATGGTCAAACAGAAAATCCCTTATCACCGATCATACAAAGCAATACGTCCGTATCTGGAAAAAGCACTGGCAGGCAAAGAATATGATTTTGTGTTCGACATCCATAGGGATTCTGTGCCCGCAGGGAAGACAACCGTGGAATACGAGGAGAACCGCTATGCAAAGATTGCAATGGTCGTCGGTCAGGAACATCCCCAGTATAAGAAGAATTACCGGGCAGCAAAGGATCTGGCCGCTCAGATGGAAGCGATCGTCCCCGGAATCACGCGCAACATCCTGCTGAAAGGCGGACCGGGGGTCGATGGGAAATACAATCAGGATCTTCATCCTGGCTTCATCCTGATCGAGCTGGGCGGCATCGGCAATACGGAAGACGAACTCAACAGGACGATCGCCGTGATCGCCGAGGCGGCAAACCTTCTGCAAACGGAGGAACAGGCAGATTGATAAGTAGTCCTGCGTGTGCAGGTAACGAACAAGACGGCTGGATATGCGGCCGTCTTTTTGGCGTGGGGCAGGCGGACTACTCACTTCCGGATGAAATGTCTAACACCGGTGCCGGGTTTCTGCTATAATTCATACTAGCCGAATTAGGAGTGAAAATTATGATGAATCATCAGCAGAAACTGGACAGACAGAAAAACATACGGAACTTCTCGATCATTGCGCATATCGACCACGGGAAATCCACTTTGGCCGACAGGCTGCTCGAACAGACAGGCACGATCACTGCACGGGAAATGAAAACCCAGACACTCGACTCCATGGATCTCGAGCGCGAACGGGGAATCACCATCAAACTGAATGCCGTGCAGCTGATGTACAAAGCGAAAAATGGCGAAGAGTATACATTCCACCTGATCGATACACCGGGGCATGTCGACTTCACATACGAAGTGTCACGAAGCCTTGCCGCGTGCGAAGGCGCCATACTGGTTGTGGATGCCGCGCAGGGAATCGAGGCACAGACGCTTGCGAACGTATATCTGGCACTTGATAACGACTTGGAAATCCTGCCAGTCATCAATAAAATCGACCTTCCGGCAGCCGATCCCGACCGCGTCAAGGATGAAATCGAGAACGTCATCGGCATCGATGCATCCGAAGCAGTTCATGCATCCGCAAAATCCGGGATCGGTATCGGAGAGATCCTGGAACAGATCGTCGAGAAGGTGCCTGCACCATCTGGCGATCCGGACGCACCGCTGAAAGCGCTGATTTTCGACTCCCATTATGATCAGTACAAAGGGGTCATCGTTAATATTCGTATAATGGAAGGTTCCATTAAGCCGGGAGACACAATCCGCATGATGGCAACAGGAAAAGAATTCGAAGTGGTGGACCTCGGTGTCTTCACTCCGAAAATCTCGCCGCGCGACGAATTGACCGTCGGCGATGTCGGGTATCTGTCAGCGGCCATCAAGACGGTCGGAGACACTCGAGTGGGGGATACGATCACCCTCGCGGACAACCCGGCTGAAAAACCTCTGGCAGGCTACCGGAAGATGAACCCGATGGTCTTCTGCGGGCTGTATCCGATCGATACATCCAAATATAACGATCTCCGGGAAGCGCTGGAGAAACTTGAATTGAACGACTCCGCCCTGGAGTATGAAGCGGAAACATCCCAGGCACTCGGCTTCGGATACCGGTGCGGATTCCTCGGCCTCCTCCATATGGAAATCATCCAGGAGCGGATCGAGCGGGAATTCAATATCGATCTCATCACGACGGCACCGAGCGTGATCTACAATGTCGTCTTGACGGACGGCAGCGAAGTGAAAGTGGACAACCCGTCCATGATGCCGAACGCCCAGAAGATCGAGTACGTCGAGGAGCCGTATGTCAAAGCATCCATCATGGTTCCGAATGACTATGTAGGGGCGGTCATGGAATTGTGTCAGAAAAAACGCGGGAATTTCCTGACGATGGATTATTTGGATGCCTCCCGTGTCAATATCGTATATGAACTGCCGCTTGCTGAAATCGTCTATGACTTTTTCGATCAGCTGAAGTCCAGTACGAAAGGATACGCATCACTCGATTACGAACTGATGGGATACAAGACGTCGAAGCTTGCCAAGATGGATATCCTCCTGAACGGAGAGACTGTGGATGCGCTCAGCTTCATCGTCCACAAGGACTTCTCTTACGAACGCGGGAAAGCGATTGTCGAAAAGTTGAAATCCCTGATTCCGCGCCAGCAGTTCGAAGTGCCGGTCCAAGCGGCAATCGGCCAGAAGATCATCGCGCGTTCGACGATCAAATCCATGGGGAAGAACGTCCTGGCGAAGTGCTACGGCGGCGACATCTCACGGAAACGGAAACTGCTCGAGAAACAAAAAGAAGGCAAAAAGAGAATGAAGCAAGTCGGCTCTGTCGAAGTGCCGCAGGAAGCCTTCATGGCTGTATTGCGGATGGACGAAGAATAAGTATGAACTGCGCAGACAGGGGGCTTCCATGCCCTCTGTTTGGCGTTTACAGGAGGAAACCCAGCAAATGAGAGGTCTGTACATCCATATCCCGTTCTGTCACCAAATCTGCCACTATTGTGATTTCAATAAGGTCTTTGTCAAAAACCAGCCGGTCGATGCCTATCTAGAATCGATCCGGGGAGAACTATCCATACTGAAACAGGCAGGTGCCGACTTCAGCACAGTGGAAACCGTCTTTTTCGGCGGCGGTACGCCGACTGCCCTGACAGCCGGGCAGCTCGACACACTGCTGGAAATCGTCGGCTCATTCGTGGACACTGCCCGTCTGACGGAGTTCTCGACGGAAGCCAATCCGGACGAACTGACGACGGACAAGTTGCGCGTGCTTAAAAACGGAGGCATCAAGCGGCTCAGTCTTGGTGTCCAATCGTTCGATCCAGCACTGCTGAAACGGATCGGCCGCTCCCACAGTCCTGAACAGGCAGTGCAAGTCATCGCGGATGCACGTAAGAATGGATTCGATGACATCAGCATCGACCTCATCTACGCACTGCCGGATCAGACCCGCAAGCAATGGGAGACGACACTGGATCAGGCACTCGCTCTCGATCTCCCTCACTACTCCGGGTATTCGCTCATCATCGAACCGAAGACTGTCTTCTATAATCTCATGAACAAAGGGCGGCTGCCGCTTCCCGGGGAGGATGCGGAAACAGCGATGTTCGAGTCGTTGATCAGCAGGATGGAACAAGCGGGCCGCGGACAGTACGAAATCAGCAATTTTGCAATCCCCGGCCATGAGTCCGTCCATAATATGATCTATTGGGAGAACGATGAATATGCAGGCGTCGGTGCGGGTGCCCATGGTTACCTGGACGGTGTCCGGTATGCGAACCTCGGCCCGCTGAAAAAGTATATGGCGGCGGTGGACGAAGGACGGCTGCCTCGGCTGGAGGAGCATGAAGTGACCCAGCAGGAGAAAATGGAAGAGGAGATGTTCCTCGGTCTGCGGAAGCTCGACGGGGTCTCCGCCGGCAAGTTCGCCCTCAAATTCGGTATACCCTTGGAAGAGAAATACGGCAGCGTGGTGGATGATCTGGCCGCCAGGGGCCTTCTGGAACGCCGGGGAGACCGTGTCCGTCTGACAAAGGACGGAGTTTTCAAGGGCAATGAAGCATTCCAGCAATTCCTCTTGTAAAAGCGATCCAATCGTTTGACACTGCTTTCGCATTTTGGTAAATTGAATATAGTATTAGCACTCGTTCTACTTGAGTGCTAACAGGAGTGATGATCATGTTGACAAACAGGCAATTGCTTATCTTGCAACTGACGGTTAACGACTTCATCGAATCCGCTCAGCCTGTGGGCTCCAGACAGCTTTCGAAAAAAAAGGAAGCGCCTTTCAGTCCGGCCACGATACGCAATGAGATGGCAGACTTGGAAGAAATGGGTTTTTTAGAAAAGACCCATACGTCATCCGGGAGGGTCCCTTCTGAGAAGGGATACCGATTTTACGTCGACCACTTGCTGACTCCCCAAAAGCTTAAGACGGAGGATAACCTCCAGCTCCGTTCGGTATTCCGGGAAAGGGCGCTGGAAGCGGAAGTGCTGATAAGAAATTCTGCGTCCATCCTGTCTGAACTGACGGATTACACGACGGTTCTGCTCGGGCCGGATACAAAAGCGCATAAGGTAAAACGTTTTTCGATCGTGCCGCTGTCGGATGACAAAGCTGTCGCCATCATGGTGACCAATACAGGAAGAGTGGAGAATCATGTCGTCGATATTACGGACGGCCTGTCACCATCTGATATTGAACGGATGGTGAATCTTCTGAATGAACGGCTCGTCGGAACGCCGCTGTCGGACATTCCCAGAAAGCTCGCTGCTGAGTCGAAACAGCTGTACGAGCGCCATGTGAGCAATGCAGGAGCAATCCTTTCGTCCATACAGGACGCCATGGCCGGAAAGACGGATGAACGGCTCTTCCTGAGCGGTCAGATGAACATGATGAAACAGCCGGAGTTCAATGACATAGAAAAAGTGAAGTCCTTTCTCGAGGCTATCGAACAGGGCGTACCGCTGCGGCTGTTCGAACAGACTTTTGCGGGCATCCAAGTCCGCATAGGTTCCGAAAACAAGGAGCATACGCTCGATGATTTCAGTGTTATCTCCACCGCCTATGCCGTTGGTACCGACATGACCGGTTCAATTGCCATCATCGGTCCGAAACGGATGGACTACGGCAGAGTGATCACGCTGCTCGATATTCTCAGCGAAGACTTGTCGGCGGCATTGGAAAAACTCACGATTGATGGAAGAACGGATAGGAGGAACAAACCATGACAGAAAAAGAACCAGTTTCCGAAGAAGTTGAAAACAGCAGCGGTGCGGTGAACGATACCGAAGAAGAAAACGCTGTGCAGCCTGACGCTGAAAATGGCACTGCAGATCAGACAGACGGTGCAGAGGCGGATGAAAGAGATCGGCGGATTGCAGATCTCGAGAACAGGCTGGAAGAAGAGGAGAACCGCCGGCTGCGGATTCTGGCAGACCTCGATAACACCCGCAGGCGGGCGAACCTGGACAAAGAGGCGATGCAGAAATACCGCGCCCAGGAAGTACTGACGCACCTCATACCTGTTCTCGATAATTTCGAAAGAGGTCTGTCCGTCCAAGCCGAAAGCGAAGATGCGAAAAGTCTGATGACGGGTATGCAGATGGTGTACCGCAGTCTTGACGATGCACTGAAATCCGAAGGTCTTCAGGAGATCGAGGCGGCTGGTCTCGACTTCGATCCGAACTTCCATCAGGCCGTCATGACCGGTACGGATGAGGAAAAGCCATCCGGCATCGTGCTTGAAGTGCTGCAGAAGGGGTATATGCTGAAAGATCGAGTACTCCGTCCGGCGATGGTGAAAGTGAACGAATAATCGAGTCTGACAACCTACTATAACGAACACATTTTAGGAGGAATTTTTCTATGAGCAAAATTATCGGAATCGACTTAGGAACAACGAACTCAGTAGTGGCAGTTTATGAAGGCGGAGAAGCGAAAGTGATCCCGAACCCGGAAGGCAACCGCACAACACCTTCAGTCGTAGCGTTCAAGAACGGCGAGCGGCAGATCGGTGAAGTCGCAAAACGCCAGTCCATCACGAATCCGAACACGGTCATGTCGGTCAAACGCCACATGGGTTCTGATTACAAAGAGAAAGTCGACGGCAAGGAGTATTCACCACAGGAGATCTCAGCAATGATCCTCCAGTACATGAAAGGCTATGCGGAAGACTATCTCGGCGAGAAAGTGACGAAGGCTGTCATCACAGTTCCGGCTTACTTCAACGACGCACAGCGCCAGGCGACGAAAGACGCCGGTACGATTGCCGGTCTCGAAGTCGAGCGGATCATCAACGAGCCGACAGCAGCGGCGCTTGCATACGGTCTTGACAAAACGGAAGAAGACCAGACAATCCTGGTCTATGACCTTGGCGGCGGTACATTCGACGTATCCATCCTGGAACTCGGAGACGGCGTCTTCCAAGTGCGCGCAACTGCGGGCGATAACAAACTGGGCGGCGATGACTTCGACAATATCATCATCGATTACCTCGTCCAGGAATTCCGCAAAGAGAACGGCATCGATCTGTCAAAAGACAAAATGGCGATGCAGCGCCTGAAAGATGCGGCTGAAAAAGCGAAGAAAGATCTGTCGGGTGTTACATCGACCCAGATCTCACTTCCATTCATCACAGCAGGGGAGGCCGGACCGCTACACTTGGAAGTGAATTTGTCCCGTGCGAAATTCGACGAACTGACAGCATCCCTCGTGGAGCGCTCGATGGTTCCGACACGCCAGGCCATCAAAGACGCCGGCCTGTCAGCTTCAGAATTGGACCGCGTCATCCTTGTCGGCGGATCCACCCGTATCCCGGCCGTCCAGGAAGCAATCAAGAAAGAAACAGGCAAAGAGCCGTTCAAGGGCGTCAACCCTGACGAAGTCGTTGCGATGGGAGCTGCTGTACAGGGGTCGATCCTGACAGGGGACGTTAAGGACGTCGTGCTTCTCGACGTGACACCACTGTCGCTCGGCATCGAGACGATGGGCGGTGTCTTCACGAAGCTGATCGAGCGGAATACGACTATTCCGACAAGCAAGTCGCAAGTATTCTCGACAGCTGCGGACAATCAGCCTGCAGTGGACATCCATGTCCTTCAGGGAGAGCGCTCCATGGCGAGCGGCAATAAGACGCTCGGCCGTTTCCAATTGACGGATATCCCGCCGGCACCACGCGGAGTCCCTCAAATCGAAGTGACGTTCGATATCGACAAGAACGGTATCGTAACCGTCAAAGCGAAAGATATGGGCACTCAAAAAGAACAGAACATCACCATCCAGTCGAGCTCAGGCCTTTCTGATGATGAAATCGACCGCATGGTGAAAGATGCCGAAGCACACGCGGAAGAGGATAAGAAGCAGAAGGAAGAAGCTGATCTCCGTAACGAAGCGGACCAGCTCGTATTCATGGCTGAAAAAACCGTGAAGGACCTGGAAGGAAAAGTTTCCGAAGAGGAGATCAAAAGCGTAGACGAAGCGAAGGAAGCGCTGAAATCCGCAATTGAGGCAAACAACTTGGAAGACATCAAAGAAAAGAAAGATGCTCTCGAACAAGTCGTCCAGCAGATGACGATGAAAATGTATGAGCAGGCACAAGCCGAAGCGAACGCACAAGGCGGAGACCAGCCGGGTTCGGACGACGACGGAGTTGTTGACGCCGATTTCTCTGAAGTGGACAACGACAACAAAAACTGAACCGATACTTGATTGACGGAAAAGTCAAAGTCCGATATTCCGGCTTTGGCTTTTTCGTTTGTACCCAAACAACCTCTTTTAGTGTTACAATGCACTCAACGCTAAATGAGTTTTCAGGAGTGTGGACCAATGAGCAAACGTGATTATTACGAAGTGCTTGGCGTGTCGAAGTCGGCAACCAAGGAAGAGATCCGGAAAGCGTACCGCAAGCTTTCCAAGCAGTATCACCCTGACTTGAACAAAGAGGCAGGGGCGGAAGAGAAGTTCAAGGAAGTGACGGAAGCCTTCGAAGTGCTGAGTGACGAAAACAAGCGGGCTTCCTATGACCAATACGGGCACGCAGATCCGAACCAGGGCTTCGGAGGGGGCGGCTTCGGCGGTTTCGGCGGAGGTGACGGTTTCGGGTTCGAGGATATTTTCAGTTCGTTCTTCGGCGGTGCCGGCGGCAGACGGCGTGATCCGAATGCACCGCGCAAGGGAGACGATCTCCAGTATACGATGACAGTCGACTTCATGGAGGCGGCCTTCGGAAAAGAGACCGAGATCGAAATTCCGCGTGAGGAAGTTTGTGAAACGTGTCATGGCAGCGGCGCCAAGAAGGGCACCACTCCGAAAACGTGTACGAATTGCGGTGGAACCGGTCAGATTTCCGTCACCCAGAACACACCGCTCGGACAGATGGTCAACCGCAAAGTCTGTAACGTGTGCGGAGGAACGGGCAAGATCATCCCAGAGAAATGTGAAACGTGCCACGGTTCAGGCCGCGTGACCAAGCGCAAGAAAATAAAAGTCACCATCCCGGCAGGTGTCGATGATGGCCAGCAGCTGCGGGTGGCAGGCCAGGGTGAAGCCGGCGTGAACGGCGGTCCGGCAGGAGACCTGTACATCGTGTTCCGTGTACGCCCGCATGAGAAGTTCATCCGTGAAGCGGACGACGTCATCCTGGAAGTCAACCTGACGTTCCCACAGGCGGCACTGGGTGACGAAATCGAAGTGCCGACGATCCACGGGAAAGTGAACTTGAAAATCCCGGCAGGCACGCAGACCGGCACCACGTTCCGCCTCCGAGGTAAAGGGATCCAGAACGTCCACGGCCACGGAATCGGTGATCAGCATATCATCGTCAAGCTTGTGACCCCTAAGAAATTGACAGAGAAACAGAAGGAACTGCTGCGTGAATTTGCATCGATCGACGGAGATTCGCCGGGCGAATACTCAAGTTCCCTGTTCGATAAAATCAAGCGGTCATTCAAAGGCGACTGAAAGGATTGAGTACACGTGAAATGGTCTGAAATTACAATCCACACAACAAACGAAGCGACGGAAGCAGTCGCGAACATTCTCCACGAAGCAGGTGCCAGCGGTGTCGTCATCGAAGATTCCGTTGAGCCGGAGCGGGAGCACGAAGACCGGTTCGGTGAAATCTATGATCTTGATCCCGGAGATTACCCTTCGGAAGGCGTGCTCGTGAAAGCATACCTGCCTGCGAACAGCTTCCTGAAAGAGACGGTGCAGGAAATCAGTGAATCGATCGATAAGCTGAAGGAATTCAACCTCGATACAGGGAAAAAAGCGATCACGACAACTGAGGTGGATGAAGAGGACTGGGCGACCGCCTGGAAGAAATACTATCATCCTGTCAAGATTTCAGGCCGTTTCACGATTGTACCGACGTGGGAGTCGTATGAACCCGTCGAGTCGGATGAACTGATCATCGAATTGGACCCGGGTATGGCTTTCGGGACAGGTACGCATCCGACGACGGTCATGTGCTTGCAGGCGCTGGAGAAGTATGTGAAGCCTGAGGACTATGTCATCGACGTAGGAACAGGTTCGGGTGTGCTGGCGATCGGGGCTGCCCTGCTGGATGCTAAGGAAATACTGGCGCTGGATCTGGACGAAGTGGCGGTCGCTGCAGCGAAAGAGAATATTTCCCTGAACAATTGTGACGAAAAGATAGAGGTCATGCAGGGGGATCTGCTGGAATCTGTAAATGAGCAGGCCGATGTCATTGTCGCCAACATCCTTGCGGAAGTCATTGTCACCTTTTCCTCAGATGCACACGAACTGCTGGCTCCGGGCGGCCTGTTCATCGTCTCGGGGATCATTTCCGCAAAGAAGGACCTGGTCAAAGAGGACCTGATCGGAAAGGGCTTCGAACTGGTCGAATCGGTCGTCATGGAAGACTGGGTCGCATTGATCGCCCGTAAAAAAGAGGTGTAATCATGCAGCGCTATTTTCTGGATGCTCCATTCGATGAAACAGGTGCAGCCGTCATCACTGGCGAAGACGAGAAGCATATTACACGTGTCATGCGGATGTCGCCGGGGAACACGATCTGCTGTGTGTACGACGGCATCGGTCATATCGCCGATATTACGCATATCGACGAAGCCGGTGTCCATGTCCAGGCGGCCGGCCGCACTGCACAGAAGAGTGAGCTGCCGGTCCGTGTGACGCTGGCATGCGGGCTTCCGAAAGGCGATAAGCTGGAACTAATCGCCCAGAAAGGGACAGAGCTCGGAATGGCCGGCATGATCCCTTTCCAGGCTGCGCGTTCGATCGTCAAATGGGATGAAAAAAAAGGCGGCAAAAAAACAGCGAGGCTTGAAAAGATCGCGAAAGAAGCAGCAGAGCAGTCACATCGCACGGAAGTGCCCGTGATCAGTGAACCAGTCAGTTTCCGCCACATACTCGGCATCGCCGGTCAGTTTGATGTATGCCTCTTTGCGGACGAGGAGGATGCGAAGGAAGGCATGTCAAATAAGATTGCAGTGCGTCTGCAAAAGGTGTATCATGGACAATCGATACTGGTCCTGTTCGGGCCGGAAGGCGGTCTGTCACGCAATGAGGCGGAACAGCTTGAAGAGTCCGGCTTCCTGCCGATGTCACTCGGGCCCCGCATCCTGCGGACGGAAACTGCACCTTTGTATGTCCTATCCGCCGTGTCCTATGAATTCGAATGAAAGAGGTGAGCAGCTGATGTCATTGGTTGCCTTCCATACATTGGGCTGTAAAGTGAACCACTATGAGACTGAAGCGATCTGGCAGCTGTTTAAAGAAGCCGGCTATGAGCGTACGGAGTTCGAGAAGAACGCCGACGTCTATGTGATTAATACGTGTACTGTCACGAACACAGGGGACAAGAAGAGCCGTCAGGTCATCCGTCGGGCTGTCCGACAGAATCCGGACGCGGTCATCTGCGTCACTGGCTGCTACGCGCAGACATCCCCTGCTGAAATCATGGCAATCCCCGGAGTCGACATCGTTGTCGGCACCCAGGACCGCACCAAACTGCTCGGACTGATCGAGGAGTACCGCAGCGAGCGCCAGCCGATCAACGCTGTGCGGAACATCATGAAAAACCGTGTGTACGAAGAGCTGGATGTTCCTGCATTCACTGACCGCACACGTGCTTCCCTGAAGATCCAGGAAGGCTGCAACAATTTCTGCACATTCTGCATCATCCCATGGGCCCGCGGCCTGATGCGCTCCCGGGATCCGGAAGAAGTCGTCCGGCAGGCACAGCAGCTTGTCGATGCAGGCTATCTCGAAATCGTATTGACCGGCATCCATACCGGCGGATACGGGGAAGACCTGAAAGATTACAACCTTGCGAGACTGCTGACAGATCTTGAAACGAAAGTCCATGGTCTCAAACGGCTCCGCATCAGTTCCATCGAAGCGAGCCAGCTGACGGACGAAGTTATCGAAGTGCTGAAGAATTCGGAAATCATCGTACGACACCTGCATATCCCGATCCAATCCGGCTCGGACACAGTCCTGAAACGCATGCGCCGTAAATATACGATGGAATTCTTCGCGGAGCGTCTCGACCGCCTGCGTGAAGCACTGCCGCACTTGGCGATCACGTCGGACGTAATCGTCGGATTCCCGGGGGAGACGGAAGAGGAATTCATGGAAACATATAATTTCATCCGTGATCACCGGTTCTCCGAACTGCATGTATTCCCGTACTCCAAACGGACCGGTACGCCGGCTGCCCGGATGGAAGATCAGGTCGATGAAAACGTCAAAAACGAGCGTGTCCACCGTCTGATTGAACTGAATGATCAGCTTGCCAAGCAATATGCTGCCGAGTTCGAAGGTGCCGTGCTTGAGGTCATCCCTGAAGAGAAATTCAAAGAAGATCCGGACAGCGGTCTGTATGAAGGGTATACCGACAACTATTTGAAAGTGGTGCTGCCGGCTGCTGAATCCATGGTCGGCAAGATTGTCCGCGTCAAATTGCTGAAAGCAGGATATCCTTACAACGAAGGCCAGTTCGTCAGGGTTCTTGAAGAGACGAAGGAATTGGTTCACTGATCGCAGAGAAGCTGCCGGATTGACGGCAGCTTCTTTTTTATCCGTCTTTCTGATAAGATGGAAGAGGTACATACAACCTTCAGGAGGTCATAGAAATGGAAACGACTGCTATTGCTAACATGATCGATCATACGCTGCTGAAAGCGGATGCAACGGAATCACAGGTCACATTACTGTGCCAAGAAGCAAAAAAGTACGGGTTCGCCTCTGTCTGCATCAACCCCGCATGGGTGAAAACGGCTGCAGCTGAGCTGGAGGGCTCCGCAGTGAAAACGTGTACGGTCATCGGTTTCCCCCTCGGCGCATCCACTTCTGAAGTGAAAGCGTTCGAAACGAAAGACGCCATCCGCAATGGAGCCGGCGAAATCGATATGGTCATCAATATCGGAGCGCTGAAAAGCGGAGATACTGAAACTGTCCGCAAAGACATCGAAGCGGTCGTGGATGCCGCTGGTGATCAGGCAATCGTGAAAGTCATCATTGAAACGTCACTTCTGTCGGATCAGGAAAAGCGGGCTGCTTGTGAATGTGCTGTGCAGGCGAACGCTGATTTCGTAAAGACGTCCACCGGCTTTTCAACGGGGGGAGCGACTCCGGAAGACGTCAAGCTCATGAGATCGGTAGTCGGACCTGAAATGGGTGTGAAAGCTTCCGGCGGTGTGCGGAGTCTGGATGATCTGAAAGCCATGAAGGAAGCTGGCGCTACACGTATCGGTGCAAGTTCTGGAGTTGCAATCATGCAGGGACTCCAATCTGAAAATGATTACTGATTTCTAGTTTTTTATTGACGGTTCTAAAATAATAGGATATAATTTTCAAGTACATAGCAGTGTGCTATGTTCGAAGTGTGTTCGGAGGGAGGGACAAGAGATGACTAAAACAACTGTTCGTAAGAACGAATCACTTGAAGATGCTCTTCGCCGCTTCAAACGTACCGTATCTAAGAGCGGTACGATTCAGGACGTAAGAAAGCATGAGTTTTATGAGAAGCCAAGTGTTAAGCGGAAGAAGAAATCCGAAGCTGCTCGTAAACGCAAATTCTGATTAACTCCAATATTGATTGCCTGCGGCAATGTTAAACCAGTAAATGCGCGTAAGCCGGAAAACCCTCAGTGGTTTTCCGGCTTATTTTTTTATTCCTTAAAGGTTTGGCTGTGTAAATGAATTGTTTCTGCAAAAACTTTCAAGAGAATGAAACTTACGTGAGTTTCATCCGTATAACAGGTATACTGAAGAGACAATCATCCAGGAAAGCAGGTGATAATTTGCATAAATGGGTTCGTATTTTGCTGCTCTTAACACTGATTGTTTCAGCTGTATCGCTGCCGTTTTCCATCCACGCTTCTGCTAAAAAGGAAACCGTTTACAAAGTTCCTGTACACGGCGAAGTCGAGAAAGGGCTGTACGCGTTCCTGAAACGGTCTTTCACGGAAGCTGACGAATCGGACGCGGATGCGATCATATTGGATATCAACACACCAGGCGGTTTCACGGAAACTGCCGGCGAAATCGCAAAACTGATGGATGAGACGGAACTTCCGATCATCGCTTATGTCAATACACGGGCGATGTCCGCGGGGGCGTTTCTTGCGCTCCATGCCGATAAGATCTACATGGCGCCAAGCTCCAAGATCGGTGCTGCAGCGGTTATCGACGGGTCAGGAAACGCAGCCGGCGTGAAGGCGCAGAGTGCATGGTCCGCCGACATGCAAAACGCTGCCGAATCACACAATCGGGATCCGAAGTTTGCACTTGCAATGGCGGATGCTGATATCGACCTGAGCGAGTTCCGGGCCGGTAAAGGGGAATTGCTGACGCTGACGGATAAGGAAGCCGCCCGGCCGGACGTCAAGTACAGTGAAGGCACAATCAAGGACTATGATGCCCTGCTGGCGGAAATCAAACTGGACAATGCGGATATCATCACATCGGAACCGGCGTTCAGTGAGAAGCTTGCAAGGTTCATCACGAATCCGGTCGTAGTCCCGATCCTCCTGTCAATAGCAGGACTCGGGCTTGTCGTCGAATTGTATTCACCAGGCTTCGGCGTGTCGGGGACAATGGGGCTGTCGGCACTGCTGCTGTTCTTCTACGGTCATCTGATCGCCGGACTGGCAGGATATGAAGCACTTCTGCTGTTCCTGCTCGGTGCTGCTCTGATCGTTGCCGAGCTGTTCCTGCCCCATGGCATCGCAGGCGTGCTCGGAGCGGTGGCAGTCACCGCAAGTATCATAATGGCCGGCGCGAATCCGATGTATATGGCAGTCTCGGTGCTCATCGCAATTGCTGTAGCAATTATGGGGATGGTGGTAATCATGAAATTCTTCGGGAAACGGCTGCATCTGCTCAACAAGATGATTCTGCTGGATGCAACCGATACGGAAAGCGGATATGTGTCCAATGTGAACCATATCGACTGGATCGGCAAAACAGGTGTCACCATCACGGCTCTCCGGCCGTCAGGCGCCATCGTCATGGACGGCGATCGGATCGATGTAGTTTCAGAGGGAAGCTACATCGACAAGGGGAAGCATGTTAAGATAGTGAAAGTTGAAGGCTCCCGCACCGTAGTACGGGAACTTCAGGAAATGGAGGGAAATGAATCATGATCAGTGGCGGTCTTGTAGGGATTGTTGTGATTGTCGTTGCGGCGATCATCGTCCTGTCTGTATTTTTCACGTTCGTCCCAGTCGCATTGTGGATTTCCGCGCTGGCGGCAGGTGTACGGGTCAGTATTTTCACACTAGTCGGGATGAGACTCCGGCGGGTTATTCCGAGCCGGGTGGTCAACCCGCTCATCAAAGCACATAAGGCCGGTGTCGATGTGACCATCAACCAGCTGGAGAGTCATTACCTTGCAGGCGGGAACGTCGACCGTGTCGTCAACGCCCGGATTGCAGCCCAGCGTGCGAACATCGAGCTGTCATTCGAGCGTGCTGCAGCGATTGACCTGGCAGGACGGGACGTTCTCGAAGCGGTCCAGATGTCGGTCAACCCGAAAGTGATCGAAACGCCATTCATCGCAGGTGTTGCCATGAACGGTATCGAAGTGAAAGCGAAAGCGCGTATCACGGTCCGTGCAAACATCGACCGGCTCGTCGGCGGTGCGGGTGAGGAGACGATTGTTGCGCGTGTCGGCGAAGGGATCGTTTCGACAATCGGTTCCTCGGTCGACCACGCCAAGGTGCTTGAAAATCCTGACCTGATTTCTCAGACGGTCCTGACCAAAGGGCTCGATTCAGGGACTGCTTTCGAAATCCTGTCGATCGATATCGCCGATGTGGATATTGGCAAAAACATCGGTGCCGAGCTTCAGACCGAACAGGCGATGGCGGATAAGAGCATCGCACAGGCTAAGGCGGAAGAACGCCGGGCGATGGCTGTTGCGAACGAACAGGAAATGAGTGCGAAAGTCGTCGAGATGCGCTCGAAAGTCGTGGAAGCCGAGGCGGAAGTGCCGATGGCGATGGCGGAAGCTCTCCGCAGCGGAAATATCGGTGTCATGGATTACATGAACTATAAAAACCTGCAGGCCGATACCGGCATGAGGGATTCAATCGGAAAGATCGGCAGCACTGAAAGTAAAGATGACAAACCGAAAAAACCGTAATGAGAAGCTTCAGCTTCCCGGAAAGGGGATGCGCTGATGGAACAGATTATAATTTTAGCAGTGATCGGCCTTCTCAGCACACTGTTCAGTAAAAAGAACAAAGGGGATGCCGGAACGAAAGACGTCCAGGAAACACGGCGTATGCCTGAACCACAGCAAAAGACGCCGCGCCCGGCTTCCCAGCAGCCGGATCCATTCAAACGGCTGAAGGAACTGACGGGTGATATCTACCGCGAAATCCAGGAGGAACAGCGGAAGACGGTGGAAGAACAACCCCCGGCCAGGCCGGAAATCGTTCGGCAGCCGCCGGGCGCTGCCAAAACTCCTAAGCCTGCGCCTCGGGCTGCCGGTTCACCGGTCAAGAACGAGGGCCAGCGGAATTCCGCTCCAAGGAGCGGCAGACTGTCCGCACACAATCCTGCTGCAGCTGCTGAAGAGAGCGCAAATGCTGTTCGGCTGAGCCTGACGGACGAAGAGGATATCCTGAAAGGGATCATCTTCTCTGAAATCCTCGGGCCGCCAAAATCCAAACGAAGATGAATACGCATTGACCCCCTGTGCCAAGCATACATTTGGTATAGGGGGTCTGTGCTTTGAGAAAACTATTTGAAATGGGTTCATTTGTCTCAGTCGAAGATTGGGCGTCCTTCAAACTGCTGGGCGGATATGAACTTGTCAAGATCACTGATAGTAACGTTACATTGCGCAAGGAAGGCTACAATATAGAATTGCGGGGGACCGGACTTGAGTTCGATATGCTTCTCGAACATTCTGCATTATTATCCTTTTCCGAGCTGCATGAACTCCATATAGTGAAACAGGGAGCCGGAGGGGAAGCGCATGAAAAAAAGACTGTTTGATGTGGAGCTCAGCGGCTCCTCCTGCACATCCTTCATCAATGAAATGGTGCGCAGCCGCAGGAAAGTGACACGGGTGGAACAGCAGGCAGGGAAAGTCTGGCTGAGGACGGACAGCAGGGGACTCCGCTACATAAGGGCGAACCGCAGGCGGCACCGTCTGAAAGTCCATATTGTCCGTCTGGAAGACGGACTGCCCGCTGAGCGGCTGTTCCGGTCGTGGAGCCTTTTGCTGTTTGGTCTCATCCCGTTCGCGGCTTCCTTATTCCTATGGCAGGTGACGGTCGACGCGGAACACCCGGAGACAGCAGAAAAGGTCCAGCAGGCCCTCGAACGGTCGTCTGTCAAACCGATGCAGCTGCTTGGCGGCATACCGGCGGAGGATGCCCTCCGGACGCAGATCATGGCGGTGGACCATGATCTGTCATGGGTGCGGTTTGAAAAGAAAGGGACTACACTGCATGTCATTCCGATGCTCTCGCCGAAAACCGCGCGTGTACAGGAATCCGACGGAAAACCCAGCGAACTCGCTGCACGTACAGGCGGGGTGGTGACAGGGTTCAGGCTGTCCAGCGGTGAACCGGTCGCCCACCGGAACCAGACGGTGAAAAAAGGCGACTTACTCGCGACAGGGGTCCTCGTCCAAGGTGATAAAACAGCTGTCGTCGGTGCAGAAGGAGCGGTCTTTGCTGATTACTGGCTGGAATACCGCTTCAGCCTGCCCCGAACCGTCCGGTACAGGAGCGCAGGGGAAACGGAAACAGTCATTGACTGGCAGGCTCCATGGTCGGACAAACGGCAAAACGGACGGCCATGGTGGAAAGTCGTCGAGTGGAAAGAGATGACCGACTATCCTGTCAGGGAAGTGGAATTGAACGAAGGGATGGAGGAGTCATTTCTGATTCCTCTCCTGAAACACAAGCTGCTGTCTGAAACGTCCTATGAAAAAGAGATTAAGGATGAAAACATTTTACAGGTGACGTTTGACAGTGATAAAGTAACAGGGACTGTACTTTTTTTGATAAATGAAAATATCGCGGAAAAAAGACCGATATCCCAAGGGGGAGACGATTGATTGAGTGAACAAATGCTGCAACTTCATTTGGAAGACCCGAACGAAGCCGTCATGCTGCTCGGTATTTCCGATCAGAACATCAAATTGATCGAAGAGCAGCTCGGCGCTGCCATTGTCACGAGAGGCGAGACCATTTCCCTGAAAGGCACAGAAGAAAGCACAGAGGCCGCCAAACAGCTCTTGGAGCAATTGCTCAAAGTGATCCGGAAAGGCATCCAGATCAATCAGAGGGATGTTGCAACTGCGCTTGAGATGGTGAATAATGGTACTATCGAATATTTTGCCGAACTGTATGATGCAGAAATCGCACGCAACAGCAAAGGGAAGGTGATCCGGGCCAAGACGATAGGCCAGCGGGAATATGTGCAGGCGATCCGTCACAACGACCTGACGTTCTGTATCGGACCTGCAGGGACAGGAAAGACCTATTTGGCGGTCGTGCTGGCCGTGCATGCCATGAAAACGGGTGCTGCCAAACGGATCATCCTCACCCGGCCCGCTGTCGAAGCAGGTGAGAGTCTCGGGTTCCTGCCGGGTGATCTGAAAGACAAAGTTGACCCGTATTTGAGGCCGTTGTATGATGCCCTCCATGACATGCTGGGTGCCGAACATACCGAACGGCTCATCGAGCGGGGGGCGATTGAAATCGCACCGCTCGCTTATATGAGGGGACGCACATTGGATGATGCGTTTGTCATCCTTGACGAAGCTCAGAATACGACCCATGCGCAGATGAAGATGTTTCTGACACGCCTCGGATTCGGCTCCAAAATGGTCATCACCGGTGATAAGACGCAGATCGACCTGCCAAAAGGCGCAAAGTCAGGACTGATCGCGGCTGAATCCATCCTATCCAAGGTGCCGGAGATCCATTTCCAGTATCTCGAACCCGCTGACGTCGTCCGGCATCCGATCGTTGCGAAGATTATCGATGCCTACGAGGAAGAGCAGTCCTGACCGGGCTGCTCGTTACATATTGTAAGAATCACTTAACTGACTGCATTTCTTTTGGCTGAAAGGGGATTCAAGGGATGCACAAGCCGTTGATCCGACTTATCAAGTCCTTGACATTTCAAGTAACTGCATCGTTCGTGGTCGGCCTGTCCGCCGTCCTTCTCTTTTTCCTGCTCCTGGAAGACGTCCGTCAGGAAACCTACGAACTTTCGCCCTTCGAGATTGCACCGAGCACGATACGTTCCCTGAAAACAGTTGAAGATACGGAACGCACTGAAGAAGAACGGGAACGGGTGGCGGACGAGCAGCCGCCTGTCTATCAATTCAACGAAGAGATAGCGCCGAACCGGCGGATGATCGCCCGATCGCTGTTCGATGATATTCTGGAAGTGAAGCAGTCGGTGCTTGCAAAAGAAGAGCACGTCACAGACACCGTTCTGAAGAAATCGGTGGATGAGATGAAAAAGAAACTGAAGGTGCTGAAAGAAAAGGAACCGGATTTTTACCTGAATGATACGGTACTCCGCAGCCTGCTCCTGGAAAACGAAAGCGTACTCCTGAACATCCGTCAGGAGACCGACAGCATCCTGGAGTCAGAGCTGACAAAGCCGTTCAAAGCAAAGGATCTTGCAGCCGTGCTGTACGATGCGGAACGCAAAATCAGGATGTCCGAGGACGTACCCGAAGAGCAGATCCAGACGATGATCCAGCTGATCAGGCCGCTGATCGTCCCTACTGAAACAGTCAATGAAGAACTGACTGAGCAGCGTATCAAACAGGCGAGGGACAGCATCGAGGCGACGCGGATCCTGCAGGGACAAGTACTCGTGCGGGAAGGTCAGGTGATCGACAAGGAGACGTACCGGCAGCTTCAGCTGACCGGACTGCTGACAAATCAGAGCTCCGCAAAACCGATTGCGGGTCTGGTCTGTTTCCTGCTGCTCTTGTCAGGCCTGATCTACGGATACTTCATGTTAAGCCGTGAAGACAGCGCCGTCAGGAGAAAATACTTGTTCATCTTTTATGCGGTCTTATTCCTGACAGTCATCGTGATGAAACTGGCAGGCGTGCTCGAAAAGGAATTCGACGTGCAGGTCGCCTTCATGTTCCCTGCCGCCATGGCACCCCTGCTGGTGAAACTGCTGACGAACGACCGTCTTGCAATCCTGTCGATCGTTGTCACATCCGCACTTAGCGGACTGATCCTGCAGGAAGGCGTTGCGTCGATCATGCAGATGGAAGTGGTGCTGTACTTCCTGCTCAGCGGGGTGACTGCCCTGCTGGTGCTCGGCGACAGCGGCAGGCGGACTGCTATCCTCCGTACAAGTCTGGCGGCTGCAGTCGTCAATGTGTTGTATATCGCTTTCTATCTGCTGATGACACAGTCTTCCTATACGATAGCGGAGATCATTTTCTATGCCGTCGCTGCTGTCAGTTCTGCTATCCTTGCAGCAGCGCTTACGATCGGGCTGCTCCCATTCTTCGAGTCGGTGTTCAACGTCGTCTCGGATATGCGCCTGATTGAGCTGTCGAATCCGAATCATCCGCTTCTGAAAAAAGTGCTGACGGAAACACCGGGAACCTACCACCACAGCGTGATGGTAGCAAACCTTGCCGACGCGGCATGCGAAGCGATCGGCGCTCACGGACTGCTGGCGAGGGTCGGCAGCTATTACCATGATATCGGTAAAACGGTGCGGCCGATGTACTTCATAGAAAACCAGCATGGCAAAAATCCGCATGATCAGTTGACGCCGGAAGAAAGCCGGGATATCATTATTGCCCACGCAACCGACGGTGCGGATATACTGGCGGCTCACAAAATGCCTTCACATATCATCGACATCGCCCGCCAGCATCATGGCACTAGCTTTTTGAAATTCTTTTTCCACAAAGCGAAAGAACAGGACCCCGGCGTCCGGGAAGATGACTTCCGATATGCAGGACCGAAACCGCAGACGAAGGAAATCGCTGTTATTTCCATTGCGGACAGCTGCGAAGCTGCCGTCCGTTCCATGAAGGAACCGACACCTGAAAAGATTTCCGCGCTCGTGAAAGCGATCGTCAAGGAAAAAGTGAACGACGGACAGTTCGATGAATGCGACCTGTCGCTCAAAGAGATCCGTAAAGTCGAGCAGGTCATCTGTGAAACATTGAACGGCATTTTCCACAGCCGTATCGAATACCCGAAATAACTTACATTAAGGAGGGAGCCTGTGCTTACCATTGACTTCATGGACGAAACAGACGGAGCCGCTGCCGGTGCCGCGGAATTGATCGAGCGGCTGCTCGCGTTCGCTGCAGATAAGGAAGCGGTAGCGTCCGGCACTGAATTGTCGGTAACCTTTCTGGACGATGAGTCCATCCGGGACATTAACCGGGAATACCGCGGGAAAGACACACCGACTGACGTCATTTCGTTCGCCCTGGAAGAAGAAGGCGAAGGGGAGACGGCGATTGTCGGTGCAGCGGACATGCAGCGCCATCTCGGCGATCTCCTTATCTCCGTCGAAACCGCAAAACGGCAGGCAGAGGAATACGGCCACAGTCTGGAGCGTGAACTTGGGTTCCTCGCACTGCATGGATTCCTCCACCTGCTTGGCTATGATCATATGACAGAGACCGATGAAAAGAAGATGTTCGGCCGGCAGGATGAGATCCTGCGAGAATACGGTCTCGGACGGTAATATAGCTATGAAGAAGTACCTCATGGCGTTTACGTACGCATGGATGGGCATCTGGCATGGTGTCCTGTATGAACGAAATGTCAAATCCCATCTGGCTGCAGCGGCTGCTGTCCTGGCTGCCGGCTTATGGACGGGCCTGAGCCGGACGGAGTGGATCATCATCGTCATCGTCATCGGACTGATGATAGCACTGGAGCTGATGAATGCAGCCGTCGAGCGGACTGTGGATCTTGTGACTGGTGAATGGCATCCGCTTGCGAAGCAGGCCAAGGATCTGGCTGCCGGTGCTGTCCTTGTTTTCGCGATAGCAAGCGCTGTCACAGGCGCGATCATATTTTTGCCGAAATGGTTTGATTAAGCGGCTTAATTACTAGATTGGAGTGGGATTTTTGGATAAACAGAAACTGATAGATCATGCGATACACGCTATGGAGAACGCCTATGTGCCGTACTCGAAATTCCCAGTGGGTGCAGCACTCCTGACTGCGGATGGTGACATCATAGAAGGCTGCAACATCGAGAATTCAGCATACAGCATGGCGAATTGTGCCGAACGGACCGCTTTCTTCAAAGCGATCTCGGAGGGAACCCGGTCGTTTGCTGCATTGGCCGTTACTGGGAATACGGAAGGCCCCATCTCACCCTGCGGTGCATGCCGACAGGTCATTGCAGAGTTCTGCCCGAGCGACATGCCGGTCTTCCTGACCAACACGACAGGAAGCATCCTGGAAACGACGGTTGGCGGGCTCCTTCCCGGAGCGTTCAGCAAGGAGGATCTCGACTATGGAGCACAATGATTTCAAGTCAGGCTTTGTCTCCATCATCGGCCGGCCGAACGTCGGAAAATCGACATTCATGAACCGGGTTGTCGGACAGAAGATCGCCATCATGAGTGATAAGCCGCAGACAACACGCAACAAAGTGCAGGGTGTCGTCACAAACGAAAACTCGCAGATGGTGTTCATCGATACACCGGGCATCCATAAGCCGAAACATAAGCTCGGCGACTTCATGATGAAATCCGCCAAGAATACGCTGAAGGAAGTCGATGTCATTCTTTTCATGGTCAATGCCAACGAGAAAATCGGACCCGGCGACAGATTTGTCATGGAAATGCTGCAGGGGACGGAGACACCTGTATTTCTCGTCATTAACAAAATCGACCTAGTGCATCCTGATGATCTGCTTGGCATCATCACCTCATATACCGAGGAATATGACTTTGCGGAGATCGTGCCGCTGTCCGCCCTGAATGGCAACAACGTGGAACGACTGATGGAGACGCTGCTGACCTATCTTCCGGAAGGACCGAAGTATTATCCTGATGACCAGGTGACCGATCATCCCGAACGCTTCATCGTCTCGGAACTGATCCGTGAAAAGGTGCTTCACCTGACGCGCGAGGAAGTACCCCACTCGATTGCAGTTGTTATCGACAAAATCTCGCGGGAGTCCGACAGGGACCTGGTCAATGTCATGGCCACCATCATCGTCGAGCGGGATTCCCAGAAGGGGATTGTCATCGGTAAGCAGGGCGCCCTGCTGAAACAGATCGGTTCGAAGGCCCGTCGTGATATCGAAATGCTACTTGGTTCGAAGGTCTATCTGGAACTCTGGGTGAAAGTGCAGAAAGACTGGCGCAATAAGCCCGGGCAACTGAAGGAGTTCGGATTCAGGGAAGACGAATACTGACCGTTCTGCAATTGAGTGGAGGCGAACGTCATGATGAACAAATGGGAAGGGATCGTGCTTCGTACAATCCCATATGGCGAGACGAATAAGATTGTCACCATACTAACGAAGGAAGCGGGCAAGCTGACAGCGATGGCCCGCGGCGCAAAGAAACCGGCGAGCCGGCTTTCTTCCGTTACGCAGGTGTTCGTCCATGCATCCTTCCTGCTGCGGACCGGGAAAGGGATGGGCGCGCTGGAACAGGGGGAGACGATCGATTCCATGCGGCACATCCGTGAAGACCTGGAAGCGACTGCGTATGCCAGTTATATTGTCGAATTGACCGATAAGCTGACAGAAGACGGAAGCCGCCTGTCAGGTGTCTTCGATTTGCTCTACGACTCCCTGCATGCGATCGATGAAGGGTATGATCCTGAAGCTGTTGCACTGTTCGCTGAGTGGAAGATGCTGCCGGTCGCCGGAATATACCCTGTACTCCACCAATGCGCCTCCTGTGGTGCCACGGAAGGTGAATTTGCGTTCTCCTTCCAGGAGATCGGTTTCCTCTGCCACCGCTGCTTCCACAGGGATCCCTATATCGTCCGGATCACACCCGCACAGCTGAAACTGATCCGCACATTCGCCGCCGTGCCGATTTCCCAAGTGGGCTCGCTGATACTGAAGAAGACGACCAAGCAGTTCATGAAGAAATTGGTCCGCCAGATCTATGATGAGCAAGTCGGGCTGCGGCTCAAGTCACGTACCTTCCTCGACCAGATGGACAGGACTCCTGCACTGACACGGAAAACTGAAAAACCGGAGGAACCAGATGAGTGATCTGGTTTCTCCGGTTTTTTCACGGCTGTCAGAATGTGATGCGTTCTTCGATGTATTGCTGCAATTCACTGATCGGCATCCGGACCTGATCCATCGAGTCCCGATGGCGGACGGTCACTTGACGGTCCTCTTCGGAATCGAAATCATAGGTGATGCAGAAAGGCGTGCCGATTTCGTCCTGGCGGCGGTACCGCTTTCCGATCGACTGGGAATCGTCATATTGGACGGCAAAATGTTTCCGCAGCCCGGCGAACACTTCCTCCGCGCCGGCAGACAGTTTCTTGGACAGCGGCAGCACGGCAGCCTTGACCGGCGCGAGTGCTGGATGGAAGCGCATGACAGTCCGCTTGTCATCCCCTTCGAGATCCTCTTCGTCGAATGCGTCACAGAGGAAGGCGAGCGTGACACGGTCGGCCCCGACGGAAGGTTCGATACAGTAGGGTACGAATTTTTCGTTCGTCACAGGATCCTGGTAATGGAAATCCTCATTGGAGAATTCCATGTGACGCTTCAGATCGAAGTCTGTCCGATTGGCGATTCCCCAAAGTTCGCCCCAGCCGAACGGGAACTTGAACTCGATATCAACTGTGCCTTTTGAGTAGTGGGACAGCTCATCCTGATTATGTTCACGCAGGCGGATGTTATCTTCTGTGAGCCCGAGAGCGAGCAGCCAGTTCTTGGATGCTTCCCGCCAGTATGCGTACCAGTCTTCGTCTTCACCCGGTTTGCAGAAGAACTCGAGTTCCATCTGTTCGAATTCCCGTGTGCGGAACGTGAAGTTACCGGGAGTGATCTCATTCCGGAAACTTTTCCCGATTTGCGCGATGCCGAATGGAAGCTTCTTTCTCATGGAACGCTGGACATTTTTGAAGTTCACGAAAATCCCCTGTGCCGTTTCCGGACGGAGGAAGATTTCGTTGGCGGACGAGTCCGTCACCCCCTGTGTCGTCTTGAACATCAGGTTGAACTGGCGGATGTCCGTATAGTCGAGTGCTCCGCATGACGGACAGACGATATCATGCTCGACGATCAGTTCTTTCATCTTTTCGAATGGCATGCCGTCGACGACGACCTCCATTCCTTTTGCTTCGAGAGCGTCTTCGATCAGCTTATCCGCCCGGTGGCGTGTTTTACACTTCTTGCAGTCGATCATCGGGTCGTTGAAATTGCCGATATGGCCGGATGCTTCCCAGACTTTCGGATTCATGAGGATTGCTGCGTCCAAGCCGACATTGTACGGGGACTCCTGGACGAATTTCTTCCACCAGGCCTGTTTGATATTGTTTTTCAATTCGATGCCGAGCGGCCCGTAATCCCACGTATTTGCAAGTCCTCCGTAGATTTCCGAGCCCGGAAATACGAATCCCCGCTGTTTTGAGACGTTGACGATCTGCTCCATTGTGTACATAAGAATCCCTCCAATTAAAATAAGCACCCGTCCCCGGACATATACTGTCCGAGGACGGGTGCGACATGCCCCGCGGTTCCACCTCGATTGGCTGTGAGTCACAGCCCGCTTTCCAAATTGCAATGGCTCCGGGCTGCCGTTTCATGTCCGCTGCGGGCTTGCACCATCCCCGCTCGCTGTCTTCGTGACACTAGTTATAGGCCCTTCTTCGCCTTTTATTCAGCTGGATACAGTTTAGCACGGTTCTTCATTCTTCGCAATAGAACATGATTTGTTATATACTAGAGGGAGATTTGTTGAATTGAACGCTTAGGACGGTGACATAGATGGAACTCAATAAGCGCCAGACGGAGATCGTTGCCATCGTCAAGGCGGATGGCCCGATAACCGGGGAGCATATCGCAGACCGGCTGCATCTGACACGTGCTACAATCCGTCCGGACCTGGCCATCCTGACAATGGCCGGATACTTGGATGCCCGGCCCCGTGTCGGCTACTTCTATTCGGGGAAAAAGCAGGCGGCATCTGTCGGCGACGAGATGATCGGCATGAAGGTCGGTGATTTCCAATCCACACCCGCAGTCGTCACGGAGCAGGATTCCGTGTATGATGCCATCTGTCAGATGTTCCTGCAGGATGTGGGGACATTGTTCGTCGTTGACGGGAATTCCTGTCTGACAGGTGTCCTTTCACGCAAAGACCTGCTTCGGACAAGTATAGGGAATACCGAACTTGAAAAGATGCCGGTGCATGTCATGATGACACGCATGCCGAATATCATCTACTGCCATAAGCAGGATACACTCCTGTCCGCGGCTCGGAAGATGATAGATAAGCAGATAGATTCCCTGCCCGTCATCAGTTCCGCGTCCGTTGGGCTGGAAGTTGTCGGGCGGATTACGAAGACAAACATTACGGCTGCTTTTCTGACACTCGCACAAGACCATGAGCTATGAGGTGACCCATTCTATGAACAAACTCAAATTCTTCATCGTATCGGATTCTGTCGGTGAAACTGCGGAACTCGTCGCAAAGGCAGCGGCCAGTCAGTTCCGGCAGGACTTGGAGACGGTATCGATGACCCGTTTCTCACATATCGAAGAGGAGAGCCAGCTGAAGGAGATCGCCTGGCTCGCCCAGCAGCAGCATGCGATCATCATCTATACACTTGTCAGAAGCAGCATGCGTGAATCGCTGGTCCGTCTTTGCGGCACGCACAGTATCCAGTGTGTCGATCTGCTCGGTCCGATCCTGCATTCCATCGAGCATATGACAAGAGAACAGCCGATCGAGGAGCCGGGCCTGGTCCGCCAGCTGGACGACGATTATTTCAAGAAAATCGAGGCGATCGAGTTTGCGGTGAAGTATGATGACGGCCGGGACCCGCGGGGGGTTTTGAATGCGGATATCGTATTGGTCGGAATCTCGAGGACATCCAAAACACCGCTGTCCCAGTACTTGGCGCATCAGCGTTTCAAAGTGGCGAATGTCCCCCTCGTCCCTGAAGTCGAGCCGCCCTCTGAGCTGTACAGTATTGACCCGGGCAAGTGCTTCGGGCTCGTGATTTCCCCGGAAGTCCTGAATTCGATACGGAAAGAGCGGCTGATCGCACTCGGCCTGAAAGATGATGCGAACTACGCCAAAATCGACAGGATCGAGCAGGAGATTGCCCATTTCTATAAAGTGGCGGACAAAATCGGCTGTACCGTCATCGATGTTTCCAACAGGGCAGTCGAGGAGACCGCCAATGTAATCATCGCGCAGCTGAATAACAGGAAATTCGAACAGATTCGGAAGGACCTCCAATGATTGGAACGGTCCCTCTTTTTTCGTTTTGGACTTCCTGAAGCGGGAAAACTATTTTGTATTGGTATTGTTCTGCAGAATGGTGTAAACTAGAAATTTCCGTATAAAATAAAAAATTGTCGAATTAAGAAGGGTTTTTCGGCACGATATCGAATTAAAGACTGTGAGATGGTGAGCATATGTCTAAAATACCTGAACAGACAATAGAGGAAATCAGATCCAAGACGGACATTGTCGATCTGATCGGCGAACATGTCCGCCTTACGAAGCGGGGAAAGAATTGGTTCGGACTCTGTCCGTTCCACGGTGAGAGCACGCCGTCTTTCTCGGTCTCGGAGGACAAACAGCTTTTTCACTGTTTCGGCTGCGGAGCGAGCGGCAATGCAATAACATTCATCATGGATATTGACGGACTCCCTTTTACGGAAGCGGTCGTCCAGCTCGCTCAGCGGCTGGACATCCCGATCGATGCATCCGTGGAGATGGGGAACCGCTCTGAAAAGAATACGGTCCACAAACAAATGTATGAAGCCCATGAGTTCGCGGCAAACTTCTATAACCATCTGCTTTTGAATACGGTTGAAGGTGAAAAAGCATACGAATATTTGCTGGAAAGAGGGTTTACGAGGGAAACTATCGAAAAGTACAGCATCGGCTTTGCCCTGGACGACTGGGAAGCGCTGACTTCACTGCTGGCACGTCAGGGATTCGATCCGGAAGAGATGGTCGCTTCAGGGCTTATCATACAGAGGGAGGACGGCACAGGCTGTTTTGACCGGTTCAGGGGGCGGGTGATGTTTCCGCTGCACGATGACAATGGCCGGATTGTCGGTTTTTCCGGCCGCGTCCTCGTCAAAAATGATAAGGAAGCGAAATACCTGAACAGCCCGGAGACACCGATTTTCCAGAAAAGCCGTCTGCTCTATAATTTTCACAGGGCGCGAGTCAATGCACGTAAAACGGGTAATGTCATAGTATTCGAAGGTTTCATGGACACGCTGTCGGCGGATCGGAATGGGATCGGAAACACGGTGGCGGTAATGGGGACGTCACTGTCCGACCATCAGCTTATCAAGCTGAAGCGGATCACCAGCGACCTGATCATATGCTGTGACGGGGACAGCCCTGGCTGGGAAGCCGCGAAACGTTTTGCCGACCTTTCCATGCAGAAGGGATTCAATGTAAGGGTAGCCCTGCTGCCGGGAAAGATGGATCCCGACGATTATATTTCCGAGTACGGCATCGAAGCCTTCGAAGATAAGATCATCGGCAATCCGCATACGTATATGTCATTCATACTGGCTTATTCAAAACGGTCCAAAAACCTGTCACAGGAAAATGACATTCTCCAATATATCCACGAAGTCATGGAACAATTGGCGGCTGTCCTGACACCTGTCGAAAAGGATATCATGCTGCGGCAGCTGTCTGCAGAGACGAACGTCTCGGCGGACGCACTTGCACAGGCATTTGCAAAAGCCGCCGGAAAAGCTGCCAAACATACACAGAGCAGCACAGCTGCAGTCCAGGCGCCTCCTCCGGTCCAGCAGCCTTCCAAGAAGACGCTGTCTGCAACGGAACGGGCGGAACGGCTGCTGTTCGGACACATCGTGAACGATGGTTCCCTGTTCGATACGGTACGGCAGCATGATAATGTCTTCATCCATGACGAGTATGCAACGCTTTACATCCGCCTCGCAGGATTTTATGAACAGTACGGCAGTCCGGACTTCCACCGTTTCTCTGAAATGATCGAGGAACGGGAACTGCGCCGTCTGGTCCTGGAAGCTGCATCGGCGGACCGTGACCCCGAGCATGCCGAACAGGAAGTGGAAGATTGTGTGAAACACCTTAAGAAATACAGGATCCAGCAGCTGATCGAACAGAAAATGCACGAATCGAAAGACGCGGAAAAAATGAACGATCATCCAGCAGCTCTTGAGCTTGCGCGCGAGATCATACAGCTCCGGAAATCATTATCGGCAATGTAAGCCGACCGGCGTACTAAGGAGGAACAGGTTATTATGGCAAAAAAAGAGGAACTGACTGGCGAGACTGAAACTACATTGGAGGATGCCAAAGCGGCCCTGCTCGACAGCGGCAAGAAAAGCGGAGAGCTTTCTCTGGAAGAGGTTACAGAGAAACTTGCAGCCTTTGAAATGGAACCCGACCAGTTTGAGGAGTTTCTCGATCAGATCGAGGCAGCCGGCATCGAGATGGAAGGCAAAGAGGACAGCGCGGAAGATGCACCTGATAAGCCGGCTGCCGATGAGGAACGGTTCGATCTGAACGATCTCAGTGTTCCGCCGGGTGTGAAGATCAATGATCCTGTCCGTATGTATCTGAAAGAGATCGGCCGTGTCGACCTGCTTACCGGTAAAGAGGAAGTCGAATTGGCGAAGCGGATCATCGCTGGCGATGAGGAAGCGAAGAAAAGGCTTGCGGAAGCGAACTTGCGGTTGGTCGTCAGTATCGCAAAGCGCTATGTGGGCCGCGGAATGCTGTTCCTCGACCTCATCCAGGAAGGTAACATGGGGCTTATCAAAGCTGTTGAAAAGTTCGACCATACGAAAGGGTTCAAGTTCAGTACGTATGCGACTTGGTGGATCCGCCAGGCCATCACCCGTGCGATCGCGGACCAGGCGCGTACGATCCGGATTCCTGTCCATATGGTGGAAACCATCAACAAGCTGATCCGTGTCCAGCGCCAGCTGCTGCAGGATCTCGGCCGGGAACCATCGCCTGAGGAGATCGGCGAGGAAATGGAACTCACACCTGAGAAAGTGCGTGAGATCCTGAAGATTGCGCAAGAGCCCGTCTCTCTCGAAACACCGATCGGGGAAGAGGATGATTCCCATCTTGGTGATTTCATCGAGGATTCGGAAGCGCAGTCCCCGTCTGACCATGCAGCCTATGAACTGCTGAAGGAACAGCTGGAAGATGTGCTCGATACGCTGACCGACCGGGAAGAGAACGTCCTGCGTCTCCGCTTCGGACTGGATGACGGCAGAACAAGGACACTCGAGGAAGTCGGGAAAGTATTCGGCGTCACCCGGGAACGGATCCGGCAGATCGAAGCGAAAGCACTCAGAAAGCTGCGCCACCCATCCCGCAGCAAGCGTTTGAAAGACTTCCTGGAATGATTGCCGAGGTGCCGGACAAGCTGCCGGCGCCTTTTTTGAAAGAGAAGGAGAACGGTTATGAACCCACAGCGCAAACGGATCATCATTTCTGAAATACAGTATTGGAAGAAAAACCGACTCCTTCCCGAGCATTATTGTGATTTTCTGATCACGCTGTACGCCCAGGGTGAATCGGAAGGACAGGAAGAGATGAAGGCAGAGACGTCCGTTCTTGAGAAAGAACGGTCTCCCGTTTCCGGCAGACTGATTCTGCTTCTCCTGGCAGCCGGCGGGCTCGGAGCAGTACTGTTTTTCGTCAAAAGTCATCCGCTGGCAGCAATCGCAGCCACTTGTCTGTTCACGGCGATGCTGCTAGTCCGGCTGATGACCAGCAAGGCAGTCAGGAATTCCCTGCTGCCATTTACCTACATAATTGCGGCGTTTCTTATTCTCGGACTCTCACTGAAAGTATGGTTTTCATATTTTGAGGGGGAGACCATGCTGCTTCTCGGTCTGCTGATGCTCAACAGTATCCTTTGGCTGTTTGCGGGCCGGCTTCTGAAACTGATGTATTTCACGATTTCCGGTTCAGCCGGACTTTTAATGATTATCGGATTCCTGCTCATGACCTATTGAGCAGGGATTCTTTTTTCTGTTAACCTATCCGTAAATTCGGTATAATGAATCATGTAAGCGTTCACAAAGGGGGAATGAGAGATGGATTTTAACTTAACTGAAGAACAGCAGATGATACAGAAGACGATCCGGGAATTCGCCAGTGAGGAAGTCGCTCCCGGCGCGATTGAACGGGACCGTACAAATGAGTTTCCGAAAGAGATTTTCCGCAAACTTTCAGACATGGGGATGATGGGCCTGCCGTTTTCGGAGGAGTATGGGGGCGCCGGTGCGGATACGACCAGTTTTGCAATTGTCACGGAAGAGCTGAGCCGTGCCTGTGCTTCGACAGGGATTACATACTCCGCACATATTTCACTTGGCGGTGCGCCGCTCAATCTGTTCGGGACGGAAGAGCAGAAGCAGAAATATCTGCGCCCGATCTGCGAAGGGACATCGTTCGGCGCGTTCGGTCTGACAGAACCGAATGCCGGCTCGGATGCCGGAGGCACACAGACAACTGCCGTGCTGGAAGACGGCACCTTCACGATCAATGGGTCGAAGGTGTACATCACCAACGCCAGCTATGCAAAGAATCTGGCATTGACCGCAATTACAGGGAAGGATGAGTCAGGCGGCAAAGAGATCAGCGCCATCATCGTACCGACGGATGCGGACGGGTTCACAATCATCGACAATTATGAAAAGATGGGGCTTCACGCATCCAATACGACGGAGCTCGTACTGGATAATGTCCGGGTGGCGGAAGAAAACCTGCTCGGCAAGAGAGGGAACGGTTTCCGTCAGTTCCTTGTCACATTGGACGGCGGCAGGATCGGAATCGGAGCGATGGCTGTCGGAATCGCCCAGGCAGCTTATGACAGGGCCCTCCGCTATTCAAAAGAACGGAAACAGTTCGGTAAGACGCTGTCCGAATTCCAGGCGACGCAGTTCAAGCTCGCAGACATGGCGCTGAAGATCGAGCTCGCACGCACAATAGTGTACAAAGCCGCCTGGCTGAAAGACCAGGGCAGGCCGTTCACAAAAGAAGCGGCGATGTGTAAACTGTATGCGTCCGAAATTGCGATGGAAGTCGCCGATCAGGCGATCCAGATTCATGGCGGCTATGGCTATATGCGGGAGTACGAAGTCGAGCGCTATATGCGGGACGCCAAGCTGCTTGAAATCGGGGAGGGAACTTCCGAAGTCCAGCGTATGGTGATCGCCCGGCAGATCGGCTGCTGAAAATCTTCACAAAGTATGGCGAAATTGTCACAAAATCGAAAAGTAGAATGATAAGTCTTTCGGTTTCGCCGCGAATACAGTACAATGAATGTGTGCACTATATACTACAGAATTGTTTCTGGTGAAGGAGGTTAGTTCGTTGGGTAAAAATCCTGTTGTTCCTTATATTCTGATTTTCGCGCTTGGAATCGGACTCATTTTCTTCATGTCCTTGTACGGGATTCCGCAGCAGAAGGAAATTGCCGGTTCGGATGATGAAGCAACTGAAGAAGGTACGAAAGACGAAGGCGCAGATTCCGGTGATTTCGATCCGGAAGCGGTCGCTCAGCAGAAATGTATTACATGTCATGGTGAAAACCTCGAAGGTAACATTGGGCCGAGCCTGCACGGTGAAGGCAAAGATGCCGATGAGCTCCATGAAATCATCAAGAATGGTAAAGGCGGCATGCCGGGTGGACTTATCGAAGATGCTCACATCGACGACATGGTCGACTACATTCTCTCTTTGAAATAATCCATGTGAAAAGCGACCGGGGGTATCCATACTTCCCGGTCGCTTTTTTGTGCGGTACTGCGTGCAACCGCTGTCCATTTCCGATATGATGGGGAGTAGGAATCAGCGTCATGTGCAGATGACGAAAGGTGGAACACTATTTATGAATGCAAAAAGATTATCCGAACGGCTGGCGTGTGTCGCATCGTTTGTTAAGCCGGGGTCGGTGCTGGCCGACATTGGCAGCGACCATGCGTACCTGCCCTGCTGGCTCATACAGAACAGCCGGATCGATAAAGCGGTCGCCGGTGAAGTCGTGCGGGGGCCGTACGAATCGGCAAAACGGAACGTCGCAAAAGAAGGTCTGGGTGACCGGATCACCGTCCGTCTTGCAGACGGTCTCCAGGCGATCATGCCGGAAGACGGAGTGGATACAGTAACGATTGCAGGGATGGGTGGAACACTGATCGCTTCCATTCTGGAGGCGGGAGCCGGCCGGCTGGCGGACGTGAACCGGCTGATCCTGCAGCCGAACGTCCATGCCAAGGCGATCCGGGAATGGGGCGCTGCGAACGGTTGGCGGCTTATCGGCGAAGCGATCCTGAAAGAGGACCGCAAGCTGTATGAAGTGCTTGCCATGGAACGCGGACATGCAGCATACTCGCCGGAAGAAATGTTCATGGGTCCGTTCCTCATGAACGAACGGACAGAGCCGTTCCTCGAGAAATGGCAGGGGGAAGCAGCAGAAATCTCCCGCGTCCTGGATCGGCTCTCTTCGTCCGCACAAAGTCCGGAAGCTTCGGAAAAGCACCGGCAGCTGAGTGAAACAAAAGAATTGATCGAAAGGGTGCTGACAGATTGAAGAAGGTCAACGGTCATGAAATCATACAATTGTTCGAGTCATGGTCACCTAGAAGGCTTGCGATGGAAGGCGATCCCGTCGGTTTGCACATCGGCCGGCTGAACCGAAGGGTGGAAAAAGTGCTTGTGACACTGGACGTGAATGAGCAGGTTGTCGAAGAGGCGATCGGCAGGGGGGCGGCTTTGATACTCGCGCACCATCCGCCCCTATTCCGGCCGGCTAAGCATATCTGGACAGACACACCGCAAGGCCGGATGATCGAGCTGTGCCTGAAGAATGATATCTCGGTCTATGCCGCCCATACGAACCTTGATATCGCAATCGGCGGCGTGAATGACCTGCTTGCACAGAAACTGGGACTCGCCGATCTGGAAATCCTGCAGAAGACGGAAGAGGGGACGGGCGAAGCAATGGGCCTCGGCCGAGTAGGGAAGCTGCCGGACAACATGACATTGAGGGAGTTTGCCGAGCATGTGAAGGAATGCCTGGATGTTCCGATGGTCCGCGTCGTAGGAGACACGGAGCGGACTGTGCGGAAAGTCGGCGTTCTCGGAGGAGATGGGAACAAGTATATCCATGCGGCGAAACGGGCAGGTTCTGACGTGCTCGTGACCGGAGATATGTATTACCATACAGCACAGGACGCTGAAGCCATCGATCTGTGCATCGTCGATCCCGGCCATAACGTCGAGAAAGTGATGATCCGCGGCGTTGCGGAAAAAATGACACGCCTCTGCGAAGCTGAAACGTACGATGTTGAATTCCTCGAGTCCCAAATCCGCACAGAACCCTTCACCTTCATCTGAGCGAATGCCGGCAGAAGACAAAGGAAAAGGCTGTTACTGACCGTCAGCGGACTGACGGGCCGGCAACAGCCTTTTTGGAGTTTAAACGTACGGTTCGATCCGTGTGACAGGCGTCGGTTTCTTGATTTTCGGAAGAAGACGGCTGAGTTCGAATTTCCGTTCCGCACTGTGCGTCGATGGGTCTTCAGGGTTGTACTTCGTGAGGAATTCAATAACTTCCCGGACAATCAGTGTCGGCGTGGAAGCACCTGCAGTCACAGCTACACGCTCGACGCCTTCGAGCCATTCCAGCTGGATTTCGGAAACGTCAGAGATCCTGTAGGAAGGGGTTCCGGCGATCTCGACCGACACTTGTGTCAGACGGTTTGAGTTGTTGCTTTTCGGATCCCCGACAACGATGAGCAGCTCGGCCTCGCCCGCCTGCTCTGCGACAGCTTCCTGCCGTACCTGGGTCGCCATGCAGATTTCCTTGTGCACTTCGATCTGGGGAAACTTCTCTTTCAGCAGCTCCATCATGTGGGCGACATCCCACTGGCTCATGGTCGTCTGGTTCGTGACCAGCAGCTTATCATTGTGCAGATCGAGGTTTTCGATGTCTGCCGTATTTTCAACTAAATGCACTTTCCCCGGAGCGACACCGAGGGCGCCTTCAGGTTCCGGGTGATGCGATTTGCCGATATAGATGATTTCATATCCGTCGGCTGTCTTCTCGCGGATCAGGTCATGTGTGACAGTGACATCCGGGCACGTCGCATCAATTGAAACAAGGCCCTTCTTTCTTGCCAGCTCCCGTACTTCGGGGGAGACGCCATGCGCGGTAAAAATGACTGTTCCTTTTTCCACCTGGCTCAGAATATCCAGCCGGTTGTTCCCTTCAAGTGTAATGATGCCGTCCTCTTCGAATGCATCGGTCACGTGCTTGTTATGGACAATCATGCCTAATATATAAATCGGTCTCGGCAGCGATTCGTCGAGTGCCGCATTCCTCGCGATAACCATTGCATCGACGACCCCGTAGCAGTAGCCCCTCGGGGAAATCTTCAATACTTCCATTTACGTTCACTCCTCTAAAGGGATCTACAGTCCATTATAGCGGAGTTGAGGGAAAGGTTCAAAGTCTTAGATCGGTGGCTGGAACACTTTCGGAACAGAAGGCCGCGGTCCGGCTGCAGCTGCCGTCCGGTTCACCGATGAGGCAGCACTTGCGGCACTTGCTGCAGCGCCCGTATCAGGCAGGGACTGGAACCCGCGATACAGCTTCCACATCGCCGGGATGTTCTGGATCATCGGTGCAAACTGCTGGACGATCGGGGCATACTGCTGGACTGTCGTGATGAGACGGTTGGCGGTCTCCATATACATCTCCGGTTTTGAAGATCCGCGGGCCTGCGGAGCATTTCCGGGCTGCTGGGGCGCTCCTCCCATCAGATGGTTCATGCTGAAAGGGGAAAACCCCTGAAATGCATTCTGCTGATCCGGCTGTCCTGGCTGGGACTGAGACGTATATGGCTGGTGCTGCTGGATAGACTGCTGATAAGGCTGCGGACTTGCCTGTGCGTAGCGCTGCTGGTTCGCAAATGGATAAAACGACTGATATCTCATAACAGACTCCTTTCTGAAGCATACTGGCTTTATACGGTATCCTATGCGAAAAAACGAACAGACGTCACCATTTCATGCTACAATGAACGAATGATAGGAGGACATCGAACATGTCTAGATACACTGATTACCAATTCAAGCCATTCCTTCGCGACGCGATCGAATCACTCGGATTCACAAGTCCCACTCCCATACAGAAAGAGATGATCCCGCTGATCCTGAAAGGGACGAGCGCAATCGGACAGGCACATACAGGAACAGGGAAGTCGCATAGTTTCCTGATTCCGATTGCAGAGCGCATCATTCCAAATGAAGACCAGCTGCAGGCAGTGATCACCGCACCTACACGGGAACTTGCAATCCAGCTGTCCGACGAATTGAAGAAGCTTACGGAAAACTCCGGAATCCGCTCCCTTCTCCTGATCGGCGGGACGGATAAGAAACGATCCGCGGACAAGCTGAAATCCAATCCGCACATCGTGATCGGAACGCCGGGACGGATCCGGGATATGGCCGAGACGGGATCCCTCGCAATCCATACAGCCAGCATCCTGGTGATCGATGAGGCCGACCTCGCATTCGACATGGGGTTCATCGAAGATATCGATCAATTCGCTTCCAGAATGCCGAATGATCTGGAAATGTACGTCTTTTCTGCGACCATTCCTGAAAAACTGAAACCTTTCCTCGGGAAATACATGGATTCACCGATGCACGTCCAGCTCGATGCGAAAAAGCCGCTGACGGAAGGGATGCATTATTCACTCGTGCCCGTACGGGGGATGGACCGGAGGAAGAAACTTGTCCAGGTACTTGAAAGCATCAACCCATACCTTGCGATCATCTTCACCAATACGAAACAGAATGCGGACGAACTGGCATCCTACCTTTCGGGCCAGGGCATTAAGACCGGGAAACTGCACGGTGACCTGAATGCCCGGGAAAGAACACGGATGATGAAGCAGATCCGTGACCTGGAGTACCAATTCATCGTGGCGACCGATCTCGCAGCACGCGGAATCGACATCCCCGGGGTCAGCCATGTCATCAATTATGAGCTCCCCGAAGACCTTGAATTCTACATTCACCGTGTCGGCAGGACGGCACGTGCGGGCTTAGAAGGGATTGCCATCACACTCTACGACCCATCCGAAGACGATGCGATCGTCAAAATCGAGAAACTCGGCGTGCCGTTCGTCCATGAAGATGTGAAGAACGGTGAATGGGTGCAGCTGAAAGAACGCCATTCCAGGAAGAACCGCCCGAAAGAGCAGGATGAAATCGATAAGAAAGCCGCCGCGATGATCAAAAAACCAACAAAAGTGAAACCCGGCTATAAAAAGAAACGCGCTCAGGAAGTGGAACGGTTCAAAAAACGGCAAAGGAGACTGACGAAGAAAAAATGACAGAACAGCCAATTTTAATCGGATCGCATGTATCCATGAGTGGGAAAGAGATGCTGCTCGGTTCAAGCAAGGATGCAGCCGCTTTCGGATCCTCCACATTCATGATCTATACAGGAGCACCTCAGAATACGCGCCGGAAAGCCATCGATGAACTGAACATCGACGCAGGCCGTGCACATATGGAAGCGAACGGACTGTCCTCGATGGTCGTCCATGCCCCGTATATCATCAATATTGCAAACACCGTGAAACCGGAGACATTCCGGTTAGGTGTCGATTTCCTGCAGTCCGAGATCGAACGGACCGCAGCGCTCGGCGCGGATCAGATCGTTCTCCATCCAGGTGCCCATGTAGGGGAAGGGACGGACAAGGGGATCGCCAAGATCATCGAAGGGCTGGATGAGGTCCTATCGTCGGATTCAACTGTCAGGATTGCACTTGAAACGATGGCCGGCAAAGGAACGGAATGCGGCCGCAGTTTTGCAGAACTTGCCCGCATCATCGATGGCGTGAAAAATAACGAGCGCCTTTCAGTCTGCTTCGATACGTGCCACGTGCATGACGCGGGGTACGATATCGTCAATGACTTCGAAGGTGTGCTGGAAGAATTCGATCACTTCATCGGGCGGGACCGCATTTCTGTCATCCATGTGAATGACAGCAAAAATGTGCGCGGGGCGGGGAAGGACCGCCATGAGAATATCGGTTTTGGCCACATCGGATTCGAACCGCTCCATTACATCGTCCATCATCCTTCTTTCAAATCGGTTCCGAAGATCCTGGAAACGCCGTTCATCGGAGTGGATAAGAAGAATAAGACAGCGCCTTATAAAGAAGAGATCAGCATGCTGAGAAGCGGTGAGTTCACGACTGCGCACAGGGATGCTCTTCTCGGTGAAGCATCAGACGTATGAATTTCATCAGAACAGGAGGCCCATCCCGGCTGAGGGAGGGCCTCCTGTTCACTTTTTCATGTTCAGATAGTTTTCAAGGATCTGATGGGTGCGCTGTTCCCCGATGACATTAGACACTTTCGATACGAATGTCTCCGGGACGCCCGTCAGGATCCAATGCATCGATATTTCATCCAGCAGCGGCCGGAGCTGACGGATTTCTTCTACGGAGAAATCCAGTCCATAACTCCGGGACAGCTTGAACATGTCTTCATCCGACCGTTTCTTCATCTCCAGCAATAACTTTGTATAATCCAATATGCCACCCAACTTTCTTTTTATTTGTCAGCGAACGGCCAATCGTATATAATCAGACGAGTAATCGTAACCGTTACTATTTAATAGAAGGATGATGGTATGCCAGAGAGTTTAGTGAAACTGACAGATGTCTCGTTCAGTTATGGCAGTTCGACTGTCTTGAAAGATATTACATTCTCCGTGGAGCCGGGAGAATTCTGGGCGCTGATCGGCCCGAACGGTTCAGGGAAATCCACGCTCATCAAACTGCTGCTCGGCCTTATGAAGCCAGGAAGCGGTACGATCGAGCTGTTCGGCCGGCCTGCAGGCTCCGCCGATCGCAAAGAGCGGATCGGCTATGTGTCGCAAAAGGCCAACTCGTTCAACAGCGGGTTTCCGGCAACGGTGCTCGAAGTGGTGAGGAGCGGTCTGACCAAGAAAAGAGGGCTCTTCAAACGGTTTACAAAAGAGGATACTGAGGCGGCAATCACTGCATTGCAGCAAGTCGGGATGGCGGATTTCGCCGCCCGCAATATCCGAGAACTCTCCGGCGGCCAGCAGCAGCGGGTATTCATCGCCCGCGCTCTCGCTGCACAGCCGGCACTTCTGATCATGGATGAGCCGACAGTCGGAATCGACCAGCAAAACTCGGCTTCTTTCTATACTATGCTGGAGCGGCTGAATCGTGACTCGGGAATCGCGATAATTTTGGTTTCCCATGAAATCGATCTGGTCACGGACTTGGCGTCACACGTCGCCTGCCTGAACCGGACGATGCATTTCCACGGCGGACGCCGGGATTTCGCAAAGCTCGGGGATCGTGACCTGTCGACGTGGTACGGCCATCCTGTTCGTCTCCTGCATCAGAAAGGGGGCATGGGAACCGATGATTGACGCATTGGCAACCTATGGATTTCTTCAAAATGCTTTTTTGTCAGGGATCATCATCGGAATCATCGCACCGATGCTCGGTTTATTCATTGTCGTCCGGCGCCTGGCGCTGATCGCAGATGCTCTGAGCCATGTGTCTTTAGCGGGGATTGCGGGAAGTTTGTATTTAAGCCAGCAAGTCGCCTTGTTTGCCGGACTCAATCCTGTCTATCTGGGAATGACGGCAGCGGTGGGGGGATCATTGCTCATCGAGAGGCTCCGGAGGGCGTATCGGAATTTCGAAGAGCTGGCGATTCCGATCATCCTCTCGGCGGGTATCGGCTTCGGGGCGATTTTCATTTCGCTTGCGAAAGGATTCGGCGCTGATCTGGTCGGGTATCTGTTCGGTTCCGTCTCTGCGGTGAGCCGGCAGGATCTGGCGGTCGTCACCATCTTGGCGCTTGTGGTGTTCGTGTTCATCTATCTGTTCTATAAGGAACTGTTCACCCTTTCGTTCGATGCCGATTATTCCAAAGCGTCCGGTATCAAGGGCCGCTGGATCCAGATGCTCTTCATGGTACTGACGGCTCTCGTCATTGGGGCGTCCATGAGGATCGTCGGGATCCTGCTCGTATCCTCCCTGATGACCCTGCCGGTCGCGTCTGCCATCCAGGTCGCGAAAAGTTTCAAGTCCGCTATGCTGCTGTCCGTGCTCTTCGGAGAAGTCTCCGTCGTCGCCGGATTGGTGTCTGCCTACTACTTGGATATCGCTCCGGGCGGCGCTATCGTCGTGACAGCCATCGTAATCCTGCTGGCAGTGCTATTGGGGAAACGCCTGCTCGGCATGCGTATGCCGAAAGTGGAGGAGGAAGTGCTTTGAATGTAGAGAGAGCGTGGGTCGTCCTGAAAGAACACTCGTTCAAGAGGACGAAGAACAGGGAAGCGATCTTGGAGTATTTGGCACATCAGGACGGTTACACACCTGCGATGCATGTATGTGATTTCCTGAAGAAAGATAACCCGGGTCTCAGTTTCGATACGGTCTATAGGAACCTCGCCACCTTCTCGGAGCTCGGGATCTTGGAAGAGACCGAGCTGAATGGAGAGCGGCAGTTCCGCATGCACTGTGATCCCGGTGTCCACCATCATCATTTCATCTGCACAGTGTGCGGAACGACCCGGCATATTCCGGCCTGCCCGATGGACCTTCTCGCCGTGGACCTGCCGGGTGTGGAGATTGAAGGTCACAAGTTCGAGATCTATGGGAAATGCTCCTCTTGCAAATAGCCCGTATAAAAAACTGCCCGATGCCGGATCATCATTCCGGCATCGGGCAGTTTTTATGTTTCAATTGACGTTCGCTGCGAAAAAGTGCTGTCTGATCCATTGATCCGCTTCATCCCATGTGTGCACCCGGATGACCCCTTTCGGAACCGGAAGGCGGTTGTAGGGTGTGTCGAAGAGAATGACCGGAATACCGAGTTCTTCATGGAGATCAACCGCATTGTCATGCTTGTCTTCAAAGAAGACGTCGATGCCGAATTTGCGGGCAGTTTCGATCTTCCTGTGACTGCCGATCAGTTCGATATGATCATAAGGAATCTGTTCCCGGCGGAACCATTCCGCCGTCGCATCTGTGACCTCTGCGCCGCGGGCGGAAATATAGAAGAGTTCCGCCTCATGCATGCGCCAGTCTTCCAGGATCCGTTTGGCATTCTCCTGGACAGAGGAAGCCAGGCAGATTTCCGCTTCGGTTTCTTTGTACCAGTTATGGAACTCCACCGGATCGACGTCGAAAGCGGCAGTGAGATCATACTCTTTGATATCATCCAGGACAAGATTGCAGCCGAACTTCTTATTGATATGCGGCAGGAGGGAGGACGGCGTCGTTACGGTTCCGTCTATGTCGATCCCAAAGCGGCAGCGGCTCAATTTGCAGCGCCGCTCTCCGCCAGTTTCTCTTCCTGACGTTTCTTCTCGAAGTATTCCTCTGCAAGCTTGTCGATTTCGACTTTAAGCTCTTCCACCATCGTTTCCTCAGGCACTTTGCGGACTGTCTTGCCGTGCATGAACAGCAGACCTTCTCCGCGTGCTCCCGCGATTCCGATATCTGCTTCACGCGCTTCTCCCGGTCCGTTGACGGCACAGCCGAGCACCGCGACTTTGATCGGTGCCTTTATAGTGGAAATATATTCTTCCACTTCGTTGGCGATCGAAATCAGATCGATCTCGATACGGCCGCAAGTCGGGCAGGAAATGAGGGTGGCTGCGTTGGATGACAGACCGAACACTTTCAGCAGTTCACGTGCAACCTTAACTTCCTGGACAGGATCGGCACTGAGCGATACACGCATCGTGTTGCCGATACCGGCAGAAAGAAGGGCGCCGAGACCGGCAGCACTCTTGATGGAACCGGAGAACAATGTGCCGGATTCCGTAATGCCGAGGTGGAGTGGGTAATCGAAAGCGGCCGCCGCTTTCTTGTAAGCTTCGATCGCCAGGTTGACGTCGGATGCTTTCAGTGAAACGATAATATCATGGAAATCGAGATCTTCGAGGATCTTGATGTGATGCAAGGCACTTTCCACCATGCCGTCAGCAGTCGGGTAGCCGTATTTCTCAAGGATCTTCTTTTCAAGCGAGCCTGCATTGACGCCGATACGGATCGGGATGCCTTTCGCTTTGGCCGCGTTGACAACAGCTTCCACTTTCGATTGTTTCCCGATGTTGCCCGGGTTGATCCGGATTTTATCCGCACCTTGCTCGATCGCGATCAGGGCAAGCTTATAGTTGAAATGGATATCCACGACGAGGGGGATATTGATGCGCTCTTTGATGGCTCCGATGGAATAGGCAGCACGCTCATCCGGACAGGCGACGCGGACGACCTGGACACCGGCTTCTTCAAGCCGTTTGATTTCTGCGACAGTCGCTTCCACGTCATGGGTTTTCGTGGTCGTCATACTCTGGATGATCAGCTCATTGCTGCCTCCGATCGTAAGATTCCCGACTTTAACCGGACGTGTTTTGGATCGATGTATCATTTCAGTCATTAATCTCTCTCCTTACTTCGCAATACTACTGTACATTTTATCAACCATTCGGGCTAAAAGACAAGGAACTGCCCTCAGTACGTTACTGTTTTGTGCAAGATGTGACGATTTCATCACCGAGCGGCAGCTTGACCTGCTCGCCACCGGCAGGATCCTGTTTCTGCAGATGGGGGTTCAGCTGATAGAAGGCAGTCAGGCGATCCATGAACGGCACCGCCGGATCAGGGTAGAGTGCAAACAGTGTCTCGATCGTGTCGCCTTCAGCAGCAGTGACAACAATGGAGGGGGGCTTGTCCACTTCCGGACAGCCGGCTTCTTCGGATGCAAACGCAGCGAGCTGGATTGTACCTTCCGTCAAGTCGCTTTTCAGCATATAGATGATGGCAAACAATGCAATGGCAGATAACAGAAGTCTCATTCGGCCGCCTCCTTTGCGTACTATATGCAGGAAGGTGCGGCAGGTATGCCGGTCATTTCACGGATGGGACCGGTTTTTTCGGATAATACGACACAGCCCTTCCGATATAGAGGAGGTGGACCGCTCCGGTGACCAGGAAATTCACAGTGCCCGCGACATGGAAACTGTCCAGCAGCAATGACAGCAGTATCGGGGCAGTTATGGATACAGCGGCAGTCCGCCACGTATGCCGGTACTCCCCGCGCCGCTTCATCACATACAGCAGCCCTTTGCCGAGCCAGCCGAAAAAGCTGACACGGAGGAACAGGTAGAATGTGCTGACGGCTAGCTGAAGGACGAAAGCGATCGGATACAGAAGGGCCCCGACTGTTTCTGCGTACTCTATCAAGTCATCCGACGCGCCGAACAGGTCGATGTCCCCCACAAGAAAACGGACGAACGATACGGCCGTCGACAGGAAGACGAACAGGAAGACGTATTGGAACACTTTTCCGATCGGAAGCAGCCGGAACGCTGCAAGTTTTTTCGGCTCATACAGGGAAGCCGTGAACAGCTGATGGATTTTCAAGATGATGGCTCCTTTCGATGCTACTAGTCAGTTTATCATCCGCGCAGAACTTTTGGACAGGAAATGACGGGAATCTGCAATTTGCGGCTGCCAATGTTAAAGGATTGTAAAGATTGCCGGATGTCTATTTACAACAACCTCATAAGACGCCAATAATAGAACCGTATACATATTGATATTGGGGGTTTCACATTGCATGGATATTAACTGGCAGCAAGTGGCGTTTCAATTTCTCGGGGGATTGGGGATTTTCCTGTTCGCCATCAAATACATGGGCGACGGTCTCCAGAAAGTGGCGGGGGACAGGCTGCGCTCGATCCTGGACCGGTTCACCACGAACCCTTTCATGGGCGTCCTGGTCGGGATCATCGTGACTGTACTCATCCAGTCGAGTTCAGGGACGACTGTCATCACGGTCGGACTTGTCAGTGCCGGCTTCATGAAACTCCGCCAGGCGATCGGAGTCATCATGGGGGCGAATATAGGTACGACTGTGACGGCATTCATCATCGGCCTGGATGTCGGTGCCTATGCACTGCCGATCATGGCAGTCGGTGCATTCCTCATTTTCTTCATCCAGAAACTGACCGTCAAGCATGTCGGGGAAGTGATCTTCGGGTTCGGCGGTCTGTTCCTCGGACTTGAACTCATGAGCACAGGGATGTCCCCGCTGCGGACGCTTGACGCCTTTTCCTCCCTGACCGTCTCGATGTCTGAGCATCCGATGCTCGGCGTGGTTGCGGGTACTGTGTTCACGTTGATCGTCCAAAGTTCGAGTGCAACGGTGGGGATCCTCCAGGGGCTCTATGCTGAACATCTCATCGATTTGAAGGCGGCGCTCCCTGTCCTGTTCGGCGACAACATCGGGACGACGATCACCGCGATCCTCGCATCGATCGGTGCATCCGTCGCAGCGCGGCGCGCGGCAGCGACCCATGTGCTCTTCAACGTCGTCGGGGCAGTCATCTTCATGCTTCTGCTTATACCGTTCACCGCCTACGTCGAATGGATCACGAGCGCCCTTGCAATCGAGGATAAGATGCAGATCGCATTCGCTCACGGATCTTTCAACGTCGTGAATACAATCATCCAGTTCCCGTTCATCGGTGCCTGGGCGTACTTTGTCACGAAACTGATACCAGGGGAAGATGTTACGATTGAATACAAACCGAAGCACCTCGATCCCCACTTCATCCACCAGTCGCCATCTGTTGCGATCGGACAGGCGAAGGAGGAGATCATCCGCATGGGCTCGTTTGCTGTTCAGGGATTAGGGGAGACATTCAATTACTTGAAAACAAGCAAGAAGAACCATGCAGAAACGGCTTATCAGATTGAAGACGCCATCAACAATCTGGATCGGAAAATCACCGATTATCTCGTGGAGATCTCGGCTGTCAACATCTCTCCCGTTGAATCGGTCCGGCACGTCATACTGATGGATTCCGTCCGGGATATCGAACGGATCGGCGACCACTTCGAAAATATCATCGAGCTGATCGATTTCCGGGAAGTAAACAAAGTGAAGCTTTCCGAAGATGCAATGGAGGAGCTGTCCGAGATGTTTGAACTGACAGTCGGCACGGTCCAGAAGGCGGTGGATGCACTCGACACGAATGATCTGGATATCGCACGGGCAGTTGCGAAACAGGAAGAACTGATCGACAAGATGGAACGCAAATGCCGGAAGAGCCATATCATCCGGCTCAACGAAGGCGCCTGCTCCGCACAGGCCGGCATCGTGTTCGTCGATATTGTCTCCAACCTGGAGCGGATCGGCGACCACGCCGTGAATATCGCAGAAGCTGTGCTCGGTAAGAGGGCGTAACTGACGGAAGGGAGGGCACGATATGGAATGGATTGCGTGGATTGCAGCAGCCGTATGTTTCGCTGTCGCATTTCTCGGACTCATCTACCCGGTGATTCCATCAGTGGTATTTGTCATCGGCGGCTTTCTGATCTATGGGCTGCTTGATTCGTTCGCTTCGATGGGATGGCTGTTCTGGAGTATCCAGGTGCTCTTCACGATTCTTCTGTTCGGCGCTGATACGGTTGCCAACTTGTTCGGCATCAAACGGTTCGGCGGATCGGCTGCAGGCGGCTGGGGAAGCACGTTCGGCCTCCTTGCCGGCCCCTTTGTCATACCGGTGGCGGGCATCCTGATCGGCCCGTTCCTCGGTGCTGTGCTCGCTGAGCTGCTGTTCACACGGGCAGGGTTCAGGCAGGCGTTCCGTTCGGGCATCGGGTCACTGGTCGGTTTCCTGACATCGGTTGCAGTCAAAGCTGCTGTAATGGCCGTCATGATAGGTGTATTCATACTATTCATTACTTGAAGACAAGATAATTGAATGCCCATAGGAAGTTTGTTACGCTTACAGGGCAGGAAAGAATTCAATCATTCGAGGAGGAATAGTAATGGCTTACAAATTACCCGAATTGCCTTATGCATATGATGCATTGGAGCCGCACATCGACAAAGAAACGATGGAGATCCACCACACGAAGCATCATAATACGTATGTAACGAATGTGAACAGTGCATTGGAAGGTCACGATGACCTTGCTTCAAAATCAGTTGAAGAGCTGATCTCAGACCTGAATGCGGTTCCTGAGGACATCCGTACAGCAGTCCGCAACAACGGCGGAGGTCATGCAAACCACTCCTTGTTCTGGAAGCTCCTTTCCCCAAATGGCGGAGGCGCTCCGAAGGGCGAGCTGGCAGAAGCAATCGATAAGAAATTCGGCAGCTTCGACAAGTTCAAAGAAGAATTCGCAAACGCAGCAAAAACACGCTTCGGATCAGGCTGGGCGTGGCTCGTATTGGACAACGGTGAACTTTCGATCGTTTCCACTCCGAACCAGGACAGCCCGCTGATGGAAGGCAAAACACCGCTTCTCGGGCTGGACGTCTGGGAGCACGCGTACTACTTGAACTATCAAAACCGCCGTCCTGACTACATCTCTGCATTCTGGAATGTTGTCAACTGGGACGAAGTAGAAAAACTGTACGCAGAAAATAAGTAAGACTGCATGCAACTCAGCACACATCTTGTTCGTCAAGATGTGTGCTTTTTCATTGGATAATGCTATAATTCTCATGATGTGCACTTTGCCGAAGGAGGGAAAAGCGTGAAGAAAAATCAGCGTAAAGCCGACCAGGCGAAAGTCCGACAGCGTAAGCTGACTTCCTTCCGGATGAACTTCCTGTTCTTTTCAATTTTCGTATTGTTTTCATTGCTGATTTTCCGATTGGGATACTTGCAGATTGTCAAAGGAGAAGACTATAAAAAGTTATTGGAACGGACAGAGGAAATCGCTGTGAATACGAGTGTGCCGCGGGGGCGGATCTTTGACCGGAGCGGGCATCTGCTTGTGGACAATGAGCCGCGCAACGCGATTACATACACAAAAGCAACTTCCACCACTTCAGCGGAAATGCTGGAGATCGCCCGGAAACTTTCGAAGCTGATCGAAAAACCGACGAATCGCATTACTCTCGGAGATAAGAAGGATTTCTGGATCCTCCTGCACCCTGAGGAAGCGGCCGCGAAAGTGACCAAGAAGGAACAGCTGGCAATCCAGAACAATGATAAATTGACCAAAAAAGAAGGCCAGCGCAAGATCACTGAATTGACGAGGGAACGGATCACCGACGAGGATGTGGATTCGTTCACCGACAATGAGCTTGAAGTTCTTGCAATCTACCGCGAAATGATGTCAGGCTATGCGTATACTCCTCAAATCGTGAAGAGTGAAGACGTGACGGACCGTGAGTTCGCACTGGTATCCGAGCATTTAGCATCACTGCCCGGCGTCAATACAACAACGGACTGGGAGCGCATCAAATTGTCCGACAGTGCGATCCTCGGTACGACAACGAGTCCGCTGGAAGGGATTCCCCGGTCAGACCTCGATTACTTCCTGGCGCGCGGCTACTCCCGCAATGACCGGGTAGGGAAGAGTTATATTGAACGGTATTACGAGGATCTGCTGAAAGGTCAGAAAACTGTCGTCAAGAACATCAAGGACCGTACCGGAAAAGTGGTTGAAACGAAGACCGTCCGGGAAGGTGAACCGGGGAAAGACCTGATGCTGACGCTCGATACGGAGCTTCAGGCGCATCTCGAAAAGATCGTCGAGGATAATCTGATGAAAGCCAAACGGCTGCCCGGTTCCCGATTCCTGGACAGGGCGTTCCTCGTCATGATGGACCCGAACAACGGTGAAGTCCTGTCGATGGTCGGCAAGAAGGTCGTGACGGATAAGGAAACCGGCAAGCAGAGCGTGCAGGACTACACGTTCGGCACGTTTAGCACGTCGTATGAGGTCGGTTCCACAGCGAAGCTTGCAACACTGCTGACAGGATACAAATACGGAGCTGCCCGCATCGGCGAAGTGAAAATCGACGAACCGATCTATTTCAAGGGCAGCCGGCCTAAATCCTCGCTTTTCAACCAGAGCTCCCGGATCCCGGTTGATGATGTCGAAGCAATCGGCCGATCTTCCAACGTTTACATGTTCAAGATTGCGATGAATATCGCCAACTATAATTATGTCCGCGGAAGCGGCCTGAAGATCGACTTCGATGCATTCAATAAGATGAGGGAAGGCTATGCATCTTTCGGACTCGGCACCAAGACAGGCATCGATCTTCCCGGCGAGGTGACAGGATCATCGCCGGAACCGAACCGGGCGGAACCCGGAAAACTGCTCGACTTGGCGATCGGTCAGTATGATACGTATACCCCGCTCCAGATGGCGCAGTACGTATCGACTGTTGCGAATGGCGGATACCGGATTGCGCCGCGTATCCTGAAGTCGGTGTACGAACCGTCGAAAGACGGAAAAGAATTCGGTGCACTGCTGAAGGAGATGGAGCCTGTCGTCCTGAATAAGATTGATAACACACCGGAAGAGATCGCCCGTGTGAAAAAAGGGATGAAGTATACGTACTACGGGCCCCGCGGTACAGCCAGGGATCTCTTCAAAGGGGAAGCGTTCGACGCTGCCGGGAAAACCGGTACCGCGCAATCGGGCTATTACGAAGGCGAGGACCGATCGCTCTGGGGAACGCAGACCGTTTCCGTTGCACACGTCGGATTCGCGCCGTTCGATAATCCCGAAATCGCCTATGCGGTCATTGTGCCTCATGTGTCGACCTCCACAACACCGCCGCATCCGAACAACGATATCGTCCAGGCGGCAGTGAAGGAATACTTCGAGTTGAAGAAAAAACGGGCGGAGAGTGATATCTTCTCCACAGAAACGCCGGAGATCCAGCCGCCGTACGATGCAGCAGCCGATAAAAAGGCACCGCAGCAATAAGACAGCAAAAAGCTGCAGGGGAATTAGTCCCCTGCAGCTTTTTTCATTGTCTGACGGTTGTCAGCTCTTTTGCCAATTGAGCAAAATCCATCGATGAGTCGACCTCATGGCGGCCGATCTGAATCTTCCCGGACAGCCCTTCCTTGTTCAGATACCCTTCGAACTCCGAGGCGCTTTTGACGATGCCTGCCGTCTCCAGTGCATCCGAGGCGTCTTTCGACGTGTCGCCAGGCGACAGGGATATTATCATCTTTGTGACAGTCTCTTTCTCGGGTGTCTGCTCCTTGGCCGCTTCGGTCAGAGGGGCTTTGCCGGAAGAAGTGTTCGGAGAAGCAGACTGCTTCTTCTCCGCCTGTGTCGCTTTCTGTGCATCCGCAAGTGTTTCTTTCACTGAAGACAGATTCCGCTTCAGTTCGCTGTTTTCAGCTGTGAGCCGTTTGACAGACGCTTGATCATCAACAGGGTCGCCTGCGGTAAAGAACAAGACGGCGCCGGCAGTCAGACAGATGACTCCCGCCAGCTGCATCAGCTGCCGCATCATACTCGCACACCCTTCGACTGCAGGACTGCCACTACCTGTGAGGGAGGAAGGGACGAGCGCTGTGCGATCTCCTCTACGGAGAAGCCCTGGTTATGTAATACAGTGATCTGGCTGACGATGATCGAATGCACTGGTTTTTCCTGCGCTGATGATGCGGAAAGACGGGAGGATGGCGCGCTCTCCATCATCAGCTCCTCTTCCAGTGCTTTAATCCGTTTCTTCAGCTGGCTTGTCTCCTGATGGAGGCTGATGGAGATCTGCTCGATTTCATCTGACTTCGTCTGACGCGCATTCAGCAGAAGGGAAATCAGAAGAGCAGCTGCCCCAATTGCCATGAGGGTTATCGGAAGTGACAAAGTACCCCTCCTTGAAAGTATCATTTTCCTCTATCCTACCATAATCAGATCGTTTAAGGAATTCACTTTTAGGCTGGACAAAATCTCTGAGTATGATACAATAGAACAGTCGTATAAATCATGCTCATAAAAATTCAATTATCGCTGATGAGTGGGAGGGACAACCATGCGCGTAAATATTACACTTGCTTGCACTGAATGTGGTGAGCGTAACTATATCACAAAGAAAAACAAGCGTAACAACCCGGAACGTATTGAAATGAAAAAATATTGCTCACGCGAAATGAAGCAGACGCTTCACCGCGAAACAAAATAATTGCTCATGCCAAAACCTTTTACCGGTTTTGGTTTTTTCTTTTAATAAGAAGGGAAGAGGGGTACTATGGAGAAGTCTGAAATTCGCAAAAAAGTGCTGTCACTTCTGGAAGATCTGCCCGATGAGCACTATCGCAAGATGAGCGAGGAAGTCAGCGGCCGGTTCTTCGGAACGTCAGAGTATGCAGAAGCCGAAACTGTTGCCTTGACGGTTTCACGCGGAAGGGAAATTTGCACCCGACCGATCATCGAAGCGTGCTGGCAGGCGGGGAAGCGGGTGGCTGTACCGAAATGCAGACCTGCAGACAGAACGATGCAGTTCCGGTTCATCACCTCATTCTCCCAGCTGGAAACCGTTTATTTGGATCTTCAGGAACCGATCGAAGAACAGACAGAGAGTGCAGTGGCTGACGACATCGACCTGATTGTCGTGCCTGGCGTCGCCTACTCATCTGACGGCTATCGGATCGGCTATGGCGGCGGCTATTATGACCGCTTCCTTGAGGGATATGAAGGGAATGCTCTTTCACTCGCGTTCGAGTTGCAGATTGGCCCCTCGCTGCCAGTCGAACCGTTCGATATCCCGGTCGGCAAAATCATCACGGAAGAGCGTGTGATCGTATGCAGCAGAGCGGAATAACCGAGTTCTGGGACGTCGTTCGACTCTTAAGGCGTTTCGGCGCATATATCTATACAGGTGACCGGAAAGCCGATATTCTGCTGATGCAGTCCGAGCTGAAGGATCTGCATGCGGACGCTCTGATCATGAAAGAAGACTATCTTGCTGCCTCCCTTCTTCTCCGGAGAGAACTGGCAAACTGTGAATAGGCTGCCGGAGAGTGAATGCAGGGGGCTTCCTGCCTGACCGCTTCCCCATGGTTCGGTGCAGTCTGAAACTTTTTCACATACTCGAACGTTAGTATAAAGACCGTGCATCCCGATATGGTGGAAAGGAAGAGATAGAATGGGCAAAATTCACTGGCCGAAACACTCAGTGCTCGGAATCGCAGTCATTGCAACCTGGCTGACGACATACTTCGGCTATCTGACAAGCTTCAACATGAGCATCGATAACATGGTGCAGCAGCTGATTCTCTTCATGAATCCGTTGAGTTTCCTGCTGTTGATATACGGGGCAGGCTTGTTCATCAAGACAGCGAAACGCCGTAACCAATACATCATTTTTGTAAGCGTCATCACCTCGGTGATTATGTTTGCCAACGCGGTTTTTTATCGATTCTTCAGTGATTTTATAACGTTACCGCTATTGTTCCAAACAAATAACTTCGGCGATCTGTCTTCATCCGTCATGGCGAACATCCATGGGGCGGATGTCTTCTTCTTTACAGACGTGATCATCATCGCACTGGCGGTGAAGTTCATTCCCCAGCCGGCAGAGTCGGCCGTGCAGTTCAAGATGGGACGGCGTCTGTATTTCATCGCCGCAGCGGCTCTGTTCATGGTGAATCTCGGTCTGGCTGAAGCGGAGCGTCCGCAGCTGCTGACCCGAAGTTTCGACCGTGAGCTCCTCGTGAAGAATATCGGCACGTACAATTACCATATCTATGATCTGATTGTGCAGTCTAAATCACATGCCCAGCGGGTGCTGGCGGATGGCAGCGAGCTGTCTGAAGTCGAGAACTATGTGCAGGCCAGCCGAAAGGAACCGAGCAAGGAAATGTTCGGCGCGGCGAAGGGGAAGAATGTCATCATCATTTCCCTGGAATCCTTGCAGAATTTCGTCATCAATAAAGAAATGGACGGCCATGTCATCACGCCGTTCCTCAATTCCCTGACCGAAGATCCGGACACGTATTACTTCGATAATTTCTATCATCAGACAGGTCTCGGAAAAACGTCAGATGCGGAATTCATCGTCGAGAATTCGATTTATCCCCGTAACGGCAGTGCCGTATTCTTTACGCACAGCGGCAATACGTATGATTCCCTGTCCGAACGACTCGGTGGGAATGGATATTTTACGAATGTCATGCATGCGAACAATCGCAGTTTCTGGAACCGCGACATCATGTACAAAGCACTGGATATTGACCGATTCTATGACGTGCAGAGCTATACGATCGGCGAGGGCCAGGCAGTCAACTGGGGTATGAAGGACATTCCATACTTTGAACAGTCCGTCGAGATGATGAAAACCATGCCGAAACCGTTTGCGTCCCGTATGATTACGCTGACGAATCACCATCCGTTCGACCTGGATGAAGAGGATATGCTCATACCGCCATATACATCGAATTCAAAAACACTTAATAAATACTTCCAATCCTCCCGCTACTTGGATGAATCCATCAAGGTGCTGTTTGATAAGCTGAAGGAAAGCGGCCTGTATGATGATTCCATTATCGTCATGTATGGGGACCACTACGGAATATCGGAAAACCATAACAAAGCGATGAGCATGTATCTGGACAAGGAACTCACGCCTTACGACAATACCGTCCTTCAAAAAGTCCCGTTCTTCATCCATATCCCGGGGAATGGGCAAGGAAAGGTCATGCATGAACTGGCCGGCCAGATGGATATCCGGCCGACCATCCTGAACTTAGCAGGGATCGACTCGAAAGACGACCTTCAGTTCGGTTCTGACCTTTTTTCAGACGAACACGAGAACTTTGTGATTTTCCGTGACGGACGCTTCGTAACGGATCAGTACGTCTATGCCCATGAAGTATGTTACGATGCGGAAACAGGCGAGCCGACGGACAATGAATTGTGTGCTCCATTCATGGAGCGGGCTGCCAAAGAACTCGATTACTCGGATGCCATCATCAACGGTGATCTGCTCCGTTTCAAAGATGGGGATGAGGAAAAGCAAAAAGATCAGCCGGAGATGACCGGCAAATAAAGAGAAAAGACCGTCGGCAGCGCAATTTGCCGATGGTCTTTTCTCTTGTCGGGCCAATGAAAAAAGCGCTTCCGGTTTTGGCCGGACAGCGCTTTTTCATTGGATTATGTGATTAGTGCAAGCTTGGCGGATACCCTTGGAAAACGATGGTGGCAATTGTGAACCCACCGAAAATAACGGCAGCCAGCAAATTGAATACGATACTGAGCAGGTTACGCTCTTTGAATCCCTGTACGGTTCCAACAACAGCTAAAATTGCGATAAGACCGAAAATAACCATTAAAAGATTCATAAAAGATGACACTCCTTTCGAAAAAGAACAGATGAATGCCTAGTTAGCAATACTCAACTTCCATTGTACTGTTTTGCAATCCATTTGTCGAGTTGTAAACGTGACGATTGTTTGAATTCCTATTCATCTTTCCGTATTCTAAGATGGAGGGGGAATTCTTGTGAAGATCAAAACTTTGCCGCTTGGCCCTGTCCAGGCGAATTGCTATCTCATCATCCATGATGATGGAACCTGCCTGATCATCGATCCGGGTGAAGAAGCTGGTAAGATCGAGCAGGCCGTTGAACAGGAAGGTGCTGTGCCGGCTGCCGTTTTGCTGACACACGCACACTTCGACCACATTGGTGCACTGGAGCCCATCCGCGCCCGCTACGGAATACCGGTGTACGTGCACGAAAGTGAAAAGGACTGGCTCCAGAATCCGGACCTGAATGGGTCTGCGAACTATCCGATGCTTGAGCCGGTTTCATGCAGGCCGGCGGACCGGTTTCTGCAGAAAGACGGCAGTCTGGCGATCGGTCCATTTGATATGGAAGTCCGCCATACGCCGGGACATTCACCGGGCAGTGTCTGTTATGTCTTCCATGACAACCGGTCAGCGATTGCAGGCGACACGCTCTTCAGGCAGGGGATCGGCCGTACGGACCTTCCGGGCGGAAATGCCCACCAGCTGCTGACGGCCATCGAGAAGCAGCTGCTGTCGCTCGATCCGGACTACCGGATTTATCCGGGGCACGGACCGAAAACGACGCCGCAGTTCGAGATGGACACCAACCCATTCCTGAACGGATTCTAAAAAAACAGCCGAAGTTCGGCTGTTTTTTTTAGTGTCCGGCTCCTGGGACATGGATGAACGTCGCATAGTACGTAAACCCGACTGTAAAGATCATCAAATACGCGCCGAACATGTACAAGTACATTCTTTCGGTAAGCTTCATGTAGCCAAGCAGCATGAAGAAGATAGTGCTCGCGACGAATAAAAGAGCGACCTGGTCCATGTGACCGACAAAAAACATAACTGCGAAAATCCCTGTCCAGAAACCACACAGCTTGAACATATTATCCATAAGTGCGTCCCTCCTTACCACAATACAATAAACTCCTCTTCATTATAAAGGATAGGCTGGTGAAAAGTAAACTCAAATCAGGGCGGAGGTGTGACAGATCCGTGAGGGATTGTTCACATGAAATTATCACACAGTTCAACTATTATACCCCTCAGTGTATGGAAAATGCGGGTTTGGCAAAAAGCATTCCAATTCATTTGCCAACCGTCTATACTGTGGGCAAGACATAAAGCGGTCTTATGTCCAAGAAAGAGGGGTGTGCATTGGAAACACAGGACAACCTGATTGAACAGAAATGTTTTCAGCTGCTGCAGCAGGCGATCGGAGCGGATGCAACGGATATCCACATGGTTCCGTCCGAACAGGATTATGACCTGTTCCACAAGAAGGGCAGCAGACTGGAACGGATCGGCAAGCTCCCCCCACAGCTGGCCATCCGGATGATTTCTTTTTACAAATATTTATCTTCCCTCGATATAAGCGATCGCCGCAAACCTCAGAGCGGCTCATTCCACAAACAATTCAGCGACCAGAACTTTTCTTTCCGTATTTCAACAATTCCATCAATCCATACAAATGAAAGTGCTGTCATCCGCATCCAGCAGCATAACAAAATCGTATCGCTCGATCAGTTGTGCCTGGATCCCGAGTGGTCAGGCCAACTGAAGAAGTCGATCAGCCAGCAGCAGGGGCTGTTCATGGTGACGGGGCCGACCGGGTCAGGCAAGACGACGACAATCTATTCCCTGACCGCCCATTGCGTCAACGAACTCGGCAGGCATGTGATCACCTTGGAGGACCCAGTCGAGAATCCCCACCGCCATCTGCTGCAGATCCAGGTGAATGAACGTGCAGGCATGTCCTATGCGGCCGGCTTGAAAGCCATCCTGCGGCATTCCCCCGATGTGATCATGATCGGCGAGATACGGGATGCCGAAACAGCGAAAGTCGCTGTCCAGGCCGCCCTGACCGGCCATCTTGTACTGACAACCGTACACGCAAAAGACGCAGCGGGCTGCCTGTACCGGATGATGGATTTCGGTGTCTCGGCAGAAGAGCTGCGCCAGACAGCGGTCTGCATTTCCGCTCAGCGGCTCATCCGAAAAAGCGATGGCAGGCTCGGGGCAGTGTTTGAGATCATCCAGGATGCGCCGCTTGAAGAACTGAAGCGATCCGTGAAGAACGAAGAACCAAGCTTGATCGCCGGGGAAGGGGGCGTGGAAGCCCTTGTCCGGAAATACAGCGCGTCCGTCTATTCGACTTAGACTGAATTCACTCAGGAAAACGGAACGGCCGCCTGCCGTCAAAGACCAGCCAGTATTCCTGCTGAGAGCTTCCGAGCTGCTTCAGGAAGGCTATACGATGCATGAGTGCTTCACCCTGCTGCTGCCGCATCATTGTGCGGACAGTCTGCAGGTCATCCGAAAAGTCGAGGAGGTTTTCCGGGAAGGTGAAAATATTTCAGAGATCCTCGAAATGCTCGGATTCCCGAACCGCATCCTGCTGTCCGTCAAATTATCCGAGAGTGACGGCAGACTTGCAGAAGCGCTGCGGGGGGCCTCCATACGGATGGAAGCGGCACAGCTGCGCCGGCAGAAGTTTGTACAGGCAGCGACCTATCCCGCTGTCCTGATCACCGCAATGGCGATGCTGCTCGTGGCATTCAAACTGTATTTCCTTCCGAATTTCGAAACGTTGGCAGATGCCCGTTCCGCTTCGTCAACCGGGCTGGAACGGTTCCTGCCGCGGCTTGTGGCTGCAGCACCTGATGCTGCCCTTGCCGGGATATGTGCATTGGCCGTCTGCCTGCTTGCTGCCGGGTTGCTTTACAGGCGGCTCAGCCCGGAGGATCGGATCCGCAAGATTACCAGACTGCCGGTCGCCGGTAAATTGTTCACAGAGCGTCTGACGAGACTGTTCGCCTCCGAAACAGGAAACCTTCTCGCTGCCGGGAATACGATCCAGGAAGCGATGATGATACTCGGCACCCAGAAACTTGATCCGCTGCTGGCGCACATCGCTGACACGGTCCGGAGCCATGCAGCAAAAGGCGAGCAGTTCCATATAGCTGTCCAGCTGACGGGCGGTCTGACGAAAGAATTATCTTTTTTCGCAAAACACGGAGCCGACAGCGGGCATCTGTCCAAGGAACTCCTCCTGTTCAGCGAGCAGCTTGGAAATACACTCGACAGGAAAGTGAACCGGGCGGTCGCCATGCTCCAGCCGGCGCTGTTCGTCTTGCTGGCAGTCTGTATGATCGCAGCCTACCTGGCGCTTCTGCTGCCTGTCTATGGAATGATAAAAACGATGTAAAGGAGATCCAGAATGAAGAAACGACTGAATGAAGATGGATTTACGCTGATTGAAATGATGATCGTCCTTCTGATCATATCTGTCCTGATCCTTGTAGCGATCCCGAATGTTACGAAGCATTCGAAATCGATCGATGAAAAAGGGTGCGATGCCTATCTGAAAATGGTAGAAGGACAAGTGCAGGCATACAAGATGGATACCAAGAAGATCCCTGCCTCCCTTGTGGAGTTGAGCGAAAACGATTACTTGCCTCCGGATGCAAAATGCCCTGACGGCTCGGGTCTGACAATAGACACGGCGGGCAAAGTGACAGTAAACCGTTCAGGCGCCGGAGGCTGAATGAAGTGGAAAAGTGAAGCCGGCATGACGTTCCTGGAACTGCTGCTCGTTCTCATGGTGGTGGGCGTGCTGACGCTTCTGATCATTCCCGTCGGCAAGGGCTGGTCATCCGGACAGACTGAACAGGACGGCATCGAGGCTTTCAAGGCAGCTGTCCACCATATGCAGTCATATTCCATGGCCCATAAGGCACGGACCTCCATGACATTCAGCGGTGACGGCAGTGTCTATACCATTGTCTATTCCGATAGACCGGAAACTCGGCCGGCAAGTTTTCCGACGTCCATCACTCTCGACGATTCCAGCTCGTTCCGTTCCATCGTGTTCCAGGCGAACGGTGACATGCAGAAGACGGGAACCCTTTACTTGAAGACAGACAGCGGCGGAAAGAAAATCAAGTTTCAGTTCCAGAGAGGGAGGATGATAATCGATGGATGAGACGGGCTACTCCTGGCCGGAAGCGATCCTCACACTGGCTGTCATGATGCTGATTTTCGGTACGCTCCTTCCGGTTTCCTTCAGGATGATGACCGGCCTGGAAAGCAAGAAGCATGAGATGTACGCAAAGGAGACGATGTACCAGGGAGCCCTCCTGCATCGTTCATACGGCCTGCAATCCGGGTACCGGAAAGAAGATGGCGTGCTGTTCAGCTGGACTGTGGAGGGGACAGCGATTTGCGTCAGCTATATGCGTGAACAGGAAACCCGGACGGTCTGCTCATCGTGAACACACGAACCGATGAATCTGGTTTCACGCTTCTCGAAAGCCTGTTCCAGCTGCTGATCGCCGCGGCTTTCCTTCATCTGATCGTGCTGTTCCTGTTATTCAAGGATACCGTCCACACCCAGCTGACCGACAGCCATGCCGTCGAGTGGGAGCTGTTCATGGTCGACCTGCAGCGGGATCTGTCTGACGTCATATCTGTACGGGTCTCTGCGGACGGGAAATCCTTCACTGTTCTGAACGCGTCCGATCAGACCGTCGACTACAGCACGGTCAATCATGTCATCCGCAGAAGGATCGGCCATGAAGGGCATGTCCCGCTCTTGACGTCCGTCCAAACAGCGGTTTTCAGTCTGGAAGATGAGTATATGGAAGTGTCTGTACTGACGTCCGGCAGCAGGGAACGGACAAGGAGGGTTGCGGTTGGTCTGGCTGAAGAATGAGCATGGCGTAACGATGCTGATGGCGCTTATTCTATTATTTTTCGTCACCCTCTTTCTTTTTACATTCGTTTCATGGCATAGTTATCTATATGAAACGTTCGACTCGCTGGGCACAATCTACGAGCAGGCAGCGAGAACAAAGATGCAGGGCGGATGATTTGAATGAACAAAGTATATCTTGTCGGATTCATGGGCTGCGGGAAAAGCGCCATCGGCAAACGGCTCAGCTTCTATACGAAGCTCCCTTTCTACGACATGGACCATGAAATCGTCCAGAAGACCGGTATGACGATCCCTCAGATCTTCGCGACCTACGGGGAAGAGCGTTTCCGTGATATGGAGACCGAATTCCTCCGGACGTTCCGCGACGAGAAATGTATCATTGCGACAGGCGGTGGGGCAGCGATGCGGGAAGAGAACCGGGCACTCATGCGGGCCGGCGGTCTCGTGTTTTTCCTGGATGCTCCGTTCCGCGATATCTGGCGGCGGATCGCAACCGACAAAAACCGGCCGATCGTCCAGCGATCGACGCGCGCAGAAATCGAGACGCTCTATAAGAAACGTTATCCCGCATACAAGACTTCGGCGCACTTCATCGTCCAGACGAAGAAGCGGTCCTTGAGGAAAGTGACCGAGTATATCGCCTTCCAGATGGACCGTCTGTCAGGCGGACAAGACTGAGTGACCCGCTTTCTGCCGGGCAGCCGGCGGACTCCGATTTTGATTGCGCTCCGGCTTGTAAACTGGTAAGATAGGGACGATATCAGCAGTTTTCCGAATCTTGAACTATTGGACGTAAATTAAATAGTGCGGATGAATGTATGGGGAGAGAGCGCAGGATGCGCCGCCGAAGGAGCAAGTGACCGAGTCATGAATCTCTCAGGCAAAAAGACCTGTACTGGACGCATTCCTGAACTGGGCTGCATGAATTCAGCTGGACGGACAGGGGCTCTCTTTTATCACAAAAGGGGCCTCTTTCTTTTTTTAGACGAATGGGGGAGAATGTGTTGTCTGAATCTTTGAAACGAACACCGCTTTTTGAGAGCTACGCATCACATAATGGAAAGACGATCGATTTCGGAGGCTGGGAGCTGCCGGTCCAATTCACGGGCATCAAGGCCGAACATGAAGCTGTCCGAACGGCTGCCGGATTGTTCGATGTCTCGCACATGGGTGAAGTCGCTGTTCGCGGCGCAGGGGCGCTGGCGTTCCTGCAGTCGATCGCAACCAACGATGTGTCGAAACTGAAGGACGGGCAGGCACAGTATACGGCGATGTGCTATGAAGACGGCGGCACGATCGACGATCTTCTGATCTATAAGCGCAGCGACGAAGACTATCTGCTCGTTGTCAATGCCTCGAATATCGAGAAGGATGTCAAGTGGCTGGAACAGCATGCTGCACAGGATGTCGAGATCGATGACCAATCCGACCGCTGGGCGCTGCTTGCCCTCCAGGGACCTAAAGCGGAGGCAATCCTGCAGCGGCTGACCGATGAACCGCTTGCGGACATCCGGTTCTTCCGTTTCAAGGATGATGTCTCCCTGGCGGGGGAGACCGTCATGATTTCCCGGACGGGCTATACCGGTGAAGATGGTTTTGAAATCTACTGCACACCGGAAAGTGCCGTGAACCTTTGGGAGAAGATCCTGCAGGAAGGCAAAGAGGACGGCTTGGTCCCGGCCGGTCTCGGTGCGCGCGATACGCTCCGCTTCGAGGCGGGACTGCCGCTGTATGGGCAGGAGCTGTCCAAAGATATTTCCCCTCTTGAAGCCGGTATCGGCTTTGCTGTCAAAGTCGGGAAAGAACCTGATTTCATCGGAAAAGAGGCGCTCGCCAGGCAGAAAGAGGCAGGGGTGCCAAGGAAGTTGGTCGGATTGGAAATGATCGACAAAGGAATCCCCCGCACCGGCTACCCGGTATTTGCTGACGGGCAGCCGGTCGGTGAAGTCACGACAGGAACCCAATCGCCTACATTGAAAAAGAATATCGGCTTTGCATTGGTCGGCAGGGAGTCATCCGCCGAAGGAACCGAACTGGAAATCGAAGTCCGGAACAAACGCCTGAAAGCGAGAATCATCGGGACTCCGTTCTACAAGCGCCCGTAACGATGACGCCTATCCGATACCCAACAAACAGGAAAGAAGGGATTTGCACATGCAGCACCGCTATATACCGATGACTGAGTCGGATCAGAAAGAGATGTTAGAAACGATCGGCATCACTTCCGTTGACGAATTGTTTGCAGATATACCCGAGAAGATCCGCTACACGGAAAAACTGAAGATCAAGGAAGCGAAATCAGAATCCGCACTTCTAAAGGAACTGTCCCGGCTGGCAGCGAAAAATGCGGACTCCCGGAATTATGCATCTTTCCTCGGTGCAGGTGTCTATGATCATTACAAGCCGGTGATCGTCGACCATGTGATCTCCCGTTCGGAATTCTATACAGCGTATACACCATACCAGCCGGAAATCTCGCAAGGGGAGCTGCAGGCCATCTTCGAGTTCCAGACGATGATCTGCGAGCTGACGGGCATGGACCTCGCCAACTCATCCATGTATGACGGCGGCACTGCACTTGCCGAAGCGGGTACGATGGCTGCAGGCCATACGAAACGCAAAAAGCTCATCGTTTCCGAGACAGTCCATCCGGAAGCCCGTGATGTTGTCCGTTCGTATGCGGACGGACAGCAGATCGAAGTGGTCACTGTGCCGCACAGAGACGGCGTCACAGATACGGATGTCCTGCAGGAATTGCTTTCTGACGAAACAGCGGCTGTGCTTGTCCAGTATCCGAACTTCTTCGGCCAGGTGGAAGACATCCAGGCGATCGGTAAGATGGCGCATGAAGCAGGCGCCCTCTCCGTCGTTTCTGCAAATCCGCTTGCACTCGGCATCCTGACACCGCCCGGAGCACTCGGTGCGGATATTACGGTCGGGGATGCCCAGCCATTCGGGATCCCTGAACAGTTCGGCGGACCGCATTGCGGCTACTTCGCCGTAACGAAGAAACTGATGCGGAAAGTGCCCGGCCGTCTTGTCGGCGAAACGACAGATGACGAAGGCCGCCGCGGCTATGTCCTGACTCTGCAGGCAAGGGAACAGCACATCCGCCGTGACAAAGCGACTTCCAATATCTGCTCCAACCAGGCGCTGAATGCCCTGGCGGCTTCAGTGGCGATGACAGCGCTCGGCAGACAGGGAATCCGTGAAATTGCCTATCAGAACTATGCAAAGACGCATTACGCCAAGCAGGCATTCGAGCGGGCCGGTTTCACCGTCCTTGGCGGGGACCGGCACTTCAACGAGCTCGTGGTCGACTGTGGCCGCCCGGTTGCCGAACTCAATGAGCAGCTGCTTGATCAGGGGATCATCGGCGGCTACGAGTTGAGCCGGACGTACGAAGGCATGGAGAATCACGCGTTGATCGCCGTTACGGAACAGAGGACTAAAGAAGAAATCGATGCACTTGTGCAGGAAATGGAGGCCGTCCATGCATAACGAAAACCAGCCGCTCATATTTGAAGTCTCAAAAGCCGGCCGTGTCGGCTACAGCCTGACTGAACTTGATGTGCCTGAAGTCGACCTGGACACACTGCTTCCGGAGTCGCTGCTGCGCAAGGAAGCACCGGCGCTGCCGGAAGTATCCGAACTGGATATCATGCGCCACTATACAGCGCTGTCCAACCGGAACCACGGGGTGGATACCGGATTCTATCCGCTCGGTTCCTGTACAATGAAATATAATCCGAAAATCAACGAAGCCGTCGCACGCATGTCCGGATTTGCGAACATCCATCCGCTCCAGGCTGAATCCACTGTCCAGGGGGCGATGGAAGTCGCCTATGATCTGCAGGAGCATCTGTCCGAAATCACAGGGATGGCCGAAGTGACCCTTCAGCCGGCTGCAGGCGCCCACGGGGAATGGACAGCACTGATGATGATCCGTGCGTTCCATGAAGCGAACGGTGACCACAAGCGGACGAAAGTTCTCGTTCCGGATTCCGCGCACGGGACGAATCCGGCATCCGCGACAGTCGCAGGCTTTGATACCGTCACGGTCCTGTCCGATGAAAAAGGTCTCGTCGATATCGAAGATCTCCGCTCGAAAGTGGACGAACAGACAGCAGCACTCATGCTGACGAATCCGAATACACTCGGATTGTTCGAGGAGAATATCCTCGAAATGGCGGAAATCGTCCATGGTGCCGGCGGTAAACTGTATTATGACGGTGCCAATCTGAATGCCATCATGTCCAAAGCACGTCCGGGGGATATGGGATTTGATGCAGTCCACTTGAATCTGCATAAGACGTTCACAGGCCCTCACGGCGGCGGAGGCCCGGGATCCGGTCCGGTCGGTGTGACGGAGGAGCTCGCATCGTTCCTGCCAAAGCCTGTGCTTGAGAAGCATGACGGCGTCTTCACCTTCAATTACGATCGGCCGCAGTCGATCGGCCGTGTGAAGCCGTTCTATGGCAACTTCGGTATCTACTTGCGCGCCTATACGTACATCCGCTCGATGGGGCCGGACGGACTGAAAGCCGTAACGGAAAATGCGGTGCTGAATGCGAACTACATGATGCGCAGACTTGAGCCGTATTTCGATCTTCCGTACCCGCAGCACTGCAAGCATGAATTCGTCCTGTCGGGCCGGCGTCAGAAAAAACTCGGCGTCCGGACACTGGATATGGCGAAACGGCTGCTCGATTTCGGCTTCCACCCGCCGACTGTCTACTTCCCGCTCAATGTCGAGGAAGGAATGATGATCGAGCCGACTGAAACGGAATCGAAAGAGACACTCGATTCATTCATCGACGCCATGATCCAGATCGCGAAGGAAGTCGAGGAGAATCCTGAAATCGTACAGGAAGCGCCTCATACAACGGTCATCAACCGTCTTGACGAAACGAAAGCCGCACGGAAGCCCGTGCTCAGGTATACACCGGAGACGGAGAGCGAACTTGTGAAAGCATAAGAAAAAAGGCCGGAGCTGACTGCTCCGGTCCTTTCCATTATTTCTTACTTTTCACTTTCCCCGACCACGTGCGGAATCCGCCTTGCAGGTGGTACAGCTGGGAGTACCCTTTCTTTTTCAGGAAGAGGGCGGTCCGGGCGCTTCTGCCGCCATTCTGATCATACAGGTAGACGGGCTTATCCGGACGGATTTCCTTATAACGCTGGCGGAGCTGCGTATACGGCAGGTTCCGCGCGCCTAAGATATGACCGGCATCGAAATCTTTCGGTTCCCGTACATCGATCAGCTGCGCTTTCCGGTAGCCTTCGATGAACTGCTCCTGGGATAAGTTCGTAACTGCCTTGCGCAGCCGCAGGGCTGTAATTGCAAAGTAAGCGATCAATATAACAATCAAAGCTCCCAAAACGTAGAAATTAGCGTTCACAGCATTTTTCCCCTTTCTATCTCCCTTTCATTATAAAGATTAAGTGGCACTTGTTCAATCGCAATGCTAAAATTGAGTCCGAATGAAAGGGATGTGATTGAGTGGGGAAGACGAAATGGCATTTCATCGAGTCGGGCAAATGTGCGCCTGCCTATAATATGGCACTGGACGAGGCACTCCTCGAGTGGCACAGCCGCGGGGAGATCGGCCCGGTTCTGCGATTCTATGAATGGGATCCGGCGACGCTGTCCATCGGCTATTTCCAGCGTGTCGAAAAGGATATCGATCTGGAAGCCGTTCAAGCGCACGGGCTAGGCTTTGTCAGAAGACCGACCGGCGGCCGCGGCGTGCTGCATGAACACGAACTTACATACAGTGTCATCGTTACAGAGGATTATCCGGAAATGCCGGAAACGGTGACGGAAGCCTACCGGGTCATTTCAGGAGGATTGCTGGAAGGGTTCCGCAATTTAGGGCTCGATGCCTCATTTTCCGTGCCGGGTGAGCAGCTGACGGAACAGCTGAAACGGCCGAAGAGCGGTGTCTGCTTCGATGCGCCGAGCTGGTATGAGCTTGTGGTCGAAGGGAAGAAAGTGGCGGGCAGTGCGCAGACGAGGCAAAAAGGTGTCATCCTCCAGCACGGCGCCATCCTGCTGAGCCTGGATGAGGACAAGCTCGTCTCCCTGTTCAAGTTCGATTCGGACGAAGCGAGGGAGAAAGTCCGCCGCGGTCTCCCCGAGAAGGCGGTGGCAATCGACCGGCTCACCGACCGGCCGATCAGTGCGGCCGACTGCTCCCGGGCCTTTGCGTCTGGGTTCGAAACAGCGCTTGACATCGAGCTCGTCCCGTTCGCGCTGAATGAGGAGCAGCTTCGGACAGTGAAGGAGATTGAGCGGACAAAGTACGCCAATCCTGAATGGACGTACAAAAAATAAAAGGCATTCCCGGATGTGCCATGCACACCCGGGAATGCCTTTTTTGCTATAGGTTCACTGTACTCATTTCCGCTTCCGGCGATAATGGTGACGGATCTGTCAAAACGGCTTCGCCGTGGACTTCCACTTCCAGCAGCTTATTGAAGGAAGCGATTGCGACTTCCACCTGGTCGTCGTCCGGCTCTTTCGTTGTCAGCAGCTGCAGCCACAGACCTGGATATCCGAGATACCGGAGGACAGGCACATTCCGTACAGCATTTGTAAGCTGCAGAACTTCGAACGACACACCAAGTACGACAGGGATGAGAAGGATCCTGTTGACAATCCTGAGCCAGAACGGATCTGTCGGCACAAGGAAGTAGATGAACATTCCGACAATGACCGTGAACAGCAGGAAACTGCTGCCGCACCGGTAATGCAGACGTGACTGCCGTTGGACATTCTCGACAGTCATCGGCAGACCGCTCTCGTAGCAGTTGATCACTTTGTGTTCCGCTCCATGATACTTGAACACACGTTTAATGAGCGGTGTCATGGAGATGAGCGACACATAGCTGAGCAGAAGAGCCAGTTTAAAGAAGGTCTCCAGCAGGATCTGAACCGTCTTGCCGGGCAAGATCGAATGGAACAAGCCTGCCAGGAATACAGGGAACAGTGTGAATACGAATTTGCCGAACAGGAAGGATAATACACCTACCGCGGCAACTCCCAGCACCATTGCCAGTTTGGACGATTCTTCTTCGGTAGTCTCCTCTTCTTCACCGGGCATGACGTCATACCTGTCGCTTGCAAACGTCAAATGCTTCGAACCGAGCCCTGCGGATTCAATCAGCGCAATGATTCCGCGGACAAACGGGATTTTCTTCAATTTTTGGCGGACGGGGCTCGTCTCTTTCAACGCGTGGAAATAGTCGATGGATCCGTCTTTTCTGCGGATCGCAGTGACAGTATGCTGTTTCCCCCCGAACATGACGCCTTCGATCAGCGCCTGCCCGCCGTATGCAGGAGTTTGTCGGTTTTCTTCCATACAAAGCCCACTTTCTATAGTAAGTCTATTTGTTCATGCTGATTGTTCCATTGTACAGGAAAAAGCGGTTTCCCTCCAGCATTCCCGTTTAAAAGTTCTCAATTCGGCGACACTTGAAGAAAGGAGGGAACCATCATCCATATACAATCATTATTCTGGACTTCAGCCGTTGCTGCACTGTTTAGTGCACTGTTCCTGAAATTCCTGCACATTTTCCATTTCGTCGGCTGGTCGCCGACCGGATGGACGGAGTCGCTCGTTTTGTTAGCGGGCCGCCCATGGTTTGTGAAATGGTTTGCACTTTTCGCCGTTCTCCTGATCTTCTATATTCTCGTCTATCTGATCTTTACAGCGGCCGCCTCGCTGCCCCCGTCCGTCCTTTCGATCATAGCCGCGCTGGCCGTCGTTTGTACCGCGGAATGGGTGATCTCCCCGCCTTCGGGTGCAAAAGAAGCTGTCCGCACCATTTCAATTCCTCTGCTGGCCATTGCAGCGATTATCATGCGGTTCGTCTCCGGTACGGCGGTCTTCATGCGGACTGAAGTGGATCGGAAAGCGAAATAGGTGGCCTCGTCAAAATGTTGTGATAAAATGAGGAAGAAAAAGACGAGGGGCTGATGGATTGTGAAGCTGCTGTTGCTGAATGGACCGAATTTGAACCGGCTGGGCAAACGGGAACCCGATATCTATGGTCATGACACACTTACGGATGTGGAACGCCGATTCCGTGAACTGTGTGACAGCCATGATATCGGATGTCTCTGTTTCCAGTCGAACCACGAAGGTGCGCTGATCGACCGTATTCACCAGGCTGCCGATGAAGCGGTTTCCGGCATTGTATTCAATCCGGGTGCGTACACGCATACGAGCATCGCGCTGCGTGACGCCATTGCGGGCGTCGGGATTCCTGTCGTGGAAGTCCATATATCGAATGTACATACCCGGGAACCATTCCGGCATCAGTCCATGCTGGCACCTGTATGCATGGGCCAGATCACAGGTCTCGGCACGCTTGGCTATGAGCTGGCGGCCCTCGCACTGATTCGCAAACTGGAAAGGAATGATGACAAGTGAAACTTGCAAAACTGCGCGATGTCCTGAAAGAGAGAGAATTAGATGCACTGCTGATCACGAGCGGTTACAACCGCCGCTATATGACAAACTTCACCGGGACGGCCGGCATTGCCGTCGTATCGGAAAACGATGCGGTATTCATCACCGATTTCCGCTACATGGAGCAGGCTGCGGAGCAAGTGAAAGATTTCCGGATCGTCCAGCATGAGAAGACGATCATCGAGGAAGTGGCCGAACAGGTTAAAGCGATGAAAATCAGCAGACTCGGTTTCGAGAAAGAAGATTTGACGTATGGTATGTACGAGCTGTACAAATCGAATGTCGACGCGGAACTTGTGCCGACTGCAGGTCTGGTTGAAAAGCTGAGGATCGTCAAGACGCCGGAAGAACTCGAAATCCTGCGCCAGGCAGCCAAGATTGCGGATGATGCGTTCACGCATATTTGCGGATACATCAAACCGGGTATGACGGAACTCGAAGTGGCAAATGAACTTGAATTTTTCATGCGCAAGCAGGGGGCCGCTTCGTCTTCGTTCGATACGATTGTCGCATCCGGCGTCCGCGGTGCGCTTCCGCATGGTGTGGCAAGCGACAAAAAAATTCAATCCGGAGAACTCGTGACAATGGATTACGGTGCGTTGTATAATGGGTACATCTCTGACATTACGCGTACTGTCGCAGTTGGCGAACCAACAGAACAAATGCGGGAAATCTATGAGATTACACTAGCTGCTCAAAAATTGGCAGTGGAAGGCTTCAAACCAGGAATGACTGGGAGGGAAGCGGATGCGATTGCCCGGGATTACATTACTGAAAAAGGGTACGGTGATGCGTTCGGCCATTCGACAGGCCACGGCATCGGTCTGGAAGTGCACGAAGCACCGGGGTTATCTTCTCGGTCCGACATGGTGCTCGAGCCGAATATGACGGTGACTGCGGAACCGGGCATCTACCTGCCGGGTATCGGCGGCGTCCGTATCGAAGATGACCTCGTCATCACGGAAAACGGCTGCGAGCGGCTGACGCACTCTACCAAAGAACTGCAAATTTTATAACAGCAATTGGAGGAAACAACATGATTTCAGTGAACGACTTCAAAACAGGCCTTACAATCGAAGTGGACGGCGACATCTGGCGCGTTATCGATTTCCAGCACGTCAAACCGGGAAAAGGAGCGGCATTCGTCCGTTCGAAACTGCGTAATCTCCGTTCCGGAAACGTGAACGAGAAGACGTTCCGGGCTGGCGAAAAGGTGGAAAAGGCACAGATCGACAACCGTCGGATGCAGTACTTGTACGCAAACGGGGACGATCATGTTTTCATGGATAACGAGAGTTTTGAACAGATCGAACTCCCTGCAAAGCAGATCAAGGATGAATTGAACTACTTGAAAGAGAACATGGAAGTGCATGTCATCCAGTACAAGGAAGAAGTGCTTGGTGTTGAACTTCCTTCCACAGTCATTCTGGAAGTTGCAGAAACAGAACCGGGCATCAAAGGCGACACTGCGAGCGGCGGCTCGAAACCTGCCAAGATGGAAACCGGTCTTACTGTCCAAGTTCCATTCTTCGTTAATATCGGTGACAAACTGATCATCAATACAGAAGAAGGCGAATACGTCTCCCGGGCGTAATTCCGCTCAGCATATGAAAAATCCGGCGCACAGCTGTCCATCTCGGACGGCTGTGCGTTTTTCATATTCAGGAAAGCGGCTGCGTATAGTGGAACAGAGGAGGACTGCCGGATGGAATTGAATGATCTGCTGCGAATCGCCGGCATCGGACTGGTGATCGGCTGCCTGCATATATTCTTTGAACAGACCGGAAAGAAGGAATTCTCCTTTTTCCTGTTCTTCATCGCCTATTTGTACATCGCTGTTGAGATGATCCGGTTCCTTAAAATCTTCTTCACAGAGATTTCCGAATTTCTCCAATGGCTCTCACTGGCAATGTAATGATACTGCTCTTCCAGCTTTTCACCGTGTTCCTGCTGCTATTGGCACTCCGCTATGCGGTTCCGCAGCTGCATCCGATGCTGTACAGTGCATTGTTCGTATTCTTGCTCGGGTATGTGACGATGACCGTCCTGCTACCATTCCTGAAGACTTTGAACCGGACGTTCCAGATGATCCCGGATCCCTTCGGCCCGCTGCTGATCGGCAGCGCCCTGCTGTTCTTTCTGGAGCACGCCCTCTCCAGCCTTCTGGAAGAGTCGGGATATGGATCACTGGCCACACTGGCACAGCTCGCCGTGAAAATCTCCATCCTGTCGCTGTGGCTTCCTCACCTGGCCCGTCTGATCCAGCAGCTGACACAGCTAATTACGCCCTGACCGAAGGGGATGATCGCCCTGCTCCAATTCATCCACTCGATACTCGGAAGCCTGCTGTCAAGTTTTGCGGTTGTCCTGCTCATCGCGCTCTTCGCAGCTCTTCTGAACTATCTGTTCCCATCCTACAGTGAATGGACGAAACAGCTGCTTTTCATCATCATTCTGCTGGTGGTTCTTCGGCCGGCATTCGAACAAGTACTGCTCATCCAGACGATGATGAAGTCAGTGTCCGCCCTGTTCGTTGCAAGCTATCCGGTTTTGACAGCCGGCATGGCCATCTCCGGGAATGTACTGAGCCTGATCAGCTTCCAGCCTGCCCTGCTGTTGTTTGCGCAAGGGGCCGTCTTCTTTGCAGACAGGCTGCTGCTGCCTCTGATGACAGCAGCTCTGCTCTTCGATATCATCACCCATCTGAATCCGCGTATTTCCTATGCAAAACTATCGGACATGCTCAGAACCACACTGCTCTCCATCGTGTCCGCCATTGTGGCAGCCTATTCGATCTTCATAACAGCCGGGGGAGCGGTGACGTTCGGACTTTCTGAGAGTGCGAGCGAGCCGATCAAAGAACTTATCAGCAAGAACATTCCGTTTGTAGGCTCATTTGTTACGGACAGCTTAGGCGCCTTGGGACGCTATTCATCGGGCGCCGGGACCATGGCCGGCGGCTGGCTGCTGGCAACACTCTGGGGACTCGCAGCTATGCCGGTATTTCAGACGCTGCTCATCGCATTCCTTTATAGATGGAGCGCTGCCATTATCGAACCATTCGCGCCTGAGGTGTACTCGGATGTGCTGGACGATATCGGCCGATCGCTTTTCGTGCTGAGCAGCCTGACGTTCCTGCTGATCTTCGCGTTCGTCTACACCATTCTATTTTTCATCGTCTTCCTGAAACTGATGGGGGGCTGAAAGGGAGTGACCCGCAGATGGCATCTTTTTGACCGGTGTACTGCTCATCTCCATATTGTCCGGTTTACTGCTGTTGCTGCTGCCTGAGGAGAGGCAGGGGGAATTTTCGCAGCTTGCCAGACTGGCAGCCGGCATCTGGCTGCTCGCCAACCTCTTTTCACTGTTCAGGTTATAGTTCGCCGAAACCGCGCATACATTGCAACATAGATGAACAGGCCTCATCTCGAAGACAAAACGGAATGGTGATGCTATGGAAAAACCGAGTATGAAAGCCCAAGTGCTCATCTTTGCAGCTATCACGATTCTAGCGGTCATCTTATTGAATCCTCCCTGGAAAAGCAGCACACAGGAGGAAAAGAAGGAGGGGACGACGGAAACATCTGGACTTGAACACGCGCTGAACCAAATGGAGGGAGTCGGACAGGTTGCTATCTATTTCCATCCTTCCGAACTGAAAGAGGAACGCTCGCCGCTCGCTGATTACTTCAACAAGCAGCCTTCCGCAGCAGACACCGCGTCAACCGGCGTACTGGTCGTGGCGGAAGGGGCAGGGAATCCGGGAGTGAAATCAGAACTGACACGGCTGCTGTCAGCTGTCCTGCAGATTCCCGAACATCGGATCGTAATCGTGGAAATGAAAAAAAGGGGGAACACTGATGAGAACCAATAAACGCACAGTCTGGTTTTTAACACTGATGAGCTTGGTGGCAGTTATTTCGATCTACTACATTAAAGAGAAGGCGCCTATATCATTTGATGGTATCCAGATTTTTTCCGATGATATGAAAGAGACCGCTGACGGTTCGAAAAAGGCGGACGGCGATAAAAAGACACCGGTTTTCGCGAATTCATATGTATTCGAAGAGATGCGGATGGTCGTCCGGGACGAGCGCAGCAAGATGCAGGAACAACTCAACGCTAAAATGACTTCCCCCGACTATACTGCTGAAGAGAAGAACGAAGCGTTCAATGAAATGGAAGCATTGACAAAGCGTGAATCGGCGGAAGCCCTTCTGGAGCTGCAGATCAAAGCACTCGGGTATCCGGAAGCCTTCGTGAAGGCGGAAGACGGGGAAGTGAACGTGACTGTCCTGTCGACGGAAGGGCATTCAGCGAAACTGGCAGCCGAGATCACACAGTATGTCATGGCGAGCTGGGACGGCGCACAGCGCGTTCAGGTTGAATTCACAGGTGACAAGTAAGCTGCTGAAGGCCCGATAACGGGTCTTTTTTTCTATTTTCCTTTGTTTTCCCTCGCAAATAAAGGTTAACTATTTCAAATTCCGTTAAAAACGTCTACTATAGAGAATGAGGGTGTTCAAGAAAACCATATGGAGTCAGGAGAATCATTCATGCTAAAGATCCAGGAAATCCGTGAAATCATCAAGCTGATCGACCAATCTTCGATCGACAAGTTTACGTATGAAGCCGAAGGCACAAAGCTTAAAATTGTCAAAAGTGCAGCACAGGAAGCTGTCCAGGCGCCCGTACAGGCCAAACCGGTGCAGCAAGTTCCGGATGTGCAGGATTCCACTTCAGGCATCCAGGCAGCCCGCCAGCCGGAACCGGCTGTCCAGGAAACTCCGAAAGAACCGGCTTCTGCCCAACAAGAACAGAAACCGGCACCCGCTGAGGAGAAAGCGGCCGATCCGTCTCTCAAGAGCATCGTCTCTCCGATGGTCGGCACATTCTATAAGTCTTCTTCACCGGAAGCGGAAGCTTATGTGCAGGTCGGCAAGAAGGTCGGCAAGGAAGATGTCGTCTGCATCGTGGAAGCGATGAAACTATTCAACGAAATCGAAGCGGAAGTTTCCGGGGAGATCGTTGAAATCCTTGTGCAGGATGGACAGCTTGTCGAATACGGCCAGCCGCTGTTCCTGGTCAAAGAAAACTGATAGGGGGAACGGAAGATGAAAAAAGTTCTGATCGCCAATCGTGGGGAGATAGCGGTCCGCATCATACGGGCATGCAAGGAAATGGATATCCAGACGGTAGCTGTGTACTCTGAAGCAGACCGTGATGCGCTGCATGTCAAAATTGCCGATGAGGCTTTCTGCATCGGACCGAAACTGTCAAAAGACAGCTACTTAAATTTTTCCAATATTATCAGCGTCGCAAAAATGACCGGCTGCGACGGCATCCATCCGGGGTATGGATTCCTTGCGGAGAATGCGAGTTTTGCAGAAATGTGTGAAGAGGTGAATATCGAATTCATCGGTCCTTCATCCGAATCAATTGCGAAGATGGGAGCGAAAGACGCTGCCCGTGAAACGATGCGGCAGGCAGGCGTTCCGATTGTTCCGGGTTCGGACGGTCTGGTGGCCGATGAAGAGGAAGCGCTTTCCGTAGCGGAAGAGATCGGCTTCCCGGTCATCATCAAAGCGACCGCTGGAGGCGGCGGCAAAGGGATCCGGGTCGCACGGGATCCTGAAGAACTGAAGAAGGGCATCAAGATGACGCAGAAAGAAGCGGCTGCCGCGTTCGGCAATCCGGGTGTCTATCTTGAGAAATTCATCGAAGTGTTCCGCCACGTCGAGATCCAGGTTCTCGCGGACAAGCATGGCCATACGGTCTATCTTGGCGAACGTGACTGTTCCATCCAGCGGCGGATGCAGAAGCTGGTCGAGGAAGCACCGTCCCCTGCATTGACACCTGCTCTGCGCAAAGAGATGGGCGAAGCGGCAGTGAAGGCTGCGGAAGCCGTGAAGTACCGCGGTGCCGGCACGGTTGAATTCATCTTCGACCACATCAACAAGAAGTTCTATTTCATGGAGATGAATACCCGTATCCAAGTGGAGCACCCGGTCACGGAAATGATCACAGGCATCGACCTCATCAAACAGCAGCTGAAAGTGGCTGCGGGCGAGGAACTGGCGTTCAAGCAGAAGGATATCAAAATCAACGGCTGGGCGATGGAATGCCGTATCAATGCGGAAAACCCTGAGAAGAACTTCATGCCGTCCCCGGGATTGGTCGATATGTATCTGGCACCCGGCGGATTTGGTGTGCGCGTCGATTCAGCGGTCTATCCCGGTTATAAAATCCCGCCGTTCTATGATTCAATGGTCGCGAAATTGATTGTCCATGCGGATACACGGGAAGAAGCCGTCGCACGCATGAAGCGGGCATTGGATGAGTTTGTCGTGGAAGGCGTGAAGACGACGATACCTTTCCATTACAAATTGATGGATCACGAAGTATTCCAGTCAGGAGATTTCGACACGAAATTCCTGGAAAAATATGACGTTATGAAATCCGACTGAAAAGGAGGCGGCTCGTATGTCAGAAAAACAAACTGCCTTTTTCAAAGCGAACAACTCAGCGGGAGAGAATCTCGGCAAAATTGAACTTGCACCTGAAGTACTGGAAGTCATCATCGGAATTGCCACTTCCGAAGTAGAGGGCATCGTAATGACCTCAGGGAATTTCGCAACAGGGGTTGCTGAGAAATTCGGTAAAGTCATGCACGGGAAGGGCGTCAAGACGGATTGGGCGGACGGCCGGCTGATCATCGACGTGTATTGCATCGCGGAAGAGGGACAGTTCATCCCCCAAGTGGCTGCAGACGTGCAGAAAAAAATACGGGAAGCCGTATTCCACATGACTTCGATCGAAGCGGGAGAAGTGAACATACATGTAACCGGCATCCGGTCAGAACAAAACCAATGACACATATTTCGGCAAGAGCATCATCCGCGGATGGTGCTTTTGCCGTTTCTTACTGTATCTTCATGCAGCAGATGTGCTATGATAAAGCCTAATCGATACAGCGACGAAGGAGACCATACGTATGAAACGAAGAGAAGCGAGAGAAAAAGCGGTCCAGACACTTTTCCAGCTGGATGGAATGGACTTGCCGGCTGAAGAAGCGATCGGCTATATAATCGAAGGGCCGGTTGACCCGTTTTACGAAACCCTCGTAAAGGGCACGAAAGAGCATCAGGAAGAAATTGATGAAGTCCTCATTTCGAAATTGGAGAATTGGTCACTCGCGCGTCTGCCTAAAATTGAACGGACAGTGCTCCGTCTGGCAGCATTTGAGCTGCTCTACAACGATGATGTGCCGCACAAAGTCGCTGTTAACGAAGCGATCGAGCTCTGCAAGACGTTCGGCGATGAAAAATCAGGACGGTTCGTGAACGGAGTCCTGTCGAAGTTTTAATTGAAGAAGGAAGTGTTGCGTCCGATGGGTGTAATCATTGACGGTAAAGCGATTGGTGAAAAGATCAGAAAAGAGATCAAGGCGGATACGGAACGTCTGATCGAGCGCGGCTGCAGGCCGGGCCTTGCAGTGGTGCTGGTCGGAGACGATCAGGCATCCAGAACCTACGTACGGAACAAACAGAAATCGAGCATCGAGGCAGGTATGAAATCCGAGCTGATTGAACTGCCTGTCGACGTCAGCCAGCAGGCACTCCTGAATACGGTGGACCGGCTCAATGCCGATCCAACCATACATGGCATCCTTGTGCAGCTGCCGCTGCCGCCTCATATAGACGAAAGTGCTGTCATCCAGGCGATTTCCCCTAAGAAGGACGTCGACGGCTTCCATCCTGAAAATGTCGGCAAGATGATCATCGGCCAGGATTCCTTCCTGTCATGCACGCCGGCAGGCATCTTGGAACTTCTGAAACAGACAGGTGTGGACATCGCAGGCAAACATGCGGTCATCCTCGGGCGCAGCAATATTGTCGGCAAGCCGATGGGACAGCTTCTTCTCCAGGAAGACGCGACCGTCACCTATTGCCATTCGAAGACCCGGGACCTCAAATCATTCACCCGGCAGGCGGATATCCTGATTGCGGCGATCGGCCGCGCGGAATTCATCGATGCCGACCATATCAAAGAAGGCGCGGTCGTCATCGATGTCGGCATGAACCGGGATGAGAACGGGAAACGGTGCGGCGATGTGGATTTCGAGGGCGTCAAAGAAAAAGCCGGCGCCATCACACCGGTGCCCGGCGGGGTCGGCCCGATGACAGTGACGATGCTGCTGAAAAACACACTGAAGAGTGCGCAGCGAACATGCAGCAACTATATTTCCACAAATGGCTGAATCAGCCGTTACATAGAGAACGATTTTGCTGTTTCTTCCAAAGAGACAGCTTTTTAAACGCGGGGAGGGAGTCGGCTTGGCGAACAATCCATATTTGACCGTGCAGGCGGTGACAAAGTATATAAAGAGGAAATTCGATGCGGACCGGCACCTTCGGAATGTCTATATTAAGGGCGAGCTGTCGAATGTCAAACTCCATCCGAGCGGACACATCTACTTCACGCTGAAAGACGAAAAAAGCAGAATCCAGTCGGCCATGTTCCGCGGCAATGCAGCCAACTTGAAGTTCCGGCCGGAGAGCGGCATGAAAGTCCTTATTATCGGGGATATCAATGTATACGAAAGCAGCGGTCAGTATCAGCTGTATGCCCAGTCGATGGAACCGGACGGCGTCGGTGCTCTGTTCCTCGCTTTTGAACAGCTCAAGGAGCAGCTCGGGAAAGAAGGCCTGTTCGACCCGCGCTGGAAACAGCCGCTTCCCTGGATCCCCCGGAAAGTCGGTGTCATCACCGCGAAGTCCGGTGCTGCATTCCGTGATATCTGTTCGACCATCGGACGGCGGTTCCCGATGGCTGAAATCGTCCTGTTCCCGGCCGCTGTGCAGGGAAAGCAGGCAGTGCCCTCCATTGTGGAGGCGATCGGCCAGGCAGGACAGCGGACGGATCTCGATGTCCTGATCGTCGGCCGGGGCGGCGGATCGATCGAGGACTTATGGGCATTCAACGACGAAGCGGTCGCACGTGCGCTCTTTTCCTGCAGAATCCCGACGATCAGTGCTGTCGGGCACGAAACAGATACGACGATTGCGGATTTCGTGGCGGACCGGCGTGCCCCGACCCCGACAGCGGCTGCCGAAATGGCGGTTCCTGCGCAGGATGAACTGGCAGGCCGCATTTTGGATAGGAAGCGTGTGATCTACAGGTTCCTCGCTTCCCGGCTGCAGACTGAACAGAAAAGGCTGACCCGCCTGAAAGATTCCTATCCGTTTGCCTATCCGGATCGCCTGTACCGTCCGTTCATCGAGAAACAGGCGCTGCTGGAGGAAAGACTGACCCGCAGCCGGAACGACCTGCTGTCGCGGAAAGACCAGGAGCTCGGGAGGACGGTATCCCGCCTGCAATATGTCAATCCGCTCGTCCGTGTGCAACATGGTTTGAAAGAACTGCTTGCCTCTGAAGGCAGGCTCACCCGGGCCGTCACCCATTCGACTGCAGTCCGGCAGGAGCGGTTCATGACCGGCATCCGGATGCTGCAGGCGCTGAATCCGCTCCATGTGATGGAACGCGGCTTTACGATCATCTACAATGGGCAGGACCTTGTGAAAAGCGCAACAGGCATGAAAACCGGCGATATCGTGGATGTCAGGCTGCAGGACGGACAGGCCAAGGCGGAAATCATATCGGTGACACTGACTGAGGAGGAATCTTGAATGGAAAACGAATCCATGAAATTCGAAGATGCGATGCTGCAGCTGGAAAAGATCGTCCAGCAGCTCGAAACAGGCGACGTGCCACTGGAAGATTCCATCACGTTGTACAAGAAGGGGATGGAGCTTTCATCATTCTGCCAGCAGAAACTGCAGAGTGCGGAAAAACAGCTCATTTCCATTGTCGATAAGGACGGCACTGCCACACCGTTCGACCCTTCGGAAGGAGAGAACGCAAGTGAATGAACAGCTGAAACAGTTCATGGAAGAAAAACTTCCTCTTTTACATAGCCATTTTGAGCAATTGTTCGAAAGAAAGGAAATTCCGGAGACTTTACGCAAAGCGATGGCCTATTCGGTCGAAGCAGGCGGTAAGCGTATCCGCCCGCTGCTTCTGTTTGCAATTCTGGAAGATCTGGGAAAAACGTCTGAAGACGCCGTCCGTACTGCCGGAGCGATTGAATTGATCCATACGTATTCCCTGATTCATGACGATCTGCCCTCCATGGATGATGATGATTTCCGACGGGGCAATCCGACGAACCATATCGTATTCGGGGAGGCCGCAGCTGTCCTAGCCGGCGATGCTTTGCAAACGCTTGCTTTTGAGGAGATCGCCTCGCTGCGTCATACACCTATTGAGACGGTGGTCGCCCTTCTCAAGTCGCTGGCCAAAGCATCCGGTGCCGAAGGAATGGTCGGAGGTCAGATCCTTGATATGGAAGGCGAGCGCAGGCAACTGTCGCTTGAGGAGCTTGAAACCATCCATGCACGTAAGACCGGTGCGCTTTTGTCCTGCTGTGTCGAGTGCGGAGGACTCCTCGCCCAGGCCTCTTCTGAGACATTGGAACACCTGCGCGTATTCTCATCCAATATCGGCCTCGCCTTCCAGATCAAAGACGATATCCTGGATATGACGGCATCCACTGAACAGCTCGGGAAAACAGCAAACAAAGACATGGAGAGCGAGAAGAGCACATACCCGGCGCTTCTCGGCCTCGAAGGCGCCGAAGAGAAATTGAAGCTTCATCACAGCCGTGCGGTCGATGCTCTGCAGGCAATCGGCCTCGGCAGCAATTCACTCGCCGCCCGGATTGCTGATTACATCATCGATCGTCAGGCATAGGAAAGGCGTCAAAATGGTACTGTCCCCTCGGTTGTTGATATACTAAGAACAATTAGCCGAAGACAGCGGGATTAACTTATGAAGGTGTGTGATAGAGATGGATCTTACAAAGATCAGCAGTCCATCGGATATTAAAAGTTTGAATACGGAAGAGATGAAGGAACTGGCAGCGGACATCCGGAAGTTTCTCATCAATAAATGCTCCGTCACGGGCGGCCATATCGGACCGAACCTTGGTGTTGTCGAATTGACGATCGCCCTGCACAAGTTCTTCGACAGTCCTGACGACAAGTTCATCTGGGATGTCGGACATCAAGCGTACGTCCACAAAATCCTGACCGGCCGTGCAGACGAGTTTGACACGCTCCGGAAATACAAAGGATTGAGCGGGTTCCCGAAACGGGCGGAAAGCGAGCATGACGTCTGGGAGACAGGACACAGTTCGACCTCCCTGTCCGCTGCGATGGGCATGGCTGCAGCACGGGATATCAAGGGCGGGCATAATCATGTGATCCCTATTATCGGTGACGGTGCACTGACCGGCGGGATGGCGCTTGAAGCGCTCAACCATATCGGACATGAAAAGACGGATATGATCGTCATCCTCAACGATAATGAGATGTCCATCGCACCGAACGTCGGCGCATTGCACTCCATTCTCGGAAAACTGAGAACTGCCGGGAAGTACAACAGCGTCAAGGACGATATTGAGGACCTGATCAAAAAAATACCGGCTGTCGGCGGCAAGATGGCTTCCATCGTGGAACGGCTGAAAGACAGCCTGAAGTATCTCGTCGTCTCGGGTGTGTTCTTCGAAGAGCTCGGTTTTACGTATCTCGGGCCGATCGACGGTCACGACTTCAATGAGCTGGAGCGGAACCTCCTCTATGCCAAAAAAGTGGAAGGCCCGGTACTGCTGCACGTCATTACGAAAAAAGGTAAAGGCTACCATCCGGCGGAAAACGATAAGATCGGCACTTGGCATGGGACGGGCCCTTACAAGATCGAGACAGGGGACTTCGTGAAATCCCCTGCGAAAGGTCCTTCATGGAGCGGACTTGTGGCAGCTACGGTCGCCCGGATTGCCCGTACCGATAAACGGGTGGCGACGATTACACCGGCCATGCCGGTCGGTTCGAAGCTGGAAGGGTTCGCGGCTGAATTCCCGGATCGCTTCTATGACGTAGGTATCGCAGAGCAGCACGCAGCAACGATGGCTGCCGGAATGGCGACACAAGGTATGAAACCGTTCCTGTCCATCTATTCCACCTTCCTGCAGCGCGCCTATGACCAGGTCGTCCATGATATCGCACGTCAGAACCTGAATGTATTCATCGGCATTGACCGTGCCGGACTGGTCGGAGCGGATGGGGAGACCCATCAGGGTGTATTCGATATTGCATTCCTCCGTCATGTGCCGAATATGGTGATCATGATGCCGAAAGATGAAAACGAAGGCCAGCACATGGTCAATACCGCAATTGCCTATGATGACGGACCGATTGCAATGAGATATCCGAGAGGCAACGGCTTCGGCATCCCGATGGATGAGGAGCTGCAGGTGCTGCCGATCGGTTCGTGGGAAATACTCGCAGAAGGTGCGGATGCCTCGATCCTGACATTCGGCACGACAATTCCCATGGCGTTCGAAGCGCGTGAAATACTCGCTGAACGGGGAATCGATGCAGCCGTCGTCAATGCGCGCTTCATCAAGCCGCTCGATACAGCGATGCTCGATGAGCTGTTCGCCGCCGGGAAACCGATCATCACAGTGGAAGAGGCGATCCTGGCAGGAGGATTCGGCAGTGCTGTCCTGGAATATGCTGACGACAGCGGAGTGTCTGCGCCGATTTACAGGATGGGGATCCCCGACCAATTCATTGAACACGGCGACGTCGATGCATTGCTCGCTGAAATCGGCATGACACCGGCAGTGCTTGCGGATATGACAGCAGATGCGATTGCCGCAGCCGACCGCAAAAAGGAGCTGCGATGACCAACACCGATCCGAAAGAACGGGTGGACATACTCCTCGTCCAGCGCGGTCTCGCCGAAACGAGAGAACAGGCGAAACGTGCCATCATGGCAGGCCTGGTGTTCTCGAATGAAACAAGGATGGACAAACCTGGGGAAAAGATCAAGTCCTCCTCTCCGCTGCAAGTGAAGGGGAATACGCTGAAATATGTCAGCAGAGGCGGATTGAAACTTGAAAAGGCTCTGAATGAGTTCGATACGTCCCCTTCCGGACAGATCATGCTGGATATCGGTTCATCGACCGGCGGCTTTACGGATTGTGCGCTACAGAACGGTGCCGTGCACTGTTATGCTCTGGATGTAGGCACAAACCAGCTGGCCTGGAAAATCCGGTCCGACGAACGGGTGACAGTGATGGAACAGTGCAATTTCCGCTATGCCACACCCGATATGTTCACGCAGGGATTACCGGGATTCGCGACGATCGATGTCTCATTCATATCACTGGCGCTGATCCTTCCCCCTCTTAAGAAAATCCTCGTTCCAGGCGGTGAGGTGATCGCGCTTGTGAAACCGCAGTTTGAAGCAGGCAGGGAAAATGTCGGGAAGAAGGGCATTGTCCGTGATTCCGGTGTCCATGTACAGGTGCTGAAAGATGTGGCGGCATTTGCGGCGGAAAATGGGTTCGGTCTGCGGAACATGACATATTCGCCGGTGACGGGCGGTGAAGGGAATATCGAGTTTCTCTACCACCTTGTTTCAGAAGAAGACCCCGCCACCGGATACGAGGAAGAAGATTTTAAACGGCTGTCAATGGAGGCGCATTCAGCCTTGAGCAGTTAATGTATGAAGGAGCGGCGTTTCAGGAAAGCGGAAGCAGCATCTGCAGAACAGCTGGCGGCTGGGCTGGGGATGCAGCTTTCGCTTTCCGCCCTATGAAGCAGCCGGTACTGGAGGGAAGTATATGAACAAAGGGCAGCGGCATCTCAGGATCCGTGAAATCATACTGGAACAGGAGATTGAAACGCAGGACCAGCTGGTGGAAGCGCTCAAGAATTCAGGGGCTGATGTCACCCAGGCGACGGTTTCCCGGGATATCAAGGAGCTCCACCTGTTCAAGACGCCAATGCAGAACGGTCGATATAAGTACAGTCTGCCGGCCAGTCCTCAATTCAACATTGAAGACAAGCTCCATCGAATGCTGACGGATGCGTTCATCAGCATGGACGGAGCGAGTCATTTTCTCATATTGAAAACACTGCCGGGCAATGCCCATGCAGTCGGTTCCCTTATTGATCATCTGGAATGGCAGGAGATGCTCGGCACTATTTGCGGCGATGACACGTGCATGATCATCTGCCGGACGGAACATGCAGCGGGCATAGTCAGGGACCGTCTGCTCGCAATGCTGTAAGAAAGGGGGAGCAGCCCTTGTTAAGTGAACTTTCGATCAAGAATTTTGCAATCATAGAAGCGCTGGATGTGTCCTTCGAAGAGGGACTGACAGTACTGACGGGCGAAACAGGTGCCGGGAAATCGATCATCATCGATGCAGTCCAGCTGGTCGCAGGCGGGAGAGGTTCGGTTGAATTCATACGGCACGGGACGAAGAAGGCGGAGTTGGAAGCGATGTTCTCCATTCCGGATGCGGACCATCCCGTATTCAGGAAGATGCAGGAGTTCGGAATTGAAGCGGAAGAAGGTACGATCATCCTGCGCAGGGAGCTGAACCTGAATGGGAAGACGACCTGCCGGGTGAACGGCAAGCTTGTGACCATCGCCATTCTGCGTGAAATCGGCTCCCAGCTGATCGACATCCACGGTCAGCATGAAAACCAGGAACTGATGCATCAGAAACAGCACATCCACCTGCTGGATGCATTTGCCGGGCAGCCATTCAAATCGTCCATGAAAAGTTACAGCGGTCTATATGAGGATTACGTGAAATTACGGAAGAAACTGAGCCTTGCCTCGGAAAACGAACAGCAGATCGCACAGCGTATCGATCTGTACTCGTTCCAGCTGCGGGAAATCGATGAAGCCTCCCTGCAGGCAGGGGAAGAGGAATCACTGGAGAGCGAACGGCTGAAACTCCAGCATTTCCATCGGCTGTTCGATCGCCTGACTAGTGCGTATGATGCCCTGCAGGGGGATTCACATGCACTCGATCTACTTGGCAATGCAATGAGCGATCTGGAAGACGCCGCCTCCGTCGATAAGGATCTCGCAGGCTTCGCAGAGACGGCGGGGGAAAGTTTCTACTCTCTGCAGGACATTGCTCATGATATCAAAGTCATCATTGACGAGATGGAGTACGAGCCGAACCGCCTTGAAACTGTGGAAGACCGGCTGGCACTGATTACATCGCTGAAGAGGAAATATGGTTCCTCCATCGAAGATATCCTGCTGTACCGCGACAAGATCGCGGACAAGCTGGACGAACTGGTGAACCGGGACGGCCGAATCGAAAAAGAACAGGAAAAGCTCAAGCATCTCCGGGCTGACCTGGAAATCGAAGCCGGCGAACTGTCCGAGATCCGGAATCAGTCCGCCAAAATGCTGGAAGAAGCCATTATGGAGCAGCTGAGGCAGCTGCACATGGAAAAGGCGGTATTCCAGGTGAGGATCGATCGGAAAGAGGCAGGGACGTTCGATTATAATGGATTTGACGACGTCGCTTTCTATATTTCAACAAATGTCGGGGAACCGATGAAGCCGCTGGTGAAAGTCGCCTCCGGCGGTGAACTGTCGCGTGTCATGCTCGGGCTGAAGACCATATTCTCGAAACACCAGGGGATCACGTCGATCATTTTCGATGAAGTCGACACAGGGGTGAGCGGCCGGGTGGCACAGGCGATTGCTGAAAAAATCGCTGCCGTCGCCAGGAATTCCCAAGTTTTATGTATTTCCCATCTGCCGCAAGTCGCCGCCATGGCGGATCACCATTACCTCATTCAAAAAGAGGTGACGGACGAACGGACACGGACATCGATCCGCGATGTGATGGAGGATGAACGGACACGGGAACTGTCGCGGATGCTGTCCGGAGCTGAAGTGACACCGCTCACACTGCGGCATGCAGACGAGCTGCTCCAGCTGGCGGAAGCAAGGAAATCCGAATTATGAATGTGAAGCCGACGCCGCAGCGGAGCTGCCGGCGTTTTTTTTCGATTCCACCTCTGCATGTTTTACCCTTTCATAACCGACACCGGAACGGACACTCTAACTGTAATCCCGAAACGAAGGAGGTGACGTATGGAATGGAATAGACAGCTGAAAGCGATCATGGCATCCGCTGCGGCAATGGTGATGCTGTTCACGGGGTCCATAACGGTTCTCGCTGCGCCGGCAACATTGATCCCGATGGGGAATTCGATCAGTATCCAGCTGGCACTGTCGGGAGTTTTCGTTACAAATGATATCCCATTATCCAAAGGGGACGGACTCTTGAAGGCGGGAGATCAGGTCGCTGCTGTTGATGGTGTTTCTGTGAATTCCCTGGAATCTCTGACGGATGCAGCAGCATCCCTCAAGGACGATGGGACGGTAAAGCTGTCCATCATGCGGGACGGCCGTGAAAAGGTGTTCGAAACGGATGGCTTATCCTTCAAACGGTCGCTGTCGTTCCTGAAAGACACGACGGAAGGGACCGGGACACTTACGTATGTGGATATCACAGAGAAAACATATGGCGCTCTCGGTCATCAGATCATCGACAGTTCGTTCAACAGTGCGCCGGACTTCAAAACTGGTTCAATCTATCTGTCCGAAATCGAACAGATCAAAAAGAGTTCGCCTGGACATCCAGGATATAAGATCTCTTCCATCCTCGATCAGAATGAGACACTCGGCACAATTGTGACCAACAGTGTGGTCGGTATTTTCGGTGAATGGAACGCTTCTTATAAAGAAGTCTTGACGAAACCAATGGAAGTTATGCAGCCGGACGAACTCGCTCTCGGTCCAGCCGAGATCTTGACAACCATTGAAGGGACAAAAGTGGAATCATTCAAGATCAATGTGACTGATTCGTCAGCGGATGCTTTCAAATTCACGCTGACAGATGAACGGCTGCTGGAAAAGACCGGCGGCATCCTGCAGGGGATGAGCGGAAGTCCTGTCATCCAGGACGGGAAGTTCGTCGGAGCCGTCACGCACATGTTTGTTGACCAGCCTGCAAAAGGAGCCGGTCTATTCCTCGATAAAATGACAGAGCAAGGCAGCTGAAGCTAACCAGCCGGACCTCCGGCTGGTCTTTTTTAATTTTTTGTAAAATAGGCAAGAATCCAGTCGAAATAAGAAGAAACTGTATGTCCTTGTATTCATTTTGGATACAAATGGAGGAACAGATGTAGATTTGTCGAAAAATTACACGTAGAATAACTCTTACAGCGGGTAAACAAGGGGGACGTAAAAATGGGGAAAATTAAAATAGCAATCGCAGATGATAATAAAGAACTTGTGAAAACGATGAGTGCATACTTTGAGAAACACCCCGAAATTGAAGTGATCTGGACAGCACCAAACGGGAAAATCTGCCTTCGTAGCCTGGGAGAAGCTGTTCCGGACGTACTGCTGCTGGATATCATCATGCCGTATCTTGACGGAATCGCCGTATTGGAGAATATCCGACAGCAGGAAGCGTATGCGAATGTCAAAATTATCATGCTGACCGCTTTCGGTCAGGAAGATGTCATGACACAGGCGGCGGGCCTTGGCGCTTCGTATTTCATGCTGAAGCCGTTTGAATTCGAACAGCTCGTCAACCAAGTGTTCCAGGCAGCGCAGATCCAGAAACCGGCCAAAGCGCAGGCTCCGGCCCAACAGGAGGCCCGGACTGATGAAGCTGTGTCCCAGAAGGTCCTGGATACGGCCATCACGTCCACTATCAAGGAGATCGGTGTGCCGGCCCATATTAAAGGCTATTCCTATTTGCGTGAAGCGATCCACATGGTCTATGCAGACCATGATCTGCTGGGAGCAGTGACGAAGATCCTGTATCCTGAAATAGCGGAAAAATACAAAACAACTCCATCCCGTGTCGAGCGGGCGATCCGGCATGCGATTGAAGTGGCCTGGAACCGGGGGAATTACGAAGTGATTTCAAAAACATTCGGTTACACCGTCCACCATTTGAAGAGCAAACCGACAAACAGCGAGTTCATCGCCATGATAGCGGACAAGATCCGGATTGAACACATGGCCAGCTGAATAACGTCCCGGTAAAGGGGCTGTCCTGCAAAAGTCCATCCCGGATTTTTGGAGGACAGCCCCTTTTTCAATGTCGTATTGAGGATAGTTTGCAGTCGATGGCAGTATAACTGCCCTCTTCCCGTGTGAAGAAAGTTGCAATAGATGAAAAACACAGAAAATATAAAGGCGGAAGAATAGACAAAACGCCTATTTCTAATCCAACCGTACCATCTATAATAGAAGGAGAAGAAGAGGTGAGCGAGATGCTGTATGAAAACGATTTCATAACTTTGACACTGGATGGCGAATCAGTCATCATGGAGACGATAAAGAGCGGTTTTCCGCTGAAATCTTTCGACCGGGTGACCCGCGAGCTGCCCCGGTTGAGGATCACTTCCTTCCCCGAGCTGCGCAGTGCCCTGTCGGCTGAAGGCGCCGTAACGGAAATCGGTCAATATGCACCTGAAATCGAAATCACTCTATCCGCCGATAAGATGAAAGCCGAAGCAGTCATCTTATTAACGGAGGAAGAGCTTGCTGAGAGAAAGCAATCGCTGCCGGCCTATGTGGACCGGCTGCTTGATGAGTCACGGATCATTCATGGCCGCTGCCCGATCGATTGGGATGCCGTCAAGCCCAGGCAGACCATCCTGGCAGCTAAAGGTACAGAGCCGGTCAAAGGCAGAGACGCTCAGCTCACATACATAGAAGCACCTGAAAGACGTCCCGTCATCCGGGAGGACGGATCAGCCAACTATTATGAAATGAATTTTGTCAAACATATAAAAAAAGGGGACTGGCTTGGAGAGAAACTGCCGGCACAGGAAGGTAGCTCGGGATGGGATGTTACAGGCGGCCAAATCCAGGCGAAACGTGGATTGGATGCCAAGTTGGTCTATGACCGTAAATCCGTGGAAGAAATCGAGGAAGACGGCAGAACCGTCCTGCGCGCCATCCATGGCGGCGTTCTTGACTATCACAATCAGATCGTCGGGGTCGGCAGGCAGCTGATGATCGACGGGGATGTCGGCCCGGAGACAGGGTCTGTCACCTTTGACGGCACAGTCATCATTTCCGGAACTGTCCTGGCAGGATACAGTGTCAATGCAACAGGAGATATATCGGTAGGTGCCAAAGAAGGGGTCACGAATGCAAAAGAAATCCGCTCCGAACAGGCGGATATCTACATACAGGGCGGAGTCTTCGGCGGCGGTTCGACCGTTTTGGAGGCAAGCGGCACGATATTCATCAAACACGCAAACGACTGCTGCCTGTTCGCCCACACTGTCCAGGCCGGGCTGTATATACTCGGCTCCCATGTAGCAGCAGATTACGTCCATGTCGATCGCCACAAAGGCAAGATCATCGGCGGCAAAACGGAGAGTGTATACCTGATCGAATGCGCATATGCAGGAAATCATCATGAACGGAGTACGGAACTCATAGCATGCGGTATTGATAAAGAGGCTCTCCATATCGAAATCCAGCAGCTCGCACAGACCATCAAAGATTTGCAGAAACAGATCACCACCCTTGAAAGTCATGCAGATCCCCTGGAACCGATGAAAGACACACTGCCACCTCCGCAGCGTGAGGCGTATGATAAGATCCAGCAGATGATCCGCACGAATACTGACGAAGTATTCGCGCTGGATGGAATCATACAGAAAAAGCTGCATACGATAAAAACAGCGGTCCGGCCAAAGATAGAAATCACGAAAGAAGCGAATGCAGGCGTTACAATCCAGGTGGGTGCGAAATCGACAGTTCTCACCTCTCCGACAAGAGGGGTCTTTGAGCTGACGGATGGTGTGCTGAATATTTAGAAGCGGCATATGAAAGGGGCTGAGTCCATGGAGCTCGGAAACAGGCCGAGAGTCTATGCGCACCGGGGGGCGTCCGGCGCGTACTTTGAAAATACGATGGAGGCATTCCGCGGGGCGGCGGAGGAAGGCGCAGACGGAATCGAGCTGGACGTCCAGCTGTCGAAGGACGGTGTGTTCTTTGTCATCCATGATCCGGATCTTGTCAGGCTGGCAGGCATCCGATGCCGGATTTCCGATATGGAAGCGGCCGATATCGACCAAGTGCAGATAGGCAGACGGTTCACCCGTAAATTCAGGGGCTTTCATATACCGAGGCTGTCGAAAGTCATCACCTTCGCCCTCATGGAGCCGATCGGACTCAATGTTGAAATGAAAGAGACGATTTCGGAAAATCCGGACTGCCTGCAGGCTCTGCTGAATCAGCTGGCAGTGCTGGATGATGTCCATCTGTCTTCTTTCGATTATTCACTGATCGTGAAAGCGAAGGAACTGGAGCCGTCGATGGAAACTGCATTTCTGCTGAAAAAGGCTGTGCTGAAGGAAAAGTCGCTGGCAGATTATCCTGCCGCGGATGCATTCCACTTCCATAAACGGATGCTGACCGATACCTATGCCGAGCAATGGCAGGCGGCAGATCGGCCGATCAGGATATACGGTGTGGACGGGACGGAACCCTTCATAGAGGATCCGCCGGCGTACATCCATGGCTGGATCACCGACTATCCCGGCCGCTTTTGCAAATGATTGCAAGCGGCCGGCCGTCAAACTGAAAAAGGCTGCCCCGGATAACTTTGTTATCCGGGGCAGCCTTTTTCATTGTTTTTTCTTCGGAATGCGTCCTTTACGCTGATCACGGCGGAACAGGAATCCAGCAAAGAAGCCGATACCCGCAGCCAGAAGGACCAAACCTGCAATAAATTGCAGCCATATGTATGGGAAGGGATTGAATAGTACACCAAAGATAGCATCACGCATCAGTTTAATGCCGAGAGCTGCTGCAATGCCCGGTACGATCAGGACTATGAAGGCGGCTAAACGTGCCATATGATCTCCTCCATTCGTATTTCATTTTACCTGCTGCCGAAGGATTGTCAAGAACGAGAAGATGCGGTATGATAAATGGGAAATGCAAAAGATTGCACAGTGAGGGAAGGAGATTGAATGACTTTGCAAAACATCGTTGTGATAGATCCGAATGACCAGCAGCTGAACATTTTGCAAAAGATCATCCAATCGGACTTCTGCCGGATCACTGCTATTGCCAGCCGGGAAGATTCGGCTGAGGCACGGAGTTTTGCTGCACGCCATTCCATTGCGTATGACACCGATCCTTCGGCTGTTTTAACAGATGACGTACAGACCGCGTTTGTTTTCTCGGGAATGGATGCCGCCGAATCAGCACAGCGGTTTCCTGGTATTACTGTCTTTCCTGAAGAGATCAGCACATTATATTTCCGGCTGATCGAGAGGGAGATTACACATTTGCAGACGATCCTGTCAAAAAGTTTTACATACGAGGCGATTTTCCATTCTGTCGAGGAAGGAATGATCGGAATCGACAGGAACGGAATAATTCAGCTCTTTAATGACAGCGCTTCCAAAATGCTCGGTATCCCTTTAGGAAAAGCGGCAGGGAAACCGATCTCGTCAGTAATTCCGTCTTCGCGGCTTTTGGAAGTTGCGAACAGCGGACACGGGGAAGTGAACGTCAAGCTGCAGCTGCCGAACGGGCTGGATATTTTAAGCTCCCGTTATCCGATCACCCTGGCAGATGGCACCACTGCCGGCGCATTCGCCGTGTTCAAGGAGATTACAGATGTTATTGAAACCGCTGAAGAGATCACGGACTTGAAGCGTGTGAAAACGATGCTTGAAGCGATTATCCATTCCAGTGACGATGCTATTTCGGTTGTCGACTCGAATGGCCTCGGTATTCTGGTCAACCCTGCGTACACCCGGCTTACCGGCCTGTCGGAAAAAGAAGTGATCGGCAAGCCGGCGACAGCTGACATAAGTTCAGGTGAAAGCATCCATATGAAAGTGCTCGAGACCGAGCGGCCGGTGCGCGGAGTCAAGATGAAAATCGGAGAGAATAACCGTGATGTCATTGTCAATGTCGCTCCGATCATCGTCGACGAAGAAGTGAAGGGAAGCGTCGGGGTCATCCACGATATCACCGAAATGCGCAGCTTGATGAGACAGCTGGATCAGGCGAAAGCGATGATCCGTGACCTTGAATCCTCTTATACATTCGATGACATTATCGGCGGGGACGAAGATCTGACAATTGCAGTCAGCCAGGCAAAGATAGCTGCCGGCTGTGAAATCCCTGTCATGCTGCGCGGGGAGCCGGGAACAGGCAAAGGGCTGTTCGCCCATGCTATCCATACTGGCAGCAACCGGCATGAAAGCGATTTCATCCGTGTGTCATGCAGTTCACTTGATATGGATTCTGTCGAATTGGCTCTCATCCATTCCAAATTACAGACTGATGAATTGTCAGGCACCCTGTTCCTGGATGAAATCACGGACCTGAAACCGGAAATCCAAGAGAGTCTGCTGGAATATCTCGAGTCAGGCAGGGTCACGGCAGCTGGACAGCCGAGACAGCTTGGCATGAGGATCATCGCCTCGTCATCTGCGAACCTGGAGCGGGCGGTCCACGGCGGTACGCTGAGTGAGGAACTCTATTTCCAGCTGACCCGGATATCCATCCGCATCCCGAGCCTGCGGGCACGCTCCGGTGATATCCCAGAAATGACGGAAGTGCTGCTTGCCATGCTGAACCAGGAGTTCGGGATGGCTGTCCATTCCCTGACCGGCAGCGCCCTGAAGCGCCTCCAGTCCTACGAATGGCCAGGGAATGTCCGGGAGCTGGAGAACGTGCTGAGCCGTGCAATGATCCTGTCCGAACCCGGATCTGATATTCTGGATGAAGAGGATATCATCCGCGCCCTGTCCTCAGGGAGTGAACTGACAGCAGCACAGACACTTCCTGAAAAGCGGACACTCGCTTCCCTCATGGAAGCCCATGAAAAATTACTGCTGGAAACGGCTTTGAAAGAGAACGGCGGCCAAAAAGTCGCCGCTGCCGATAAGCTCGGCATCTCGCTGCGATCGCTTTACTACAAACTGGAGAAGTACAAACTGATTTGATGGAAATGGGGGGATCGGATGAAAACGCTCGCTGAAGTGGTCAGACGTGCAGCGGAGCTGCCGGGCAGGCCATGCACTGCGGTTGCTTGTGCAGCCGACCAGGATGTTCTGGAAGCTGTGGAACACGCCGTATCCAGAGGGCTGGCTGCATTCAAGCTGTTCGATGACGGACAGGAACTCAATGAAATGGTCCGCAAGCATACACCCGAACTGATCGGCCATCCTGATGTGGAGTTCATCCAGGCAGCAGGACGGGACAATGCGGCCGCGATGGCTGTGCAATCCGTCTCATCCGGCGAGGCGCAGGTTCTCATGAAAGGGAATCTCCCGACGGCTTCCCTCATGAAGGCCGCTCTCAAGAAAGAAGGCGGGCTGCGCAGCGGAAATGTACTGTCGCATGTAGCGGCATTCGAGATACCCGGGTATGACAAGTTGATCTACCTTACGGATTCGGCGATGAGTCTTCTGCCGGACCTGGAGACGAAAGCGCAGATCATCCGGAATGCAGTTACAGTCGCCCGGGCGTGCGGACTTGAGCTGCCGGTCGCCGTTCCGCTCGCTGCCGTGGAAGCCGTCAATCCTGCCATGCAGGCGACTTTGGATGCTGCTGCCTTGACGATGATGAATCAGCGAGGGCAGCTGGACAATTGCATAGTGGACGGGCCGATGGCACTCGACAACGCAATTTCAACAGAAGCGGCCCTGCATAAAGGGCTGACAGGACCGGCCGCAGGGAAAGCGGATATCCTGGTCGCACCGAACCTCGAATCCGCGAATATGCTCTACAAGTCGCTCACCTATTTCGCGAAAGCGAAAGTAGGCGGCATGATCCAAGGGGCAGCCGCTCCGATTGTCATGACATCCAGGGCGGACAGTGCCGAAACAAAACTGAACTCGCTGGCACTCGCCTTGCTTGTCAGCAAAAATCAAACCGAAAACGGAGGAAACTAAAATGGAAATCATGAAATATATGGAAACTTATGACTACGAACAGCTTGTGATCTGCCAGGACAAGACAACAGGCTTGAAAGCATTCATCGCCATCCATGACACGACACTCGGACCGGCACTCGGCGGAACACGTATGTGGACATATGACAGCGAAGAAGAAGCGATCGAAGACGCACTCCGTCTTGCGCGCGGCATGACATACAAGAATGCTGCAGCCGGACTGAACCTCGGCGGCGGCAAGGCCGTCATCATGGGCAATCCGAAAACCGACAAGAACGATGAGATGTTCCGCGCATTCGGCCGTTTCATCGAAGGGCTGAACGGGCGCTATATAACAGCGGAGGACGTCGGCACAACAGAAGAGGACATGGACCTCATCCATCTGGAAACGGACTATGTCACGGGTGTCTCCGCTGAATTCGGTTCCTCAGGCAACCCATCGCCGATCACTGCACTCGGCGTCTACAAAGGCATGAAGGCAGCAGCGAAAGAAGCATTCGGCAGCGATTCCCTGAAGGATAAAACGGTTGCTGTCCAAGGCGTCGGAAATGTCGCGTACACAATGTGCGAATACCTCCACAAAGAAGGCGCGAAACTGATCGTCACAGACATCAACCAGGACGCGGTCCAGCGCGCAGTCGACAACTTCGGCGCAACAGCAGTCGACATCGATGAGATCTACAGCCAGGACGCGGACATCTTCTCGCCATGCGCACTCGGCGCGGTCATCAACGACGACACGATTCCGCAGCTGAAAGCGAAAGTGATCGCAGGATCGGCGAACAACCAGCTGAAAAATCCGGAACACGGAGACAGAATCCATGAGATGGGTATCGTCTACGCACCGGACTATGTCATCAACTCAGGCGGCGTCATCAACGTCGCGGACGAACTGGATGGCTACAACCGTGAACGTGCTCTTAAGAAAGTCGACACGATCTACCAGACAATCGAAAAGATCTTTGCAATTTCCAAGCGGGACAGCATTCCGTCATACGTGGCAGCTGACCGTCTGGCCGAAGAACGGATCGAGCGTGTCGCGAAAGCGCGCAATCAGTTCCTGCAAAATGAAAAAAGCGTTCTGTCGCGGCGCAAGTAACAGACCTGCCGGACACGTGTACCGCGAAAGGAGAAAATGGCCATGGCTGCTTCAGGAATGACAATATTGACGATCAATCCAGGATCGACGTCAACAAAAATCGGGGTGTTTGATGACGGCCGGCTGATAATGGAAGAAACCCTGCGTCATTCGACTGAAGAACTTGCACCGTTTCCCAATGTCACCGCGCAGTACGGCTTCCGGAAAGAACTGATCATCCGGTCGCTCGCCGACCATGGAATCAGCACAGCAGCCCTTGCTGCAGTTGTCGGGCGCGGCGGACTGCTCCGCCCGATCGCCGGCGGTACGTACCGTGTCGACGGACAGATGCTGGAAGATCTGAAGCGGGGCGTTTCCGGCCAGCACGCCTCGAATCTCGGCGGCATCCTCGCGAACGAGATCGCCTCGGCAGAAGGGATCCCCGCGTTCATCGTGGACCCGGTCGTCGTGGACGAACTGCAGCCGGTCGCCCGGCTGTCTGGATTCAAACTGCTGGAACGGCATTCGATCTTCCATGCGCTGAACCAGAAAGCGGTCGCCAGGCGCTATGCCAAGGATACAGGCAGGAATTACAGTGATCTGAAACTGATCGTCGTCCATATGGGCGGCGGTATCACTGTCGGTGCCCATGAGTACGGCAATGTGATCGATGTCAACAACGGCCTGCACGGGGACGGACCATTCAGTCCGGAACGGGCAGGGACCGTCCCGGCCGGGGACCTTGTCGATATTTGTTTTTCCGGCAAGTATTACCGTCAGGAAGTGATGGAGATGCTCGTAGGCCAAGGCGGTATGACAGGGTATTTGGGCACGAATGATGCAGTGCAGGTTGAGAAACGGATTGCAGCAGGTGATGAGGAAGCGAAACGTGTCTACGATGCGATGGCCTATCAGGTCGCAAAAGAAGTCGGCAGTGCCGCTGCGGTGCTTCGCGGGAAAGCGGATGCCATCATCCTGACGGGCGGACTTGCATACGGCAGAGGATTTGTGGAAGAGATCAGGAACTATATCGAGTGGATCGCAGAAGTCGCCGTCTATCCGGGGGAAGACGAATTGCAGGCCCTTGCAGAAGGGGCAATCCGTGTTCTCACCGGTGAAGAGGAAGCGAAGACGTATCCCAGTATAGAACAGGAGGCAGCACACGATGGCTCAAGAATATGACGTAGTGATACTCGGAGGAGGGACCGGCGGATATGTCGCCGCAATCCGTTCCGCCCAGCTCGGTCTGAAAACGGCGCTTGTTGAAAAGGGGAAACTCGGCGGCACTTGCCTGCACAGAGGCTGCATTCCGAGCAAAGCACTTCTGAAAAGTGCGGAAGTGTTCCAGCTGGCAAAAGAGAAAGCCGGAGATTTCGGTGTGCGCACGGAACGTGTCTCACTCGATTTCCAGGCGGTCCAGCAGCGGAAACAGTCGATCGTCGACCAGTTGTACAAAGGTGTGCAGGGTCTCATGAAGAAAGGCAAGATCGATGTCTACGAAGGGACCGGCCGGATGCTCGGACCGTCCATCTTCTCGCCGATGCCGGGAACCATCTCGGTGGAGATGAACAACGGAGAGGAAAATGAGATGCTCATCCTCAAAAATCTGGTACTTGCCACCGGGTCCCGCCCGCGTACGCTGCCGGGCCTTGAACTGGATGAACAGCAGGTGCTGTCATCGGATGGGGCGCTTGCCATGGAATCACTTCCCGCGTCGATGCTGATCATCGGCGGGGGTGTCATCGGAATCGAATGGGCATCCATGCTGAATGATTTCGGTGTGGAAGTGACTGTCGTCGAATACGCTGACCGGATCCTGCCGACGGAGGATGCGGACATTTCGAAAGAGATGAAGAAACTGCTCGAGAAAAAGGGCATCCGTTTCGTCACCGGGGCAAAAGTGCTGCCGGATACAATCGAGAAGTCCGAAAACAGTGTTACGATCTCCGCGGAAACAGGCGGCGATCAGCAGACATTCACGGCGGAGAAAATGCTGGTCTCCGTCGGCCGTCAGGCAAATACGGAAGGCATCGGGATCGAGAATACGGATATCGAAATCGAGAAGGGCTATATTAAGACACTGCCCACGTTCCAGACGAAAGAAAGTCATATCTATGCGATCGGCGACTGCATCGGCGGTCTCCAGCTTGCCCATGTCGCTTCCCACGAAGGGATTGCGGCAGTCGAACATATTGCCAACCAGTCACCTGCACCGATGGATTATGAAAAGATTTCCCGCTGCATCTACTCGAGTCCCGAAGCGGCAAGCGTCGGAATCACCGAGCAGCAGGCGAAAGACCGCGGCTACTCAGTGAAAATCGGGAAGTTCCCATTCCAGGCGGTCGGCAAGGCGCTAGTCAACGGCAAAGCGGACGGATTCGTCAAAATCGTCGCAGACGAAGCGACAGATGATGTCCTCGGCGTCCATATGATCGGCGCCGGTGTGACGGACATGATTTCCGAGGCGGGGCTTGCGATGGTGCTGGATGCGACGCCTTGGGAGATCGCGGAAACAGTCCATCCGCACCCATCCCTATCAGAAGTGATCGGGGAAGCGGCATTGGCGGTAGACGGAAAAGCAATCCACATGTAACCAAAAAGGGGGAAACACCATGGCAACGAACCGGCACGAAGAGCTCGGTCTCACAAATGATGATGTGCTCAAGATGTATGAAACTATGCTGATGGCGAGAAAGATCGACGAACGGATGTGGCTGCTGAACCGGGCAGGGAAAGTCCCGTTCGTCATCAGCTGCCAGGGCCAGGAAGCGGCGCAGATCGGCGCAGCGTTCGCGCTCGACGAAGACAAGGACTGGATTGCGCCGTATTATCGTGATATGGGCGTCGTTCTCCATTTCGGCATGACGCCGAAAGATCTTATGCTGTCGGCGTTCGCCAAGGCGGAAGATCCGAATTCAGGCGGCCGGCAGATGCCCGGACACTTCGGGCAGCACAAAAACCGTATACTGACCGGCTCCTCCCCTGTTACGACACAGCTGCCCCATGCTGTAGGGGTCGCGCTTGCCGCGAAGATAAAAGGCGAAGATTTCATTACATTCTCGACACTCGGCGAAGGTTCTTCCAACCAGGGGGACTTCCATGAAGGCATGAACTTTGCAGGCGTGCATAAGCTGCCGACAGTCATCATGGTCGAAAACAACAAGTATGCGATTTCCGTGCCGCTTGAGAAGCAGATCGCCTGTGAGCATGTATCCGACCGTGCAGCGGGCTATGGCATGCCGGGCGTCACGGTGGACGGCACAGATCCGCTCGAGGTCTACAAAGTCATGAAGGAAGCAGCCGACCGTGCGCGGCGCGGAGACGGTCCGAGCCTTGTCGAAGCTGTCTGCTACCGTCTCACAGCCCACTCGTCCGATGACGACCACCGGCTGTATCGTGATGCTGAAGAACTGGAGACGGAACGCAGACTTGATCCGCTGCCGAAATTCGAGGCGTACCTGAAAGAGACAGGAGTCCTGACAGACGAAAGCCGGGATGAGATCGAGACGCGTATCATGAAAGAAGTGAACGAAGCGACAGACTATGCGGAACAGGCGCCGTATGCGGAGCCTGAGTATGCGCTCCGTCATGTCTATGCGGAACAAGGAGGGAACGACTGATGGCGGTCATTTCATATATCGACGCAATTACCAGCGCCATGGCAGAAGAGATGGAACGTGACGAGAACGTTTTCGTCATGGGTGAAGATGTCGGCCGCAAAGGCGGCGTATTCAAAGCAACGACCGGGCTGTATGACAAATATGGTGAATACCGCGCTCTTGATACGCCGCTGGCCGAATCGGCGATTGCCGGCGTAGCGATCGGTGCTGCCATGTACGGAATGCGGCCGATCGCAGAGATGCAGTTTGCGGACTTCATCATGCCTGCGGTCAATCAGATTGTCTCCGAAGCAGCCAAGATCCGCTACCGGTCCAATAATGATTGGTCGTGTCCGCTTGTCGTCCGTGCACCTTTCGGCGGCGGTGTCCACGGCGCGCTTTATCACTCGCAGTCAGTGGAATCCATGTTTGCCGGCACACCGGGACTTAAAATCGTCATTCCGTCGACTCCATATGATGCAAAAGGATTGCTGAAAGCGGCAATCCGCGACGAGGATCCTGTCCTGTTCTTCGAGCATAAGCGGGCGTACCGCCTCATCAAAGGAGAAGTGCCGGAAGAGGAATATGTTCTTGAAATCGGCAAGGCGGACGTCAAGCGTGAAGGCGAAGACATTACAATCATCACATACGGACTCTGCGTCCACTTTGCGCTGCAGGCTGCTGAACGGCTTGCAGAAGACGGAATTTCAGCGCACATCCTCGACTTGCGGACGATCTATCCGCTCGACAGGGACGCGATCATCGAAGCAGCGAAGAAAACAGGGAAAGTCCTTCTCGTCACAGAAGACAACAAAGAGGGCAGCATCATGAGCGAAGTGGCTGCCATCATCTCCGAGAACTGCCTGTTCGATCTCGACGCGCCGATCCAGCGGCTTGCCGGCCCGGATGTCCCGGCGATGCCGTATGCGCCGACAATGGAGAAGTTCTTCATGGTCAATCCGGATAAAGTCGAAAAAGCAGCACGCGATCTCGCTGAATTTTAAAAACGGACGGAGGGAATTCCAGTGGCAATCGAATCGATCAAAATGCCCCAGCTCGGTGAAAGTGTCACCGAGGGGACTATCGAGAAATGGCTTGTGAAACCAGGAGACCATGTAGAGAAATATGACTCGCTTGCGGAAGTGAACACTGACAAAGTGACAGCGGAAGTGCCATCTTCCTTCAGCGGCATCATCAAGGAGATCATCACCGAAGAAGGACAGACGGTCGCTGTCGGTGAAGTGGTCTGTACGATCGAAACCGAAGGCGGTGCCCAGGCGGATGAACCGGCAGCAGTGCCGGCAGCAGAAGAACCGGCCAGCGAAATGCCGGCTGCGGGTTCACAGAAGCCGTCGACGCCTTTGAAAAAGGAGAAAGGCGCGGCATCCGGACGCTATTCACCGGCCGTCCTCCGTCTTTCACAGGAGCACGATATCGATCTGTCGCTCGTAGACGGTTCGGGGCGTGACGGGCGGATCACACGCAAAGATATCCAGGCCATCATCGACAGCGGTGAAAAACCGCAGCCGAAAACAGAAGAATCGTCAGCGTCACAGCCAGAACCGGCTCCATCCGCCCCTGCACAGCAGGCTGCAAAAGCACCGGCCGCCAGCGGCACTGCGAACGTACCGACGGCTCCGGGAGATGTCGAAATCCCGGTAACCGGTGTCCGCCGGGCGATCGCAAACAATATGCTGAAATCCGTGCACGAAGCTCCGCATGCATGGACGATGGTCGAAGTCGATGTGACTCAGCTGGTGCAGTACCGTGACTCGCTGAAAGCCGACTTCAAGAAAAAAGAAGGCTTCAACCTGACATACTTCGCATTCTTCGTCAAAGCGGTATCCCAGGCGCTCAAAGAATTCCCGATGATGAATTCCATGTGGGCCGGCGATAAGATCGTCCAGAAAAAGGACGTCAACATCTCGATCGCTGTCGCGACGGAAGATGCGCTGTTCGTGCCGGTCATCAAACAGGCTGACGAGAAGACCATCAAAGGCATCGGCCGCGAAATCTCAGAACTTGCAGGAAAAGTGCGGTCCGGAAAACTGACGTCCGCTGAAATGCAGGGCGGCACATTCACTGTCAACAACACCGGATCGTTCGGTTCGGTCCAGTCGATGGGCATCATCAACCATCCTCAGGCAGCGATCCTGCAGGTGGAATCAATCGTCAAACGTCCGGTCGTCATGGAAAACGGTATGATCGCAGTGCGTGATATTGTCAACCTGTGTCTGTCGCTCGACCACCGGGTGCTCGATGGACTCGTCGCCGGAAACTTCCTGGCACGCGTCAAAGAGATCCTTGAATCTGTTTCCCCGGATAACACATCCGTTTACTGAAAAAGCATGCACCCCCCCGGCCAAGATGAACTGGACGCGGGGGTTTCTTTTCAATCAGGTGCAGCATGATGTACACTGGATTCATCAGTACTCATGAAAAGCCGAGGAGGGACAATGATGGGCAAGTCCGACATACATACGATGAAACAGCAGGAGTTCAGCCGGCCGACAGCAGAAGAATGGAGAGCCGCAGCGGAAACGTCACTGAAGGGCAGGAAGGTGGAGACGCTGGAGACGGAGACGATGGAAGGGATCCGCCTCAAACCGCTGTATATGGAACGGCCTGCCCGGCTGCCGGTGCGGCCGGATAACGGCAGCTGGGTGATTGCGCAGGGCGCAGGAGGCCAGACAGGGCAGGAATGGCTCACTGGTGTAAGGGAAGGGCTGGAGAAAGGCAATGAAGCGATCTGCCTGGACGGAAGACAGCAGAAGATCGAATGGGACGACACGTCGCTGGAGCAGCTTGCAGAACTGCTGACAGAGTCGCCGATCGCCTGGTTCCACATTGAAGAAGAGGACGAGATCCTGAAAGTGTTCGGGAAAGTGCAGGAAACGGACCGGAAATCGGTGTCCGGGCTTCTGTGCGCAGGTAATTTCCGCATGCCTGCAGGATATCCGAACGTCCGGACGGAAGGGATCGATCTCGAACCGATCCATATGAAAGGCGCCGACAGTGTGACTGAACTGGCATACGCTCTGGCAGCGGCTGCAGAACGTGCCGAGAAATCAGAGGACTTCGAACAGTTCGCGAACAGCGTGTTCTTCCGATTTGCCGCAGACACGCAGTTCTTCATGGAAATCGCCAAGTTCCGTGCATTCCGGTCGCTCTGGTCATTGTTCAGCAGTGCCTATGGAGCGGATGATGATATAACCATCCCAGTCTGCGGCATCACCTCCATGAGGTCATTCTCCAAGATCGACCCTCATGTCAACCTGCTGAGAGCGGCCAACAGTGCGTTTTCCGCCGTGCTCGGCGGTGCCGACTGGCTGATGGTGACACCATACAATGCATTGACCGGTGACACGCCGCAGTCGCAGCGCTATGCGCGCAGCATGCAGCTCATCCTCCGTGAAGAGACGCACGCCGGAAAGACCGCAGACCCTTCAGGAGGTTCATATTTCATCGAACAGCTGACGGACGAACTGATCCGGCGCGCATGGCAGCGCTTCCTCGATATGCAGGAGGCGGGGGGCACCGAAGGGTTCCTTGCCTCAGGCAGGCTTGAAGAGCTCGCGGACGAACGGAAAACGAAGGCGGCTGCAGGTGAGCTGCGGCTGATCGGAACGAATGTATACGCCGATCCGGAGGGTGCAGAACAGCTGTCGCTGACTGCGATCAGCGCGGAAGACCGGCCAGCCTATCCGTTCGAGCGTCTGAGGGAGAGGGCGAAAGGATGCAGACTCGACATCGTCCTCATTCCGTTCGGAAAGCTCGCAGACTACAAACCCCGCACTGATTTCGCAGCCGGCTTCCTTGCGGTTGCAGGGTTGACGGCACGAATGGCGCCGCCGTGCAGCAGCGGCTCGGATGCTGCTGCCTGGCTGAACAGTGAAACACCCGATTATGCTATTCTTTGTGCCGATCCCGCGAAATTGGAGTCAGTTACCGCCGATGTGCTTGCCAGAGTGGCGGACAGCATCCGTCTCGATGCAGCCGGTAAGGCAGCTCCGGCACTAGCTGAGCAGTGGCTCAGATCCGGGCTGAACGGTTTCATCCATGCAGGACAGGATAAGGTTATGAAACTCACAGAGATCATCAGTCTCAGCAAGGGAGGGATCACAGATGAAAAAGCCTGATTTCAGCCAAGTCAATCTTACAGGAGTGCTGAACGGGGGACAGCAGAGGGGGCAAGCATCAGACAGTCCATTCATGACCAATGAAGGGATCCCCGTCCGTCCCATGTATACTGCTGAGGACATGAAGGACGCCGGGCATTTGGACGGCTTTCCGGGGATCGCCCCGAACACACGCGGCCCGTACCCGACGATGTATGTATCCCGTCCGTGGACGGTCCGGCAATATGCAGGATTTTCGACGGCTGAAGAAAGCAATGCGTTCTACCGCCGCAATCTTGCGATGGGCCAGAAAGGGCTGTCCGTGGCGTTCGACCTCGCGACACACAGAGGATACGACTCGGACCACCCGCGGGTGACCGGCGATGTCGGGAAAGCTGGTGTCGCCATCGACTCCGTCGAGGATATGAAAATCCTGTTCGACGGCATCCCGCTCGACCAGATGTCTGTCTCCATGACTATGAATGGTGCCGTCCTGCCGATCATGGCCTTCTATATCGTTGCAGCGGAAGAACAGGGGGTAACGCCCGAACAGCTCGCCGGCACAATACAGAATGATATCCTCAAAGAATACATGGTGAGGAACACCTATATATTCCCTCCCGAAATGTCCATGAAAATCATTGCAGACATATTCGAGTACACATCCAAAAATATGCCGAAATTCAATTCGATCTCCATCTCCGGCTATCATATGCAGGAGGCGGGTGCCACAGCGGATATCGAACTGGCCTACACACTCGCGGACGGCCTGGAATACGTGCGGACCGGGCTGCAGGCAGGTATCGATATCGATTCGTTCGCACCGAGACTGTCGTTCTTCTGGGCAGTGGGCATGAACTATTTCATGGAAATCGCAAAGATGCGGGCAGCCCGTATCATTTGGGCGAAAATGATGAAAACGTTCGATCCGAAAAATCCGAAGTCCCTTGCCCTCCGAACACATTCTCAGACCTCGGGATGGAGCCTCACGGAACAGGATCCGTTCAACAATGTCGCCCGGACGCTGATCGAAGCGAATGCTGCGGCCATGGGGCATACGCAGTCGCTCCACACGAATGCGCTCGATGAAGCGATCGCCCTGCCGACAGATTTCTCTGCCCGGATTGCACGCAACACGCAGTTGTTCCTGCAAGAAGAGACACTGATGACCAAAACGATCGATCCGTGGGGAGGGTCCTATTACGTCGAATCGCTTACGGCGGAACTCGTGGACAGAGCATGGACACTTATCGAAGAGATCGAAGACCTCGGCGGAATGGCGAAAGCGATCGAGACCGGCCTGCCGAAGATGAAGATCGAAGAAGCCGCAGCAAAAAGACAGGCGAAAATCGACTCGAAAAGCGAGACGATCGTTGGAGTTAACCAATACCGGCTGGATGAGGAGGAACCGATCGACATCCTCGATATCGATAACACGCTCGTCCGGCAGAAGCAGATCGAGCGTCTCGGCAGGGTCAAGGAGAACCGGGACGGGCAGGCCGTCAAAACGGCGCTGGACCGCCTGAGCTCAGCGGCTGCCGATGGGTCAGCCAATCTTCTGGCACTCGCTGTCGATGCAGCTCGCGCCAGGGCGACCATCGGAGAAATCTCCGATGCCATTGAAGCGGTTTCGGGACGTCACAAAGCGGTCATCCGGTCCGTAAGCGGCATCTACAGCCAAAACTTCTCCAATTCCGAAGAGATTGATGAAGTCAAACTGATGACAGATGAATTCCTTGAAAACGAGGGGCGCCGTCCGCGCATACTCGTCGCGAAAATGGGGCAGGACGGCCATGACCGCGGCGCGAAAGTCATCGCCTCCTCATTTGCCGATCTTGGATTCGATGTGGACATCGGCCCGCTGTTCCAGACGCCTGAAGAAACAGCCTTGCAGGCGGCCGAGAACGATGTACATGTCATCGGTGTCAGTTCCCTTGCGGCAGGCCATAAAACCCTCGTACCCGCACTGCGCAGTGAACTCGCCAAGATTGGCAGACCGGACATATTGGTCATCGTCGGCGGTGTGATTCCCGCTCAGGACTATGAATTCCTGCGTGAGAACGGAGCGGCCGCAATTTTCGGTCCCGGGACGGTCATCCCTGTTGCAGCTCAAAAGGTGATTGAAGAGATCTACCGCCAGCTCGGTTACGAGGAAGTGATGGAGTGAGCAGCCAGGACAATGTCCGGGGTAAGGAAACGGCACTCAATATAGCTGAGGGTGTCACCTCCTCCCATGACGGCATGCGCCGGACGGGACGCAAGGTGTTCAGGAAAAGCTCTGGTCCGCTCGATATCGGTGCGCTGACTGCAGGCATTTCTTCAGGCGACCGGCTGAGCCTCGCTAAGGGGATCACTCTGCTAGAAAGCACCGCTGCCAAAGACCGGCCGGCTGGCCAGGAGCTGCTGCTGAGCCTCCTGCCGAAAACCGGGCGCAGTGTGCGGGTCGGCATCACCGGAGTCCCGGGAGCCGGCAAAAGTACATTCATCGAAGCGTTCGGACTGATGCTGACGGAGGCCGGTCACCGTGTCGCGGTTCTTGCCGTCGATCCGAGTTCCACCGTTTCGGGTGGCAGTATTCTTGGTGATAAGACACGGATGGAGCTGCTTGCACGCGAGCCGAAGGCATTCATCCGCCCGTCACCGTCCGCTGGAACCCTCGGCGGCGTCCACAGGAAGACACGGGAGACGATGCTGCTGTGTGAAGCTGCCGGCTATGATGTCATCTTAGTGGAGACCGTGGGCGTCGGGCAATCGGAAACAGCCGTCAGGGAAATGACGGATTTCTTCCTGATGCTGGCGCTCACCGGTGCGGGAGACGAGCTGCAGGGGATGAAAAAAGGAATCATGGAGCTGGTGGATGGAGTCCTTGTCCACAAAGCCGACGGCGGCAATGAACGGCTGGCCAAAAAGACCGTACGGGATTACCGGCAGCTCGCACACTTCCTGCAGCCTGCCACCCCCGGCTGGACTACACAGGCGCTTGCCGTTTCTTCCATCGAGAAAACAGGACTTGCGGAAACCTGGGCGATGATCGAATCATTCAGGGACCAGATGCAGTCCGCAGGTTACTGGACCCAGCGGCGTCAGGAACAGACACGGAGCTGGTTCCATTCCATGATCGAAGACCAGCTGATCCATTCGTTCTACGAGACACCGGGCAGGAAGGAACTTGTTGCTGCGCTCGAAGCGAGAGTTCTTGCAGACGAGCTGACCGTAGCCGGAGCGGTGAAGCGGGTATTCAGTGAGGATGAGGGTGCCCCCGAGGAAAACAGCTGAGCGGCTGAACGGTTTTCATCAGCCCCGTAAACTGGTATGATAGAGATATCTTGCAAGGAGGAGGACAACTGTTATGACTATGGATTTCAATTTCTATATGGACGATATAACCGGCCAGGCACGCAGTGAAATGGAAGCGGGCGGCTATGAGCAGCTGAAGACGGCTGAAGAGGTGGAAACGGCGTTCACGCGCCCCGGCACGACGCTTGTGATGGTGAACTCCGTATGCGGCTGTGCAGGCGGAATCGCCCGTCCCGCAGCGCTGCATGCCATCCACTACGATAAGCGGCCGGATCACCTTGTCACGGTCTTTGCCGGTCAGGATAAGGAAGCGACTGCACAGGCACGGATGCATTTCGGTGAGTATCATCTGCCTTCCTCGCCGTCCTTCGCGCTCATGAAAGATGGGGAGATGGTCGCTGAAGTAGGCCGTCACGAAATCGAGGGGCACGATCCGATGTCCGTCGTCATGAATCTGCAGGAACAGTTCGATAAGTACTGCGACGAACTCTGATTGAACAAACAGGCCGGCATCAGATTACTGATGCCGGCCTGCATATTCGAGCGTGATCAGAACAGGGTGCTGATACCTATGACGACAGTGGAGATCACCATAGTTGCGATCATGACATAGACGATTACTTTCTGGACTTTCTTGTTGCTCATGAGCGATAACCCCTTAATTGGTTTGATATCTCCATTCTAACAGAATCAGCGGAATTCTCAACAGGCAGTCTGTCTTTTTATTCATATACATCAGAATAGGGGTGGGACTTTGGAAAAGGTGGATCACATCGGGATTGCCGTGAAAAACATGGACGATTCGCTTTCGTATTACATACATACACTGGGCCTGGAACTGCTCGGCACTGAAACGGTTCCCGAGCAGCAGGTGACCGTTGCGTTCCTGGATGCCGGCAACATCAAACTGGAACTGCTCGAGCCGATCGGAACAGATGGCCCTGTCGCTAAATTCATCGAGACACGCGGTGAAGGGGTGCATCACATCGCATTCGGTGTCCGGGATATCCGCGGACGCATGGAAGAGTTGCGATCGCATGGTGTGCGGCTCCTCCAGGAGGAGCCGAAAGAGGGTGCAGGCGGCGCAGAGGTCGCTTTCCTGCATCCGAAGTCATCGTTCGGCGTCCTGTTTGAATTATGCTCGAAACGCAGACTGGGGGATGAGTAAGATGGATATCTATGAAAAGATCAATGAGTTGTACGACAGGAAACGGAAAATCGAACTTGGCGGAGGGGACGAACGGATTGCCAGGCAGCACGAAAAAGGGAAGCTGACTGCCCGCGAACGGATCGATCTGCTTGTCGACGAAGGGACGTTTGTCGAGCTGAACCCGTTCGTCGCACACCGGACACAGGATTTTGGCATGGACAAACTGGAAGGACCGGGTGATGGTGTCGTGACAGGCTATGCGAAAGTCCATGGCCGGCCGATCTATCTGTTTTCCCAGGACTTCACCGTGTTCGGCGGGGCGCTCGGGGAGATGCATGCCATGAAAATCGCCAATGTCATGGACTTGGCCGCCAAGAACGGAGCACCTTTCATCGGGCTGAATGATTCAGGCGGCGCCCGGATCCAGGAAGGCGTTGTGTCACTGGATGGCTATGGGGAAATCTTCTACCGGAATTCCATCTACTCCGGTGTGATTCCGCAGATTTCCGTCATTCTCGGACCATGTGCCGGAGGGGCAGTCTATTCTCCCGCCATCACTGATTTTGTCTTCATGACCGATGAGACGAGCCAGATGTTCATCACCGGCCCCAAAGTCATTGAAACCGTGACAGGCGAAAAGATCACATCAGAAGACCTGGGCGGTGCGGAAGTCCATAACAGTATCAGCGGCAACGCCCACTTCCGGGGGGCATCCGAACAGGAAGTGCTGGAAGACGTTCGGCGCCTGCTGACGTACCTGCCGCAGAACAATAAGGAAAGGACCCCTGTTGCAGAAACAGGCGGCGGCGATGATTACCGGCCGGATCTGGCCGATGTCGTGCCGTATGAAACAATCCGCCCGTACGATGTCAGGAAAGTGATCGAGCAGATTGCAGACGCTGGGTCCTTCATGGAAGTCCAGAAGGAATTCGCCCGCAATGCAGTCGTCGGCTTCGCCCGCATCAAAGGCGAGTCCGTCGGGTTTGTCTGCAACCAGCCGAAAGTGATGGCGGGCGGTCTCGATATCGATTCGTCGGATAAAATCTCACGGTTCATCCGCACATGCGATTCCTTCAACATTCCGATCATCACGTTCGAGGACGTGACAGGCTTCTTCCCGGGTGTCAAACAGGAACACGGCGGAATCATCCGCCACGGAGCGAAAATCCTGTATTCCTACTCGGAAGCGACAGTACCGAAAATCACGGTGATCTTACGGAAAGCATTCGGGGGAGCCTATGTAGCACTCAACTCCAAAGCAATCGGCGCAGACCTCGTGTTTGCGTGGCCGAACGCGGAGATTGCCGTCATGGGGGCGGAAGGGGCCGCCAACATCATCTTTGCCCGTGAAATATCAGCAAGCGGGGATCCGGAAGCGACGCGCGCGGCAAAAATCGCGGAATACCGGGAAAAGTTCTCGAATCCGTATGCAGCTGCCGCGAAAGGGATGGTCGACGATGTGATCGACCCGCGCGAGACGCGCATCAAACTCGTGCAGGCGCTTGACATGATGCGGACCAAAGAGGAACAGCGTCCGAAAAAGAAACACGGAAATATGCCACTATAAAGGAGCGATTCGATGAATTACCAACGTATGCTGGATGAGTTTTTTGAACTGGTGAAGATTGATTCGGAAAGCGGGCACGAGGAAGCGATTTCAGCAGTGCTGAAAAAGAAACTGGAAGACCTCGGATTCGAAGTGGTCGAAGATTCGTCGAAAGAACGTACCGGCCATGGAGCGGGCAACCTGATCGCTACGATGAAAGGATCCGTCCCTGAGTCGGATCCCATCTACTTCACATCCCATATGGACACCGTCACACCGGGGACAGGTATCGAACCTGTACTGAAGGACGACGGATATGTGTACTCGGCAGGCGAGACGATTCTCGGTGCGGATGACAAAGCAGGGCTTGCCGCCTTGTTCGAAATGATGCGGACATTGAAAGAGAGCGGGGAAGCGCACGGGGATATCCAGTTTGTCATAACGGCAGGCGAAGAAAGCGGCCTTGTCGGAGCCCGGGAGATCGACCGTGACCTGATGCATGCGAAGTACGGCTATGCGGTCGACAGCGACGGGAAAGTCGGCGGCATTGTCACAGCAGCACCGTACAATGCAAAACTGAAGACGGTGATCCATGGCCGTACAGCACATGCAGGTGTCGAGCCGGAAAAAGGGATTTCAGCGATCACGATTGCTGCGAAATCCGTCGCGAAAATGAAACTCGGCAGACTTGACTCCGAGACGACTGCGAATATCGGCCAGTTCACAGGCGGCCAGGCGACCAATATCGTCTGCGACGAAGTCCATATCCTGTCGGAAGCGCGCTCGATCGACCGTGCGAAACTGCAGGAACAGACCGACCATATGGTCAGCGCCTTCAAGGAGACTGCCGAAGAGATGGGCGGCTCTGCGGAGACCGATGTCAAACTGAACTCACCGGGCTTCCGGTTCAGCGAACAGGACGAGGTCGTGCAGGTCGCATCGGAAGCGATCCGGGCAATCGGCCGGCAGCCTGAACTGCTGACGAGCGGCGGGGGAAGCGACGGTAACATTTTCAATGGACATGGGTTCCCGACGGTCACACTGTCCGTCGGCTACGAAAAGATCCACACAAAAGAAGAACGGATGCCGGTCGAAGAGCTCAACAAGCTGGCTGATCTGCTGCTTGAAATTGTCCGGACAGTCGTGAACAAAGGGAAGAAGGAACAGTAATATGGAAGATTTCAAAGCGATTGTCGTCCGGTGCGGAAACGAAGAGTATGCGCTTCCTGTCGAAAAGACGGTATCCATCGAAGAGCTGGAGAAAATCAATCCGATCCCCCATCTGCCGGACTACTTGCTCGGTCTCATGAGAATCAGGGGAGAGCTTGTGCCGATCCTCGATTTCCAGCAGATCCTATACAATACGTCTGCAAAGGATGAGCCGGATGCGAAGGTCGTCGTCGTCCAGACTGGGGACTTCTTTTACGGGCTGCTCGTATTGGAAGCGAAGGAAATCCTCGATATCCCGGCAGACCGGCTGACGACACAGGGGCTGATGGCCTATTCACGGACACCGTATTTCTCATCGGTAGCCAATCTGGAAGATCGGATCATCACGGTGATCGATCCTCGAGTATTGACCGAAACACTTTCCGGAATGCAGGATATTGCAGACTATGTCCATTCCCGGGAAGCCAACGTAAAGTGATTAACACGGCCGGGCGGCTTGCTGCCTGGCCTTTTCGTAAAGGAGGCGCCCGTATGGCGGACAATGGACAGAAGACACCGAGAGTCATTTTGCATCTGGATATGAACTGTTTCTTTGCCTCCGTCGAACAGGCCCACAACCCGGACCTGAAAGGTCTTGCCATGGCGGTCGCCGGCAACCCGAAAGCGAGGAGGGGCATCCTTGTCACGTGTTCCTATGAAGCTCGTGCGAAAGGTGTATATACGACGATGACTGTCGGGGAAGCGAAGCGTCTGTGCCCGGAACTGGTCCTCGTTCCGCCGGATGGTGAGAAGTACAGGCAGGCATCACAGGCGGTTTTCGGCATTCTCCGGACATATACCGATCTCGTAGAGCCGGTTTCCATCGATGAAGCCTATATTGATATCACGGCAATCGGCGGGCTGACGAATGCGATCGGGCTGGCAAAGGATATGCAGGACCGTATCCTCCGGGAACTCGACCTGCCCTGTTCAATCGGAATCGCCCCGAATAAGTTCCTTGCCAAGACGGCATCTGATATGAAAAAACCGATGGGCATCACAATATTGCGCAAACGGGAATTGCCGGAACTGCTGTGGCCGCTGCCGGTCATCGATATGCATGGCATCGGCAAGAGCAGCGCCCAGAAGCTGGAGGACAGCAAGATTCTCACTATTGGGGATCTTGCCTGCGCTGAGGACTTACTCGTCAAACAGGTGCTCGGCAAGCGTGGACTGCGTCTGAAGGAGCGTGCAAACGGATTTGACAGCCGTCCGGTGGATCCGGAGGCGGCGGAAGAACGGAAAAGCGTCGGCAGCTCCACCACGCTGCCTGTCGACGAAACAGAGCTCCCTGCCTGCCTGCGTGTGCTGGAGGGGCTGGCGGAACGGGTCGAGGAACGGCTGGCCAGACGCAATCTGGCAGGCCCGCTGCTGTCGATACAGATCCGGACAGCCTCCTGGCGCAATCAGTCGCGGAGCCGGACGCTGCTTAATCCGATCTACCGGAAGGATGATATTTACAAGGAAGCGGCAAGTCTGTTCAAGCAGCATTGGGACGGAGAGCCGATCCGTCTGCTCGGCATCACTGTTGGAAATGTCATCCCCCGTGAGGAATTGTACGAGCAGCTGTCGTTCGATAACTACGAACGTCACGAAAAAGAAGTGGCCATGGAGAAGCTGGTCGTGCGCATGAACGATCAATTCGGCGAAGGGGCTGTCCGGAAAGGCCAGCAGTAAATTGAAAGGAGCAGATCGAAATGGAAGTCCAATTTTTAGGGACAGGGGCAGGCATGCCGTCAAAACTGCGCAATACGACATCGATCGTGCTGAATCTTTCTGCAGAGGAGCGCGGGTACTGGATGTTCGACTGCGGGGAAGCGACCCAGCATCAGATGCTGCATACGACGCTGAAACCGCGGAAAGTGAATAAACTGTTTGTCACCCATCTGCACGGGGACCATTTGTTCGGGATCCCGGGATTCATCGGTTCCCGCTCGTTCCTCGGCGGGAACGAGCCGCTGGATCTCTATGGGCCGCCCGGTATCAGGGAGTGGGTGGAAACGACACTCCGCCTGACGAGGACTCATCTCGCTTATCAATTGAGGATCCATGAGATCACCGAAGAAGGAATCCTGTATGAAGATGATGAATACAAAGTGACCGCCCGGCTGCTCGCGCATGTGATCCCAAGCTTCGGCTTCCGGGTGGAACAGAAGCCGCTCGCCGGCAAGCTGCTCATCGACGAAGCGACAGCAGCCGGTGTGCCCAAAGGACCTCTTCTTCAGCAGCTGAAACTCGGCAATGATATTACACTGGAAGACGGCACCGTGGTGACCAGTGCCAGTGTGCTCGGGGAACCGAAGAAGGGGTTCATTGTGACGATACTCGGCGATACACGTGTTTGCGAGGCGTCCCGGGTCCTATCGGAGAATGCAGATATTGTCGTGCATGAAGCAACGTTCGACGCAGAGACGGGACAGCTTGCAGAAGACTTCGGGCATTCGACGATCCAGCAGGCTGCTGCGGTTGCGAAGGAAGCCGGAGCGAAGGCGCTGATCGCCACTCATATCAGTTCCCGGTTCCTGCCCTCCGATATGGAGGCGTTCAGGCGGGAAGGGCAGGCCGTCTTCCCGAATGTATTCGTGGCGGAGGATTTCTCGCAATATACACTGCAGGGCGGGGAAGTCGTCGAAAGCTCATTCAGAAGGTAAAGCATGCCGTATAGGAAAGCGCTTGGATGGATATCTCAGTATCCGTCCAAGCGCTTTTATGTTGGGTTCAGCCAGTGGCTGTTAGAACGTCCAGCCGCGGCTGTATTGCACGGGAGGCTCGATTTCAGTATGGAGCTCCCGGGCAGCTTGGTATGGCCAGTAGGCATCGCGGAGCATTTCCCGGCCGATCAATATGAGATCCGCCCGTTCGTTCTGCAGGATCTCTTCCGCCTGCAGTCCCGATGTGATGAGTCCGACGGCGCCAGTCGGAATGTCCGCACCTGTCCGGATCGTTTCCGAGAAAGGCACTTGGTACCCCGGGTACGGACGTATTTTCGCTGGGACGACTGCACCCGAACTGACATCGATCAGGTCGACCCCCTGTTCTTTCATCCATTCCGCCATCTGGACATATTGGTCAGCCGTCATGCCGCCGTCCGCGTAGTCTTCAGCGGAAATCCGGACGAACAGGGGACCCTGCCAGACGGAGCGGACGCCGTCGATGATTTCCCTGAGGAACCGGTAGCGGTTTTCTGCGGATCCGCCGTACTTGTCGTTCCTGTGATTCACGAGCGGAGACAGGAACTCATTGATGAGGTAGCCGTGCGCTCCGTGCAGTTCCAGCAGATCGAAACCGGCGCTGCCGGCACGGCGGGCGGCAGCTGTGAATGCCTCGACGGTTTCCCTGATGTCCTCTGTGCTCATCTCGACAGGTGTTTTATAGTCCTCGCTGAACGCAATTGCGCTCGGTGCCTGGATCGGTCCGTCGACTTCCGATTTCCGTCCGGCATGGGCGAGCTGGATGCCCGCGGCGGCTCCATGCTGGCGGATCAGCGACGTGACCTGCGACAGCCCCTCCACATGATCATCACTCCAGATGCCGAGATCCTGCGGGCTGATCCGTCCCTGCGGCTGGACTGCGGTCGCCTCCAGGATGATGAGACCGGCCTGGCCGACAGCCCTGGAAGCGTAGTGGACGCGATGCCAGTCCCCTGCGATGCCGTCTTCATCCATGCAGGAATACATGCACATCGGCGCCATAGCGATACGGTTCTTCAATGTAAGATTGCGGATCGTATAGGGTTCGAATAGTTTGGTCATTATCTGCTCACACCTTTCTGCGAATGACTTCATTGTAGCAGAAAGTGCCAGTCTGTCATCAGCTGCGGCTTACGGGCTGGCCGAAACCGGCCCCCAGTTCCCTTGAGCGCCGCTCCGCCTGCCGGATACAAGCGTCCACGGCGGCCTGAAAGCCGTGATCGTCCAATGCCTGCAGACCGGCTGCCGTCGTGCCGCCCGGGCTCGTGACGTCATTCCTGAGCACGGCAGGCTCCTTTGCCGTCTGCCGCAGCATGGCTGCAGCCCCTTCGATCGTCTGGATGATCAGATCCCGTGCGGTCCGCTGCTTGAGCCCTGCCTGTATAGCCGCTTCCTCAAGTGCCTCCGCCAAGTAATAGACATACGCAGGACCGCTTCCTGATAAAGCGGTCACTGCGTGCAGATCATCCTCCTCCACCTCGGCAACCATGCCGAACGATCGGAGAAGTGTCAGGATGAACTCTTTCTGGCAGGCCGTCACTTGACGATTCCAGGCAATCCCGGTGGCGGACAAACCTGCAGCAGCGGATGTGTTCGGCATGGAACGGGCGATTCCCCTCACGCCGAGTCCCGCTTCAATCGCTGCGATCGGTATACCTGCAAGGACGGACAGCACCACTGCATGGGACGGGATAGCCGATGCGATTTCCTGCATGGCGCTCTCCGCATCCTTCGGTTTGACGGCAAGAACGATGAGGTCGGCCTTTGTCAGCACACTGCGGTCCTTCAGCACAGGAGATACACCGTATTCCGTCTTCAGATAATTGAGCCGTTCATCGTCGGACTTATTCAGCACATGGATGCCGGACGGCTCCACTGTCCGTTTGGCGCAGATGCCTGCAATGACGGCTTCAGCCATCGATCCGGCGCCGATAAATACGATCGTCTTCATGGTAGCTCCCTCTTTCCGCAAAGGCTGTTTTGTACCAGTTTAGAGGATTCGGAAAATAAGTCAACTGCTGTGTAAGACGGCGGGACATGACGAACTCAGGGAAAAGAGGTACAATGACTGAATAGTGATTCAGTATTGGAGGAAACAGAATGATTCATCAACTGACAATCCCGACACCGTACGCAGTGGGCGATGTGAATGCATTCCTTGTGAAAGGGGATGCACTGACACTTGTCGATGCAGGACCGCGTACAAAGGAAGCCTATGGAGTTCTTGAGAACCAACTTGGTGAACTCGGTGTGAGGATGACGGATATCGAGCAGGTGCTTCTGACCCATCATCATCCCGATCACAGCGGGTGGACAGACGCATTTCCGAACGCCGTGCTCCTCGGCCACGAATATAATAACAATTGGCTGACCCGCGATGGTGGGTTCATCGAACGGCATGACCGTTTCTATATGGACCGGTTTGTCGAACAGGGTGTGCCCGAACAGTATCTCGGTCTTGTGAAAAAAATGAAACGGGCCGCGGAATTGATGGGGCAGCGCAGGCTCGACCGGATTCTGACCGAAGGCGATGAACTTCCCGGCCTGCCCGGCTGGACAGCACTGGAAACATTAGGCCATGCACAGAGCCATCTTTCCTTTTGGAATCCTGGGAAGCAGGTGCTGATCGGCGGGGACCTTCTGCTGTCGAAAGTATCATCCAACCCGCTCATCGAACCGCCGCTTTCACCTGATGAGGAACGGCCAAAAACACTGCTCCAGTACAACCGCTCCCTGGAACGGCTGCTGGAACTGCCGGTCGGAATCGTCTTCAGCGGGCATGGCGATCCTGTCACCGACGTTCATCCTCTCATCCGGCAGCGGCTTGAGAAACAGCACGAACGGGCGATGAAAGTGCACGGCATGCTCGCGGACGGCCCTAAATCGGTCTTCGAACTGACCACGCAGCTGTTCCCGAAAGCCTATCAGCGGGAGCTGGGACTGACCTTATCCGAGACTCTCGGCCAGATGGATTACCTGATGGAACAGGGGCTCATCAAGCGGAATAGGGACGATCGGGGGATCGATCGGTATGAGCAGTCGTAAGAAAGTGCTCATCACCGGCGCGACGAGTGGTGTCGGATTCGAGACGGCAAAACGGCTTGTCACCGAAGGGCACGCCGTCCAGGCGACCGGGCGGAATCCGGCCAGGCTGGCTGAACTTGAACAATATGGTGCGGTTGTCTATAGGGAGGATCTCAGCTTGGAAGGGGCTGCCGACCGACTGATGAAACTGATCGATATGCCGGATACCGTCATCTTTTCCGCAGGGGTCGCCAAGTTCGCGCTTGCAGCGGACACAAGCGATGAGGACATTGACCGGATGTTTACGGTCAATGTACAGAGCGTGATCCAGCTCACGCAGCGGATCCTTCCGGCGTGGGTCGCGAGACAGAGCGGCCACTTCCTCTTTATCGGCTCGCAGGCCGGAAAAGTGGCCACACCAAAAGCTGCGGTCTATGCAGCAACGAAGCACGCGCTGATCGGTTATACGGATGCACTCCGCATGGAAGCCGCACAGTCCGGAATCGATGTGACCGTCGTCAATCCGGGTCCCATCGATACAGCGTTCCTCGACACGGCAGACGACACGGGGAACTACCGGACGTCGGTCGGGAGACATCTGCTGACGGCGGATGAGGTGGCTGCCGCTGTCGTGGCGGCGGTCAAACAGCCGGTTCGGGAAATCAGCCTTCCGAGAATCATGGGGGTGACGAGCCGGCTGCATGCACTCGCTCCTGCGCTGACCGAGCGGATCGGCAAGAAATATTTCATGAAGAAGCTGGAATGACGGAGATGTCCTGGACGAACGAAAGCCCGCCGGCCCCATTATGGGGCTGGCGGGCTTTCATTTGTGCAGGGACGGTTTACATCCGGGCTGCAGTTTTTTTCCTTCTGAACTTACCGAGGAATTCATAGACAATCGGTACGAAGACCAGTGTCAGCAATGTGGAACTCACCAAACCGCCGATAACGGTAACGCCGAGTCCTTTCGAGATCAGCCCGCTGCCTTCCGCGCCGATCGCTAACGGTATGAGTGCACCGATCGTAGCCAGTGCGGTCATCAGGATAGGGCGCAGACGTGTGGCGCCGGCTTCGAGGAGTGCTTCACGGGTCGGTGAACCGGCCTGTTCCTGGTGGATGACCCTATCGATCAGCACGATGGCGTTCGTGACGACGATACCGATGAGCATCAGCAGTCCGATCATCGCGGATACACTGATCGTTTCGCCTGCAATCAGCAGACCGACGAGGGCTCCGATGACTGTGAATGGCAGCGAGAAGAGAATTGCAAGCGGCGCAAGTCCTCCGCCGAACGTGATGACGAGAATCAGATAGACAATTGCGATGGCAGCAAGCATCGCCAGTCCGAGCTGGGTGAAAGCTTCCGCGATATCTTCTGTCACACCTGCTGATTTCACCTGGACGCCGGACGGCAGATCGAGTTTGTCGATCTGTTTCTGAACGTCGGCCGAGACACTTCCGACATCTTTGGAGGTGATGTCCGCTGTCACACTGGCGTACAGCTTTCCGTCTTTCCGGGACACTGTATCCGATGTAGTGCCTTCCTTGACAGTGACCAGGTCGGAAACCGGAATTTCCTTGCCGAGAGGGGACATGACCGTCTGTTTCAGCAGGTCGTCGATCGATTTCAGTGACTCGGTATCCTTATGGATGACCACATCGATGGAACGGCCGTCCTGATCCAATTTGGTCAGAACATCTTTCCGCGTATCCGGATACAGCACACCGCCGATCTGTGCAGTCGTCAAGCCGGCTTGCGTCAGTTTCTCCTGATCGGCTTCCAGTGTGTATTCCTTGTAGGTGCGGGATAAGCTGGTTTTCGGATCTTTCAGTTCCTTGTTATCTGTCAAGACAGTTTCGACTTCTTCAGCAGCGGCCTGCAGATCTTTCAGGCTGCTGCCATAGATGCCATAGCTCACCTGGCTGCTCGCTCCGGTTGCTGCGAAATCCTGGGATTTCCATTCACCGTCCGTCTTCATATTCTGCAGTTCCGCAAGCGTGTCATCTTTCACTTTCGTGAATTCCGGTGTATCTTCATCGAATGTGACGAATAGCAGGCCGCCGTTTGACGCTCCCGGCGCCATCGGGTTCTGCCCGCCGACTGATACTTGAACCGTTTCCACATCGTCCTTACCGAGCAGCAGATCTTCCGCTTTCTCCGCATTTTCATCCACGGTTTCAAGCGGCTCGCCAGGTGCTGGCGTATAGGTGATGTACATCGTTTTCTGCTCTTCATCCGGCAGGAAGCTGACGCCCACTTTCGGGATGAGGAAAAGACTGCCGACGAGCAGGGCGATCGAAATCAGCGCTGTAATCACTTTATGGTTCAGCGACCACTCAAGCATCCGCCTGTAGCTGAGTGCGAGTCTGCCATGGTGCTCTTTCTTCGCCTTCACCGTTCCGTCCAGTTGTTTCCGGAACAGCGAGTGGGCCATCATCGGAACGATCGTGATGGCGACAAGCAGGGAAGCGAGCAGTGCGAACACGACAGTCAGAGCGAACGGCATGAACAGCTCACCGACCATACCGCTGACGAGTCCGAGCGGTACGAAAACGGCAATGGTCACAAGGGTGGAGGACAAGATCGGCCGGATCATCTGTTTCGTCGATTCCCGTATGAGCTCCCGGCCCTTCAGCTTCTCATCCGGGAGATGCATGCGCCGGTAGATATTTTCGACGACGACAATCGAGTCATCGATCACCCGGCCGATCGCAACGGTCATGGCACCGAGCGTCATGATGTTGAGTGTAATGTCCATCTGATTCAGCAGAAGGACTGCAATGAGCAGGGACAGCGGTATCGAGATGATCGAAATCAGGGTCGACTTGAAATTACGCAGGAACAGCAAAATGATGACGACTGCGAATAATGCACCGAATATCGCTTTGCTGAGCATCGTTTCGATGGATTGTTCAATCGGTTCCCCCTGATCGAGCGTAGTGGAAATCGTGAAATCCTTATTGTCTTTCTGATATTGCTCAATTTTATCCTTGACGCCATTGGCAACTGTTACAGTGTTGGCATCCTGCGATTTCGTGATTTGCAGGGAGATCGCTTCTTTTCCGTTCGTGCGGGAGATGGACTCGGCTTTGCCGACCTCTTCGATATCCGCAATGTCGCCAAGTGTTACGGCAGGCAGTTGGATGTCAGCAGGCATCTGACCCGGCATCTGTCCGTCGGGCTGCCCGGACAGCCCGCTCTGCAGAGCAGCACTGTCAGCTGCCCCGGCAGCAGGGGCTTGCGGTGTAATCGGGATTTCAAGCTTTTTCAGCTCTTCAATGGTGGTCAGTTTACCATCAACGACGACTGATTGTTCTTCACTGCCGAATCCCAGCAGTCCGAGCGGCATTTTCATATCAGTTGCCTGAATCAGCTGCCTGACCGTCTTTTCATCCAGATTATACTGCTTCAATTTGTCAGGGAGGAACGTAAGCTGGACTTCCTCGACCTGCTGGCCGGTCACTGCGACGTCCGATACACCGTCGATACCTTCCAGAGATGGCACAAGGTCGTTCTGGACATGGCTCGTGAGGTCTTCAAGCGAAGCTCCTTCTTCTGAGACACTCAGTCCGAGGATCGGAAACGCGTTGATGCTGATTCTTCCTACCGATGGTTCTTCCGCGTTTTCCGGAAGATCGAAGCTGCTGAGGGATTCTTTTACGTCTTCTTCAGCGGCCTTCATATCCGTGCCGAATTTGTACTCGATCTGGAGGGAGGAGGCATTCTGGTAGGACGTGGAACTGACTGCGGAGACGCCTTTCAAGTTGCGCATCAGCCTCTCAAGAGGTGCTGCCAGTTCATCATCGACCTGCTGGGGGGGCGCTCCTGGATAGATGGTCGTCACACTGACGATCGGCACTGTGATATCCGGAATGGTTTCGAGTTTCATTCGCGTGCCGGAATAGATGCCGGCCGCTGTAATGATGATTGTCAAGATCCATACCGCTAACTTGTTCTTCATGACAAAATTGATGATCGGGTTCATAATAACCTCCATAGCGTTAATTTTAACAGTTTGCTATAATACGTTGTAATGATAACTGACCGGTCAGTCAGAGTCAATAATTGGACGTCCATATCAGACGGAGGAGGCGTATCTGTGACAGAAAAAAAGGAAATGATCATCAAGAAAGCGGCGGAACTGTTTGCAAAGAATGGGTATGACGCAACATCCATCCAGCAGATCACCGATGCCTGCGGAATATCGAAAGGCTCTTTTTATTTATCATTCAAATCGAAGGAAAGTCTTCTTGGGGGTATCATCACGTATTTCAGTGAAAAAATCGTCAATCGGATCGAGGGTGTGTTCATCGGGGAAAGCACAAGTGCAAGCCGGTTTGAACACTCGCTATCCATCTATTTCGAGGAACTGGATGACTACTCATCGTTCATCCTCACCCTGATCAGGGAGCAGGCGAATCCGATGAATGAATCTATGAGGGACCAGATGGAAAGTATGCGGAAAAAGATGTATCTGACACAGGAAAAACTGCTGATCGATCTGTACGGGGAAGAGTATCGGGACCGGATGCCTGATCTGATCACGATGCTGAATGGCATCATTAAAGGGTATATTGAACTGATTGTAATCAGTAACGGAACGTTGGATCATAAAAATCTGCCAGCATTCATCCGGAATACGATGGATGCGATCGCATCGGCTGTCGAGACACCTTTTCTGACCCGAGATCAGCTGATCGAGTTTCAATTCACGGAGGGGCCGGCGGAGATGACGGCCGAAGAACTGGTCGCCGCACTTGAAGAGGTCATGAAAGACCCTGACGCACCTGAAGAGGAAATTGTCAGCGCGGAAATGATCCGCACGGAGCTAATGACAGGCAAGCCGAGGCGGGCTGTCCTCTCCGGCATGGCAACCAATCTGACAAAGAGCAGGTCAGCGAAACAGGCAGCAGAAGGACTTTCCGTCTGGCTTTCCGGTGAGTAAGTCGCAGCAGACAAAAAGAAGAGGCATCCAGAATTCGGATGCCTCTTCCGCTGCGGAAAATTTTATGGTTCTGAGATGCATGCTGCTGACGTTTCTACCGTTAGCTGACTGGCATACCTCTTGCATTCAATCCGTACAATCCATCATGCACTTGCACAAAAAACTTACAATACACTGTCTTTCTTCCACACGTTCTTCTAATCACGGTGATAGATCGTCAGTTCAGCAAATTTTCCGCCAAGGCTGTGCATTTCTCCCGGTCGGCGTATGACGCGTATCCGGATTTCGCCTTGTAGTAATCGATACCCCGCATTCACATACCATAAACCTTGTTTTCAATTCTTTTAGTAAAACTTTTCCCGTCTGCATAGCGCAGGCAATTATGCTACACTATTGTCACAACCAGCAGCAGGAAAGGTGTTCCGTCATGAAACAACTAACAGTGCAGGATATTGTGCAGAAATTTACGTTTGAACTGCTTTCCGGGCAAGATCATCTCACAAGGCCCTTGAAGAAGACAAAAGTCCGGCGCCCGGGATTGGAGTTCATGGACAACTTCGAATTCATTGCACGGGGGCATATCCAAATCCTCGGGAAGAATGAAGTCAACTATCTGCACACATTGACCGATGAAGAATGCAAATGCAGGATTGCCAATCTGGTGGAATATGATCCGCCATGCATCCTGATCACATCCGACCAGGAGCAGCCATACGGTCTGCATACATACTGTACGGAGAACGGGATACCTGTCTTGCGGACCCCGGATTCCATGGGGGTGGCGAGCGCCAAACTGGATGCGTTCGTCATCAGTTCGATGGCTGAAGAGATTGCGGTCCACGGGGTCATCGTCAATGTGTCGGGAATCGGGATTCTGCTGCGCGGGAAGTCGGGCGTCGGCAAGAGCGAAACGGCGCATACACTGATCGGGCGCGGCCACCGTCTGGTCGCTGACGATATCGTCGTACTCCGCAAACTGAGTCCGCAGACCCTGCTCGGCACCCATAACGAAACGAATAAGGAGTTCCTGGCGCTGCGGAGTATCGGCCTCCTGAATGTTGTGCGGCTGTACGGCCGTGCTGCGTTCCAGGAAGAGACGCGGATTGCGCTCGATATTGAACTGACGGAATGGAAGGACAACTCCCTGAACAACGAACTGGAACTCGATGAGAAATTCACGGAATACATGGGAGTGCCGGTCCCGTATATCCAAATCCAGCTGCAGCCCGGCCGCGATGTGGCGGGCCTGATTGAAGCGGCGGCGAACAACTGGTACCTCCAGCAGCAGGGGTACAGCGCCCTGGATGAGTTCATGGAGCGGCTGGAGCCGAAATTCACGGAAGACTGACTGGAATGTTTACTCTGTGTCCTGGCGGGAAAACTGTTGAAACAACGGGTAAAGGAGGATGCATCATGGAAGAGAAGAAACAACCGCACGAAACATTGACAGACAAGAACAATGAGTTATCCTCGGCTCAGGAAGTCGAGTATGCGAGTGATTTCAAGAAGGCGGATCGAGCAGCCGAACAGGAAGACAAGAAGAGCGAATAAAATAACCCGGCCGTTCCTGTACCATCAATACAGGAACGGCCGGGTTATTTCGTTGTGCCGAGAAGGTACAGCACTTCCTCGATGCGGATGAACATCCCCGCTTTGCCGTATTTGTCCAGATCCGTTACTGCAAAAATGACACCGATGACTTCCTTGTCCTGAAAAACCGGACTGCCGCTGTTCCCTCTGTAAACAGGTGCAGCCAGCAGGATGACGGGGGTTGTCCGTCCGGCCCATCGTGTTTCTCCGATAAGTTCCCCTTCGTTGGCGATCCCATAGAAGTTCAGCGGATTTCCAATGAACCGGACGGCCTCGCCTGGGGAATAATCCGGTGATTTGGCCAATGGCAGGGGCGGGACATCCGGAGGATCTTTCATTTGCAAAACAGCCAGATCGTTGACATTGTCTTCTGCGATAATGTCAGCGGCATACCTGCCATTCTTATCGAACGAGACGGTGATCTGTTTCCGGTTTTGGACGACATGATGATTCGTGATGACTTTCCCATCGCCGGATACGACAAACCCGGTCCCTTTGCCGTCCTCGGTCAGGATGACTGCGACCGACTGCTTCCACTCTGCGATGTCCGGCTGTTTCGACAGGCGGGCGGACGTTTTCAGGAAGTCGATGGCAGGAAGTGAATAGATGTCGAACAGGAATGCGATGGGCTGGAACAGCAGGACCAGGGCCATCACCCAGATGGCGGCACGGGGCACTTTCCGCCGTTTTGCCGGTGCGTGCCTTTCCGCCCGTTCTTCCTCCAGTGCTTCCTGCTGCGCCTGCAGGACCATCAGCCGGAATTCCTCCTCCTCGAGTTCCTCCGGGGTCAGAGGAACGTCGGTTACATCCGGCTGCTCTTCCCCTAGCTGACCAGGATGGTCCGGATGATCCGCACCGAAGTTGTCTTCAATTTCACAGTCCGGATGACCCGGCTGCGTTCCTTCCTCTTTCATCATACACTCTCCTTGCTGGCTGAACTTTTATATGGACGGTCATACGACAGCAGCATCCTCAAGCAGGCTGGAATACAGGACACGCAGATTTTTGCATACATGCTCTCTCCAAGCAAAGTGTATCACAAACCGTCCTGGAAAGTTTAGCCGCATAGCTGAACTATAGCTTTCTCGGAGTCAGAATAATTGGTATAATGGAAGTGATACTATGGAAAATTCAAAAGGGGATCATTCATGATGGAAGAGACCAACTTGCCGGACGTCACCAAGGAGCATCTGCCAGCACGCACGGAGCGGGATGTCCGCCTGCTGACAGAGCAGGTGAAAGAGCTGGAGGACGAAGTGAGGGAGCTGAAAAAAGACCTGCATGCGATCGACCTGTTCCAGAAGAAACCTGTCATTTCAACCGACGCACTCGCCATCAGCGGATTCTGGATCGTTGCCGCTCTTGTCGTCATTGGCATCTTCTACTGACAAAAAGCCCCTTCTCCTATGACGGAGAAAGGGCTTGTTTAGATTATTTCCGTTTTGCCCGCATGAGATCCAGTTCGGCGCTCAGGCCTTTCATCAATGAAAAGACCATGAGCAGTATGACGAACGAGAAGGGCAGGGCGGCGATGATGATCGTGTTCTGCAGAGCGGTCAGACCGTTGACCGACAGCAGGATGAGGGCGATCGCCGACTGGAGGACACCCCAGATCATCTTAATGCTGTTCGGCGGGGTCAGGGACCCGTACGAACTCTGCATGCCGAGGACGAACGTCGCCGAGTCCGCAGATGTGATGAAGAACGAACCGATCAGAACGATTGCTACGATGGAGATGAACACACCCCAAGGCATCGTGTTGAACAGTTCGAAGATGACGAGCTCCGTCGCCTGATCAGCCAAGTTTGCAACTCCGGCCTTCTGTGCTTCGATCGCTGTCGTGCCGAATGTCGTGAACCAGAACGTACAGAGGATGGTCGGAGCGATCATCACACCGACGATGAACTCACGGATCGTGCGGCCTTTCGACACACGGGCGATGAACATGCTGACGAACGGCGCCCAGGAGATCCACCAGGCCCAGTAGAAGATCGTCCAGTCATCGAGCCACTGACGGTTCTCTGTATTGAGCGGGGATGTGCCGAAACTCATTTTGATGAAGTTCGTCAAATATCCGCCCAGCGAATCGGAGTACATGTTGAAGATGAGCAAAGTCGGTCCGAGAATGACGACGAGCACGAGGAGCAACACTGCCAGCACCAGATTCAGGTTGGACAGATACTGGATCCCTTTGCTCAGACCGCTCCAGGCAGAAGCGATGAACAGTACAGTGACGACCAGCACGATGTAGAACTGGGACTGTGTGCTGATGGAGACTCCGAAGAGGTAGTTCAGCCCTGCATTAATTTGTACAGCACCAAAGCCGAGAGTCGTCGCAACGCCGAAAGCGGTTGCAAAGACAGCAAGGACATCGACAAGAACCCCCCAGGGGCCGTTCATCTTGTCGCCGAAGATCGGCTTCAATGTTGAAGAAATTAACCCAGGCTCCCCTTTGCGAAATTGGAAGAATGCGAGTGCGAGTGCAACGAAACCGTACATTGCCCAGACATGGATGCCCCAGTGGAAGAACGACTCTCTCAATGCGTCTTTGAAGGCAGCCGGTGTGTTGATCTCCCCGGTTGCAGAGTAGACCGCATAGTGGGAAATCGGTTCAGCAGCACCATAGAAGACGAGTCCGATGCCCATTCCGGCGGAGAACAGCATGGCAATCCAGGAGACCGTGGAGAATTCCGGTTTATCGGTGTCTTTCCCAAGACGGATCTTGCCGTATGGGCTGAAGACCAGGAAAACACAAATCAGAACAAGTACAGATAAAAGCATGAGGTAATACCAGCCAAATCCAGAAGCGACAAAGTTTTTGATCATACCAGTTTGTTCAGCAAAGCTTTTCGGCGCGAGAACACCATAGCCTACTGCCAAGACGATCAGTCCGATCGTAATGTAAAACACGTTTGAAATTTTTCTCATGATTCCCCCTAAGATCTTCGTAGTATACAACGGTTATATACTATAACAATCCTTTTTAAAAATTGCAAAATAAAAAGAAGAAGGGCATGGCCCTTCTTACGAATTATGCAAAGCTGTACGTACCTGCCTGCTTGAGGCAGCGGGGGAGTTACGAGAGCCGGTCATCCTGGTGGATATGTTCCGGTTCCCGGATGAGATAATACTTTCCTTTCGTCATCACGGCGATCACGATTGTCAGAACAGCCGCAAGCAATGCTGCGAAGAAAGCGGCCGTCGACTCGAGGAACACGCCCATATAGCCAAGTGCGGCCAGTGTACCGAGAAGACTCGCGATCAGCAGGGACGCGACACCGACAGGATTCCATTTATACAGGTATTCCTGACGGGCGACATAGTAGTCCGGACCGATCTTCAGAAGCTTCTTGACGACGAGTGCATCCGTCACGAGGATCGCCGCCCAGGAAAGCAGGAACACACCCTGGAAGGTCATCATCGTATCCAGATGATCGACGATGTCGGCGAGCATGAGTAAAATAGCCGCAACTCCTGATACGACAACCCAAAAACGGCGTCCCGGCGTGAAGCGGATCACGTTTTCAAAGAAATTCGACAGCGACAGCGAACTGCTGTAAATGTTCGTGACATTGATGCGCAGCTGCGTCAGCATGGTGAAGAGCGCTCCGAAAATACCGAGCAGCAGGACGATATAGACACCTGGGTCCGGTTCCATGAAACGGACCCCGAACCAGATGCCGAGCCCGCCCATCATGCCGAAACAGAATATCTGCGGGATGAATCCGATCATGACGGAACCGAGTTTGATATCTTTCGGTTTCAGGAAGCGGGCGTAATCCGATGCGAGCAGTGCGGTAAGCCCCATAATGCCGTTGTGCATGCCGATGCACATCAGAAGTGCTGTACCGCCAACTGTCACACCTTCAGGCATATAAGAAAATACAGATCCCGCATACGCCGGCTCCTTCATGAACGAAATGACGATAGCCGCCAGCAGGAACACGACGAATAATGGCATGGACCATTTTTGCAGCTTATCGAGCTGCTCGATTCCGAACCAATTCAAGGGGATGACGATTGATCCGAAAATGATGATGAAAATCCACTTTGGGAGGGATGGAAAAAAGTGGTGGACTGCAGAAACCAAAATCAGTCCTTCGAATGCGCAGTACATAATAAAATTGGATGCGTAGATCAATGATGTCAGGGAAGATCCTATATATCCAAAACCGCCGCCGCGCGACAGCAGATTGACGTTCATGCCTGATTTGGCGGACAGGAAAGCGATCACTGTTCCGAGAATCCCTGCCACGACGATGGCATACGCGGAAGAGATCATTGCATTGACTGCCCCGTAGGATAAGGCCATGACACTGCCCATCTGGAAATAGAAAATGGCGGTTGCAATTCCGAATGTGATGTTCGTGATGCTCAGCCAGCTCTTGTTCCGCTCGCTCCGCGGCACACGGTCAAGGGAATAATCACTTTCAAGTTCTTCCATTTCTTCGTTGTAATCGTTTGTCGTTTCGTCGATTGTCTTCATTCAATTCCTCCTCTATGTAGGTACATGCATCTCCTTCCTGCTGAGTCAGGTACTCGTACGCAAAGCATTTTCTTCAATAGCATACCAAAAAAGTTGCCTTTTTATCAAGAAAGTGATCTGTATACGTACTTTCGTTAACGGCTGGACAGGCAGATTAATTTGAAGACCAATAGTTAGGTGTTAAACTTGTCTTGTAGAAAAGGAGTGATCACAATGGGAAGATTAGAGGGTAAAGTAGCGATCATCACAGGCGGTGCCGGCGGCATCGGCAGCGGTATGGCGAAAGCTTATGTAAAAGAGGGTGCAGTCGTAGCGATTGTGGACCTGAATCCTGAAACCGGGAAAGCGATGGAGAAGGAGCTGCAGGCGGTTCAGCCGGACAGCATGTTCATCCAGGCGGATCTGACAGACCGTGCAAAATTGAAGGACATCATCAAGGAAGTGACTGACCGGTATGGCCGTCTCGATATCCTCATCAACAACGCGCACGCATCCCGTCAGGCTCTGATCGAGGATGTGAAACAGGAAGACCTGGACTTCTCGTTCAATACAGGATTCTATCCGACATTCTACCTGATGCAGGCAGCGCTGCCATTCTTGAAAAAATCAAAAGGAACGATCATCAACTTCTCATCTGGCGCAGGCATCAACGGAGATGTCATGCAGTCCACGTACGCGGCAGCGAAAGAAGCAATCCGCGCGATTACACGGGTTGCAGCTAACGAGTGGGGCCAATACGGTATCAACGTCAACCTTATCTCGCCGATTGCAAATTCGCCAGGTATCCAGCAGTGGAAAAAAGATCAGCCAGACGCATATGATAAGATGATCAATAACATTCCAATGCGCCGTCTTGGCGAATTGGAAGGAGACATCGGCCGTGTGGCGGTATTCCTCGGCAGTGAAGATGCTTCCTACATCACCGGTCAGACAATCATGGTCGACGGCGGAGCAACAAAATTACGGTAATGAAAAAACGGTCCCTCAGCTGAGGGGCCGTTTCATTTTTTCATGAGCAGATATAGGAAATACGGAGCGCCAATGAGAGCCACTGCCAAACCTGCAGGGATCGTGCCGGCATCCGTGATGTTGCGGCCGAGCGTGTCGGCGAACAGCAGCAGCCATCCGCCGAGGACGATGGAGAGCGGCAGATGCAGCTGGCTGCGCGGACCGACGAGCGCCTTGGCGATATGGGGCGCCATCAGTCCGATGAACGCAATTCCTCCTGTGACAGATACTGCGGAAGCGGCGAGCGCGACAGCCGTCAGCAGTAGGATGGTGCGTTCCTTTTGAACGGAGACGCCGATCCCGATAGCCACCGGCTCGCTGAGGGACAGCAGGTTTAGCCGGCTCGCTTTATAAAACGCAAATGGTACGAGTATGATCAGCCATGGAGCAAGCGCCAGGACGAACGTCCAGTCGGACCCCCATACATTGCCGGCGATCCACTTCGCTATGAAATCCACCTTCTGCTGTTCAGCGGACGACATTAGAACGATCATCGCACCAGACAGCGCCAATGAGAAGCCGACGCCGATCAGCACGAGACGGACCGGCTGCAGACCGGTCTTCCGGTCCCAGGCGAACAGATAGATGAGCACCGCTGTCAGAAGTGCGCCGGCGAACCCGACGACCGGCAACAGATAGACGAATTTCCCGGCTTCAACAGGGATGAACAGGAATAGCACGGCAATTGCCAAGCCGGCACCGGAATTGATGCCGATGATACCGGGATCCGCAAGATCATTCCGGGTGATGCCCTGCAGGAGGGAGCCGGAAAGGGCCAGCGCCGCCCCGGCGAGGAACGTGATGAAAACCCGGGGCAGACGGATGGAGAACAGGACAAAGTCCTCTTTGAATGTCCCGTCACCGAACAGGGCAGGCAGGATGCGCCCGGGCTCGATGGAAGCGGGTCCGATGGTCATAGCGGCGGCAGCGGTCGCTGCAGTCAGAATGAGGAACAGTGTCAGGTAGATGCGCTGCCGCCGTTTCAGCTGTGCAGATATCATGAGAAGGCCCTGCCTCCTTTCTTCACGATGATGAGGAAGAACGGCAGACCGATGACGGAGACTAGTGCCGCTGTCGAAATCTCATATGGTGCGTTCAGCGTCCTCCCCAATGTGTCCGCAAGCACCATGAACATACCGCCGATCAGTGCGGACATCGGCAGGATGAACCGGTAATCCGTGCCGACGACCGCCCGTGTGATATGGGGGATCATCAGGCCGACGAACGCCAGGTTTCCGACAAGTGCGACCGCCGCTCCTGCCAGAACCGTCAGCAGGATGAACAGCAGCACTTTGATGCGCAGCGTGTGCTGGCCGAGGCCGACTGCGACTTCCTCGCTCAGGCTCAGGAGGGTCAGCTGTTTCGACAGCAGCAGGCTGATGAGGATTCCGATCACGATGACCGGGACGATCAGCTGCAGCTGGTGCCAGGTCGTTCCGTTGACACCACCCGCGGTATACATGGAGATGTCCTTGGCAACACGGAAGAAAATGCCGATCCCCTGTCCGACAGCAAGGAAGAAGGCGGAAACCGCTGCGCCGGCCAGGACAAGCCTGAACGGTGAAAACCCGCCGCGTTGCACAGCGGCGATACCGAAAACGATTCCCGCTCCGCCGGCAGAGCCGATGAAACAGGCAGCCATGATGCCGATCGTCGACAGGGAAGGGAAGAAGGCATACGCGGCAGCCAGGGCCGCGTTCGCGCCCCCCGTGAGGCCGAGAAGCCCCGGATCCGCGAGCGGGTTCCGGGTCATTCCCTGCATGATTGCCCCGGAGACTGCAAGGGCCGATCCGACGAAAAGGGCGGCCAGTTCGCGCGGAATCCTGATTTCCCGCAGCAGCAGGTTGTTTTTCGTTGCGCCCCCGGTGACCGCCCCAAACAGATCGGATACCGAGACAGGTGCCGCACCGAGCATCACAGCGCCGAAGAAGACAGCGGCAAGAGCGGCTGCGGCCAACAATATTTTCACGCCAAATGAAGCGGTTTTGTTCATGATCTATGTACACTCCTATCAGCAGAAAGGGGATCCTTTCATAAGTTGAAAGAATCCCCATTGTACCAGGTTATTTCAAGAAGTTCTCTTTGAAGAATTCCAGCTGGTAATCGAGCGACAGCGGATCGTTGAAGTAGAACTCATCTGCATTCGCTACAAATACGTGCCCGTTTTTGGCGGCTTCCGTATTCTTGAAGGACTCCGTTTCCATGAAGGAATTATCAGCGGCGCCGTTCTTACTGAGGATGACGTAGTCGCCCATGTATTCAGGCAGGACTTCCGCCGACAGATCGAAATAGCCTTCTTTCTCAGTATCCGCTTTAACCTTTTCAGGCATCTTCAGCTTCATCTCCTGATAGAGGATCTCCGTTCCGCGGCCCCAGCTGTCGCCGAAGACATACAGCTGCTTTTCGAAATTCTCGATGACAGATACGGTCTTGTCCTCGCCGATCTTCGCTTTGACTTCTTCACCGGCTTTGTGTGCGCGATCTTTGAAGTCGGCGACCCAGTCTTTCGCTTCCTGTTCCTGGTTCAGCAGCTTGCCAATTTCTTCGAACTGTGCCAGGTAGTCGAGCTTGTTATACGTGTAAGTGACCGTCGGTGCGATTTCTTTCAGCCGATCGAGATTATTCGTCGTGGAGTATCCGATGATCAGGTCGGGTTCCAGTTCGAGGATCTTCTCCAGATCCTCATCTGTCACTTCCTGAGCGTCCTTCAGCGTGTCCTGGAAACGCGGATTGTCTTTCGACCAGGAGTCAACGCCGACAATCGGCACATCCAACGCCATTACGTGACCGGCGAACCCGGACAGGACGACGACCCGTTTCGGATCTGCCGGAACTTCCACAGGTCCGTTTTCGGATTCATAAGTGATCGTGCCGGTCTTATTCTCCTCGGATTTAACCGGTTCTTTCTCCTTCTTGCTGCTGTCATTGCTGCCTGACGAACAGGCGCCCAGGACGAGCACGAGCAGCAGGGTGAATACGAGTGTAAGTTTCTTCATGTCAACGTTCTCCTTTTAGCAGATCATAGGTGATGCACATAGGTTTACCGCTCCTAGGGTCCACACCGATCTCCGCATCGATTTTGAAAACTTCGCGCAGGACGGACGGTTCGATGACCTCGGCCGCCGGTCCCGCCTTTACGACTTTCCCATCTTTCATGGCGATCAGATAGTCGGCGAACCGTGCCGCCTGGTTCAAGTCGTGGAGCACCATAATGATGGTGCGGCCCTGCTCGGCGTTCAGGTTCTCCAGCAGTTCCAGCACTTCGAGCTGATGGGCCATATCCAGGTAGGTCGTCGGTTCATCCAGGAAGATGATCTCGGTCTCCTGGGCGAGCGCCATCGCAATCCAGACCCGCTGACGCTGACCGCCGGACAGGGCGTCCACTTGACGGTCCCGGAACTGGATCGTGTTGGTGACGGTCATCGCCCAGTTGATCATCTCGTAGTCGGCTTTCGTCAGACGGCCGAGACCTGACTGGTAGGGGAAGCGGCCGTAGGAAACGAGTTCTCCGACCGTCAGGCCGCTTGCGGCCTCCTGCGTCTGCGGCAGGATCGCCATCCTGCGGGCAAGGGCTTTCGTCTTTTCTCCTGCAATATCAGCACCATCGAGGAGCACTTTTCCGGAATGCCGGGGAATCAGACGGGTCATCCCTTTCAGGAAAGTGGACTTGCCGCAGCCGTTCGCACCAATAATCGCGGTGACCTGATTGTTAGGAATACCGACGGTCATATTGTCTACGATGATCTGATCTCCGTATGCGATCTGAAGTTGTTCAGTTGCCAGCCTCACCATATTGAACACTCCTATTCTGAATATCCACAAAAACATTGATAATGATTATCATTCGCGGTATAGTTATGACTATAAAGTCCGGAAGACGCATTGTCAAACAATTATTGAGGGGGATATAAATGTCACAATCATCAGTTACCGACGTTACGGTAATCGGCGGAGGGCCTGCCGGTCTCTATTCCGCATTCTACAGCGGGCTCCGCGGAATGACTGCGCGGATCATCGAATTCCAGCCGGAACTCGGCGGCAAGCTCCATGTCTATCCTGAGAAGATGATCTGGGATATCGGCGGCATTACCCCAGCACCGGCTGCAGATATCATCGCGCGTCTCGTTGAACAGGGGCTGACATTCGACCCTGAAGTGGTCCTCAATGAGAAGGTTGTCCAAATTGAGAAAGATGCAGACGGCTTGTTCACAGTGACCGGACATTCCGGTGAAACGCACAGAAGCCGGACGGTGATCCTTGCGATCGGCGGAGGGATCCTGAAACCCCAGAAGATCGAAATCAGCGGCGCTGAACGGTTTGAAGTGACGAACCTCCATTATACTGTTAAATCGCTGCAGCATTTCAAAGGTAAACGTGTTCTGATTTCAGGAGGCGGAAACGCGGCAATCGACTGGGCGAATGAGCTGGAGCCGATTGCAGAGCAAGTGATGCTCACCTATCGGAAATGTGATCTGAACGGCCATGAAGCCCAGGTCGAGCAGCTGCTGCAAAGCAAAGTGGAATGCCACTTCAATACCCATATTACAAAACTGATCGCTTCGGATGATCATCATTCCGTTGAAAAGGTGGAGCTCAGTGATTGTACGGGAGGAGATGCCAAACTGCTGGAAGTGGATGAAATCGTCATCAATCATGGATATGAGATCGATACATCCCTGATTGGAGGAGGCGGAGTGCAGCTTGAACTGACAGCGGATCACCGGGTAGCCGGTACTGGAATGAGCGCAACATCAGTTCCGGGAATTTTTGCAGCAGGGGATGTCCTCTTCCATGAGAGCAAGGTGACATTGATTGCCGGAGCCTTCCAAGATGCAGCGAATGCTGTCAACAGTGCGAAGATGCACCTGGATCCTGAAGCGACACAATGGGGTATGGTGAGTTCCCATAACGAACTGTTCAAGGAACGCAACAAGGAACTGGTCAAGCAGCTGATCGGCTGAGTCCTTCCATAAGAGAAACGAACCGCCCTGCAGGAATTTGCCCCCTGCAGGGCGGTTCGTTTTCATGACCAGAAATGTGCAATGACCGCTAAAACGATGACGTGGAAAACCTGATCGGCCATGATCAGCAGCCATGCAGGCTTACCGCCTGCCGTCCCCATGACGTTCCGCGCCCACCAGGCAACGAACGTCCGGCGATCAAGGAATACGTGGCTGGCAAAGATGAAAGCCGCCGCAATCCAGGAAAATGACCCGCTGCCGATCAAGAAAGCACCGATTATGACGATGGTATACACAAGGCAGTGAGCCAGGAGCGGCAGCCATTCCGCTGCCTTCCGCTCTGCCATCCAGCGCGTCTGCAGCAAGTAATCACCAATCAGATGACCGACCAGAAGATATGAGAATAAAGTCACTTGTAGTTCCTCCGGATCGTAAAATAATCATTAAAAGATTACTTTGGATGTGTGTTCGTGTTGTTTTCATGATACTATTATTACAGATTGCTGGATTGCTGACAATAGGTTTAGAAAGGGCTTGACGAATGATCAACCAACATACGCGGGAAGTGAACCGCTCCAAGGGGGCCGCGAACTCCGATATCCTCTTAGCCACTATTTTTGAATACATGGGAAAAATGTCACTGGAAACCGACATTCATAAAATGCTCCTTCTGCTCGCCGATTTAGGCACCAAGCTGGTGCAGGCTGACCGCTGCACCGTATGGCTGCATAATCGTGATCGGCATACAGTGTGGACTGTCGCTGGCCATGGTGTAGAACGGATCTCCATACCGGACACAAGCGGGTTTGTCGGCCGAAGTATCCAGACAGGTGTGACATTGAACATCGGAGATGCCTACTTAGATGAGCACTTCAACAAAACCGTCGACCTGGAGACGGGTTACAGGACACGTTCCATACTCTGTATGCCGATCAGTAATCAGGAAGGGACCATCATCGGCGCTTTCCAGGCCATCAACAAAATCGGCATGCCCTCCTTTACGGCTAATGATGAAAAAATATTGACGTTCGCTGCCACCTATGCGGGGAAATCCCTGGAATCCTTCCTTCTTCAGGACGAACTCGCAGAAACGCAGAAGGAGATCATCGAGACACTTGGCGAGCTCGGTGAAAGCCGTTCCCAGGAAACGGGCAATCACGTGAAACGGGTCGCAGAATATTCCTATGCCCTGGCAAAACTGGCAGGATTACCGGAAGAGGAAGCGATGGAGCTGCGGTATGCCTCCCCGATGCATGATATCGGCAAAGTCGCCATTCCGGACGCCATCCTGCTCAAACCCGGGAAGTTGACAGATGCGGAGTATGAAACGATGAAGAAACACGCTGTCTACGGCTATGAGATTTTCCGGAAATCGGGGCGTCAGCTGCTGAAGACGGCTGCCATCATTGCACACCAGCATCATGAACGGTGGGACGGTCAGGGATATCCGTCCGGACTCAAGGAAGACGGAATCCATGTATATGGAAGGATCACGGCTGTCGCTGACGTGTTTGACGCACTGGGCAGTGACCGTGTGTATAAGAAAGCATGGCCTCTCGAAAAAATAAAAGCATACTTCCTGGAGCAGCGTGACCGGCAGTTTGAAGGCAGACTCGTGGATCTGTTCCTGGACCATCTGGATGAGTTCCTCGCCATCCGGAACAAATATGCAGACAGAGGGTGACGGATGTTGGGGAAACAACTGGAACTGGAGCAATCACAAATCATCGAAAGGCCGATCGCTGAAGTCTGGGATCTCCTGGCGGATACAAATCGGCTGAACCGTTCCATCGGATTGTTCCCGGTCACGTTTTCACCATTCAGGACGGAGGCTCGCCGGCTTTTCAGGGAAGCACGGGGCAAGGCATACGGACTGCTCGATATCCAATGGAAGGAGCACGTCTTCGAATGGGTGAAGGGATCGTATTATTCAATCGAACGCAACTATACGAAAGGGCCGGTGGACAGGGTCATATGGAAAGTGGCGGTCGAGGAATTGACCAGCCTGGCAACCCGGGTGACGCTGTCGGGTTTGTTCGTCTATAAAAACGGAATTGGGAAGCTCGCTTTGAAGAAAGGGATCATTCCGCAGCTTCTGAAGACGTTCGAGTATGCCAGGGAGGCGGAGACGGATGGACATATACCATCTGGCAGAAAGTCTTCTCCTGCCAATGAAGTATTGCTGGCAGAAGCGAAGGACCATCTGTATGCATTAGGCATCCGGGAACCGCTTGTCGATTCCCTGATCAGCACAATCACGACAGCTGATGATAGTGAAGTGACCCATATGCAGCCGTACAGGTGGGCGGAGGAGCATGGGGTGGCCAAAGAGGAGGCTGTCGATCTGTTTCTTTTGGCGAGTGATGCCGGCATTCTCGATTACGAATGGAACCTCATGTGTCCGAACTGCCGTGTCTCCAAGATGCAGACAGCCCATCTTGCGGATGTGCATAATGCGGTCCATTGCGATCTCTGCGGGGTCGATTTCGACGTGGATTTCGACCGCTATATCGAAATGCGATTCAAAGTCAACGGAGCGTTGAGGGAGACCGTTTCCCAAGTGTTCTGCTTGAATGGTCCTGCCAACTCACCACAGACGGCGGCCCAGTTCAGGATAGGTCCAGGTACGACGAAAACGATCAGCTGGACGCCTGACAAAGTGGACCTGCAGCTGCGTGTGCTGAAACATAACTTTGTGGTTCCGTTCACACATCAGCATATAGGACCTTATGCGTCACTGCACATAAGTTCCGATGGTTTCCTGGAAACGACTGTTCCGCAAGCAGACGAGATAACGATCAGGAACAGCACCGATGAGGAAATGATCCTGGCTGTCGAGACACTTGAGTGGGATCCCTATGCGCTGACCGCTCGGGATGTCACAAGCATGCAGCTGTTCAGGGACCTGCTTCCGAAGGAGGTCCTCGCAGCCGGCATGCAGATCGGCGTCGGCAAACTGACGATCATGTTCACCGATCTGAAAGATTCCACACGTCTCTACGAACAGGCTGGAGATGCGGCCGCATACAGTGATGTCCAGCGGCATTTCACGGAACTGGGACAGATCATACGCAAACACCGGGGGACGATCGTCAAGACGATCGGCGACTCCGTCATGGCGGCATTCAGCAATCAGATACATGCACTGCAGGCAGCTCTTGACATACAGTCATCGGTGGACCGTCTGAATACGGCACTCCGCAATCCGGTGACCATCAAAATCGGACTTCACGAAGGTCCGGTCATTGCCGTCAATGCGAACGGCGTACTGGATTACTTCGGCCGCACTGTCAATATGGCAGCACGGGTCCAGCAGCAAAGCATCGGGGATGACATCGTCATGGATCGACAGTTCTATTCGGCCGTTGCACCCGGGCTCGGTCTGCACAAAGCAGAACCGTTTACCGCAGCCCTCCGCGGCATGTCCGGTGATACCGAGCTCATCCGGGTCACATGACTGCCTGAGGCTGGTCAGATATTATAAAGAAGCTGCATGGGCATAAATCCCGATGCAGCTTTTTCGATTTGAAAATCAAGATTCCCGGCTGCTTAGGTTGCTTCTGCAGGCCAATCAGTCAGTTTCCCGGCCGATAATGCCGAGTATATACGTCATCGTCCGTTCGTGGGCCTCCTCGGCAGTAATGTCCAGCCGCTTATTCAGGAAACTCATCATCATGCCCTGCCAGATAAGGATGGTTACCTCATTCAGTGAATCCCGCTTATCCGCCGCCAGGCTGCCTTCTTCCACAGCACGGACCAAAATCGGATTTCCGCGCTTTTCGACACTCGGTTCAAGCAGGCTGCTGCGTATCTCCTCAGGCACATCCACCAGATCGGAAGGGTAGAAGCCGTAATATTTCTCAAGCAGGTTGTCGGGATTGTCGCCGAGATCCCGGATGAATACCGTATAGAAGATTTCCGGGCTGCGGAACGAGTATTCGGAGAAGCACTGCCACGCGGCGCGGTATTGCGCCAGCGCACTGTCCGCCTGTTCGATCCGTCGCGCCACTTCCTCTGTATACTCCTTCATGAGCCGCATGGATGCGAAGAACAGCAAATGTGAGAACTCCTCGAAATAGTTGTAGATGGTCGCGCTGTTATACCCGGCACGGTCTGCGACTTTCCGGATCGTAATATGCTCTGTGCCTTCTTCCTTTATGATATCGGTCGCCGCCTCCACAAAGTACTTCCACATACGCCCTTTTTGAAGCTTTTTCTTATCCAATGAAGAACCCTCACTTTTTGAATCCGCTTAACAGCAGATCGTTTGTATGTCCAGTATACAGGCGCGCCTGCCACTTGTCTTGGAAGATTTATTCTGATATTATGAACAAGGTCATATTGTAATCATGATTATAAGTTAGATACATATAGTTGGCAATCCTTTGAAGACAGGATTTACTTTTGCAGCTGAAAGGAGGAATGGAAGCGTTCTCAACTTGTAATTATGGACAAATCATAAGGAGGTCGTTTGATGCAGAAAGCTAAATTGGATCCATTCGTATTCTGGACATCCATGATTTTCATCCTGGTGGCCACCGTCATGCTCGTTGTTTTCCGGCACAGCGCGGAGCCGGTACTCGATGATGTGATGAGTTTCATCACATTCAAAATGGACTGGGCGTTTCAGTTCCTGACATTCGGCTTGTTCGTGTTCCTGATCTGGCTGGCGTTCAGCAAGTATGGAAAGATCAAACTCGGGGAAGGCAAGCCGGAGTTTTCGAGCTTCAGCTGGGGAACGATGCTGTTCACTGCAGGCATGGGGACCAGCATCATGTATTGGTCGATGATCGAACCGATCTCATACTTCGACGGACCGCCGTTCAGCATTGCTCCTGGCAGCGGGGAGGCGGCCGAATGGTCCCTGACATACGGACTGTTCCATTGGGGAATTTCCGCATGGTCCCTGTATGCATTCCCGACTGTCGTCATCGCATATTCCTATTTTGTAAAAAAACGGCCGTCCCTCAAGATCAGCACCGCACTGAGCGGAGCGCTTGGCAAGTATGCTGACGGGTGGGTGGCGAAACTGATCGATGTCCTTGTCATCTGGAGTCTGGTCGGAGGTCTCGGTACGTCACTGGGTCTCGGTGTGCCGATGGTTTCCGCAGTGGTCGGTTCCATTTTCGGTATCGAGCCATCTTTAGGAATGGATGCGGTCATCGTCACGCTTATCACGATCATCTACTCCTCAAGTGCCTATCTCGGACTGCATAAAGGGATCCGCCGTCTGAGTGATATCAACATCTACTTGGCGGTCGCTCTGGCGCTGTTCGTCTTTATCGCCGGACCGACGTCGTTCATCCTCACGTATTTCTCGAACAGCTTCGGCATGATGCTTCAGAATTTCACCTTCATGAGCTTCCATACGGACCCGATCGGCCAGGGAGGATTCCCCCAGGCATGGACGGTGTTCTACTGGGCCTGGTTCGCAGCGACGGCCATGTTCATGGGCCTGTTCGTCGCCCGGATCTCCAAAGGGCGCACGCTGCGTGAGCTGATCACCCATATGCTTTTGTGGGGTTCGATCGGCGGCTGGGTCTATTTCATGGTCTTCGGCGGCTACTCGATGAATCTTCAGCTGGAAGGCATCACGGATGTTGCGAAAACACTGGCGGAACAAGGCGGCCCGGCAGCGGTTGTCGACATACTGCGCTCGCTTCCACTGGACGTTCTGGTGCTGCCATTCTTCGTCATCGTCGGTGTCATCTTCCTGTCGACCTCGATGGACTCCGCCACGTATATACTGGCAGCTGTCGCGACGAAGGAACTGCAGCCGGGGCAGGACCCGGCGCGCTGGCACCGCATGGTCTGGGGGGCTGTCATGGCCGTCCTGTCGATGTCACTGCTCCTGGTCGGCGGTCTGCGGGTCATCCAGACGTCAGCTGTCGTCGTGGCCGTTCCGATCTACATCATCTATCTGCTGCTGCTCGTATCACTGATCCGCTGGCTGCGGGAGGATTACCCCGGCGGCAGAGCCAAATCTTGAATCTGGAGGACTATTACTATGGTTTTTAACGTACGAGAAACAAACCGCACGAACAGGACGGAGTATCCGTATAAGGTGAAAGAGCTGTCCAGCGTCATGATTCCGCTCTCTGACGGCACGCAGCTGGCAGCCCACATCTGGCTGCCGGAAGACGCAGAGCAAAATCCGGTGCCGGCTGTGCTGGAATATCTGCCGTACCGGAAGAATGATTTCACCGCACTGAGGGACTCTCTCCGTCATCCGTATTTTGCCGGACATGGCTATGCGAGCATCCGTATCGACATCCGGGGCACCGGTGATTCGGACGGGATCCTGTACGATGAATATCTGAAACAGGAACAGGACGACGCACTGGAAGTGCTGGACTGGATCGGCAAGCAGCCATGGTCTGCCGGGAAAGTCGGCATGATCGGCAAGTCGTGGGGCGGATTCAACGGGCTTCAGATTGCTGCACGGCAGCATCCGGCATTGAAAGCGATCATCACCCTTTGCTCCACGGATGACCGATACGCAGATGATGTCCATTACAAAGGCGGTGCCATGCTCGCTTCCGACATGCTGTGGTGGGCGTCGACCATGTTCGCTTACAACGCCCGTCCGCAGTTCCCCGAAGCGCGCGGCGAATCGTGGCGTGAAAACTGGCTGGAACGGATGGAACTGACGCCGCCATACGCCGAGGCTTGGGTCCGTCATCAAAGACGGGATGCCTACTGGAAGCACGGATCCGTCATCGAAAACTACGATGATATCGAAATCCCGGTGTACGCTGTCGGCGGCTGGGCAGACGGCTATACCAATGCAATCCCCCGCCTGCTGACAGGCCTGAAAGGACCGAAAAAAGGACTGATCGGCCCATGGGCGCATGAGTACCCGGAAATGGCAGTTCCGGGTCCGCAGATCGGCTTTCTCCAGGAAGCCGTCCGCTGGTGGGATGAGTGGCTGAAAGAGGAAGAGACCGGCATCATGGACGAACCAATGCTCCGTGTCTATATGCAGGACAGTGTTTCCCCGCAGACCGATTATGCCTGCCGTCCCGGCCACTGGGCGGCCGAAGAGCAATGGCCGCCTGCAGCCATCAAGGAAAAGCAATTCTTCCTGAACGGCAGGGAATTGGCCGGACGGGCAGGAGGCAAAGATGTCATCGTCTCCTCGGTCCAGCAGCATGGCCATTATGCAGGTGTCTTCTGCCCATTCGGCCAGCCGGGCGATCTTCCGGCGGATCAGCGGATTGAAAACGGCATGGCTGTCGTCTTCGATGCGTCGCCGGCAGAGGAAGACGAAGCGATCCTCGGCGAGCCGGAATTCCGCTGCCGTATCACACCTGATAAGAAAGCTGCACACTTGGTCGTCCGCCTGAACGACGTGGCACCTGACGGGTCGTCCACCAGGGTCACATGGGGAGTGCTGAACCTGACGCACAGGGACAGTGACGAGCATCCGTCCTATCTCGAACCGGGAAAAGCGATCGACATCAGTGTGAAGATGAATGTCATCGGCCATACACTGCAGAAAGGGCACCATTGGCAGCTGGCGGTATCACCGAATTACTGGCCGCACATCTGGCCGTTCCCCGAAGAGGTGACATTCACCCTTGAAACCTCGGAACGGACAGCATTGGTCCTCCCGATCCGCGAGCCGAAAAAGCTCGATCGGGAACTCAAGCCGTTCCCTCAAGCGGAAACGGCACCAGTTCTTGGAAAAGACATATTGCGTGAAGCCGGACGGACGCGTGAAGTCAAGCAGGACGCAGCGACGGGAATCTGGGTGCTCGATGACTTTTCGGATGAAGGCAAAAGGAAGCTGCACATCAACGGAATCGAATATGGCAGCACGAACCGCAACGTCTACACAATCCAGGAGAACAACCCGCTGAGCGCACGTGTGGAATGCGACTGGACCCTGAGCGTCGGAAAAGGGGACTGGCAGACATACCTGGAAACCAAGAGTACGATGTCTGCGGACGAATCGTTCTATTATCTGATGAATGAATTGAAAGCTTGGGAAAACGGAGCTGAAGTGTTCCATAAAGTATGGGAAGAGAAAATCGAACGGGATTTCACCTGACCGAGAGGTGCCGTCCGGACATGCCAGCAGATGCTGGCATGCCCGGACGGTTTTTTATAGTTCCCGGATGGGAGCCGGGCTCCCTGACTTTTGTTTAACAGACATCCGCTTAAGGGAATAGTGAAGAAGAGAATCAGTAGGAGGTGGCGTCTTGAAACAGCCGAAGTCATTGGAACAGTTTTGTGAGTACGCACAGCAGCTGGGAGGCAGCGGAAGGACCTTGCTCGTGAACCAGGCCGATTACACACCGGAAGATGCGATCGTACCGGACGAAGATACGTCAGGAGGAGTCAATATGCAGGTCGTCAGGCTGCTCGCCTGCACAGGGGAAGACGCTGTGTATTGGGCTGAACCGGTGTATGACAGCGGGGAACTGGAGCAGATGAACGTGAAACTGGCCGTATTGGCTGATTTCGACCGGGAAGTCGTGACGGAAAACGAATTGAACAAACGGAAGAACGAAACCGGACTGCACGAAAACAGTATCCAGAAAGAGGCCGACTGATCCGCGGAGTACTTTTCCTCTCGCAGACTTCGTCGATTTCCGGTATAATGAAAACAGGGTACCACACACGGACAGGTTCAGCCATCACCATATGGCTGACCTTTTTTTACGGAAAGAAGTGACCATCATGAACCGCAATACATATGAGGATACAGTGACGTGTGAACTGGCGATGACGGCAAGCGCACGCAAAGGGATCGGCAAAGTGGCCCGGGATGAGCACGCTTTTTTTGCTGTTCAAAAATCCTTCACTGTCCATATCGAAAAGCGGCCCGACAACCAGCATGGCAGCCAGTCATTCTCCTTCTTCTTCGATAATACGGAAAATGCAAAACTCTCGCAGCTGCTGGAAGGCAGAGTGGCTGTTCTCGACTGCGTAGTGAAGAATGATGGCTTCCTGGCTGTCGGCTTCCATGTCAGAGGGAAACGGGAGCCTGCCGCAACAAACCGCCGGCTGCGTGCGTCCGTCCGTTTCAGAACCGGCAAAAGCACCGGCCGGACACTGCCCGTCGAATTCGCAGCACTGGTCCGGGAGCTGCCGGTTGCGGAAGAACGTTCTGAATATGTGAAAAAGCGGATCGGCGGCTGGGAAGGCTACTTGCGGATCATGGAAAAGAATGCCGACGTGGAGGATATCCATGTGCCGGTCCGGTCGGTATCGGTCAGTGCGGATGTGAAGAAAGTGTCCGTCGGGATTTCGGGTATGCAGGCAAAACACTGGAAACGTATTCAAGGGTTTTCAGCGAAGTTTGACGGAGCCGCCTACGACCTTGGGAACGTTATCTCGGCAGACCGGAAAAGGAACCGGGTCGAGATCGAACTGAAAGCCTCAGCGGTCGCGCAGGCGCGCAAAACAGGCTTTCAAGGCCAAGAATCCAGCTCGATCATCTTCAGTAATTTTGCCGAGCTGAGCCAGGTCAGGCGGCTGCGGAAAGGGTTCAAAGACCTGCAGGACGGCCTTGCAGCCAATGGCAACCTTGAAAAGATACTGTTCGAGGAACGCCCGGTCGTCCGTATCAACAACCGGAAAGAGCCGCTCGAGTACAGCACGCAGCTGAACGAGTTCCAGGAGGAAGCCGTCTCCGGTGCCATGAATGCGAGCGATATCTATGTCATCCAGGGGCCGCCGGGTACAGGGAAGACGACAGTGATCTCGGAAATCTGCAGCCAGGCGGTCAAAGCGGGGATGCGGACATTGGTGGCGTCCCAGGCGAACTTGGCGGTCGACAATGCACTCGGCCGTCTGCTGGACCATCCGGAGATCCGCATACTCCGTTATGGCCGGACAGAGAGCATCGAGGAAGAAGGCCGCAAGTTCATCGAAGAAAACGTGGCGGAGCACTGGCGCCAGCAGACGCTGGAAACGATCGAAGGAGCGCTCGCTTCCCACAGCAGTCTGGCGGAACGCCTGGAACAGGAAATCGACGCAGCCGGAGCCCGCTTGGCTGAACTGGACGCGGAAGAAGCGGAATTGAAGCACCGCCTGCAAGTGAGACGGGAGCAGAAAGAGGAGTTGGCATCCCTTGAGCAGGGCGTAAAAGAAATCGAGCGGACTCTTCGCAATTTTTCCCTGGAAAGCGAGAAGAACCACAGCCGGGAAACGTCATTGCAGAAAAAGATCGATTCCATCCAGCAGGACTGTGACAGCTGCAAGGCTGCGCTCGCCGGTCTGGCAAGTGCAGGCCGCCCCCTGGCGGAACTGAATGCGGAGCAGAGCCGTTTGGCTGACAGGCTCAGGCTTCTGAAGGAGGCCCGGTCGATCGGAGAACTCGAAGAGAAGCTGAGCGTCTCTGAAAACGACTATGAGCAGCTCTTCCAACGTCACGAAGCGGTGGCTGCCGTACTCGGGAAGATTCCCTCGGCAGCTAAGCTGAACGATCTCAACGACCTTCTGGACAGTATCATGTACAGCCCGTCCAACCAGGTCGATCAGCAAATGACAGCACTGATCCGGCAGATCGACAGCCTCCAGGAAGCCGGCGGCAGCGACGGGGCGACGGCGTGGTCGGAGACATTGGCGCGGGTGGACAAAGCGATCCGCACAGTGACCGATATACTGCGCACCCACCACTTCCAGAACCGGATCACAGTACCGACCGGTTTCCGGAACCGGCACTCCATCGACTCCATCCAGGAGACGGTAAGCCGAGTCGGGAGATACCTGATCCAGCCGTCCGTCAAAAAGATCCTTGCAACGACGTCATTTTCAGTGGAAGCGTACGACTGTCTCGAGAATCTGACGAAAGCGGCAGCCCTGCTGCATGATAGACGGAATTTCATCCTGGCCTATTTGTCCGAAGCGAAATCGGCAGCATCGCTTTTCCGTGACATACGGGAAGGAGCGGCTGCCGAAGTTGCTGCCGAAGCGGAAACACTATCGGTGCGACTGACTGAACACAGCCGCCGGATCGATGAACTGAAGCAGCAGCTGGCGTCGATCCGGCAGGAAGCCGGCCCTGCCCAGGAACGGGCGCTGCCGGAAGTTCTGGCTGAGACGGAGGCTGCGTACAAGTCCGTCACGGAGGCGATCAGGAAAGCTGCCGGGCAAGAGGCGGAAAGAGAGGCCGTCCTGTCGGAACACACAGCTCTGTCCAGTCAGCTGTCCGGTCTGCAGGAGGAATTGGAATCATGCCAGCAGCGTAAGCGATCACTCCAGGATGAGCTGGGACGGACGGAGAAGACTGCTGCAGACAGCCGGCAGAAGATCGAATCGCTGCGCTCCGGGCTCATCAGTGATCCGTCACCGCGTCTCTTGCAGGTCAAGTCCGAACGGGAAGAAACCGCCCGTTGTGCCGAGTCAGCGAAGGGCAGGCTTGCGAATGTGCCGGTCATCCAGTCATTGCAGGCGGAATGGCAGAAGATGCTGAAAGAGGCGAGCCCATATGATCTGGATGAAATCCGCAAATTGTATGTGAAACACGCGAACGTGATCGGCACGACTTGTGTGGCGTCTGCAAGGAAAGGATTTGCAGAAGATTATCCGCAGTTCGACCTTGTCATCATTGACGAAGTCTCGAAGGCGACGCCTCCTGAACTGCTGCTGCCGATGCTGAAAGGCAAGAAGATCATCCTTGTCGGCGACCATCATCAGCTGCCGCCGCTGGTCGGCCAGGAAACGATGGAGGAGTTCCTGGAAGAAATGCCCGAGGATGCTCAGAAGAAGGAGATGGAGATGCTGCTGAAAGAGTCATTGTTCGAGAGGCTGTTCCGCACACTTCCGAAGCAGAACAAGACGATGCTCGGCAAGCAGTACCGCATGCATGAAAAAATCATGCGCACCATCACGCCGTTCTATAACGGAAACGGCTATACACTTGCATGCGGTCTCGCCGATTCGGATGCCGCTCGTGCGCATAACCTGGAAACTCCGCTCATCCAAAGAGACAGCCATGTCATCTGGCTGGATCAGCCGAATACGCCTGCCTGTTATGAGGCGAAACCGAAGGGCGGAACGAGCCGCTATAACGAAAGTGAGCTGGAAACAATCCGGAATCTTCTTTTGGAACTCGAAGAGGGGACCGAATTGGCCATCCGGAATGGCACGCTTCCTGCAGGTACGAAAAAACGGATTGGTGTTATCAGCTTTTATGGAGAGCAGGTCAAACGGATCGATCACCTGATCCAGGAAGAGTATTCATTCGGCAATCTTGAATTCAGGACGGGATCTGTCGATAAGTTCCAAGGTATGGAGATGGATATCATCATCGTCAGCTTCGTCCGCAATCATGGGGATGCCGGCGGGGATATCGGGTTTGCGAAAGACTACCGCCGGCTGAATGTCGCACTGTCGAGGGCAAAGGAACTGCTCGTCATCGTCGGCAGTTCGGAAATGTTCACCAGAAAGCCGAAATCTCCGCAAGTCCGCAAGATGTACAGCCAGCTGTATGAGACGGTGAAAAATCTTGACGGTATCCGTCCAATCGCGGAACCGGCAGTTAATTGAAGGAGGCGGTCTTATGAAAGCCAGCCAGGCAGAGCTTCGTGCGCAAGTGCTCCAATCACAGGACGTCCGGCTGCTGGAGGAGCAGAGCTGGATGCTTCCCGCAGTGCGGCTTGCAGTAAGCTTCGAGACGATCACGAAGACGACAATGGATATCCTGATGAATATGACATTGCTGACGCTGCAGCGCCTGCCGCTGGAACAGGAGACCGATATTGCCCGGCTGCTGGGTGTGGAGGCCCTGTTCGTTTCGGATCTTCTGAAGATGATGGAAGCGGATGGACTGGTGGTCCGCCATAGGCAATGGACTATCACGGAAAAAGGGAAGACCCAGCTGCAGGAGGGGCACTATACCCATGCAGCCGAGAAGGAACAGGCGATCCTGATGTACAGTCCTCTGCTGGACGTTTTTTTCAAGGAACCGGAGACAGACGCATCGGCGGCGCCGGAAAACGACTTTCGCTACACTTGGGAAGAGGAATCGTGGAATCCGGGGATGATACCGAAAGACCGTCTGGAAGCAGCCCTGGCGGAGACGGTCGGCCTTGACAACTCGGAGAATCGGACGAAGACTGTAGGTGCTGTATTGGAGATCACCCAAGCCGGGCAGGCTGAGTACCCTTGTTACGAGTACAGGCTCTATGAGAAACGGACGGATTCACTGTTCGTCCGCGTATGGAATACTGCAGCCGGACAGTGGGATGAAACGCTTGAAGAGTACATTTTGACGAGAGAGCGCGGCGATTGGCGGCAACGCTATCTGACAAAGGAGGAGTAATGATGGAACGGAATGCGGAATACTGGAAAACACAGTTAGGACTTGAGAGTCATCCGGAAGGCGGCAGCTATGCAAGCACGTTTCGATCCGGGCAGGATAGTGAAACTGAGCAGGGCATGCGCCCGCTCTATACGAGCATCTATTTCCTGCTCGAAGCTGGCGAGGTCTCGCATTTCCATCAGCTGGAATCGGATGAGCTGTGGTATTACCACGACGGCGCGCCGCTTACAGTGCACATGATTTCCGAAGAGGGTGTCTATACAGCAGCTAAGCTTGGTCTTGCGATCGAGGAGGGGGAGAGACCGCAGATCCTAGTTCCTGCAGGTACGATTTTCGGTTCATCGATGACCGGTCCCGGACAGTGCTCCCTCGTCGGCTGCATGGTGGCGCCCGGCTTCGACTTCGAGGATTTCAAGCTGTTCGGAACGGACGAACTTCTGAACCGTTTCCCGCAGCACGAGGCGATCATCCGCAAGATGACATAAAGAAGGCTGGTCGGGCATGCAAATCGCTGCATGCCCGACCAGCCTTCTGTTCTGTTACTCGTTGTCTGTTTCTGTCCGGGAACCGTCAGCGTCACTTTGATCCGTATCAGCTGTTACCGGTTTTCCTTCCAGGAAGTTATTCAGTGCTTCCGTGTTTTCTTCGAAGTCGATATCGAGCACCAGTCCCGCTCCTTCCACCCGTCTGTCTTCATACGAGTCATCGAGCGGAATCCTGAGAGATTCGATGCCGGCATCCTTATTGTCGAGCAGCCCCTTGCCGATGGACAGCATCGTCCGCTTGTCCAGGTTGGTTTTCACATAGCTGTCCGCCATACCGAGAAGTTTCGGAAGGCTGAGCAGACTGTGCAGGCTGACCGCTTCCTTCTTCAGTTTGGCGAGCGCTTCCTGCTGTCTTTCCACCCGGCCGAAGTCGCTCTTGCTGTCGTGACGGAAACGCACATATCCGAGAAGTTCCTTGCCATGCAGACGCTGTACGCCGGGTTCCAATGTCATATTGATGCCATGGGACATCTGATAGGGAATGTCGACTTCTATGCCGTCAGGCGCGATGACATCGACGACTTTCGGGAACCCGTCGAAATTGACCTCGGCATAATAATGCACATCGAGTCCGAAATTTTCCTTGATCGTCTGGCGGACAAGTTCCGGGCCGCCTAAAGAGTAGGCGGCGTTCATCTTATGCTTGCCGTGCCCCGGGATCTCTACATAGATATCACGCATGACGGACACGGTCTTCAGTTCCTTCGTATCTTGGTTGTAGTGCGCGATCATGAGAGAGTCCGAACGGCCGTCATCGTCTTCGGGACGGGCATCCGAACCGAGCAGGAGTATATTGATTTCTCCATATTGAGGTTCAGGTGCATCGAAGATATCCTCATCGCCGTCATCAGGCGTTTCTCCGGCAAGCGACTGCCCTGCATTATATTCGGAAAACCAATAGAGTGCGATGCCTCCTCCGACTAGCAGAAGGAATACAAGCAGTCCCACCCAAAGTTTACGTTTCTTTTTACGGGTTCTGATTTCAGAACGTTTCATAGTGCCACCACCTGTAGTTGGTACCGCGTAAGTGCGGGTTCCTGCTGTCTGTAGGACGCATTTCAAGAGGAAATGTTTTCTCAGCAGCCGGATTATTTCCTAACTAATGAAGCATACGACGTCCGGACATAATTTGCAATATGCAATCAGCCGTCTTCCTTGCGGGAAGACGTTTGCAACTCAGCGGATCCCCCGATATAATAACAGGAGAATAAAGTTCCGCAACCTGCAGGAAGCTGCAGGAACTGGGAGTCTGCGTCAGCAATGCCTGTCGCGACTTTTTTTATTTGACTATAGAAATTTATGTATTGAAAGGAGACCATGCATGTTTTTCATTGAAGCGAAGCGGATTGCGGTTGTCATTATCGGCGCCCTCCTTCTTGCGGTATCCCTTAACCTGTTCCTCATCAACGCGAACGTCTATGCAAGCGGTTTTTCAGGAATGGCACAGCTTTTGTCGAGTGTATTGGATGATTTTGCCGGGCTCACGATTTCCACAGGTATCCTGATTTTGCTGCTGAACATTCCTGTGTTCGTGCTCGGATGGTTCAAAGTCGGGAAAGGCTTTACGATCTACAGTATCGTTTCCGTCATTTTCACGACAATCTTCATGGGAATCATCCCTGTCATGTCCATGTCGGATGATATCATTCTGAATGCCGTCTTCGGCGGTGTGATCGGCGGTGTTGGTGTGGGGATCTCCCTCAAGCTGGGGGCATCGACCGGCGGTATGGATATCGTCGCCATGGTGCTGTCGCGCCTGCAGGACAAACCGATCGGCACGTATTTTCTGCTGCTGAACGGTGTAATCATCGTGGCGGCCGGTATTCTGTATGAACCTGAAAACGCCCTCTATACGATGGTGGCACTTTATGTATCGACTGCTGTGATCGATATGATCCATACGCGCCATGAGAAAGTGACGGCCATGATCGTCACCCGGAAGGCGGATGAACTGCAGGAAGCCATCCATGAAAAGATGGTGAGGGGTATCACGATCATCCCTGCAAAGGGCGGGTATACGAAAGAAGAGAAAAACATGATGTACCTTGTCATCACACGCTATGAACTTTATGACTTGGAGAAAATCATCAATGAGGTGGACCCGAAAGCATTTGCAAATATCGTGCAGACGGTCGGCATTTTCGGATTCTTCCGCCGGGAAGGCGAATCGGTTCCATCTTGACCATACATCAGCACCGGATGCCGTAACGACGGCTTCCGGTGCTGTTTTGTTCATTTCTCTTCTTTTTGCTTCTGTGATTGGCGGTACAGGTCTTTCATCGCTTCCCGTTTTTCTCCATACGTCAGAAATTCAGGTGCGACTTCTTCGAGACCGGGTTTTTTCACCCGGTACTCTTGTTTTTCTCCATCGATATTCCGTTTGGCCATGCGGATCCCTCCTTTTGAGTGCAGTATGGTTTCTGAACGGGCTTCCTAATCACCCTTCATGAGGAGATGCCATACGTATAGAGGGAAAGGGGAGGATCTATTGGTCACCGTAAACACGATTACAATTGAAGGGCACAGTTTCACGGCCGTTTCCGTCTCACTTCCAAAGACGACGCTGCTCACCGTATCCAACGAGCACGGCTATATCATGTGCGGAGCGCTCGATGTCGGACTGCTCAACCGTCTGCTGGCTGATCGAAAAATCATCGCAGGCCGTGCGACAGGGGTGAAGACGATCGATGAGCTTCTGGCTGCCCCGCTGGAGTCGGTTACATTGGAGGCGGAAAAGAGAGGGATCACCGCCGGCATGACAGGTGAGCAGGCGCTGCTGAAAATGTGCTGATCCAAAACAATCGGGGAGGGTGAGGCATATGGCTTCACCTTTTTCGTATTCTTTTTTCCTATCAAACACACCAGCGGTTGCGCATCGCTGATACATCCATTACAATGAGAATGAGAAACAATCTCAATGAATACATACCAGCCATGCGGCATTCATGATGGCGGATGGGCGGGAAAGGTGAGTGCGATGAAAAAAGTTATCGTAGCAGCAGTACTTTGCGGTGTATTGTCGGCTGTACTGGCAGCAGGCGGTTTATCGAACTACTTCTCGGATGGTCTGATCCTCGGAGCCATCACCATCATTGTACTGGCAGCCGGGTCTGCAGCAGCTGTGCGAAAAGACCGCAAACGGCACGCATGGCACTGATAGAAGCATAGGAACACCGGCGGACTCGGTCTGCTGCTTTTCCCATTCCGGCACTCGTGCCATTCTATAATCAGACAGGAGATTGAAGATGAATTTACATGTAACATACGGAGATCCCGCAGCCTTGAAAGCTATTTTGAATGGTCTCGCAGACGACGAAATCGTCTTGATGGAACAAGGCAACGAAGCGGTCCTTATCCAGGAGAATGAAGCATCCGCAAGTTTTGCGGACGCGGATTCCTACACCGTCCTTGATACTGCCGGAACGCTGACAGACGGAGCATTCGCGGTATTTAACAACATTCCGGTGACTGCGGAAGGCCAGGAGCTGTTCGAGGAGCGGTTCATGGGTCGTGCACGGAGAATCGAAGACACCGAAGGGTTCGGCGCAATCCGGGTGCTGCGTCCGCTTGACAGCGATACGTATGTGGTCCTGACAATCTGGAAAGACGAACAGGCTTTCAAGGACTGGCAGACGTCCGATGCGTACGCGCATGCCCATAAAAAACGAGGCACTGAAGAAGGAATCGACAAGAAACCGAATATTTTTGCCCGTCCGTCTTTCTTGACAACTTATAAAAAAACGGAACAGGTGTAACACACTCCAAAAAGCCGTCCGCAGCGTATCCACTATACGCTGCAGGACGGCTTTGCCGTTCAGCGGAATGTTTAGAAGGGACCGGTATGTGTAAGAGAGTATGGAGGACTATATAGGGAGGAATTCATATTGAAGAAAACAGCGATCTTTCCGGCGTTCCTGCTGATGCTTGCACTTGGGGCATGCAGTGCAGACAAAGAAGACAGCAGTGCACCTGCGGACGAGACTGCATCCGATGATACAACAACCGGTACTGAAAATACGAATGAAGTGAAACCGTACTCTGTGCTCGTCGATCTGAAAGATACTGACGGCAAGACGACCGGGACTGCAGAATTGTCGGAGACGAAGGAAGGCGTGAAAGTCCATGTGGAAGCGGAAGGCCTGTCACCGGGTAAGCACGGTATTCATTTCCATGAAACAGGAGTGTGCGAAGCGCCTGATTTCAAATCGGCAGGCGGCCATTTCAATCCTGCAGACAAAGAGCATGGGCTTGACACGGAAGGCGGACCGCATGCTGGTGATCTGCCGAATCTGGAAGTCGGTGATGACGGCACAGTGGATGATGAGTTCACAACGAAACTCGTGACGCTGCAAGACGGCAAGAAAGATTCTCTTCTGAAAGACGGGGGGACCGCTCTGGTCATCCACGCCGGTGAGGATGATGGCGAATCACAGCCATCCGGGGATTCAGGCGATCGGGTTGCCTGCGGCGTTATCAACTAATAGCAAAAGGACAGCGGCCGGTGAAAACGGAGCTGTCCTTTTTGATCAGAGAAGCGCAGCGACAATGCCGAGTTCATCATCCAGTATAAGTTTTATCCCTGCAGCATATGGATCCTGATGGAGCTGCTGCTCAATCCACATCCTCAGTGCCTGCGTCATCTCGAATGTATTCATATGGATTTCCATCCGGTTTACATAGACATTTGCAAAAAAACCTTCGTCGTCATCGTAGCATAGCTCGACTTCCACCGATTCAGGTGCGATGTTCTGACGGTCGGCCTGGTACAAACAGATTGCGTTGATGATATCCTGCTCTTCGATCATCAGTTCTGCCATCGCCGCATATCATCCTCACGGGATTTCTTTTTCTTGAAATGCGTGAAGACCATACGGATGATACCGATGATCGCAATGATCGCGAACACGTTGATCAGCAGGCCGAGCAGGGAGCCGAGAATGCCCATGTTAGCGAAAAGGCTGCCGAACAGGAGTCCTGCCAGGCCGCCGACCATGAGACCTTTCATGAGACCGCCAGATTTGGGTTTAGCAGTCTGGGCACTTTTGTCTTTCGTAAATGAGGTTTGGTCTTTCTTTTTGTCAACTGCAGGTTTATTGAAGTTGTTCTGGTTTGGTGTGAAACCTCTCTTGCCGGATTTGTAGCCCCGCGCATCCGCAGTCGGCGACTGATCCTGGAAAACATAGGATCCGATCGGCGAAAAGATGAGTGTGAGCGCCAAAAAAACAGCTGCTAACTTTTTCATAGGTGAATCATACCTCCGTTGGTGTGATGGGTTGCTCAGCAATCCTCCCTATTCAGTATACAGGATTTTAATTTGGAGTTAAATGAAAAGGGTTTCATCTGAATGGCGCATATTAGTTAAATACCAAACTAAACACTTGAAGAAAAGTTCCATTAGGAGTATAGTATCGGATGGTAATCTGAATAGGAGAATGTGCCGAGTGAACGGAACGTCAGTTTTGCCATGCATATTCTTACTACCTCAGGACAAATACACATCATACTGAAAAGGGGATTTGCACATGACTACGCCGCTCAATCCTGAAGAAGCAGCGAACACTGCTGCTGAAGGCACAAAACTGCCGTCAGAACAGAAACAAGACATTTTGGACCAGCTGCTGAAGCCGGAAGTACAGGAATCATTGACAACTCTTGTGGAAAAACTTCCACAGCTGACAGAGCTGGTTGACCTGATGACGAAATCATACGATGTTGCGAAAGCAGTCGCAACAGATGACGTACTTAAAAACGATACAGCTGAGTTCATGAAAGAGATCGCTGCACCAGTGAAAGACTCTGCAAAGAACTTGGCTGCAACCGTTATCGAAGCAAAAGACCTTGCTGCTCAGAATACGGAAACCATCGGTCTGTTCGGTCTCATGAAAATGATCAAAGATCCGGAAGCCCAGCGCATTTTCCGTTTTTTGAATGCATACCTCGAAGTTGCAGGACAGCGCAACCGCACAAAGTGATCACAACCTAAATTATTGTAGAAGGAGATTAGACAATGACCAAGCAAATCGTTATTCTAGGAGCAGGTTATGGCGGTCTTTTGGCAGCGCTGAACGCCCGCAACTTCTTGTCAGAAAGTGATGCAGCCATCACGCTCATCAACCAGACTCCGACTCACCAGATCATTACAGAACTCCACCGTTTGGCTGGCGGCACAATCAGCGAAGGAGCGGTTGCACTGCCGCTTGAGAAACTTCTTGCAGGCAAAGGCGTCCAGCTGCTCATCGAAACGATCGAGAATTTCGATGTGAACACGAAGAAAGTGAATCTTGCGAATGGTGATACACTTTCCTACGATGCACTTGTCGTAGCCCTCGGCAGTAAAACAGCATACTTCGGCATCCCGGGCCTTGAAGAGAACAGCATGGTCCTGAAATCGGCAAGTGAAGCGAATGCCATCTATGCTCATATCGTAGACCGCATCAAAGCATACGCTGTCTCGCACGATGAAGCGGATGCGACGATCCTGATCGGCGGAGGCGGACTGACAGGCGTCGAACTTGTCGGTGAAATCGTCGACCACATGCCGAAAGTGGCACGTGAGAACGGCGTCAACCCGGATGATTTGAAAATCATGCTGGTGGAAGCAGGACCAAAAATCCTTCCTGTGCTGCCGGATCCTCTGATCGAACGCGCGACGGAAAGCCTTTCAAAACGCGGTGTCGAATTCCTGATCGGTCTTCCTGTCACCAACGTGGAAGGCAACGAGATCTCCTTGAAAGACGGACGGATCATCAAAGCGAACACATTCGTCTGGACAGGCGGCGTCACTGGAAATCCGCTGGTTGGCGAGTCGGGGATTGAAGTCGACCGCGGCCGTGCAACAGTGAACGAATTCCTGCAGTCGAAATCACACAAGGATGTCTTCGTTGTCGGTGATGCAGCTGTGGCATTCCCTGCTGAAGAAGGCGCACGTCCATACGCACCGACTGCGCAGAACGCATGGCAGATGGGTGAATTGGTCGGATACAACTTGTATGCAATGCTTGCAGGCAAGCAGATGGAAGTGTTCAATCCGGTCAACTCGGGAACACTTGCAAGCCTCGGCCGTAAAGATGCTGTCGCGTCTGTCGGCGGAAACAATACATCCCTCAAAGGGATGCCGGCATCTCTTATGAAAGAAGCAAGTAATGTACGTTACCTTTCACATATCAAAGGGCTGTTCAGTCTCGCATACTGAGCCGCTTGAAAACTGTCCGGAGGTCTGTCGATACAGGCCTTTGCGGCAGTTTTTTTCTGTTTTCTGAACGATCCGTCAGTTGACAGCGGAAAATGCGATTCGCTATGATAGTTGTTGGCTGCAAATGCAGTCCGTGCAGGAAGGAGCACAGGGAGCACGTAAAACCCGGAAACCAATTGAAGCGCCAGAGCCGGAAAAATCACTCCGCACTTTCCGGCAGACGAGGCGGAGGTTCATCGAACATTCGGCGGATGCCTCCCGATCGATGCTGCCCGATTGTCATGCCATCTTTAAAAAGCACAGGGCGACCTGTGTGACAAAGGAGATGAGCAGGCAGCCTATTACAACCAACGGCCCGGCAACAAACCTGCCGGACTGCTAAAGTGATTCTTAGTTCGGCAGACGTTCTGTATGCCTGTCCGCTGAAGCGGAGGAAACGATATGTGCGGAATTGTAGGTTATAACGGAAAGAAACAGGCAGCGGATATTTTATTGAACGGTCTTGAGAAATTGGAGTACCGGGGATATGATTCGGCAGGCCTTGCATTCCAGACAGCAGAGGGTCTCATGCAGTACAAAGAGAAAGGGCGGATTGCCGATCTCCGGAAAGCTGCGGACCTGACGATCGATTCGAAGACCGGTATCGGTCATACCCGGTGGGCGACCCATGGTATTCCCGATCAGAAGAATTCGCATCCGCATAAAAGTGCGTCAGGTCGTTTCACGCTCGTCCACAATGGGGTCATCGAAAATTACAGCAAGCTGAAACGTGATTATTTGGCAGGCGTCCCTTTCGCATCTGACACAGACACGGAAGTCATCGTACAGCTTGTTGAGCGCTTTGCGGAAGAAGGTCTGACAACAGACGAGGCGTTCCGGAAGTCGTTATCCCTCCTTCATGGCTCGTATGCAATTGCCATGCTCGACGAAAAGGAACCCGATCTGATCTTCGTCGCGAAAAACCGCAGCCCGCTGCTCATCGGCGTCGGAGAAGACTGCAACGTCGTCGCTTCGGATGCAATGGCGATGCTGCAGGTGACGGATCAGTTCATCGAGCTGCACGACGGGGAAGTCGTCCTTCTTGGCAAGGAAGAAATTGTTATCGAGACAATTGATGGAACCGTAATCGAGCGCACGCCGTATACGGCTGAACTCGATATGAGCGATATTGAGAAGGGCACATATCCTCACTATATGCTGAAGGAGATCGATGAGCAGCCCGGGGTCATCCGGAAAATCATGGAGGTCTATACTGATGAAGACGGCAGTCTGGGGATCGACGCAGCCATCCGGCAGGCATTCCAGGAGGCGGACCGTCTCTATATCATTGCAGCCGGAACAAGTTACCATGCCGGCCTGATCGGCAAGGAGTATTTTGAAAAGCTCGCAGGACTGCCTGTCGAAGTGCACATATCCAGTGAATTCGGTTATAACATGCCACTTCTTTCAAAAAAACCGATCTTCCTGTTCATCACACAGTCAGGCGAAACTGCAGACAGCCGGCAAGTGCTCGTCAAAGTGAAGGAACTCGGATATCCGTCTGTCACAATGACGAACGTACCGGGCTCCACATTGTCCCGGGAGGCCGATTATACGCTGCTGCTGCATGCAGGTCCTGAGATTGCAGTCGCGTCAACGAAAGCCTATACAGCGCAGCTTGCGGTGCTGGCCATCACAGCCGCTGCGCTCGGCGGCTCTGCAGGTGAATTCGACCTGAAGCAGGAACTTGCGATTGCGGCAAATGCAATCCAGACATTGACCGATGCGAAACAGGAAATCGAAACGCTTGCGGCCGAACTGCTCACTGACCGCCGCAATGCCTTCTTCATCGGCCGCGGGCTCGATTATTACGTCAGTCTGGAAGGCGCCTTGAAATTGAAAGAAATTTCCTATATCCAGGCAGAGGGCTTTGCCGGAGGGGAACTGAAACACGGAACGATTGCTCTGATCGAGGAGGGCACTCCTGTCATCGCACTCGCAACACAGAAGAGCGTAAATCCTAACTTGCGCGGCAATGTCAAGGAAGTGACTGCACGCGGTGCGAACGCATGCATCATTTCAATGGAAGGGGACAGCGAAGAAGACGACCGGTTTGTCATCCCGCATGTCCATGACCTGCTGACACCGCTCGCCTCCGTCATCCCGCTGCAGCTGCTCAGTTATTATGCTTCGCTGCAGCGCGGGTGTGATGTCGACAAGCCGAGGAACCTCGCGAAGAGTGTGACAGTCGAATAACGTAAGAGAAGCCGGCCCCATGCATAAGCATGGGGTTTTTAAATTTCAGTTACCCATTTATACCAGTTGTGGTATGCTGGAAAGAAAAGGGCTGTTGCCTGAGCAATATTGGGGGCGGAAAACGGAATGTCGAATGTACAGCAGCTGATGGTGATATTAGTTGGAATTCTATTGTTCTTCTTCTTGACGATCTGGCTTGTCCGCAAGCTGTTCAAGGTGAAGACGCCGTTTCGATGGGTTGCCCATTCAGTGAATGACCGACACCGCCGGATCGACTGGACGCTGCGTGCGGTGTTCATCTTTCTATTAATCGGCCTGGCGGTCTGGCTGGCGGCGTCAGATTACTCGACGGTCACTTGGTTATACGTATATTTCCTTTACGTCACTTTGAGCAATGTCATCTTGGAATCGATTCGGGGGTATATGCAGAAAAAGTATTCCGAGGACCCGGCAGAATACAAAGTGACTTTTGTCCAAACTGCCCTAATGGTGCTGATCGGGGTTGTCCTGTTGACGACCCGTTTCTTCGGTCTGATCGTGTGAGAGACTACTGGGGTGATTGAAAAATACGCCTGCATGCTCGCTGGCATACAGGCGCAGATTTGCTATGATCAGCAGTCTTTTTTGTGATGATGGCCATGATCCCGGCAATTATTCGGGACATAGGATGCTCCGATGATGATGAGGAGGATGAACAGAACGACCAGAAGAGCAAACCCTCTTCCTGGACCGAATCCCCCGCGGCAATGCGGCTGTTCAGGGTATGGCATATATCCGCCATGACCGCAGCCGCACAAATCCCAACCGTAACCCATTGTATCGGCCTCCTTTCCATGAGCGGCCAGCTTGAAGGCAGATGACGAATCCAGATCATCCGGCTTTCAAGCTGCCTATAGAATAAGGTATGTCAAAGCCGCCTGTTTGACAGGGGCATACGTCCCGATGACTTGATATTGTATGGGAACAGCTATGGAGTCCTGCTGGGAATTGTGAAGTTATGAGCGTTTGCAGAGGTTTATGAGCAGTTTGTCGGTTTTATGATCATTATCTGCGGTTTAAGAGCGGAACGGCAGATTTATGATCACTTTCCGAGGTTTATGAGCGGAATGAGATGATTTATGAGCGCCGTCGCCATTTCAACTGCAGGAAAGGAAAAGAGCAGCCGCGGCTGCTCTTTTTAGGTGGTCTCTTTCAGGATTTCGTCGACTGTCTCGTTCACTTCATCGCGTTTCATCTTGTCCTCGCCTTTTTCCATCGCCGCAAGAGTCTTCTTTGCCAACGCGAGCGGGATCTTGCAGAACAGGATGATGTTCTTCGTCTGGATCGATTTCATGTATTCATCTGCCATTGCAAGGTTCTCTTTCGCGTAGGCGAACAGGTCATCACGCGTCCAGCCCTCCGGCAGGAACCGGACCCCTCGTTCTGCATCTTCTTCCTGATTTCGCAGCATATTGACAGCCTGCAACCCGCGGCCATAGCCGATTGCAAGGTCCCGATCCGTCTTCGTGCCGTCGTACTGTTCCCAGATATCGGACAGCATGACGCCGACAAGACCTGCGACGTAGTACGTATAATCGTCCAGATCCTCTTTCGTCTCGATGACAAAATCCTTCTCGACCCATTTGGCCATGCCATCCGCCATGACTGCGGTCACATTGCGGACATTCTCGTACAAATCAGGTGGACAGACGTCAAGCCAGTCGGCCAGCCGGAGTGTCACTTCCGGCAGGCTGTCCTTTTCTTCGGTCAGCAGTTCCATGTACGCCTGCCGGTCCAGTCCGTTCTGCAGCAGTTCGGCTGTCGCACGAAGAAGGGCCGTTTTCTTTGCAGCATCAAGCTGTTCGTGGTCCTCGATTTCATCGATTGCGCGCATGCATAGGTAAGCGGATCCGACTGTCTGGCGCAAGGTCGGCTTCAATAGTTTGATCGGTATGTAAAATGTGCGGCTCGTCTCTTTCAATACGCGCATCGCGTCTTTTTGCAATGTCGTCTCATTCATGTCAAAATCCTTCTTTCCATCTGCTCTTGTAGATATCAATGAACCTATCATACCGTGTCGTCCGCCGGTAATCCATTAAAAAGGCGTATCAGGCACTTGACGGAAAGCTGTCAGAGAAGTATACTGGCAATTACTTTAACAATTGAACTATTAAATGAGTGAACAATTAAGGGCGAGGAGGAATAGAATGGGGAACGATCATTCAGAGGACTTCGGTAAGTTCGAAGAGCTTTTTTGGAATGTCACGCGGGATATGGGACGGATCTGGAAGGATATCTTCATCTCCCATTTCCCGGGATCGCAATCACAGCTGGTATTCACACTGGCGCGGAAAGGCCGTCTGAAAATGTCCGAACTTGCAAAAATATTGGGATTGACGGCCGGGGCCGTCACGGCGGCTTCCGATAAGCTGATCGAGAATGGATATGTCTTGCGCATCCGTGATGATAAGGACCGCCGGATCATCTATCTGGAAATCACGGATAAAGGACGCAAAGAACTGCAGCAGCTCCGTCTGGCCGGTCGCAGAAAAATGGCGGAAGCATTTGCCGGAATGGATGCTGCACAGCTGGAGGTCATGCTGATTGTATTCGAACAGGCCGCAACCAACATATCAGCTATGAAAGGACTGAAAGAATGAAAGAATGAATCATTTAACGGACAAACAAAAAGTGACCATCATGCTGGCCATCATGGCTGCCATGTTCTTTTCGGCCATCAATCAGACGATTATCGGGGTAGCCATGCCGCGGATCATCGCCCGTCTCGGCGGCATGGATTACTACACGTGGGTCATCACCATCTACTTGCTGACAATGGCAGTTGCGACCATCCTGGTCGGTAAATTATCGGATATATATGGAAGGAAACCATTTTTGCTCGCCGGAATCGGATTCTTCATGGTCGGTGCGTTCTTATCCGGTCTGTCGAATGATATTTTCCAGTTGATCGTCTACCGCGGAATCACCGGTCTCGGCGGCGGGATGATCATGTCCACGGCGTTCACGGCGGTCGGAGATCTGTATTTGCCGCGGGAGCGGGCGAAGTGGACGGGTGCCATGAGCGGGATTTTTGGGATCTCCAGTGTCCTCGGTCCATTGATGGGCGGCTACATTGTCGACCATCTCGACTGGCACTGGGTGTTCTGGGTTTTCCTGCCGCTCGGTCTGATCGCATTTGTCCTGATAGCGAAACTGTTCCCGAAAGTGCCGCGTCGGGAAGGGGAATCGATCGACTATCTCGGTTCGTTCTTCCTGACGGTCACCATTGTGTCCCTGCTGATGGCATTCAGCCTTGCAGGTGAGGGACCCGGGAAATTTGCGTGGTACTCCTGGCAGATCATCGGTCTGTTCGGTCTGACGGTCATTGCACTGATTGCGTTCATGATCACAGAAAGCAAAGTGAAGACGCCCGTCCTGCCGTTATCCTTGTTCAAGAATGACATTGTCACCATGTCCAATATTGCTGGCTTCTTGCTGGGAGCGGGCATGATGGGAATCATGATCTATACCCCGTTCTTCATCCAGGGGGTCAAGGGCATTTCACCAAGCGGCTCCGGGTATATCATGATGCCGATGTCGATTGCAATGGTGTTTGCAACTACATTTGCCGGCAGTTTCATGACGAAGACCGGTAAGTATAAAGGCCTTGCGATCACAGGACTGCTCATAGGGGCTGCCGGGATTTTTGCCATGAGTTCTGTTTCAATCGACACCCCGATCGCACTCATGATTGCCTATCTGTGCGTAGTCGGCATCGGTTTGGGTCTCAGTATGCCGGTCTTCTCGCTGACCGTTCAAAATGCCGTCAGTCTGAGCCAGCTCGGTGTCGCATCCGCGTCCTCCCAGCTGTTCAGATCTCTCGGCAATACGGTCGGGATCGGTGTGTTCGGCGCTGTCATGAGTTCCGTCTTGGCGAAGAAGATGACAGCCCGATTTTCCGGACAGGAAAGCGGGATGGGAAACCTGCCGTCTGAACAGTCTGGCAAACTGGGCCAGCTGATGGATCCGCAGCTTCTGCTCGATGCACCGAAGCTGAAGGAACTGCAGGCAAGTCTGCCGGCTGATCTCCAGCCGGTCGCCTCCCAGCTCGTCAGCACGATTAAAGGCGTATTCAGTGATGCGTTGACGACAACATTCTTTGTGGCCGCCTGCATAATGGTCGCGGGGGCTGTGATTGCCATCTTCCTGCGGGCCATACCGCTTGTATCCGCGCAAGATGCCATGAAGAAAAGCCAAGGGGCAGACGAAACTGAAAAACTGGATACCGCTGGTACCAAATGATCCATTATAGTAAAAGCAAAGCACTTCGTCCTGTTGCGGACGAAGTGCTTTGTGTGCTTGGCAGCGCTTTTCTTTAACGGGTGAAAGTCCCTGGCATACCGCAGTGGCGAAAGTGCTTAGCTGACTGGCAGTGTGGGTGCTGCGAGGTTCCGTGCGGGGTACCAGAAGGCATAACCGGAATAGATGGCATATACCATGTTGGCTGATAGGAACAAATAACCTTGCAAAGCATAGGGGGCGTTCAATACTACGATGGTTCCTATAAGTTCTGGCAAAAGACTCCTTGAAAGAGATCGAGCAGATGTTTGATCCGTTTGAGTTTTACAGGGTGCACCAATCATTCCTCGTGCCTCTTCATCAGATCATCTCGATCGAAGCCGACTCATCCGCCCGTTCGTATGCAATCGAATTGACGAACGGCCACAAAATACCATTGAGCCAATCCAAGTACAGTGAACTGCAGGCGATGCTGGAAGCCGATGGGATCCATATTGTCTGAACGGTACACTTATCTTACGGGAAAGGTGTTTTTTGATTCGTTGTCATCGATTGGGGAAAGGAACAACAGAAAGGATGTGCAGGAAATGATTGTTCGAGAACGGAAAGACAGTTTCATACTGGTTGAGCAGGACTGCCATGGCCGGCTGGCCGAGCAGATCATGAGTCACTGGAAAGAGGAGCTGTTTCCCGGAGAGGAGGATCGCTCATCCGTATTGACGGCAGTCCGTCTGCATGACGTCGGCTGGTCACCCTTCGACAAAGAACCATTCTGGAATGATAGCAAACAGGCACCTTACCGGTTTACCGATTTCCCTCTTCCCTCCAAGATCGTCTTATACAGGCAGGGCATCGATGCTGTCGAAACGGTCGACGCCTACTCGGCGATGCTCTGCAGTGAACACTATTCCCATTTTGTGAGCGGTGGGGACGGAGAGCAATCCGATGACTTTCTGGAGTACGAAAGGAAGAGGCGGGCCAGGCTAGAGAGTGCCTTTGCTGACTTTGATGAAACAGTCTTTCGTCAGCACTATGGAATCCTGCAGCTCGGCGACAATTTTTCACTATACTGCTGTGTGAATGAACCCGGCGTGCGTAAGAGTGAGGAGCACCCATTCTTCGTGAACGGCATTCCTGCACCTGAATCGCTGCCCGGCCTCCCGGATCATCGGCTGGCGATCCAGTTCCTCGACAATCGGACGATTGCGGTCGAGAGTTTTCCGTTTGACGCGCCGTTCGAGGTGAGCTATCCGTACAAAGAGGTACGGAAGGAAGACATCCGCAAACTCGGTTTCCAGAAAGCGTATGATCAGGCAGATCAGCATCATACGGAACTGCGATTTGTACCGCAGACATGACAAAGAGCAGACCACAAAGACGGTCTGCTCTTTCATTTGGATGTGTCAAAATAGAGGTGTTTGTGTAGGCTGCAGCCTGGGTTGAATGGCGCGCTGCAGGCCGGACAGGCAGAGCCGCAAGATAGATATTCCGTAACCGATAATTCGAATCCGCAGGCGCCGCAAAGAACGGCCTTCTCCGAGAACCGGGAAGCCGGCCATACTGCAGGATGGCCGCAGCCATGCATGCCATGGCATTCATAACATGGATAATACGTTTGGCAGCAGAAGAATTTGATCGCAATCCGGTCGACTTCCGAATGGTAGTGCCGGCAGCGCGTCTCCTCATCCACCTGCTCGCCAACCACTTCTTTTTCATGGATTTCCATGGAACAGCACTCCTTTTTGCTAGTATAGCGTAAAAGAAGTGCAGCAGGGGATTACTGTTCTGCAGGTTTGTCGGATTCATCCACATATTTTCCATGATCCGGTACAGCGAGTTCCTTGAAATTCCGGTCAAGCTGTTCGAGGTGCTCGGTCAGCCAGCTGCCTTCCGCTGCAGCGCCATGCCCGGTGATCGCATAGGCCGGCTTCAGACCTGTCAGCAGATGGACCGATGCTTCGGCTGCCGCCCAATCGGGAGTCAAATAACGGGGCGGGCCCGTCAATTCCTTTTCCTGGGTGAGAACCTTATACAGCTCATCTTGCCGCACAGTCACAAACGCATCCCCGGCGATCAGGGCCCGATCTTCATCCCGGAACAGGGAGATATGGCCTTCCGAATGACCTGGTGTATGGATCCAGCGCCAGCCGGGAAGAGGGGGGACACTTCCGTCTTCCGGCAGGGCACGGAGGAACTCCGAAATGTCGATCGGATCCGTCGGGTAGAGGAATGACAGTTTGGCCAGCATACCGCCTTCCACTGTTATATCCGGATCGGGGTACTGCTCCCGGCCGGTTAAATAAGGGTGTTCGGCTGGATGGGCGTACACTGGGACCTGCCATTTTTTGAGAACATCGATGATGCCGCCGATATGATCGAAATGGCCGTGTGTCAGGACGATCGCTTCCGGCGGACGATCCGGGCCAAAGCGCTCCTCCGCTTTTTCGATGACTGTTTTACCTGATCTTGGCATACCGCTGTCCACCAGCACCCACGGGTTGCCGGGCTCAGGATTTCCTACGAATACGAGATTGACGATCTGGTCGGTGAGATAGGCGAGATCGGGAAGAACTTCCGTAATCTCCCCGCTGTTTTTCGACGTGACCGGCTGGAACCGGTCAGTGGATGAACTTCTTTCCATCATGATCTCCTCCTGTTGGCGTTTCTGTACCAGTTTCCCCGTTCCCCGGAAAAAAACACCTGATCGGCTCACTTTTCAATCGAAAAGCTGTACGCTGAGTCGTTGAGGTGCATATTGAATGGACTTTTGTGGTATACACAAATAAGAAGGAGGGATGATTGCATGACATTTGTCCATTTAGGGGTCTTCTTGATAGCCGTGGCGTTCGCTGTGTTCGCCGTGTACGTATGTATTGTGCTAAATCGGATTTCCGGTCTATTATCGACGGTCGGACATACAGCGAAACGGATGGTTGGCAAGAGTGATGAAACGATCCGCCAGCTGGAGCTTACAATCGTGGAAGCAAGGTCTTCAGCGGCAGATGTGCAGATGAAACTCGATGCACTGGAAAGCCTGACGGATACGGTGAAGAACGCAGGTGACACTGCCGAACAGGCGGCTGAGAGCGTCAGTGATCTGACTGCTTCATATGGGAAGCAGCCCGGACTCCCGGGAACAAAACCGTTCGTCGGCCTGATCCAGGCAGGTGAACTGGCGGCGAGCCTGTTCACAACTTGGAAGAAAGCAGAAAAAGTCACAAAATAACATGATGATGCTGGAGGGATGATGATGAGTTTAGCAGGTGTGGGCGTATTATTGATCGGCGTCGCCTTCCTGATCCTTGCAATCTTCATTGCAAGGATCCTGAAAGGGATTGCAGGAACGCTTGACGGCGTGAACAAAACACTCGATCAGCTGCCTGAACAGCTGGACGGAGTACTTGGGGAAACAGGACAGCTTATCCGCCATTCCAACGACACATTGGCGGACGTTAATACGAAATTGGGCAATCTGACACCGCTGTTCCAAGTGGCGGGGGACCTCGGTAACACAACACGCAATTTGACAGCTTCGCTGCAGAACGTGACAGATGCAGCGAAACGGAAAGCGGAGGGTGCCGACGAAACGGCACGCAACAAATCGATCGGCGGCATCTACGGCACAGCGGCACTCGGCTACTATGCAGTCCGGAAAGGCAAAGCGCTGAAACAGCCGGAGCGTTATCCAAAACCGGACACGTTCGCTGCGAGAGGCCAGGAACGCGCACAGGAGATCGACAGGATGAAAGCCGAAGCTTCGGCTGCGGCAAAAATGACGAAATGAACGGGATGATGAGCACCGGCCGCGGCCGGTGTTTTTTGGTGCTGTAGATTTAGCGTATTGGCAAGTCGGCAGGAAGAGCCACAGTCCGCGGGTGTACTAAAACAGATTAGGGAAGCTATTCAGCACGCTGATAGATTTGGCATGGGTATTTAAGCGGTGGCGGACAGGGGAGCTGTTGGCGAACGAAGAGATGATGTGGTTTATGAGCGTTTTTTTAGTTTTATGATCACTTTTGCAGGTTTATGAGCGGTTTCCGGGATTTATGATCACTTTCATGAGTTTATGATCACTTTTTCCGTTTTATGATCACTTTCCAGGATTTATGGACACTTTCCCCGATTTATGAGCACAATGGCAGTTTGAGCAGGAAAGGAAAGGAGCCGGCGCATAATGCGCTGGCTCCGTATCGATCACTTATTCAGCACTTCGGCTTTCACTTTGATTTCCTGCTTGTTCTCTTTCAGATAATACAGGAACGACAGCAGGCCGTACAGCCCTTGATATCTTTCACGGCGGGACAAGTTCGCAGCATCCGTCGTACGGGATTTCAGCTTCGTCGTCTTCTCAAGAGCGGAGTTGGTAAGGGAGCGTGCCGCTTCCCCGGTATCACCGACAATCTGGAACAGGGGAGTGATTTCATTCACCTGCTGATTCACATTGCCGATTGTCTCATTGCTCGTATTCAGCACGATTTGTGCCTGTCCGGTGACAGTTTCCATCGTACCGGGCAGCTTTGCTGTCGTCTCTTTCAAGTTCTCCGTAACATCCCCAAGATTCTTCAATGGTTTGATAAGGATCACCACTAACACTGCGAAGGCGATCCCGATGATCAATACACCGATTCCAAGCCAATCCATCTGCATCACCTCTTCGTTTAGTTTTTACTTCGGCTCAGGAAGCCGCTTTTGCGGCGGCGGGAGCAGTTCGACATCCGTCCTGGCATTCCGGCTGCGTCCGGGACGGCTGGAAGGGTCAGTCTGCTTCGCTTTCTCCCGTTTCGCCCGGTAATAGATGCTCGCTGCAATGCCAGTCACTGTGTTCGCTTTCTGCATCAGATCTTTGTACTTCGGATCAGGATTGCTGATCTGGTCCGCCAATGCCTGGAAGGACTGATTCATGTGTTTCGTCGACTCATCCAGCTTCTGGGCGGCCTTTGCAACACTGTTCAATGATTGCAGTTTACGTTCCACGTCTTCCGTGATCCGATTCGTATTTGCAAGCAGCTCATTTGCCTGTCCGGTCACACCGTTGAGCTTGCCCTGCAGATCCGTGAGGGAATCCGCGATCTCATCCTTCGTCGCATTCATAGCTTTGACTGCCTTAATGACGAAGATAGCGATGAGGAGGAGAGATAATGCCGCGATTGCTGCGCTGGCATATAAAAGTATTTCCATTCCATAACCCACTCCATTCTGACTGACGTTTTCTAATTGCACCGCTTACCTAGTTGTACCACTATTCCATTGTGCATAAACAATTGGAAGCATGCAAGTTCGACGTCAATAGAGGGCCAGAGCGGCAGACATGAGAATGAGAATCGGGATTCCTGCCTGGAAAAAGATCTTAGGGCTGAACGAAAAGACTTCAGAGGGACGCCGCATCGTTTCTAAGTCATCCCGGGTATGTTTCGATGCCAAGACTTTTCTCATACTGCTTGTGAAAAAATCAAACGAACCAGTCCGGACAATATAGACTATTCCTCCTGCCAGTACGAGCACACCGCCGACATAGAAGGAGTAATTGATGTAGTTTAGCAACGAAATACCTCCGTCTGACAGGAAACACAGAAAAAAAATAGTAAGTTGACCAATTGAAAACAAAAATATGCTTTTTCTCAAAATTCTAACCTCGATTTCCTATTTCGTAATAATTCATTATGTATCATACAGCACTATCGTTGTTTAGACAAAGAAAAATAGGGCCGGAAACCGCTTACCGACACAATTCGACGACTATTCAAATTCATCGGTTGGTTATGCCTAGTAAAATTTTTTGTAAAAAAAACTTTGACTTAAGAGAATTTGATTGTATAATGAAATAGTGTTAATTCTTCAGACAATTATAAAAAGGGGGAATGACCTTGAAGAACACAAAATGGCTATTGCTGCTCGCGATGACATTAGTACTAAGTATCTTCCTTGCTGCTTGTGGCGGCTCGGATGATAAGGACAATGCTTCAAAAGACGACGACAGCAAAAAAGATGACTCCGCAACAGAAACACCTAAGAAAGAAGATGGTGAGCCGGATGCAGAACAAATTCTGAACTTGGCTGAATCTGCTGCAATCCCTTCCGTCGACTCAGCAATCGTTGAAGATGCAGTAGGATTCAACGTACTGAACAACGTAAACGAAGGTCTCTACCGTCTGAACGAAGAAAACATTGCAGAACCTGCAATGGCTGCAGAAGAGGCGACTGAAAGCGAAGACGGCTTGACGTACACGTTCAAACTCCGTGACGCAAAGTGGTCTGACGGTACACCAGTCACTGCTGATGATTTCGTATTCGCATGGCAGCGTGCAATCGATCCTGCTACAGGATCTCCGTACGGTCCGTTCATGATGTCCGGAACTGTCAAGAATGCAACCGCTATCAGTGAAGGCAAAATGGACAAGAAAGAGCTCGGAATCGTCGCGAAAGACGAAAAGACACTCGAAGTGACACTTGAGCGTCCGGTCCCTTACTTCCTGTCACTCATGTCATTCGGAACGTTCTACCCGCAAAAAGAAGAATTCGTCACTGAAAAAGGCGACGCGTATGCTACAAACTCCGACAACCTTCTATACAATGGACCATTCACTCTGACTGAATGGGACGGTACAGGCGGAAGCTGGAAATATGTTAAGAACGATCACTATTGGGATGCTGACAACGTGAAATTGACTGAAATCAATGTCAACGTCGTTCAGGATTCTGCAACAGCAGTCAACCTGTACCAGGATGGCAAGCTTGACCGTGCCGGCGTATCCGGTGACCTTGCAATGCAGTACCAGGATGACCCTGAAGCTGTAACACAGGCAGAAACATCTGTTTTCTACTTCAAGTTCAACCAGCAAAAAGGCGGCAAGGAAACACCTCTTGCAAACGTCAATATCCGTAAAGCGATCGCAAAATCATTCCAGAAAGAAGACCTTGCAGATGTTGTTCTTGCAAACGGATCGATTCCTGCAAACTTCCTCGTACCGAAAGATTTCGCTTACGATGAAAACAAGAAAGACTTCCGTGAACTGAGTGGAGACCACCTCGAGTACAACGCGGAAGAAGCGAAAGAATTCTGGAAAAAAGGATTGGATGAACTCGGTGTCGACAGCCTTGAGCTTGAAATCCTCGGCGGAGATACAGAGCTTTCCAAGAAGATGGATGAGTACTTCAAATCTCAGCTCGAAACGAACCTTGAAGGTCTGAAGATCAAGCTGAAAGAAGTTCCATTCGCAGTACGTCTTGAGCTTGACAGCTCACAGGATTACGATATCCAAGTTTCCGGATGGGGCCCTGACTTCCAGGATCCGATCTCCTTCCTGGATCTGTTCGTCACAGATGGAACAAACAACTTGATGTCTTATTCCAACAAAGAATATGACCAGCTGATTGCCGATTCGAAAGGCGACTTGGCATTGAAGCCGGAAGAGCGTTATGAAGCATTCGCTAAAGCTGAAAAAATCCTTCTGGAGGACGATGCAGCTATCGCACCGATCTATCAGCGCGGTTTGATTTTCCTTGAAAAACCATACTTCAAAGGTTTGGTAAGCCACCCATTCGGAGCTGACTACAGCTATAAGTGGGCGTATATTTCAGGTAAAGAGTAAGCGGTTCAGCTGAATAACGGGAGTATATGGCGGCGTTCCGCCATATACTCTCTTTTTCAATAACAGAAAATAATGTGAATGTTTTGTAAGTGCTTTCATTTTGAATACAAATCGTCGACACGGTTTCAGATACAGTGGTACATAGACCTGGAGGTGCAGCATGGTTAAATATATTGGTAAACGGATCATTTATATGTTCATCACAATGTTTCTCATTGCGACGACAACATTTTTCTTAATGCAGACATTGCCAGGTTCCCCGATTGCGTCTTACAGCAAGCTGAATGACACGCAAAAGAAGATTGTCGAGAAAAAATACGGTATCGACAAGCCGGCACCTGTCCAATATGCAATTTACATGAAAAACTTGGCAAAAGGCGATCTTGGTACGTCCTTCGCATTCAAAGGCAAGAGCGTCAATGACCTTCTTGCTTCACGTATCAAGCCGTCGTTCATCCTCGGCGCCCAGGCGATGGTATTCGGCACCCTTGTCGGTATCCTCCTCGGAATGCTGGCCGCATTAAGGCAGAATACATTCTGGGATTACGGGAGTACGTTCATGGCGATATTGGGAAGCTCGATTCCATCGTTCGTATTCGCCTCACTCCTTCAATACTATGTCGCTTCCCAATGGCACCTGCTTCCGGTCGGCCTGTGGAATGACGGCTGGCAGTCCAGTGTACTTCCATCGCTGGCACTTGCAATGGGACCTCTTGCACTGTCCGCACGTTTCATCCGGACCGAGATGATCGAAGTGATGAGTTCCGATTACATTACACTCGCCAAGGCGAAAGGTGCGAACAAGTTCGAAATCGCATTCAAGCACGCATTCCGGAACGCGCTCATTCCGCTCATCACAGTTCTCGGACCGGTCGCTGCAGGCCTCGTTACCGGCTCACTCGTTGTCGAGAAAATTTTCGCGATTCCCGGAATCGGGGAGCAGTTCGTTTCTTCGATCATGGTCAACGACTTCGCGACAATCATGGGAACTACGCTGTTCTTCTCGGCATTTCTTATTGTGGTTATTTTCATTGTGGATATTCTGTACGGTGTCATTGATCCGCGTATCCGCTTGGCTGGAGGGAAAGCATAATGCAAAAAGATCACGAACAACTGCCCCAAGACCAATTTGAACGGATATCCCTGAACAGTGATCAGGCAGAACGGATCGAAAAACCGAGCTTGAGTTTCTGGCAGGATGCCTGGCTCCGCCTCCGTAAGAACAAAGCGGCCATCGTCAGTATGGTTGTCCTTGTGCTTCTGATTCTAATGGCGTTCATCGGTCCGCATTTGAATGGCCACGATGGTGCTGCCCAGAATTTGCGGCATGCGAATCTTCCGCCGAAAGTTCCGGGTATTGAGAAACTCGGCATCATGGACGGCGTCGGAAACCTCGGCGGCAAGAAAGTCAACTTGTATGAGATGAAGAAAGTCGACGAATATTACTGGTTCGGTACGGATGGACTCGGCCGTGACTTGTTCACCCGACTGTGGGAAGGTACCCAGATTTCGCTTCTCATCGCCTTTGTAGCGGCAGTCATCGACCTTGTGATCGGTGTCCTGTACGGAGGGATTTCCGGATACTTCGGGGGACGGACGGATGATATCATGCAGCGGATCGTCGAAATCCTGATCGGGATCCCGACTCTCATTGTCGTCATCCTGATGCTCATGATCATGGAACCGGGCATCAAGGCGATCATCATCGCCATCTCCATCACCGGGTGGATCGGGATGTCCCGTATTGTCCGGGCACAGATTCTGAAATATAAAAACCAGGAATTCGTCCTGGCAGCCCGGACACTCGGAACGAATGATACGAAGATCATGTCGAAGCACCTCATGCCGAACGTTCTCGGAATCATCATCATCAACACGATGTTCACCATTCCGAACGCTATTTTCTTCGAAGCATTCCTGAGCTTCATCGGGATCGGTCTTCAGCCGCCAGATGCCTCACTCGGAACTCTGATCGATGACGGTTACAAAGTGATGCGGAACCAGCCATACGTTCTGCTGTACCCGTCCATCGTCATCAGTGTTCTCATGATCGCATTCAACTTGATTGGTGACGGACTGCGCGATGCGCTCGATCCGAAGATGAAGGACTAACTAGGAGGAAAGCAGAATGAGTAAAATACTACAAGTCAAAAATTTAGAGCTTTCCTTCCATACGTTTGCTGGAGAAGTGAAAGCGATTCGCGGCGTCAACTTCGATTTGAACAAAGGGGAGACATTGGCGATTGTCGGGGAGTCGGGTTCAGGGAAATCCGTCACGACGAAATCGATCATGCGTCTTCTGCCCGAATCGAGTGCCGAATTCAAAAACGGGGAAATCCTGTTCGATGGGAAAGACCTGACAAAACTCTCGGATACAGAGATGCAGAAAATCCGCGGGAAAGATATTTCGATGATCTTCCAGGATCCGATGACCTCCCTGAACCCGACGATGACCATCGGGAAGCAGATCATGGAACCGATCTTGAAGCACCAAAAAGTGAGCAAGGCGAAAGCACGTAAAGTGGCAATCGACTTACTCAACATGGTCGGCATTCCTAATGCGGAAAACCGTTATAAGATGTACCCGCACCAGTTTTCCGGCGGACAGCGGCAGCGGATTGTTATTGCGACTGCGCTTGCGTGCAATCCCCAGATCCTCATCGCCGATGAGCCGACAACTGCGCTGGACGTTACCATCCAGGCTCAGATCCTGGAGCTCATGAAAGATATCCAGAAGAAGATCGATACATCGATCATTTTCATCACCCATGACCTTGGTGTCGTCGCAAACGTCGCGGACCGGGTTGCGGTCATGTACGGCGGTAAGATTGTCGAGATCGGCACAGTGGATGAAATCTTCTACAATCCGCAGCATCCGTACACATGGGGGCTGCTGAGTTCGATGCCGTCAATGGACGTCAATGACGAGAAGCTGTATGCGATTCCCGGCACGCCGCCGGATCTGCTGAACCCGCCGAAAGGGGATGCCTTTGCACTCCGAAGCGAATATGCCCTGAAGATCGATATGGAACAGCCACCCCCATTCTTCCAGGTGAGCGACACACATTATGCAGCAACATGGCTGCTGCATCCGCAAGCACCGCAAGTGGAACCGCCTGCTGCAATCATCGAACGGATGCGGACATTCCCGGGCAGCCGATACTATGAAGCAACAGGAGGGCGTGCATGATGTCAGATGTCTTACTTGAAGTGAAGAACCTGAAACAGTATTTCAACGAAGGAAAACCGAATGAAGTGCGGGCGATCGATGACATCAGCTTCAAGATCAACCGAGGTGAAACATTCGGTCTCGTCGGCGAGTCGGGATGCGGAAAGTCGACAACCGGCCGGACGATCATCCGTCTCTATGATGCAACGGACGGCGAAGTGCTGTTTGATGGCGTGAATGTCCAGGGGAAGAAATCGAAAGCCGCCAACAAAGAATTCAATCGGAAGATGCAGATGATCTTCCAGGATCCATATGCATCGCTGAATCCACGGATGAAAGTCATGGATATCATTGCAGAAGGCATTGATAACCATGGACTGGCCAAGACGAAGAAAGAGCGTCAAGAACTTGTGATCAAGCTTTTGGAGACTGTCGGATTGAACCGGGAGCACGCTCAGCGCTACCCGCATGAGTTCTCGGGCGGACAGCGACAGCGGATCGGGATTGCACGTGCACTTGCGGTCGATCCTGAGTTCATCATTGCGGATGAACCGATTTCCGCGCTTGACGTGTCCATCCAGGCGCAGGTCGTCAACCTGCTGAAAGAACTGCAGGAAGAACGCGGGCTGACGTATCTCTTCATCGCGCATGATTTGTCGATGGTCAAGTACATCTCCGATCGGATCGGCGTTATGTATTTCGGCAAACTCGTGGAAATGGCGCCTGCTGATGAGCTGTACCGCAATCCGATGCATCTGTATACGAAGTCGCTGCTCTCAGCGATCCCGCTGCCGGATCCCCGGTATGAGCGCACACGGGTGCGGACGCCGTATAACCCGAAAGACCATAATTACGGAGCAGACGAAACAGTCGAGTTCCGCGAAATTGCACCGGAACACTTCGTCCTCTGTTCCGAAAAGGAATACAAGGAAATGAAAGCGGCCCATAAACCGGCTGAATGACAACAGAAAGCCCGGACATCCAATACGGATGGTCCGGGCTTTTTTCAATAGATCTTCATGTAGCGGTCGAGTTCCCATGGATGCACGGTGATCCGGTAGCTGTCCCATTCCGCCTGCTTGGCTGCTTTGTAGTTCGCATAGATATGGCTGCCGAGCGCTTCCTGCATGACAGGATCCGCTTCGAGTGCGAGCAGGGCGTGGTCGAGGTCTGTCGGCAGCGTCACGATACCGGCCTGCTTCAGCTCTCCGGCATTCATCTCGTAAATATTACGGTCGCACGGAGCACCGGGATCGAGCTGCCGGCGGATACCGTCAAGGCCGGCTTTCAGGATGGCAGCCAATGCCAGATACGGGTTTGCGACTGAATCGACCGATCGCACTTCGATGCGGGTGCTCAAGCCCCGCGATGCCGGAATACGGATCAGCGGGCTCCTGTTCTGTGCAGACCAGGCGATATAGCAGGGTGCTTCATAGCCGGGGACGAGCCGCTTATACGAGTTGACCGTCGGATTGGTGACGGCGGTGAACCCTTTCACGTGATCGAGGATACCGGCCATAAATTGATAGGCTGTCGTGCTCAGCTTGCGGTCGCCGTTTTCGTCGAAGAACATGTTTTCACCGTCTTTGAAGAGGGAGATGTTGCAGTGCATGCCCGACCCATTCACGCCAAATAGCGGTTTCGGCATGAATGTCGCATGGAGACCGTGTTTGCGGGCAATCGTCTTAACGACGAGCTTGAATGTCTGGATATGGTCGCATGCGGTTAATGCATCCGCATATTTGAAATCGACTTCATGCTGGCCGGGGGCCGCTTCGTGATGCGATGCTTCCACTTCGAAACCGAGCGCTTCCAGTTCCAGGACGATATCCCGCCGGCAGTTTTCACCGAGGTCGAGCGGTGCGAAATCGAAGTAGTCGCCGTGGTCATTCAGTTCCATTGTCGGCTCGCCATTGCTGTCGAGTTTGAATAGGAAGAATTCCGGTTCAGGTCCTAAGTTGAAATCAGTGAAGCCCATATCTTCCATCTCACGGAGCACCCGCTTCAGATTGCCGCGCGGATCACCCGGGAACGGCTGACCGTCCGCAAGTGAGACATCGCAGATAAGCCGTGCCACTTTTCCAGTGCCGGACGGCCAGGGGAAGACCATCCAAGTGTCCAAATCGGGAATCAGGTACATATCCGATTCCTCGATCCGGACAAACCCTTCGATGGAAGAACCATCGAACATCATCTTGTTATCCAGTGCTTTGTCGAGCTGGCTGATAGGAATCTCCACGTTCTTGATCATCCCGAGGATGTCAGTGAATTGCAGACGGACGAAATTGACGTTGTCCTCTTTCACAAATTTCCGAATATCGTCTTTGGTTGTCTTCCTCATCAGGCCACTTCCTTCTTGTCGGTATTATATTACTGCACTGTCACGGCTGCATAATATTTTTTAATAGTACGGAAATACAGGCTGCATTACAAGATTTTTTTTGTGTCGATTTTGGACATAGAAAAACCCGGACACGAAGGGGTGTCCGGGTGCAGGATGATCAATAGATTTTACGGTATTCGTCGATTTCCCAAGGATGGACGGTGATCCGGTAGCTGTCCCATTCCTTCTGTTTGACGTCGCGGAAATTCCGATAGATATGCTCACCGAGCGCCTCTTGGACGACCGTGTCCTCATCGAGTGCAAGCAGCGCATGGTCCAGATCGGTCGGCAGCACCGAAATACCGGCTTCCTTCAAGTCTGACGCGGTCATGTCATACAGGTTGCGGTCACAAGGCGCGCCTGGATCGAGTTGCTGCTCGATACCGCTGAGTCCTGCTTTCAGGATCGCTGACAGCGCGAGGTATGGATTCGCCACCGAGTCTACGGAACGGAGCTCGATCCGCGTGCTCATGCCGCGGGATGCCGGAATACGGACGACGGGACTCCGGTTCGATGCGGACCAGGCAATGTAGCACGGTGCTTCATAACCAGGCACGAGACGCTTATAGGAGTTGACCGTCGGATTAGTGATAGCTGTAAATCCTTTGACGTGTTTCAGCACACCTGCCATGAACTGGTAAGCGGTCCGGCTGAGCTGGTCATCCGCGTGTTCATCGTAAAATGTATTTTTACCATCTTTGAACAGAGACACGTTGCAGTGCATACCTGAGCCGTTGACACCAAAAATCGGTTTTGGCATGAAAGTTGCATGAAGGCCATGCTCCCGGGCAATTGTTTTGACGACAAGTTTAAAGGTCTGGATATTGTCGCATGCTCGTAAAGCATCAGCGTATTTAAAGTCGATTTCGTGCTGGCCCGGTGCGGACTCATGATGGGAGGCCTCGACTTCGAATCCGAGCTCCTCCAGCTGAAGAACGATATCCCTGCGGCAGTCCTCACCGAGATCGAGCGGGGAGAAGTCGAAGTAGTCGCCATCATCGTTCACATGCATCGTCGGCTCACCGTGGCGGTCCAGCTTGAAGAGGAAGAACTCCGGCTCGGGACCGAGGTTGAAATTGGTATAGCCCATACTTTCCATCTCTTTCAGCACCCGTTTCAGGTTGCCGCGGGGATCACCGGGGAACGGGGTGCCGTCCGCCTGGCAGACGTCACAGATCAGGCGTGCGACTTTGCCGCTGCCGGATGCCCATGGGAATACCATCCACGTATCAAGATCTGGTACGAGGTACATATCGGATGCTTCGATTTTCGTAAACCCTTCTATTGAAGAACCGTCGAACATCATTTTGTTATCCAGCGCCTTATCCAGCTGGCTCACCGGAATCTCCACGCTTTTGATCATCCCGAGTATATCGGTGATCTGCAGGCGGATGAAATTCACGTTTTCCTCCTTTGCAAACTGTCGTATGTCATCTGCTGTGGTTCTGCTCATTTTGGCACGTCCTTTGTAAGTAGTATCGAAAATCCATGCGAAAAAAATCACATCATTATTCTATATATCCTATTTTACAAGTTTCACTCCTGAAATCAGCATTTTTGAAAGTAAGTCCGTATTTTTTACGCGCAATGAAATGCCGGCCAGTGAAAACGGGTATAAGGGGGGAGAATCTGAAAGGAGGAACGGCTTTATGAACCGTATTTTTTCCATAGTTGTATTTGCGGGGGTCCCGATCGTCGCGGCCGGTGCGTTCCTGCACTGGTCGGATATCGTCATGTTCATCCTGAGCTGTATTACGATCATCGGTCTGTCGGGTTTCATCGGGCGGGCGACGGAAAGTCTTGCAATCGTAAGCGGCCCGAGGATCGGCGGTCTTCTGAACGCGACATTCGGCAACGCTGTTGAGCTTATCATTTCCATCTTCACCCTGAAAGCGGGATTGATCGGCATCGTGCTTGCGTCCCTGACAGGTTCGGTCCTCGGGAACCTGCTGCTAGTGCTCGGTCTGTCGTTTTTCGCAGGCGGCCTGAAGTTCAAGCGCCAGAAGTTCAGTCTGCATGATGCCCGTTATAATTCCGGGCTGCTCATATTCGCAATCATCGTAGCATTTATCATACCGGAAGTGTTCTCGATCTCCATGGACTCCGGAACGACATTGAATTTGAGCGTCGGCATCTCGGTGATCCTCATTGCGATCTACTTGGCAGGACTGTTCTTCAAATTGGTGACGCACCGAGGTGTATTCGCTTCCGGCGATGAGGCTGCAGTCGAGGAGGAGGAACCGGAGTGGACCAAAGGGAAATCGATTCTTGTGTTATTGCTGAGCACTGTGGCGGTTGCGTTCGTTTCCGAACAGCTTGTGCAGACTTTCGAGACGCTGGGCGAACGATTCGGCTGGAGTGAGCTGTTCATCGGGATCATCATCGTGGCGATTGTCGGAAATGCCGCGGAGCATGTCTCCGCCGTGACGATGGCCATGAAGAATCGGATGGACGTATCGGTTGAAATTGCTGTCGGTTCAACACTGCAGGTCGCGATGTTCGTAGCCCCGGCACTCGTGCTCATTTCGCTGCTCATGCCGACAGAGATGCCGCTTGTCTTCACGATTCAGGAACTCGTCGCCATGGTGACGGCGGCCCTGCTCGTCATCAACTTATCCAATGACGGGGAATCGAACTGGTTTGAAGGGCTCGTCCTGTTCGCCGCTTACATCATCATGGCGATCGGCTTCTATTTATTGTAACGAAAAAGACCGCAGTCAGCTGCGGTCTTTCCAATTGGCCTGGATGAATTCGTCACGCCCTGATTGTGCGCGGTCGTCTTCATAGGCTTCTTTTTCTTTTTTGTAGAAATCCTGGTGATACTCTTCTGCCCGGTAGAACGTTTCTGCAGGACGGATCGGCGTGACGATCGGTTTGTCGAACCGTCCGCTTTCTTCGAGCGCCGTCCGGGACTGTTCAGCTGCCGTGCGCTGGCTGTCCATCGTATAGAAGATGGCCGTCGTGTAGGAGTGGCCGCGGTCCTGGAACTGGCCGCCTGCATCTGTCGGGTCGATCTGTTCCCAGAAGATAGGAAGCAGATTCTCATACGGGAACTTTTCCGGATCGTAGGTGATTTCGACGACTTCCAGATGCCCCGTATCCCCCTTTTTCACTTGTTCGTATGTCGGGTTCTCGACAGTTCCGCCCATATAGCCGGAGACGACCGACTCGATGCCGTCCCACTCGGTGAACGGTTTCACCATGCACCAGAAGCATCCGCCTGCAAATACCGCTTTTTCAAATTCCGCCATCCGCTGTTCCCTCTTTCTTCAATTGACTGATTGCTTTTAATAGTAGACGCTTGCGGGCAGGCTGTAAAGTGATTGAGCATGTTATAATAGCAGTCCGGCATGCAACCAACGCCTTATCCGGGCGTCCTGTTTGGTGACTTCTTTATTGGGGGAATAGATTCATGTCAGAACAATACGAAGGACCGGTTCCGCGCAGGCGCAGACGGCGCAGGCTGAGGAAGGGACGGGTGTTTCTCAGCCTGCTGCTCGTCGGATTTGTCGGAGCAGGACTTTTCTCATCTTATCAATATATGGCAGGCAAGCGGGCGGCTGTGAAAAATGCAATCGAACCCGGCAGTTTTGAAGGCGATCTTCAGGATCCCTCTGCATCGGCGGTCGAAAATTACCTGCTTCTCGGCGTGGACGACGACGGCAGCGGACGCTCTCGGACGGACACAATGATGGTGCTTTCCTGGGATAAGCAGGCACAGTCGATGAAACTCGTGTCATTCATGCGGGATATCTATGCGGACATCCCCGGATACAAATCGTACAAACTGAACACCGCCTATTACCTGGGCGGCGTCCAGACCGCCAAGGATACGATCACCGGCATGTTCGGCATCCCGATCCACCATTATGCGATCGTCGACTTCGATAATTTCGAAAAGATTGCGGATGCCGCTTTCCCGGAAGGTGTCGAAATCGATGTCGAGAAGGAAATGTCCGAAAAGATCGGCGTAACGCTGAAGCAGGGTGTCCGCAAGCTGAACGGCAGGGAACTGCTCGGCTATGCGAGGTTCCGTGCGGATGCGGAAGGGGACTTCGGCAGGGTGCGCCGCCAGCAGCAGGTGCTGTCCGCAGTGAAAGAACAGGCGATGACACCAGGGATGGTGCTGCGCGCGCCGAAGATTGCCGGTGTGCTGTCGCAGACGATCGAGACGGATCTGACATCGAAAGAGGAACTGTCAAGGGTCGTCAGCCTGCTCTTATCCCGCGGCGCAGACATTGAGACGTTGACGATTCCGGCGAAGGGTACATACTCGTTCGCGGATTACCCGCACGCAGGTTCCGTCATCGAAGTGGACACAGAAACGAACAAACGGGAACTGCAAGCGTTCCTGCAAACTGAATAGGCTGTTGTTGTAAAGGGGGAGTGAAGTTGAGCGCACAGAAAGAAACGAAGAAAACTGAAAACAGTATGGCGGAGGGATTCCTGGCCGACAACCGGATCATCCGGTTCCTCGGCGGGAAGACGACGCTTTTCATATTGATCGTCCTGATGCTTGTGGGCATCAACGTCATGATCTTCGATAAGATTTCATTTATCTTCTATCCGATCCGTGTTCTCTTTTCCGTCGTTGTCCTGCCGATCGTGCTTGCGACGATCCTGTATTACCTCCTGCGTCCGCTGCTGCAGTTACTGGAGCGGGCGAGGATCCCGAAAGTATGGGGGATTGCCATCATATTCCTGACAGCGATCGGACTGATCACGCTGCTCGTATTCCTCGTACTGCCGTTCTTGAAATTGCAGTTCTGGAAACTGGTGGACGAATTCCCGACGTATTTCAATGAGCTCATCCTGACGCTCGATTCGTTTTTCAGCAACTCAATATTTGCACCCTATTACAATCAGCTGAATATCAATGCCGGCGAGCTGCTCGATTCAGGACTCGAGAATATCGGCCAGATGATTGCAGACGCTCTTGGGGGCATCGCTTTGGGACTTACGACATTCATCTCCAAGCTGACGGGTATTTTGCTGTCGATCGTCACCGTGCCGATCATCCTGTTCTACCTGCTGAAGGACGGCCATAACCTGCCTGGCTTTGTGCAGCATTTGCTGCCGCCCCGCATGCGGGATGATGCGGAATCGATCCTCGGTGATGCCGACAAGCAGATCAGTGCTTACATACAGGGGCAGATCCTGGTCGCTGTCTGTATCGGGACGATGGTGACAATCGGGTTCCTGATCATCGACATGAAATATGCACTGCTGCTCGGGGTGCTGGCCATGTTCACAAGTGTCGTCCCGTATCTCGGCCCGGTGATAGCCATCACGCCGGCGATCATCATCGCCATCGTGACATCGCCGTTCATGCTCGTGAAGCTGGCGGTCGTATGGACGATCGTGCAGGTGATTGAAGGGAAATTCATCTCCCCGCAGATCATGGGGAAGACGATGCATATCCATCCGATCACCATCATCTTCGTGCTGCTGACCGGGGGATCGCTGTTCGGCATTCCAGGGGTGATTCTGGGAATTCCCGGATACGCACTCATCAAAGTGCTCGCGACCCATCTGTTCAAGCTGTTCAAGATCCGCTACAACAAATATGAGGTGGACGTCCGGATGCATTACGAACGGCCGCCTTCAAAAAAATAGACCGCAGGAAACCGGCAATCCGCTGAATTGGAATGCCGGTTTTTTGTTCCATATATTAATTAACCATAATAATATTATGTAAAGCAGATGGTGCTGATGAAGAAGAAGAGGGAACACCGTCCGGCATGAACAGCAGGACGGTGTCTTATGGTGTGTCATATAATATCTGCCCCATTCGCGAAAAGTCGTATCCTTGAATTGAGGCCAATTCTTTCCGGAACGATTCGGATTGCAGAATACGGATCACCGTGTCCCGGAATTCGGCATTCTCCGGCTTCTTCAGCATGACAAGGTCATATTGCTCAGTCGTGATCGGTACAAAATCGACATTCACGAGGCTGGCGGCCTTTTCGATGCCGACACCTGTATCGGCTTCGCCGGCAGCAACTTTTCCCGCGACTGCCAGATGTGTCTGTTCGATCGTACTGTATCCGCTGATGGTCCGCGGAAGGATCCCTTCCAGGCGCAGCCGTTCGTCCGTTAGCACCCGGATGCCTGAGCCAAGTTCCCGGTTGACGAATCGGATATCATTCCGGTTGAGATCCCGCCAGCTCATGATCTGTTTCGGATTGCCCGGCTGTACATAGAAACCCGCTTTCCGGGACAGCATCTGGATGACGGTATACTCACGGCCTGTCAGGAGTCTCCGGATATAGGGCAGGTTATAGGATCCCGTGTCGCCGTCGAACAGGTGTGTGCTCACCAGGTCCGCATCCCCCTGCAGCAGAGCAATCAGGTTTGCGAGACTTCCTGTATGGGACCGCAGCGTGCGCCAGCCGGCAGAAGACGCCGAGATCTCGTTCGCCAGCAAGTCGAGTGTGACATCCTGCCCGCTGATAATGAGGGGCTGTACTGTCCGGGGGTGAGGGGCTGCAGGAGGGGAAGTCGTCTCGTATTGCTGATTGACAGGCGGTGCCTTGGCTACTGGTGCTTCAGCTGCAGACACGGAAAGCCGGCCGCCTTTCATCCGGTTTTTGTAGGCTTCGAAGTCCGCTGCGTCGACACGCATCTGACGGCCGACCCGGTAAGCTGTGATTTCCCCTTTTTTTATGAGATCGTAAACTGTCAGCTTGGATACTTGAAGGAACTCTGCAAGATCTTCAGTTGTATAGGATATTCCATCATTCGGTTTCAAGATATATCCCTCCGTTCGTTTCCTCCATTCTCCTTTATCCGGAAGAAGAATGCAATAGATATAGATAGACTAATCTAATTATTTTTAATACTATATAGATAAAAGTAGATATAGGAAGTGTCGTTGTGTTATAAGTAGTTATAAGCAAAGATATAGAATGATATATAGAAAAGGGGAGCTCGGTATGAAGCGTGCGTTAGCAGCAGGGCTGGCGGCGGCCGTCCTGGTTTTGTTGGCAGCCTGTACTAATACAGAAGATAGTGATGAAAAAGGGAATGCCCCGGATAATGTCGAATTGCGTATATCAGCCGCTGCGAGTCTGACAGATGCCTTGGATGATTTCAAGAAGACATACGAAGAAAAACATGAGGGCGTTAAGCTGACTTTCATGTATGGGGGATCCGGCAAACTGGCAACAGCAATCGAGAACGGAGCGCCTGCCGATCTGTTCCTGTCCGCCAGCAAGAAGGATATGGATACACTGGATGGAAAGGGGCTCATCGATGGGCCGACACGGAAGGACTTCACAACGAACACACTTGTCCTCATCACAAATGAGGGCACAGCAGATCCGATTACAAGCTTTAAGGACATCGACCCGGCGGATATCGATCATTTCGTCATCGGCGAGCCTGGAAGCGTCCCGGTTGGCCGGTATACGAAAAAGGTTTTCGAGTCTCTCGGACTTTGGCGAAAGATGCAGGACAAACTTGTGCTGGCTTCGGATGTCCGGCAGGTGCTGACACAAGTGGAGCTCGGGAACGCGGAATATGGTATTGTTTATTCAAGTGATGCATTCATCTCGGACAAGGTCAAAGTGGTAGCGGAAGCGGACCCGGGCTGGCATACCCCGATCGTGTACCCGGGAGCGGTCGTGAAAGATTCCAAGCATCCCGAAGAAGCGGAGAAGTTCTTTGACGAATTACTGGGGGATGAAGGCCAGAAGGTACTGGAGAAATACGGCTTCAAGTAAGAAATTGGGGAGGTGGACGCAATGGACATGCATCCGCTGCTGCTGTCCGTGAAAGTGGCGGCCATATCGACGGTGATCGTCTTCATATTCGGTGTATTTCTGGCCCATCTGTTCGCAAAACACAGGTTTTTCGGCAAATCGGTGCTGGAATCGCTGTTCCTGCTGCCGCTCGTCCTGCCGCCGACAGTTGTCGGGTTCGGCCTCCTGCTGCTGTTCGGCAAGAAGGGCTGGATCGGCAGCTGGCTGCTCGAGACGTTCGACATCCAGATCGTCTTCACATGGACCGCCGCTGTGATCGCCTCCGTGGTCGTCAGTTTTCCGCTCATGTACCAGAGTGCGGCGGCAGCCTTCGAAAACCTGGACGGGAAGCTGGAGGATGCCGCCCGGACGATGGGTGCTTCCGAGTGGCGGGTGTTCCGCACAGTGACCTTTCCGCTTGCATGGCCGGGTCTGCTTGCAGGACTCATCCTGTCGTTTGCCAGAGGACTCGGCGAGTTCGGTGCCACCCTCATGCTCGCCGGATACATACCAGGCAGGACGGACACGATGCCGATGGCCATCTACTTCGCCGTGGAAGCCGGTCAGATGGAAAACGCATCGTTCTGGGTCATCATCATCACAGCACTCGGGTTCAGTATCATATTATGGTTGAATTGGTGGAGCAGACGGAACTTGCGCCGGTTTGCCGCCGACAAACGTTAGGCAGGTGTGAAAAGTGCTGGAAGTTGCGATCAGTAAACAGCTTGGCCATTTTAAACTGGAGGTAGAATTCGAGGCTGGCGAGGAGATCATCGTCCTGGCAGGTCCTTCCGGGGCAGGGAAGACATCGATCCTGCAGGTGATTGCAGGCCTCACACACCCGGACAGCGGCAGCATCACGCTGAACGGAAGGCGATTTTGCGGCGGGCCGGGAAGACCGCTGCCTGCCCGGGACCGCAATATCGGCTATCTGTTCCAGGACTATGCGTTGTTTCCGCATATGACCGTCGAACGCAATATACTGTACGGAGTGGGAAAAGACCAGCTTGCAGACGCCCGGCCCGTCATCAACCAGCTCCAGGAAGTGCTCGGTATCGGTCACCTGCTGAAGAAATATCCCCATCAGATCTCAGGCGGCGAAAAGCAGCGTGTCGCACTGGCGCGCGCACTCGCTGCGGAGCCCGATCTGCTGCTGCTGGATGAACCGCTGTCGGCACTTGACGAAGAGACCCGCGAGGAATGCCAGGATGAGCTGCTGCGGCTGCATGAGCTGTGGAACATCCCGTTCATCGTCGTGACACACAGCCGGTCGGAAGCAGAGAAGCTCGGGGACCGCATACTGCGGCTGAAAAAGGGCTCGCTTGTCGAAGAAAGTCGTGGAACAATATAGAAAACCCTGCAGAGCTTCAGGCGGGTATCGGAGGGGATCCATAGTGGGAACAATCGAGATCACCGTTTTACGTACCGAAGAGGAATTGCTGGAAGGGTTTCCGATCATGAACCAGCTGCGGACACATCTGAACGAAAAAGAATATCTGGAACTCGTCTACGAGTCGGAAGCGAAAGAACGGTACCAGCTGCTCGGCCTGCGGGATGACGGTATCCTGAAGGCGCTGATCGGCTTCAAGCCGATGATCACGCTGTATTACGGCAGATCGCTCTGGGTCTGCGATCTCGTGACCGACAGTGCTGCACGTTCAAAAGGCTATGGTGACCAGCTGCTGACCCATGTCGAGAAGTGGGGAAAAGAGCATCACTACGAATCGATCGCACTGTCGTCAGGCATCCAGCGGACCGATGCGCACCGTTTTTATGAAGAGAAGATGCACTATCATAAGGTCAGCATGGTGTTCAAAAAGAATTTCTGAAACGGAAAGTGCGGTTTTTGCTGTAAGCGAACACCGATGCGAACAGCCGGCGGAACTGGTTCGCCGCCGGTTAATCTCATTTAAATATAGGAGGAATCCATCATGTGGATCAACCGGGACGGACAGTTGTATCAGGCAGCCGATGAGACGCGGGTCAAATTCCGCACATCACTCAGCGCGAAAGTACTGGAAGAGCTGAAACAGCGAGCCGATGAACACGGTACGTTTGTGAATTATTTGCTGGAAGACGGATTGAAAGAACTGCTGCAGCAAGAAACGATCCATTTTACGAAAGATATGCGGCCGAAAGACCGGATCCAGTATAAGACGACGTATGACGAAGTGCTGCTCGAGCAAGTGCGTGCAGCTGCGAAAGAGCATAAGCTGTATATCAATGATGTGATTGAAGCCGGTGTGCAGTTCATCGATGTGGAACGTGCAAAAAGGGGGCAGCATCGGTATCGTATTGAGTAATAAGAAGGTTATCTTTTAACGCCCCCGTCATAATATATATTATAGGAAGTTACGTATCAATTGCAAGTATACTTATGATAGTGAGATAAAACGCGAAATTTAAGATGACTCACGGCAACTTAAAAAGCCGCAGCAAAGTTCATTGCGCTGCGGCTTTTCCGTCTGTAAGATCATTCTGTTCACGTTGCTGGTTTCACCGGCATAACCGGTTCGGTTTCAACTTCCGGCTCTTCCAGATCGATGTTACGCCGTCTCATCTGCACGTAGAATATTGCGGTCAATCCGATGCTGATCATACCGAAACTCATCACCATCACTTGCATCCCGACAATATCCAGCAGCGCCCCCGCCGCCAGCAGTACGACCTGGAACATGACCCGTTCCAGCATATTGCGGAATGAGAAAAACCGGCCATGGTATGCTTTCGGCATCTGTTTCTGGAAGACGACCATCGCTGTCGGGAAAAAACAGCCTAAACTGAATCCGAGCAAGGAAAACGCAGTCAGTACGGCGAACTGGCTCTCTGTGAAGAACAAGATGAACTCAGCAACCCCTACCATGCCTGCAAAGAAAAACAGGATTTTTGCGGTCTGCCATTTCATCGCAATCCGTTTGACGGCGAATGATCCCACCATGAACGCGACGCCTTCACATGTATAGATCAGTCCTTTGATGGATGCAGACTGCTGGATCTCACTGATATTGATGACAATCAGGTTGAACGCCCCGAGGAACAGCAGCGGGATGAGGGTCATGATCAGTGTCATACCGACCGCCGGATACATCTTCAGCACAGGAAAAACATCCATGAATCCGCTGTTTGGTGTACCGGCCGTTCCGGTGCTCCCTTCCCCCTTCCCTTCATCGATCGTCAGCATGAATGTGAAGACGAGCAATATGGCGTAGGCGGCAATTGATATCCAATAGAGTGACGACAGCGACCAATAGACGAGAATCACGCCGGCGAGCGCAGTCCCGGAGACCCGGGCGATCGTCGCAACATTCATATGGAGCCCGTTCATCGTCAGCAGCTCCCCTTCCCTTACGACAAGCGGGATGGCCGCCTGCAGTGCCGGAAAATAGAAGGTGGCGGCCAGCTGGATGCTGATGACGAAGGCGAGCATCCACCAGACGGAGCCTGCAGCGATCGCAATGAGCATGAAGACGACACTGACGAGCCGTCCGGCGCCCGCAATGATCAGAATCCGTTTCTTCGGCTGCTGGTCGATGATCCTGCCGGCGAGCGGTCCGGCCAGGATGCCGGCTAACAGGCCGACGGATAAGATGAGTGCTTTGACGAAGTCGGATGGGATCAGGCCCTGCATGAATTCCAGATTGCCGATGATTCCGGTCCACAGCCCGATTCCCGCAATCAGCTCCCCCGATAGAATAATCCAGACATTTCGGTTTTTCCACAGCATGCCAGTTCCCTCTTTCTGTTTCTGGATAATTCGCTTCTCGAACTAGTATACGACAAAACACGAAAAAAGCACACGAAAATTAAAAGAATTTTCGTGTGCTTCCGGATGGTTACTTCGAATCCGGTTTATCGGTCTTCGCTTTCGGTTCATAGTAGAGCCGGACAGCTTTGCCGTTTTTCGCTTCGTCGGACAGCGTGCTGCCATTCGACAGCCGGTCTGAAAGACGGAGTTTGCCGGCGTCCACTTCGATGCGCGGTTCGTGCTCCGCGGACAGGATCAGCGTTTCGGCAGGATCCGTCAGTCTGGCGCCGATCACCCGGTACGGATTCTTCTTCAGTTCCTTGAGGATCATCAGGCCGCGCTGCGCCCGGCCGCCGATCTCAATTTCCTTCAGGGCGGTCCGTTTGACGGATCCGCGCTGTGTTGCAACGACAATGGAGGCAGTGCTGTCGGTGATGACATCGAGCGCCGCCACATAGTCATCGGTCTTCAGGTTGATGCCTTTGACACCGGCTGTACGGACGCCTGTCGTACTGATTTCACTCAGCGGGAATCGGAGGATGTATGCCTGATGGGTCACCAGGACAACATCTTCACTGCCTTTGACGAGGCGCACGTCGATCAGCCGGTCGCCTTTCTTCACATTCATCGCCTTGTAGGAGCGGCCATACCGCTGGACTTGATAATCAGCGAGCTTTGACAGTTTGATGAACCCATTCGCTGTCACAGTAAGAAGGGAATGGACATCATCGAATGCTTCGAGGCCGATCGCCGCCACAAGCGTCTCACCCGGCTCGAGTGAAACGATGCTCGAAATGTGCTGGCCGAGGTCCCGCCAGCGGATATCCGGCAGTTCGTGGACCGGCTGATAGATATAATTGCCGAGAGACGTGAACAGCAGCAGATGATGCTGCGTATTCATCGTCTGTTCGAACAGCGGATAATCTGACTCCTTCATATCCATGCCCGCACCGTTCGAGGCCCCGTACGACCGCATGCTCGTGCGTTTGACGTAGCCTTCCTTTGTGACGGAAACGACAACTTCCTCGCTCGGTACGAGAATATCGAGATCGACTTTCAAGTCTTCGATCTTCTCTTCGATGACCGAGTTCCGCGGTTCCGCGAACTGTTTGCGCACCGCATGCAGTTCCTTCTCGATGACGCGGGACAGTTTCTTCGGACTCGTGAGGATTGCGTTCAGTTCCTCGATCTGCTTCCTCAGCTGCTCCTCTTCCTTTTTCAGTTCCGTAATATCCGTATTTGTCAGACGGTACAGCTGCAGCGAGACGATCGCCTCCGCCTGCACTTCGGAGAAGCCGAAACGGGCGATCAGGTTGTTTTTCGCATCCCGTTTATCGTTGGACTCCCGAATTGTCCGGATGACGTCGTCGAGGATGGAGAGCGCCTTGATGAGTCCGTCGACAATATGGAGACGGTCTTTCGCCTTCCGGATATCGAATTCGGAACGGCGTGTGACGACGTCCTTCTGGTGCTCGATATACGCATCGAGCAGCGTCGGAAGTGTCATGAGTTTTGGACGTCTGTCGGCGATCGCCACCATGTTGAAGTTGTAGGCAACCTGCAGATCCGTGTTTTTCAGCAGATACCGGAGGATCGGATCTGCCGGGATGTCCTTCTTCAGTTCGACGACAATCCGGAGTCCTGTGCGGTCCGATTCATCGCGCACTTCGGAAATACCGTCGAGGCGGCGGTCAAGACGGAGTTCATCCATCTTCTTGACCAGGTTCGCCTTGTTGACGTCATATGGGATTTCCGTGATGACGATCTGGGATTTGCCGGCCTTCAAGGATTCGATCTCCGTCTTCGAACGGACGATGACACGACCTTTGCCGGTTTCATAAGCGGCTTTGATGCCGTCGGTCCCCTGGATGATGCCGCCTGTCGGGAAATCCGGCCCTTTCAGTACGGTCATCAGCTCTTCGACGGATGCTTCAGGATTTTCCATCCGCATGAGGACAGCATCGATCGCTTCGTGGAGTGCATGCGGCGGGATGTCCGTCGCGTAGCCTGCCGAGATGCCGGTCGATCCATTGACGAGAAGGTTCGGGAACCGCGCCGGCAGTACGGTCGGCTCCGGCTCGGTATCATCGAAGTTCGGGATGAAGTCGACGGTTTCCTTGTTCAGGTCGTTCAGCATCACGCCTGCAATGGCGGACAGCCGGGCTTCGGTATACCGCATGGCAGCTGCCGAGTCACCGTCGACCGATCCGTTATTGCCGTGCATCTCGATCATCAGATGACGCAGTTTCCATTCCTGGCTCATCCGCACCATCGCTTCATACACGGACGAATCGCCATGCGGATGATAGTTGCCGATGACATTCCCGACTGTTTTCGCCGATTTCCGGAATGCTTTGTCATGCGTGTTCCCTTCGTTGTACATGGCGTACAAGATCCGCCGCTGCACCGGTTTCAGGCCGTCGCGCGCATCAGGCAGCGCCCGGTCCTGGATGATGTATTTACTGTAGCGGCCAAAACGGTCGCCGATGACTTCCTCTAGCGGAAGATCCTGAAAGCGTTCTGCTGCATTCATTCAGTTTCCTCCTCCATATGCAGGAATTCGTTTTCCAAGATGGTCTTATCTTCTTCGAGACCGAAGTCGACATTGTGTTCGATCCAGCGGCGGCGCGGTTCGACCTTATCGCCCATGAGCGTCGTGACACGCCGTTCGGACTGTGCGCCGTCCTCGATGGTGACGCGGATCAGCGTGCGCGTCTCAGGATTCATGGTCGTTTCCCACAGCTGGCCGGCGTTCATCTCCCCGAGACCTTTATAGCGCTGAAGGATGTAGCCTTTGCCGACCTTTTTGATGGCCGCATCCAAGTCGCGCTCCGTCCAGGCATATTCAATCTTCTCTTTCTTGCCTGTGCCTTTCGAGACTTTGTAGAGCGGCGGCAGGGCGATGTACACTTTCCCCGCTTCGATCAGCGGTTTCATATACCGGTAGAAGAACGTCAGCAGAAGCACTTGGATATGCGCGCCGTCCGTATCGGCATCTGTCATGATGATGACTTTGTCATAGGCGGCATCGTCGATTGTGAAATCCGCACCGACGCCTGCGCCGATTGTATGGATGATCGTGTTGATCTCTTCGTTTTTCATGATATCTTCGAGTTTTGCTTTTTCGGTGTTGATGACTTTTCCGCGCAGCGGCAGGATCGCCTGGAATGTACGGTCCCGTCCCTGTTTGGCAGACCCGCCGGCAGAGTCGCCCTCCACAAGGTACAATTCGTTCTTCTTTGCATTCTTCGACTGAGCGGGTGTCAGTTTGCCGGAAAGCAGTGTGTCGCCTTTCTTGCGCTTCTTGCCTGAACGCGCGTCTTCCCGCGCTTTACGGGCCGCCTCACGCGCCTGGTGGGCACGTACAGCTTTCCGGATCAGATTGGCGCTCAGTTCAGCATTCTCCTCGAGGAAATAGAGCAGATGCTGGGAAATGACGGCGTCCGTGACGGTCCGCGCCTCGCTCGTGCCGAGCTTCCCTTTCGTCTGCCCTTCGAACTGGAGGATCTCTTCCGGTATGCGCACCGAAACGATGGCTGCGATCCCCTCCCGGATATCCGCACCATCGAGATTCTTATCTTTTTCCTTCAACAGCCCGGTCTTCCTCGCATATTCGTTGAATACACGGGTCATCGCCGTTTTGGCACCCGTTTCGTGCGTGCCGCCGTCCTTGGTCCGCACATTATTGACGAACGACAGGATCGTTTCGGAATATCCATCATTGAACTGGAATGCATATTCCACTTCGATGCCGTCCGATTCGCCTTCAAGATACGCGACTTCATGAAGCGTGTCCTTCTCTTCGTTCAGATAGGAGACGAACGCTTTGATGCCCGTTTCGTAGTGAAATGTCTCGGTCTTCCCTGTACTCTCTTCCGTCAGGACGATTTTCAGCCCTTTCAGCAGGAATGCCGACTCCCGCAGACGTTCCGCAAGAATGTCATATTGGTATTTCGTCGTCGAGAAAATCGACGCATCCGGCTTGAAATGGATGGTCGTGCCGGTGTCTTTGGCTTTCCCGATCACTTCAAGCCCGGTTGCCGGTTTCCCGCCATGTTCGAACCGCTGACGGAAAATCTTACCGTCCCGGTGGATCGTCACGTCGAGCCATTCGGATAAGGCATTGACGACGGAAGCGCCGACGCCATGCAGGCCGCCGCTTGTCTTGTAGCCGCCCTGGCCGAACTTCCCGCCGGCGTGAAGGACAGTAAGGATGATCTCCGTCGTCGGCTTCCCTGTCCTATGCGTGCCGGTCGGCATGCCGCGTCCGAAATCCCGGACGCTGATACTGTTGTCTTCATGGATGATCACATCGATTTCCGATCCGTAGCCGCTCAAAGCCTCATCGACCGCGTTGTCGACAATCTCGAACACAAGATGGTGCAGCCCGCGGCTGTCCGTGGAACCGATATACATCCCGGGCCGTTTGCGGACGGCTTCCAGGCCTTCGAGCACTTGGATGGAATCATCATTATACACATTCAATTCTTGTTGTTTCGTCAAGGTGCAACCCCCATCAAACAAATGTTCTTATTTAGTTCATGATACGCCGGCGTGCAGACCGTGTCAAACCGCTGCACCGGCGCTTTGCTTACATAATTGTATAGAAGAAGCCTTTAATATGCAATGCCGGCACGGATGCATGGACCCCTGATTGTCGCACGGCTGCTGTTCTGGTAAACTGGATAGTATCTTTATCACTATCTACTGAAGGGGCTTTCTATGGAGACTGTAATTGTTCTAGTACTTGCATATGTGATCGGCTCCCTGCCGTCCGCACTCTGGATCGGCAAGCTGTTCTTCAAGACGGATATACGCCAGCACGGCAGCGGCAACATGGGGGCGACCAACACGTTCCGGGTACTCGGAAAAAAAGCCGGTATCTTCGTGACAGCGTTCGATATCCTGAAAGGGACTGCCGCTGTACTGCTCGTATCGCTTCCTGCGTTCAGTGATGTGCACCTCCACCCGCTCCTTGTCGGGATGGCAGCGGTCATCGGGCATATCTTTCCGGTGTTTGCAGGGTTCAAAGGAGGAAAGGCGGTCGCGACGTCCGGCGGTGTGCTGCTCGGCTACAGCTGGCCGGTCTTCGTGCTCGTCATTCTGACGTTCCTTCTCGCACTGAAGATCACGAAGATGGTCTCGCTCAGTTCCATCATCGTTGCGGCGATGGGGGCTGTTTACGGATTCATCTATTACCTGATGACAGGTGACATCTACTTGGAGGCGGTCATCGTGCTGATGGGCGTGTTCATCGTAATCCGCCACCGTGCCAATATCGGGCGTATCAAGGCAGGAACCGAGCCGAAAGTGAAGTGGCTGTAATAAAATCAAGCGGACAGCGAAAGGTGGTGTTGCTGGATGGAAATCCGGATTACACAGAAGGCGGCTGATTGGTTCAAGGAAGAAATGGATGCAGAACGCGGCGAGGCTGTCCGGTTTTTCGCACGCTATGGCGGCAGCAGTCCGCTCCATGAGGGCTTTTCGCTCGGCGTGACGAAGGAGCAGCCGGACGAAGCTGCCGTGGAAGCGGAAACGGACGGCATACGGTTCTATATTGAATCCCGGGACGTGTGGTATTTCGACAGCCACGATCTCCATGTCGATGTGGATGATACGATGGGTGAGCTGAAGTTCGGCTATGTCCGGAGCTGAGCAGGAAACTTCAGGCAGGCTGCAAAACTGGACAGAGCATTTCACGTTTGGTATACTTGCGTTGAAATCAGGATACAGTAAATAGGACCAGGAAGATGTGGTGATCGACCTGGCCCTGCAATAGAAAACAGCGTTCGCTTCAAAGGCGATCGCATAGTGCCGAGTAAACCGCTCCTATGCTTGTCGGCTCAAGGGCGGTTTACTTTTTTCTTGAAAAAGTATATGACAAAGCGAGAACTGCTGTGATCAGGCTGCCAAAGCCGATCATCAGGCTGACTGCTTCATATGATGTCATACGCATCACCCCCTCCCGGCCTGGAACAGGCTGCAGGATTGCAGGTATGCGAACCGCCTATGAGCTCGTACTGTTTCTATCTGTCTATCAGTATACCATAAAGTCAGGACGGGCACATACGTTCCTGTCCTTTTTTTGCTGCATCATGCCGGTTCCGGGCGTGATGCTTTTTTGGCTGGCATGGATTGTACCGCGAGACTTGCCGACAGTAAACGAGCGGAAGCGAGCACAAGCCAGGGGGTTTTGCAGTACTGCTGTCTTATGCTGATAAAGGGCTGCGCCCGCTGTCGTATAGGTGAGAATTGTGAAGTTATGAGCGCGAACCGGTGGTTTATGAGCGAAAATCTGCATTTATGAGTACATTCGTCAATGTATGAGCAAAACTTGCTTCCGACAGCAAAAAACGCCCTGTCTCATCAATAAGACGACGGGGCGTTTCTGCATCATTCGGCTGATTTTGCAAGTTCGGCATATTTCGCATCCCACTCGGGGGCGATCTTGCGCAGCGACACCGGGCGGAAATTGTCTTTCCGCACGACGACGTGTTCCGACACGGCGGTCGCCGCCACGGTACCGTCGGCGTGCAGGATTTCATAGCCATAGACCGTGCGCAGTTTTCCGTGGGACTCGATCCACGTACGGACGGTCGCGGTTTCACCATACCGCATGGCGGCTTTGTAGTTGACCGACAGATCGGTCACCGGCGACAGGTATCCGTCCGCCTCCAGTCCTGCATAATTGAAACCGAGGTCCTCGATCAGCTTCGTGCGGCCGATCTCCATCCAGACGAGATAGTTCGCATGGTAGACGACGCCCATCTGGTCCGTTTCCGCATAGCGGATTTCAATCTCTTTTTCACTGACATGCATGTCTGATCACCTCTTCTACCCCGCCAGTATACCGAAATTCCGTCCGTCCTGCACAAAAAACCCCTTCCCTGACAAGCGTCAGGAAAGGGGCGGCAGGCTGGCTCAGCCTTTCATCTTGTCGCGGAGCACCATTTGCAGGATGCCGCCGTGACGGTAGTAGTCGATCTCCACTTCGGAGTCGAAACGTGCGAGTGCCTCGAATTCAGTGACGGTGCCGTCTGCCGCCGTCGCTGTCACTTTGAGGATATCGCGCGGGCTGACGCCTTCCGCGATGTCGACGCTGATCGCTTCTTCGCCTGTCAGTCCGAGGGATTCCGCGTTCTGTCCGTTGATGAACTGAAGCGGCAGGACACCCATCATAACGAGGTTCGAACGGTGGATCCGCTCATAGCTCTCGGCGATGACTGTCTTGATGCCGAGAAGGGACGTTCCTTTGGCTGCCCAGTCACGGGACGAGCCCATACCGTAATCTTTGCCGGCAATGATTGCGAGTCCAGTGCCGTCTGCCTGGTACTTCATGGCAGCGTCATAGATCGGCATGATCTCTTTGTTCGGCCAGTAGGTCGTATAGCCGCCTTCCGTTCCTTTTGCAATCTGGTTGCGGATCCGGATGTTGGCGAACGTACCGCGCATCATGACTTCGTGGTTTCCTCGGCGGGAGCCGTACGAGTTGAAGTAGCGCGGCTCGACGCCATGCTCACGCAAGTACAGTCCTGCAGGTGTATCCTTGCCGATCGCACCAGCCGGCGAAATGTGGTCGGTTGTGATCGAATCGCCGAACTTCCCGACAACGCGCAGATCTTTCAGTGCGCTGATGTCTGCAGGTTCTTTGGAAAGCCCTTCGAAGAATGGCGGGTTCTGGATGTATGTGGAATTCTCATCGAAATCATACAGCGCTTCGTCTGTCGTTTCGATTGCATTCCATGCTTCGTTCTCTGTGAACACGCGTGCATATTCTTTACGGAACAGTTCTGGTGTGACCGTCTTCTCGATCATCGCCTTCACTTCTTCCGTCGATGGCCAGATGTCATTGAAGTAGACATCTTTGCCGTCTTTGCTCTTGCCGATCGGCTGTTTCTTGAAGTCGATGTCGACTGTTCCGGCAAGCGCATATGCGACGACGAGCGGCGGAGATGCCAAGTAGTTGGCTTTGACGAGCGGGTGGATCCGGCCTTCGAAGTTCCGGTTCCCGGACAGGACGGAAGAGACAAGCAGGTCATTGTCCATGATCGTCTTCTCGATTTCAGGAAGAAGAGGACCCGAGTTCCCGATACATGTCGTACAGCCGTAACCGACTGTGTTGAAGCCGATCTGGTCAAGATATTTGTCGAGACCTGATTCTGCCAGGTAGCCTGTCACGACTTTCGATCCCGGTGCCAGTGAAGTTTTCACGTAAGCCGGCGGTGTCAGGCCGAGTTCGACAGCTTTTTTTGCTACCAATCCTGCGCCGAGCATAACGTACGGATTCGATGTGTTCGTACAAGATGTGATTGCAGCGATCGCGAGGTCACCGGTCTTCATTTCGATCGACGTACCGTTAGCGAATTCGATTGTGCCGCTCTTCTTGAACTCTTTCGGAGTGAGGCCGAACCCTTGGTTGCCTTCAGGTGCAACGACTGCATCGTTGAATTCACGCTTCATGTCCGAAAGCGGAATCATATCCTGCGGGCGTTTCGGTCCGGCAAGGTTCGCTTCCACTTGCGTCAGGTCGATTTCGATACACTCCGTATACACCGGCTCTTCTTTGTCCGGCGTGAAGAACATATCGTTCTCCTGCAAGTATTTTTTGACGACCGCAATGTGGTCTTCGTCGCGGCCTGTCAGCTTCATATAGTTGAGTGACTCTTCGTCAACCGGGAAGAATCCGCATGTTGCGCCGTATTCCGGAGCCATGTTGGCGATGGTTGCCCGGTCTGCAAGCGGCAGTTCGGAAACGCCTGGTCCGAAGAACTCGACGAATTTGCCGACGACGCCGTGTGCACGCAATGTCTGCGTCACTTTGAGCGCGAGGTCAGTCGCAGTCGTGCCGTTTGGCAGTTCGCCTGTCAGCTTGACACCGATGACCTGAGGAATCGGGAAGTAGGAAGGCTGTCCGAGCATGCCGGCTTCCGCTTCGATACCTCCGACACCCCATCCGAGGACGCCGATTCCGTTGATCATCGTTGTATGGGAGTCCGTACCGACCAATGTATCCGGGTAGGCTTCGAATGAGCCGTCTTCGTTTTCGATTGCATGGACAACGCTTGCCAGGTACTCGAGGTTCACCTGGTGGACAATCCCTGTAGCCGGCGGAACCGCGCGGTAGTTGTCATATGCTTTCTGCGCCCAGTTCAGGAACTGGTAGCGCTCTGCGTTCCGTTCGAACTCGAGCTCCATGTTCTTCTGGAGGGCATCATGCGTGCCGTAGCTGTCTACCTGCACGGAGTGGTCGATGACGAGATCGACCGGGATTTCCGGGTTGATCTTGTCCGGGTCTCCGCCCATGTCCGCCATCGCGGAACGCAGGGATGCGAGGTCGACGACGACCGGTACGCCTGTGAAGTCCTGCAGGATGACGCGGGATGGCTTGAATGGCACTTCTGCATCGGCATCCGCGTCTTTGCCCCACTTTGCCAGGTTGTTGACATGGTTGTCTTTGATGACATATCCGTCATGCTGGCGAAGGACGGATTCCAGAAGTACTTTGATCGAGTAAGGCAGTCTTGAGACTTTTGCAATACCTGCGTCCTCCAGCGCCTTGATGCGGTAGTAGTTATACGTCTTACCGTTCAGGTCGAATGAGGAGCGGCTGTTGTGGAAATTGCTCTTTGTCATTGCTGAATTCCTCCTTTACGTACTGAAAAGGCTTTAAAAATAAGCGTCTTTTCTCTACTCCATCATATAACAGCAAAGTCTATAAGTAAATTACATTAAATTTATAGTAGTCCATAAGAAGAATCGATATGATGACTGTTCTGATGAACGGATGGCCTTTTCTCAGACTATGTGCATAATAGAAGAAAGAAAGGAAGTGGCTGAATTGAAGAAGGCATTGCTGGTCATCGATTACACGGAGGATTTTGTCGCGGAAGACGGCGCATTGACGTGCGGGGCGCCCGGAATGGCGCTCGAGCGGTATATCACACAGCTCACACAGGAATTCATCGACCGGGAGGAAGCAGTCGTCTTTGCGGTCGATGTGCACGAAAAGGATGATCCCCATCATCCGGAATCCCGGCTGTTCCCGCCTCATAACTTGCGCGGCACACCCGGGCGGGACTTGTACGGTTCCCTGAAAACATTATATGAAGAAAACAAGGAAGCGATCCACTGGATGGATAAAACCCGATACAGTGCGTTTGCCGGAACGGATCTCGACATCTGGCTGCGTGCCCGTACTATCGATGAACTCCATTTGACAGGAGTCTGCACCGACATCTGTATTCTGCATACGGCTGCTGATGCCTATAACCGCGGGTACAAGATCGTTATCCACGAAAAGGGCGTCGCGAGCTTCGATCCGGCCGGCCATGAATGGGCGCTCCGCCACTTCGAGAACACGCTCGGTGCCGAACTGATCCGCTGAAGCGGCCTCCCTTTTTTTCGCTGTCATGTTTGAAGTATAGAATTTGTGGCTATAACAAATACTACACCAGACAAATTACTAAAGCGAAAAGGAGAGGAATCACATGCTAAGTTTTCTTTGGTTTTTAATCATCGGAGGTATTATTGGCTGGATTGCCGGACTTATTCTTGGTAAAGATATCCCAGGCGGAATCATCGGTAACATCATCGCTGGTATCGTAGGTGCATGGGTCGGCGGAACACTGCTTGGAGAATGGGGACCGAAAGTATCGGACTTCTATATCATCCCGGCGCTGATCGGTGCACTCGTCCTTGTATTCATCGTCAGCCTCGTGCTGAAAGCGATGCGCAAGGCTTCGTAACACCAGGCATAGCAAAAAGGACTTCGCATATTGCGGAGTCCTTTTATTTTTTGGCCTGTTTAGTCTGCTGGGCTTCATACTCATCGAAAAACCAAAGGACGTCCTCTACGTACTTGTCACTATGATTGTAATGATAAATCGCTTTTTCGATATGGCCGTCCGCCGCCCCGCTTTTCGATAAGTAGTTCGCGGCGCTGAAGATGGCATCCTCGAGATTGAACGGATCGGCCTTCCCGTCTCCGCTGCCATCCACGCCGTATCCGCCGTACTCCGCGATGATTGCAGGATCGGTCTTGTCCTTTTCGGGGATATCCCCTTTGCCGAGGCCGCTGCAGCCGGGATAGCTCCACCCGACGAATGTACACGGCATGAACTGCATATGCCCTTCTGCGCCGGTCGGTGACAGCAGCGGATCCATCGTGGAAAAGCGGGTTTCGACCCGATGATGGGCTGCAAGCAGCGTCCATGGGATGTCATACTCGTCGGCAGCCGCTTTATAGATCGGGATGTATTCGTCCGGAATGGTGAGTCCGCCGTGCCGGTCATGCAGATCGATCAGCGTACTCGCGGACTTCTGGATGACCGACGGATGGCGGAGGGTTGTCCAGATGATGGCGGTCAAGGTGAACAGGACGGCTGAAACCGGTACAAGCAGTGCGATCAGCAGCAATTTCGCCTTCGCGGTCAGCCTGCGTTTCTTTTTCTTCACCCGTCCCTCCCCTTTCCTGCAATCAGTCTTGTTTGCTCAGTGTTTTCATGTCTTTGACAATTGTGTCGAATGGTACGTCTTCGTTCCCTGCGTAGGTTTTCACGACTTTCCCTTCTTTGTCGACCAGACCGAAACGTGAGCCGTGGATGACCTGATCGGAATTCGGATCATCGATGACCGGCATCTTGAACGATTTGACAGCAAGATCGCTGATGTCATCCATCGTGTAACCGGTCAGCATCTCCCATTTCGATTTGTCCGGCACGTCAAAGGCGTCCAGGTATTCGCCGAGTTTTTCAGGCGTATCGACTTCCGGATCCACACTGAAGGAGACGATTTTATAGTCTTCCACCCCTTTTTTCTCGAGGCCTTCCTGGATTTCCGCCATGTTGCTCATCATCGGCGGGCAGACAGTCGTACAGCTGGTGAACACGAACTGGGCCAGCCAGATCTCGCCTTTCAAATCGTCCAATGAAACCTTCTCATTGTTCTGATCGGTGAATTCGAACGGAGCGATGCTGTAATGGTGGTCGGCTTTGAAGCCGCCGCCGCACGCACCCAAAATCAGAGACAGCATAAGGACGCTCAGTAACAAAGCTTTTTTCTTCATGACTCTTCCTCCAAACTCTGTGCACTCACTTTATCATATCGAACCGGCAAACGCCAAACAACCGGGATTTCCACAGTTGTTTGGCGTTTGTTTGTCGGAACTGTGAAGACTATTTCACTTTCAGCGTGACGAGGGCGCCGTGGATCGCTTCCAGTTTCGTTTCCAGCCGATGCAGCAGATAGAAGGATACGAACACTGGAAAGCCGATCTCCTGGATGAACCCCATCGACAGCTCAAGCATCTGTTCCACGTTTTTTCCCTCCTTTATGGTGTACGTCCGAAAAAGCCGGTCCCAGTCACTGGACTGGATACCGGCCTCTCCCCCCTTACTTGGTTTTGATGAGTTCGTTTACACTGCGGTCGATGATGCGGGCGCTTTTGACTGCTGTCAGGACATCGCCGTCCTTCTTGAATGCAGCGGAATCGATGATCTGCTGCATGGCGGCTTCCACCTCCGCCGGCGTCAGGTCGCTGCGCGGTTCGTCCACGGTCATGATGAAGTCCTTGCCGTCGGACTTGGTGAAGACAAGCTGCAATGTGAGTGCCATTCAAGTTTCCTCCTTCCGTTTTGAGTTGCCTGCGGTTAGTCGGTGACAGTCGATGTGACGACTTTCTCGTACGACATTACAGACCATGCCGACAGCTGGCCGAGCGCTGTCAGAGCTGCCTGCAGACTTTCCGGTGAAGCGTTCCGTTCGACGAACCGGTACGTTTTCGTCCGGCTGATCAGACGGCCGTCCGGTGTCTGGCCGGCGTCGAAGATGATCTTGCCTGTTGCAGTCTGGAATTGAAGTGCTGCCATGTGTGTTCCCCTCCTTTCACACTCTACATAGACGCGGAAGAAGGAAAAGGATACAATGTTCGTGAAAGAGTTTCAGTTTGCAGGTACAATGGATAGGAAGAGAGTCTGTAAAGAGGTGAACGAATCATGCCAGGCTGGTTTATCTGGTTTATCGTCTTCTGGTGCATCGTGCTGATCGTCCTGTTTGGAATCGGCGGCTTTTTCATGTTCCGGAAGTTTTTGAAAGTGTTCCCGAAAGAGGATGGGAAATCGACGCTGGACTGGGAAGAGTATTATGTCGACCGGTCGCTGCATCTGTGGAATGACGAGGCGAAGGGGCTGCTGAACGAACTGGTCCAGCCGGTGCCCGAGCTGTTCCGGCCGGTGGCGAAGCAGAAGATCGCCGGAAGGATCGGGCAGATCGCACTGGACGAACACGCGAAACGAATCGAGTTCGACCATATCATCCGCGGTTACATCGTTGCGACGCCAAAGCGCGACCATAAATTCCTGCGCAAGAAACTGACGTCAATGGACGTCGATATGACGCCGTATGAGCATCTGTTTTAACGCAAAAAAGAGAGGGACCCGGTCATTTCACCGGAAGTCCCTCTCTTTTTTTCAATCGGCTGTATTTGACGAGCATCCCGATCCGCCAGGGGATGATCATGGAGAACGCGAGGATGAAAAACATGCCCGCGAGTTCCCCGACGTCGATCGAACTGCTGAGAATCAGCTTGGCGACCAGACGGAAGATCAGCAGCCCTGCCAGAATGAAGATGAACGCCTTCGACCGCTTGACGAACAGATTGCCGTCCTTATGCTCGAAATTCGTCGTGACGATCAGGATGGTCGAGAATAACAGGCCGACCGCCATCGCTTCGAACACTTGGTTTTTCGGCACCTGGAACTGTGTGAACAAAAACATCAGCAGTCCCGACGACATGAAGAGCGGCGGCAGGATGATGCGCACCGGTGTTATGGGGCGCTGTGCCGCTTTCGATCGGACGAAGAATGCAAGCAGTCCCATGACAAAGAAAACGACGGTCGACCCGACAATCAGGACGACAGGCGGGATATCGTTGAAAATGGTATCGAGCAAGCCCTGGATCCGGTTCATCCGGACACCGCCTCCTTGAGCTCGTCCAGCCGCTTCCGCAAGTCATCCATCGGCACGAACCGCGCAAAACGCGTCAGCTCCCGGCCGCGGCTGAACAGGAGGACGACTGGAGCGGTGAACAGCGCCAGCTGGCCTGCCATCTCAGGCACGTCCGACACATTCACCCGGGCGAACGGGAATGGATAGGCCGGTTCCAGTGCCGCCACTTGCGGATACAGCCCGTCACAGACGGAGCAGCCGTCCGTTTTCACGAACAGCAGGACGGCTGTTTCCGAAGCAGCGAGCTGCTGCCAGTCATCATATGAAGTTACTTCAATCATTCAATCCAGCCTCCCTGCTTAAAAGCCTTGGAAATCCCCGAAGATCGGGCTGAGCAAGCTGATCAGGTATGTCATGCCGTCAAAGAACAGGATGATACCGAAGACGATCATCAGGACGCCCCCGATGCGCATGATCGTCCGGTTATGGCGCCGGATCCAGCCGAGCCGTGTCACGAAGAACGACAGGACGAAGAACGGCACTGCAAAACCGAGGACGTACATCATCATGTAGAGCATGCTCGATCCCGGATTGGATGCGGCGAGTCCGATGATCGCCCCGATGATCGGGCCCATGCATGGCTGCCAGCCGGCGGAGAACGCCAGACCGATCAGCGCCGTACCGAGATAGCCGGACGGCCTGTTCTTGAACTGCAGTTTGTGTTCCTGCATGAGGAACTTCGGCGTGAAGACACCTGCCACCATCAGTCCGAACAGGACGATGAAAATTGCGCCCACCTGCCGCAGAAGGTCCATATATTCGATGAAGAACCGGCCGATGAAGGACGAGCCGAACCCAAGGAAGATGAACACGATGGAAAATCCGAGCAGGAAGAATAATGTATGCAGCATTCCATTTCGGCTCATGCGCTTCTTATCAGACGTCAGATCCTCGATGGACATACCGGTTATGTAGGAAATGAATGCCGGATAAAGCGGCAGGACACACGGGGAGACGAAGCTGAGAAAACCCGCGCCGAATGCAAGGAATACGTTCACATCTGCTGCCAATGAACTTCCCCCTTATCAGTTTGTCTGAATTTGCTTCTCCATCGTATCAGAACAGGGCGGCGAATACGCACATTTTGTCTGTGAACAGTTTATGACATGTGAAAAGCCGCACGCAGCGGAACCTGCGTGCGGCTTGACCCAGCTGGTCAGGCGGTCTGCCCGTTCTGCAGCTGATACATTTTGTAATAGAGCCCTTTCTGGCGCAGCAATTCCTGATGAGTCCCCCGCTCTGCGATCTCCCCTTTGTGCAGGACGAGGATGAGTTCGGCATCCTGGATGGTGCTCAGACGGTGCGCAATGGCAATGGTCGTACGCCCTTTCCGCATCTTCTGCAGGCTCGCTTGGATGGCAATCTCCGTCTCGGTATCGATGTTGGCCGTCGCCTCATCGAGCACCAGGATTTTCGGATCGGCCGCCATCGTGCGGGCGAACGCGATCAGCTGGCGCTGTCCGCTCGAAAGCGTGGCGCCGCGCTCCATCACTTTATGGGCATAGTTCCCTTCAAGCTGTCCGACGAATGCATCCGCCCGGACGAATTCCGCTGCCGCCCGGACGGTTTCGGAAGACATCCCGGAATTGTGCAGCCGGATATTGCTTTCGATATCCCCGTAGAACATGAACGGATCCTGCAGGACAAGCCCCACCTTGCTGCGCAATTCTTCGGCGGAGTAGGATTTCAGCGACCGGCCGTCGATGGTGATGCTCCCCTGCTCGTATTCATAGAAGCGCATGAGCAGGTTGATGATCGAACTCTTGCCGCTGCCGGTATGCCCGACGAGTGCCACGGTTTCACCGGCGTTCGCGGTGAAGGAAATGTCTTTCAGGACATCGTTCTTGCCGTCATAGCTGAACGTCACATGATCGAAGACGATCTTCCCTTCCGTGATCGATGCAGGCTCTGTCACTTGCTGGACAGGCTCCATATCCGTTTCATCGATCAGCGTGAATACACGGGAGGCGGACACGAGTGCCTGCTGGAAGATCGACATCCGGTTCATCACCTGCTGGACCGGCTGGAACAGGCGGCTCAACAGCGTCGTAAAGGCATAGATGACGCCGACGTCGACGGCCGAGACCAGGGACGTGAAGCCGAAATAGGCGAGTGCAGCAACAACGGCTGCCGTATACAGCAGGTCAATGAACGGCCCGAGCAGCAGGCTGTCGAATTTGATGTTCCGGCGGCCGGCCCGGTAATGCCCTTCATTGATGGTCCCGAATTCATCCGCGAGCCGCTGCTCCTGACGGAAGGCCTGGATCATACCCATGCCGGAGAGCGATTCCGAAATCTTGCCGTTGAGCTGGCTGAGACGCTCCCGGATATCTTGGTAGAAATCCGCGCTGTAATGGCGATAGACCGCCACCAGCACCGCGAACAGCGGCAGCAGGACAAGTGAATACAGCGCCAGGGACGCATCGAGTGAGAAGAGGGCGATGTAGACACCGATGATGCCGAAGATCGCCTGCAGGAACGTGACAACAACGCTGACGAACATCTCCTTGATCGCTTCGGTGTCGTTCGTGACGCGTGATACAATCGCGCCTGCCGGTGTTCTGTCGAAATACCGCATGCCGAGTCCCTGCACCTTTGTGAATGCATCGATCCGCAGCTGCTGGATGATCTTCAGGGCGATCCGCTGGAAACGGATCGACTGGAAGTACGAGATGACGACGACCGTCACCTGGACACTCACATAAGCAGCAAGCAGCCGGATGACACCTGTACGTTCGAAATTGAGCGGAACAAGATGATCATCGATGAACGACTGGATCAGCAGCGGACTGACGATCCCGCCTGTGGTCGTCAGGGCCAGCAGGATGAGCGCAAAGGCGATCGAGAGTTTGTGGGGTGTCAGATAGCGCAACAGCCGCACAAATACGCGGAGCTGCTCCCGTACCGACATCGTTGGTTGTTTCGTCTCTCCCATTACGCCTCACCTCCCTGTTCGACGGATGCTTCCAGCTGCTGCAGATCATACATCTCTTTGTAGCGCCCGCCGAGTGCCATCAGTTCAGCATGGGTGCCGGCTTCCGCGACACGCCCGCCGTCCATGACGATGATCTGGTGGGCATGCTGGATAGCACTCAGCCGGTGCGACGTAATGATCGTCGTTTCTCCGCTCCTTGCCGTCTTCAATGACCGGAGGATCGCTTCCTCGGTTTTCGCATCGACCGCCGAGAGCGAATCATCGAGGATGAGCAGTTCGGGTTTCATGAGCAGGGCGCGTGCGATGGAAATCCGCTGCTTCTGGCCGCCGGAAAGCGATACGCCGCGTTCGCCGACAACGGTCCGGTAGCCTTCTGCAAACCCTTGGATATCTTCATCGATGTGCGCAAGACGCGCAGCCGCCCGGATATCATCCATGGAGACGGTCGGATTGGTGAAGGCGATATTCTCTGCGATGGTCGTGGAGAACAGGAAGTGATCCTGCGGCACATAACCGATCGATTCCCGAAGGAACTGCTGTTTGTAATGCTGGATGGAGTGGCCGCCGAACCGGATCTCCCCTTCGAATCCATCGAATTCCCGGAGCAGCAGTTTCAGGATGGCGGTCTTCCCGGAACCGGTTTTTCCGACAATCCCCAGCGTTTCTCCCTGATCCAGCGCAAAGCGGACGTCCTGCAGGGCGGGTTTCGGATCCCCTGGGAATGTGAAGGAATCGATATTGAAAACAAGATCTCCCTTCGGCCGCTCACTGATCGCCCCTGCGACGTCCGTCACTTCCGGCTCGACAGCCAGCAGATCGCGGATCCGGCTGTACGAGGCACTTCCCCGCTCGACAATGTTGAACAGGAAGCCGAACGCGAGCATCGGCCATGTCAGGAGGCCGAGATACGTGCTGAACGCCACCATATCTCCGACGGACATATTACCAGCAAGGATGAAACGCGCACCGAAGATGAACGAAATAATGGAAGAGACGGCGAAGATTCCGCCGATGGTCGGGTCGAACAGAGCATCGATCCGGGCGACGCGCATGTTCTTCTCCACGACTTCGTCGGACAGTTCCTTGAAATCTTCGATGTCTTCTTTCTGCTGGCCGAATGTCTTGATGACTTTCATGCCTGAAATGCTTTCCTGCGTCTTATCATTCATGCTGGAAAATGCCTCCTGCGCCGTACGGAAGTGCCGGCGCAGCAATCTCCCGTAGAAACTTGTCAGGATGATCATGAGCGGGATCGGAACGAGGGCGATCAGGGTCAGTTTCCAGTTGATCGTCAGCGCCATCGTCAAAATGACGAAACCGCCCGTCGAAAGGGAGTCGAACAGAGTGAGCACCCCCATGCCGGCGGTCTGCTGGACGGCGCTGACATCATTGGTGGCATGGGCCATCAGGTCCCCGACCCGCCGCTTCTGGTAGAATGCGGGTGACATCTTCAAGAAATGATCGAACAGCTGCTTGCGGATGGTCCGGGCAAGTACGATGGAGGAGCCGAAAATCATGACCCGCCACACATAGCGGA